>JALNZW010000007.1 GCA_023229115.1 Patescibacteria group bacterium
CAGCTAATTACAATTCAACCATTACTTTACCATCTAACCCAAGTAGAGCTGGATATACTTTCGCTGGCTGGTTCACAAGCCCAACAGCTGGAACTCAATTCACTTCTTCAACCGCAGTTACAAGTTCATATACTGTTTACGCTAAATGGACTGCCAATACCTACACTTTATCTTTCAATGCTCAAGGAGGAACAGTAAGTCCTACATCTAAATCAGTAACTTATGCTCAAGCAGTTGGTACACTACCGACTCCAACAAGAAGTGGATATACTTTCTCTGGTTGGTTTACCTCTAGCACTGGTGGAACTCAATATACCTCTTCAACTGTCTACACTCAAACAGTTGGATTAACCTTGCATGCTAGATGGACTGCTAATACTTACACTATAACCTTCGATAGACAAAGTGGAACAGGTGGGTCAACTTCAGTAACAGCTACTTATGGATCTGCTATGCCAGCAGCTAGTGCTCCAACAAGAAGTGGTTACACTTTCGCTGGTTACTTTGATGCTGCAAGTGGAGGAACACAATATTATTCAAGTTCAATGACCAGTTCAAGAAATTGGGATAAAGCAGCTAACACTACTTTGTATGCCAGATGGACTGTTAATCAATACACTATCACTTTCAATGCTAATGGGGGAAGTGGACATACTCCAACAAGTGTTTCAGCTAATTACAATTCAACCATTACTTTACCATCTAACCCAAGTAGAGCTGGATATACTTTCGCTGGCTGGTTCACAAGCCCAACAGCTGGAACTCAATTCACTTCTTCAACCGCAGTTACAAGTTCGTATACTGTTTATGCTAGATGGAATTATTTTGATGCTTGTTATGGACAAACTGAGATAAAATACCACAATCATACTTACAAACTAACATCTATCGGTGATCAATGTTGGATTCGTGAAAACTTAAAGTATTTACCAAGTGTCTATGCAGGTAGCTCTAGTTCTATAACAGAACCGAGATATTACGTTCATAGTTATAATGGAACTAATGTAAATGAAGCTAAGCTTTCTTATATATACAAAGGCTATGGAGTTTTGTATAATTATAAAGCAGCTTTATCAGCTTGTCCTTTGAGCTGGAAACTTCCAAGCGATGAAGATTTTAAACAACTAGAAAGATTTATAGGAATGACCGAAAGTCAAGTTAATTCAAGTGGATATAGGGGAAGCAAAGGTGATACATTAAAATCTTGTCGTCAAGTAAACTCTCCTTTGGGTGGTATTTGTTCAACAAACACTCATCCTCGTTGGGAATATAACCCTTCTAACAATGGCACAGATAATTATAATCTTTCTTTGATGGGTGGGGGATACAGACATCACTCTGATGGATGGCATGTTAATTTCTTACCTACAGCAGCTTATCTTTGGATAAATTCAGGTGAAACTACTTACCCTTATTACAGATATGTCGCTTACAACAATTCCGGCATTGGCAGGGGATCATTTAGTAGTGCGGCTGGTTTCCAAGTTAGATGTATTTTAGACTATATCAGTAAATACAAAATAACTTTCGATAAGCAAGGAGGAACATACGGCTCAAGTGTAGTAATGGTCACATATGGACTTGATATGCCAGGAGCTATCGCTCCAACAAAAACTGGCTATGATTTTGTAGGTTATTTTACCTCACCTCTTTGTAAAGGTATTAAATATTATGATCATAATATGACAAGTATTTTGCCTTGGGATGTAAAAGGAGATAAAACCTTATATGCCTGCTGGCTTCACAGCTTCATAGAACCTGATCCTTGCCCTCCAGGAGAAATATGCCATGAAATTATTCAACAATAAATTTTATATATTATCTTTAAAATTAATTAAAAAATTATGAATCAAAAAACAAAAAAAACTTTTATTTTTATAATTATTTTTATTATTTTGTTTTTAGTAGCTATTTTTATCTTTAATGAAATAAATAAAAACAATAAACAAAATAACAATAATCTAGGAGAAATAAAAGATCAGACATCACACGAAGAAACAAGTGAGCTAGAAGAAAAAGAATTGGAGGAAGATGAGTCAAAAGAAAATAAAATAACTGAAGAAAAAAAAGAATATTTATTAAACTTAATAAATTTTAATATTACACAATTATTAATCATGGAAGGCTACTTGGAGTCTGATTTAAAATTAAACAATGGTTTAATAATTAATGAAAAAGAAGCGCTTTTTAAATATCAACACAAGGGAAGGGAATTAGAAGTTGAGATTGATTTTGATTACTACAACAATTCAGAATTAATGATAAATGATTATAAAATTTTAAATGAAACAACAAATGAACTAATTATAAATAAAAATGAATAGAATAAAATTTCAAAAATACATAACCTCAAAAGCAAGAAAAACAAACTAAAACAAAAAAATACAGGATTATGAACAAAAAGAGAAGGGATAAACGCCTTCTCTTTTTGTTGTATTTTATTTATCAAAATTTTTTCTAGAATGTATTTTTTTGTGAATATCTCCTAATTGTTTACTAGTAACATGAGTATAAACCTGGGTTGTAGCGATGTTTTTATGTCCTAAAAATTCTTGAACAAGTCTAAGGTCGACACCTTGTGACATTAAATCAGTGGCAAAACTATGTCTTAACGTGTGAGGCGTAGCCATGACCGGTAAGCCGGTTATTTTTATATATTTCTTAACTATTGTTTCAATACTTTTAGTTGTCAACCTTCTTGATTCTCCAGTTTTCTCAATTCCTGGCTTATAATTTATAAATAGGGCAGGGTCAATATCATTTCTTTTATCTAAATACTTTTTAATAGCGCTTAAAGCTCTTTCAGAAAAATAAACAGTTCTAACTTTTTGACCCTTGCCAACAACACTTATTTCTAAAAATTCTAAATTATTTTTTATTTTTATCTGATCTCTATTCAAAGCTACCAACTCTGAAACACGCAAGCCAGTAGAGAACAGTGTTTCTAGAATAGATCTATCTCTCAACCCTTTAATGTCATTATCATCCGGCGATGATAATAATTTTTTTAATTGATCTAGATTTAAAAATTTTATTTCTCGCTCTGAACGATCCTTGGCTAATTTTATTTTGCTAGGAGGCAGAGAATTAATATTTTTTTCAACAAAAAACTCTAAAAGAGACCTTAAGGCTATTAAATAATAATTTTGAGTACTTTTCTTAAGAGGCCTATTACTTACTTTATTTATATGCCTAGATAAAAACAAACGATACTTCCAAACATGATCTTCATTTAAGTCTTGAGGTTTTAGGTCCTGTAAATTAGAATTTTTTAAATAATTAAAAAACTTATTTAAAAATCTGGAATAATTTTCTTGAGTCTTAAGAGAAAGACCTTTTTCAATTTCACTATAATCAAGAAAATCTTTTAAATATTTTATTATTGGCTTATTTTCCATAGGGAACTTAAAAAACACAAAGAAAAGTCTATTTCTATATTGTCCTTAACTTCGCATAATGTATATTAATTAACCTTATATATTTATTATAACAATAAACGCCAATAAATACAACAATATCAATAATACCAACAAATTTAATGAATTTATTAATTAGTAGATAGTTAAACCCATTAAATTTATTTCTGGAGTAAATAAAAGACTTATTTTTAAAAAAATTAAAAAAACACCTATAACCACTAAACAAAAAACAAAAATAGCTAGACCAAAAACAAATTTAAATGTTCCTTCTCCCATATATTTTTAAAAAAATTATAAAATTAACGATAATATATCTTATCACCATATCTAATATCGACATATTCGACTCCTTTTAACTTGTCTCTATATTCATTTTTTAACAATAAAAACCTCTTAATTTGACTCTCTTGATCATCTTTTAAGCTAAAAAATACTATAATATCATTGTAAAGCTTAACTTTTAGAGTGTCTTTAGCCTCATCTATTATAAATTTTTTAACCCTAAAATCACTTTCTATGCCAAAGTCATTGAATATTTTATTGGCAAAATCTAAATATTCCTTACTAATCTTAGCTTTTTTATTATCTAAATCAATTTTTGAATTACTGTGAATATTTTCTATAACTGGATAATAATTATCCTTTAAAGCTTCATTTTTAAGTTTTAAACAGTCATCTAAAGCTTTTTCTTCTAGGGCTAACAATTCCTCTTCAGTACTTGAAGCTAAAGTGATCTGAGAACCTTCGCTCGAGTTAAAACAAACCCTTTTATTTTTAACTATATTAGCTAAATCATCTAAATAATAAAAATAATCACCCTCTTCTAGTATATACCTAACCTCCCTCTCTAATATTGTTATTTTTAAACCAGAAATAAGGCTTTTTTTGATATCTACCTCTAAAAAATTATAATCAGACAATTGCTTTAAAAGCTCTTTTTCGTTAAAAAATAATATGTTTTCTTGAGAAAAAAAAGAATTTCTAGAGTCAATTTGAGCCTGAACTATGTTTTCAATCTCATTTTCATTAACCTTGTTTAGGTCGCTTATTTTTATATTCTTTATTTTAAAAAAAGAAGTAAAAAAAACAAAATAAACAAATAAAGCTATTAAAACAAAGCCAAAAATTAAACAAATAAAACATTTTTTTCTAAATTTCTTATTTTTATTTTTTTTAATAAAAGGATTGTTTATTTTTTTACCCGTCATCCTAGTCAATTGATTTCTGCTCATACGCTTTTATTTAAATTATCTTTCTTTTAATACTATGATTTAAGCCAGATAAAAGCTCATAACTTATAATGTTTATTTTATTGCTTAAATTTTGAATCGAATTATCCATATCATTATTATCAGAAAATATTTGCACTCTATCTCCAACATTAAAATCTTTGTTTAAAAAATTTATACAACAAAGATTCATACAAACATTTCCAGCTATTTTCACCCAAAAAATTTCATTTTTATCTTTATTTTTATTGAACAAAAATTTTATACAACCAGAAAATCTTCTATCCAAACCCTCAAAATAACCAAAAGGAATAACAGCTATATTACAATCATCTTCAGCTACAAAACTATTACTATAAGACACTTTACTTCCCTTTTTAACCTTGTGTTTAGCTATAATAGTTGAATATAAGCTCAAGGCTGGTCTTAAAAAACTAGCCTTAGAGAAGTTTTTATCTTCCTTTAAGAAAGGATTGTAGCCATAAAAAGCTATTCCCGGCCTAAAAGCATTGAAAATCTTATTATTTAAAACAAAAACACCAGCTGAATTACCTAAATGTATCCATTTAGGGTATATTTTACTTCTGTGAAGTGTTTCTAGAGCATCTGTAAAACGCTTTTCTTGTTCTTGGTTAAAACTACTAGAATTATCATCGGCCTCGGCTAAATGAGAGCAAAAGCCGCTTATCTCTACTTTATTTAAGTATTTTTTATTATCATCAATAAAAAAATCTAAATCATCTATACCTTCCCTGTTCATCCCGCTATTAAAAAAAAGATGAATCTTAGCTTTTTTACCGTATCTAGATAGATATTTTAAAGTTTCTTTATTATAAACGATAAATTCAGTTCTTTTTAACTTACAATAACTATAAGCCTTAAGAGGCATTTCTCCTAATATTAGAACTTTACCAGGAAAATATTTATAAACTACCTGAGCCTCTGGAAAAGAATCAACAGCCACCATTTTAATATTTGTTTTTTTTAAAATGTGACAAATTTCTTTTAATCCATGTCCGTAAGCATTTGACTTTAACACTGGAAAAATTTCAGCTTGCTCTTGTAACGACTGAATATATTCTAAATTATGTAGAATATTTTTACTATTAATCTCTATCTGATTTAAAGTTTTATACTTTGGCTTGATTATTTTTCTAATTAAATTCAACATAATTTTTTATTTTATATCTATAATTATATAAGGTTTAGTAAAATTTAGCAAATAAAAAATCTTTGAAATTTCAAAGATTTTATTAAAACTAACTAAAATTTATTTAATTATAACTACCCTGCCCTTGTCACTAGAAAAACGATCTCCTTTTAAATTGGTGTTGATATTTTCTAGACTTTGACTAATATCTCCTTGAGTAAATTCATCATATACGGTAAATTTAATATTTTTTACCAAATCAACAACTTTACCCAAATCTTCTTGTTCTGGAATAAAAATTATTTCCAAGTTAGCTCTGTATTTATTAATTCCACCTTCTATTTCAGAAATTTCCCAAATCACTCTTTTGCCAATTTCAGCATAATTCAAACTACCATCTAAAACTCTTTTATTACCAGAAAAATAAACATTGTCCGGCAATTCTGCTGTTAAAACAAAATCCTTCAATTTATTACCAGAATTATTAAATTCCAAAAATAACCAATAATTTGTAGCCATGCCAACTGCCGGAGGTAAAGGACCAACACCCAGTTGATCACCCTGCTCACTATAATATCGACCAGAAACATTAGTCAAAACATCCGAAACCATCTTTGTTCTTGAAGAATAGGCCGTATATTTAACATTTTGATTATTAATTTGATATTCAACATCAGCCACTAATAAAGCTTCTTGATTGGATAAAATTTGCCTTCTTTCAAACAAAACAAGCAATTCTAATTTTTGTTTTTCCCCTGGAACCAAATCTTCAATTTTAATAATATTATTTTCTAAACTAACATTATTAGGAGCATTTAAAATTTCAACGGAAGATAAAAATAAACCAAGCTGACCAGAATTTAACCTAAAAGAAATATCCTTTATTGCTTGGCTATTTTGATTTTCATATTCAAATTTATAAGCAATTTTTTCTCCAGTTTTAAGTAATGATTGATTAGATGAAATTCCTAATTTTATTTCTGGCTTACTTATTGATTTATTTATATCCGCTAAATCCAAATAAAGACTATCATTTAAAAAATTAAAAGATAGTCTAGGTTTTAAGTTAATATTTTCTTCATTTTTAGGATTTAAAAAAACCAAATATTCAAACTCTTGTTTTGCATCTATTTTTTCTAAAATCAACCTATTATCTTCAATTCTTAAGTCAGATTTTTTTATTTCAACGTCATCACCAAAAAATAGTTCAACATGATTTAGATCACGACTAGCATTATTTTTTATTTTAACCTTAGCTTCGACTTCTGTATTGGAGTAAATTTTTTCTGGGAAAGAAATGCTAACATCGGCTAAATATTTATTAATATTATAAAAATAAGAGCTTAAAACACCATCTTTACCACATTTATTACAATTAAAATTAAAAGAAATCATTTGATGATCACCCTTTTCTCCAATAACATAACCATCTATTTTAATTTTACCAGTAGTTCCATTACTTAAATCATCCAAATAAAAGGTATTCTTTTCTTGATTATAGTAATTACTAGGACTAACACTTTCCAAAATAAAATTCCTAGGAAGCTCAACCTTAATAAAGTTTTCTTTTAAATCTTCTTTAATTTGATACTCCAGCTCAAAAGTTTTTAATTGTCCAGCTATAATATTTTGATCATCAGTACTAACCTTTAATAAAACTTTATCATCCTTTCCAACTCCAAAAGAAAAAATAGAAAAAACTATTAAAGCAATTATTATCAAAACAAGAATAATATCAGCAACTAAATGCCAAAAATTTTCCTGATAATGTCTTTCATGTCTTTTTTTGATAGAATCACCTATCAAATTTAAACTACCAATAACAAAATTACCACCCTTTTTAACATCAATACCGTCTGGACCAAGCCGAACAGACTGATCTTCTCTGGATTCAATCATAGAGCCACCCCTATTTTCAACTTCTACTATTTCTATTTCAGCATTTTCATTATTTTTATTTAATTTGTCTGAATTATTTTTTATCATATTTTTATAATTTAATTATACTCAATTTTTAAGCTAAAAGCAATCTAAATTAATTAAAAACTAGTAGTTCCAACTAATATTTCAAAATTCTTGTCACCATCTAAATCATCCGACATTATCCTTAACCCAGACCTAAAATCATTTTCATAAGCCATAAAAGAATTTAAATTTTTACCATCTTTGTTAAAAATTTTAACTTCAGGAGATCTTCCGGCTCCAGGAGCGGTTAGTATTTCTTTTTTACCATCTCCATCAATATCCCCAACCGCCAAAGAAACACCACCTCTAAAATTTTTATCATAAGCAAAAAAACCTCCAATTAAAGGCTTGCCATCTTTGTTAAAAATTCTAATATGTGGGCCACCACCTTGACCAGCGGCTGTTATTATTTCTTGAACCTTATCACCATCTAAATCCATAACAGCCACTCTAACACCACCTCTAAAATTTTTATCATAAGCAAAAAAACCTCCAATTAAAGGCTTGCCATCTTTATTGAAAACTCGAACATGTGGGCCACCACCTTGACCAGCCCCAGTGATTATTTCTTTAGTCTTGTCGCCATCTAAATCAGCCACAGCAAAAGAGATATCTCCAGTAAATTTTCCATCATAAGGTTTAAATTCCCTAACTTTCTGTCCATTTTTATAAATAGAAATAAGACCATTACTATTAACTAAAGTTTCATCTCGCCCATCATTATCAATATCACTAATAAGTATCTGGGAATTGGCCGGCTGACTATCTACATAAGCAAAAAAACCAGAACGATTCTGTTGTCCCTTGCTATCAAAAACTCTAATAAAATCACCATTATTAAAACTATTATTTTTAATAGTAGCTACTGAAGAAATTCTTTTTAAAAGAATAACAGCATCGTTTGGCTTTATTTTAATAAAATTAATAATAGAGCCATTATTAATGGTTCTATCTTGAATTCCATTTATTTTTTGAAATTCTTCTTGCTTAAAAACGTAAAGTTGCTCTTTATCACTAGAATTTAAAATGACAACTCCATTTTCAAAATCACGCCTCCAAAGACTTTTTTTATAAATCGTATTTCCTTTATTAAGTAAATCATAAGCACTAGACTGAGCTTTTCCTAAACTAACATCATATTCATCATACCACCAAACCTGTCCATGACTAGAAACATCGTAATCAAAGCTAAAATAACCATGACTTTCCATCATAACACTAGCCAAACCAAACCTCATTTTTTGATAAGATTGGCGACTGCTATAAGAATTTATTATTGTAATTTTAGGAGAATTATTTTTTTCACTAATATTAGAATATGTTTTTAATATTCCATCCCAATTACCGTTACTCTCCCAAGAAGATGGAAAACCTTCCAGCATTACACCATTTAAAAGCCCCTGATAACCATCATAAACCTTTCCATTACCAAGAATTAAATATTTCGAACCAATTAACTCCCTTGTTTTTTTAAGCATTTTTTTGACACCGTTAGACCAAGCATTATTAACTTCACTAATAGTATCACCACGTCCATCATTGTTAGCGTCAAAATCACCTCGAACCCAAGCTACATCACCCCAAACATTATCATAAAAAACACCATCCCATAATCCTGTTGAAATTATTTCTCTATTAACAAACTCCGGCAAATAATCATTCCACCTTTGACCACGAGAATTAGCTCCAGCACCATCAGTAATATTTAAAAGATAAGTTCCCTCCCAAAAAGTTGTTCTACTTTTATCTTTATTTTTTAGCCACCAAGAATCAATAATATTATCAGCTAATTTTTTTCGAAGGGTTGCGTTGTGACTCCACTGACTAGAATGAATATTAGCATTAGCTTCTTGCGAAGTTATATAAGCTAATATAATTATATCTGGATTTATTTCTCTTATTTTTTTTAAATTGTTTTTACTATTAATCTGAACTTCCATATCCAATACTAAAAGATCCCATTTGGCTAATTCATTGACTTCGTGATCGGCAATAGTCCACTTCAAAAAGTAATTAGCTAATTTGGGATAAACATTTTTTTCATACACAGCCAAGGCCTCTTTTGTTCCAATAAAAAAACAAAAGAAAGCTAAAACTAAAAAAATATTTATTTTATTAAAAAATATAGACATTTCTCTTCTTTTTACTTAAAAATATATCTTTTAAATATAACATATTTTTTATATAAAGTCAATAGTTATACTTCTTAAAAAAATCAGCTTTAAAACTGATTTTACTTACGTTTGTTGACTTATTAATAGCTTATATTAATAACACTAATTTCTGGTGGATTAAATAACCTAAAAGGTAAAGCAACGTTACCTATACCAGGTGTTACAAATAAATTAATATTATTAATATTATAAAAACCTTTATCAAAATCATATTCACTAGGAATAATTTTCTTATAGAGAATGGGTAGTCTTATTTGACCAGCGTGAGTATGGCCAGAAATCATTAAATCAATTTTTTTATTATTTTCAACATCTTCTAACTCATAAACGGAGTCTGGATTATGGCTAAGCAAAAATATGAAAGAAATATCAGAAGAATCATCTCGAGCTAAAATAGAATAATCTGGGCTAGCCACCCAGATATCCTCTAAACCAATGAATTCTATTTTTTGTCCATTAATCTCTAATATTTTAATTTTATTATCAATCATCAAAACTCCATTTTTTTCCAAAGAAGATTTGATAATTTGAGAAACTTCACTTCCCTCTTTATCATAATCATGATTGCCCAAAACAGCTAACTTGGGTATATTTATTTCTTTTAAACTAGAGAAATAATCTTCCATTCTGTTTTTATCAGCAAAATAAACAAAATCACCTGGAATAAGAATTAAATCAGGTTTAATTTTTTTTATTTTAGTGACAGCTCTTTCTAATAATATTTGTTTGTTATAAATACCAATGTGGATATCAGAAATAACGACAATTTTTAATTGATTCTTTAAGTTATTATCTCCAAAATTATAATTTTTAATTAACAATAAATTTGGTTCTAAGAATCTCATCCAAATAAAAAATAAACTTACAAAAAGCAAAAACAATATTTCAATAGAAAATCTTTTTTTCTTTTTAACTTGCCAAAGCAACAAAAAAATAAAAGGAAAAATAAAATACGAGCCATAATATATTAAACTTAGAAATATCTTGGTCATTTTATTTTGAAGAAATTTTATCTAATTTAATCGGCAAAAACTTTTTGAGAATCTCTGGAATCAAAACACTACCATCCTCCTGTTGATTTTGCTCTAATATAGCTGGCAACAACCTAGAGGTAGCCAAGCCGGAAGCATTAAGCGTATGCAAAAATTCAATTTTTCCCTCTTTGTTCTTATAGCGCATATTACCTCGGCGAGCTTGATAATCTAAAGCATTAGAAACAGAGCTAACCTCTTTATAGATATTCATGCTAGGAATCCAAACCTCCAAATCAACCGTTTTAGCCATAGCCGAACTGCAATCACCAGCCGCCAAATCACTAATTTGGAAATGCAAACCAAGTCCTTCCAATAGTTTTGTGGCATAATTTTTCATTTCCTCAAAGGAGTTCCAAGAATCTTCTGCTTTTGTGTATTGGAACATCTCAATTTTATTAAATTGATGACCTCTAATCATACCCCTCTCCTCTTGACGATAGCTACCGGCTTCCCTTCTAAAACAAGCTGAATAAGCAAAATATTTTAAAGGCAGATCCTCTTCCTTAAGAATTTCATCGCGATGATAATTGCCCAACATCATTTCAGAGGTAGCGTTTAGACACAAACCATCTTCTACCCAAAAAAGATCGTCTCTAAACTTAGGCATATGTCCAGAGGCATAAGCCGATGCTTCATTTAATAAAAATGGAGGCAAAATAAAATTATAATTATTTTTTGTATGAAAATCTATAAAATAATTAAGTAATGCCCATTCCAATAATGCACCTTCTTTTTTATATATCCAAAAACCAGAGCCAGACATTTTAGCTGCCCTTTTATAATCAATAATATCCAAATTTTCAGCCAACTCAACATGATCTTTAGCTTTAAAAGAAAACTGAGGTTTTTCTTTAAAAGTGTAAGAAACTTTATTATTTTCTTTACCACCAGAGACAACTTCGTCTGCAACTATATTAGGTAAGCCCAACATTCTTTCTCTCAAATCATCTTCAACCTTTTTCAATTCTTCTTCTAAATTCTTAATATTAACATTATTTTCTTTAATATTTTTGATAGTTTCTTCGTCTGGTTTAGTTTTGGATAATTTATTTTTTTCAGCTTTTAAATTTTCCAACTTCCCAATCAACTCTTTTCGACTATCATCTAATTTTATTATTTTATCCAAACCCAAATCAACATCTCCCAATCTTTTTTTTAAAGAAATTTCTATGTCTTTAGTTTCCTCTCTTATTTTTTTTATATCTAGCATATTTTTATATTTCTCGTATTAACGATAAAAAAATTAATTTATTACTTGTCCACCAAAAGTCTTAAGAATATTTTCTATAGCCTCATTATTGGAGGACTTCATATTGCTCGGGTTATCATTTTTTGAATCTCCATCAATAATAGCTTCAATTGTTAAATCAGTCTTATAAACATCTTTCAAAATTTTATTAATAATATTTTTTATTTCTGGATTATCCAACCTATCTTTATGAAGTTTATACTTGAAAGCTAAACAAATTTTGTTAGAATTGATTGAACTTATTTGACAGGATTGCATAACAAAAGACAAGGAATGATTATGCGGTTTTAATTTCATTAAAAATTCTGGCCATAAATTTAGTATTTCATCTAGACTCAAAATGCCTTTATTTAAACTAGACAAATTTGAAGATTCAATTTTTGAATGAGAACCTTCTTTGTCTTTTTCTTCAGAAACACTCTCATCTAAATTACTTTTGCTTATCTTTTTTTGAATTGGTTTAATATTTTCTAATTCAGGGTTTTTTTTAATATTATCAACTTTATTATTACCACAAAAATCAATAACACTTAATTCAACTGGCATTTGAGGTATAAAATGACTTCCAATATCCCTTAAATTATCTAAAAATTTTTCACTTAAAAATATCAATTCATTAATTTCAAACTGAGAGCTTAATTCACTAATTTTTATTTCCATTTTTTCACTCAAATCTAAGCCTAAAGTAGTTGATAAAGAATTGTTCATTTTAGATAATATCATTTTCCTAAGAAGCTCTATTAAGTCGGTTAAAAATATTTTTAAATTAACGCCATTTAAAAATAAATTATTTACCAATTCAATAGCTGAAACAGCATCTTTCTTGCTTAAAAATTTTAGGAAATTAATATTTTCTTCTAGGTTGTTGTAAGGGATAACTAAGCTAGCGCTAGTCATATTTATTTCATTGTCAGAAATAGATATTATTTGACTTAAAAGACTTTCAGCATCTCTTAAATGGCCATCTGACTTACTAGCTATTAATTCTAGCACTTCCCGATCCGCTTTTATCTTTTCTTTTTTAACAATATTTTCCAATTTCAAAATCATATCAGAAGTACTTATCTTTTTGAAATCAAATCTTTCACAACGAGAAATTATTGTTAGTGGTACTTTATAAGCTTCGGTAGTACAAAGTATAAAAATAACATTAGCTGGTGGCTCTTCTAGTGTTTTAAGGAGAGCATTAAAAGCCGACAAAGAGAGCATGTGCACCTCATCAATTATAAAAACCTTATACTTGTTATTAGTAGAAATAATTCTACTTAAAGAAATAATATTTTCCCTAACATTGTCAACTCCCGTATTGCTAGCGGCATCAATTTCAACAACATCTAAATTACTAAAACCATTAATACTAAGACAAGATTCACAATTATTACAAGGCTCATATTCATTTTCCTTTCTGTTTGTGCAATTAACTGCCTTAGCCAAAACTCTAGCTAAAGTTGTTTTGCCAACAGCCCTTGGTCCACAAAACAAATAAGCATGCGCAATTTTATTGTGTAAAATTTCGTTTTGCAAGGTAATCTTTATATTGTTCTGTCCCAAAATTTCTGAAAATTTTTGAGGTCTATATTTCTGATATAAAACAGCCATAATTTTTATTTATCTAATTGACCCTGAATAAGTTATCGCTTGCATGATGTTCCAATCTTCAGTTGTTTCTGGTAATTTATCGAAAATATCTTTAAAAATAGCGATACCTTTAACCTCACTATTTAAGTTTCTATTTTCAGCTCTTTGTCTTAAACCATAAGCCATTATTTTTATAGCCGACATGTCCTTAACGTTATTTTCATCAGCTTCTCTTTTATAGATAGTTCTAAACATTTCCCTAGCCCTCAATTCGGCCTCCTCATTATAGTTTTCTGGCCAACGACCGTTAGCTATTTTAATAGCATCAGCTAATTCTTGCCCAGTTTCTGGTAATTTACCAAAAGCATTTTGAAAAGAATGAATAACAGCAGCTCTCTCTCCTTCTCCTAATTTTTTAGTATTTTCATCAACTCCATATGTTACAAAACTATTAATAGCGTTTCTAGCCTCTTCGCTAATTTTACTCATTTCCGTTATTAAGGATTTTAAATGAAGAATTTGAGCTTGTTGTTCTTTGATGATATTTCTTAATTCTCTTATTTCATTTAAGATTTGAGTCAAATTATTGTTTAACAATAAATTAGCTGATTCATTTATTTCTTCAATCATTTGATCGTTGGAAGTAGATTTACATTCACCCTCATAAGCCACAATTTGACCATATTGTTTTTCGGCTATACAACGATTAGAATAAGTTTTACCATTCTTAGCACAAACAGGAGCATACTCTTTAGTGCAAGCGATCATCTCTTCTTTACACTCCCCCATATAAGCAAAACTTTGCTTAGCAGCGTTTAAAAAGCATTTATTACTATAAGTTTTACCATCCTTACCACAAACTGGTGCATATTCTAAAGTACAGGCTACAGCATCTGTATTTTCACCACCTAAAGTCACTTTTATTTGATTACTATAAACACCACATTTACCGCCCAAATATTCACAAACACGAACATAATAATTTCCAGCTCCACTAAAAGCCTCTAATGTATCAGAACTCTTGTTCGCATCTGTAAAATAATGATATTTATCTCCGCTTCTTAAAGGATAAGTTGGCCCTTCATTTTTTGACCAAACAACTTTAAATCCTTGATCAGAATAACCATTAGTAGTCCAATATATTTTTGATCCGTCAGCCTTTAGAGCAATTGACTCTACAGAAGAATTGTCATGTTCTTCATTGACGTAAATAGCCTTAGCTTGATCAATAAAAAACAAGCCAAAAGCAAGGAATAATGAAAGACCTGCTAACGTAAGCTTTTTAATATTCATAGTTTTTTTATACCTTGAATTAATGCATAATTTAAGGTATTTAAATTAATATTTTACTATAAGTTTATTATAACAATTTTAAATTTATCAGTAAAGATTCTACTTACCTTTCTTGAAATATTTTTTTTATAGAGCTATAATCAAAAACAGATAAATAATAAAAATAATTTATAAAGTCTTATGAAAAGAATAATTGTCTTTTTTTTGTTGTTTTTAACTATTTTTAGCCTAAAAACTGAAATAGTAAAAGCGAATTCCGATTTAGAAAATTCATTTACAAAAAATAATGAAAATCAAGTGGAGATATTGTTTTTTGGTAGCCCCACCTGCCCTCATTGTTCGGTCGAAAAAGAATTTCTTGAAAAAATCAAAGAAAAATACCCAGACACAATTATAAAAGAGTATGATTTTTCTAAAAATTTAGAATTAGTAGAAAAATTGTATGATGAACATGAGGTACTTAAAGGACAAAGAGGTTTAGTGCCAGCTACATTTATTGGCGAAAATTTCTTTCTTGGGTTTAATGAAAGTATTTCTAAAGAAATAGAAAATCAAATTCAAGGAGCTAAAGTTGACAACTCCTCTCCTGCAATAAAAATTCCTTTGGTTGGAGAAGTTGATATTTTTAAATATTCGATGCCAGTTCTAGCAATAATACTAGGTGTTGTAGACGGATTTAATGTTTGCTCACTAGGCGCTTTAGTCATAATCCTAGGCTTAGTAATGGTTTTAAGGTCAAGAAAAAGAATATTAGTGCTGGGTGGCGTTTTCGTTTTAGTAACTGGCCTAACCTATGGATTACTTATATTTTTATGGCACCAATTTTTTGCTTTTATATCACCCTATATTAAAAGCATGGAGATACTAATAGCTGCTCTCTCAATTATTGGCGGTCTTTATCTCCTGAGAGAATTCATAAAGTCAATTAAAGAAGGGCCTACCTGCTCTTCTGGCGGAATTATAGCAAGACTAACACCTAAAGTAGAAAAAATATTTGCCAATAAGAAAAAGTTATCTATTCTTTTCGGGGTTGTTGTTTTGTTTGCACTAGCCATAACCATAGTTGAGTTTCCCTGCTCTGCTTTTTTACCCATGCTTTTTGCCAGCCTATTAGTAGAAAGTCAGTTTAGTTTAGGGACTAGCATTTCTTATATGGGCTTATTTCTTCTATTTTACATGCTTGATGAAATTATTATTTTCTTAATAGCCTTCTTTAGTCTTAAAATAAAAATTGTATCTCCTAAGTTTATAAATGCTTTTAATTTATTGGCCGCTATCATCTTTTTATTCCTAGGTGGCTTTTATTTGGCAAGAATATTTTAAACAACGATACAGAAAATATTCATTGATTTTTTTATAAAAATAATACATAATAACAAGTTAAAAGAAGAACCTTAAAAATTAAATAGTGATGAAAAAACTAAAAGAAAAAATAATTCTATTTTTAGAATGTTTTTTTACCTGGAAAATTAAAAAAGACAAGAAAAACGAGCCCGAGGAAGCTTATGTTTATTTTTGTCTATCATTTGGTTACGCCAAAGATCATTCAGATTTAAGCAATCAAGCCTTAGCTCTTGTTTTGAAAAAATACTACTTACAAAAAAGAGCGATAATAATTGCTCAAAAAGAAATAGCAGATTATTTGCCAGATGTTATAATAAATTTCACTATTAATAAGCATCAAAAAGAATCTAAGTATTTAGACACTTTTGAAGTTTGCAGACAATGCTTTAATTATTGTCAAGAAATAAATCTCAAAAAAATTCTAGTTTTTGCTCACCCTGATCATCTGTGGAGAATAAAAAAAGTTATGGAGAAGCTAGGGGCAAAAATTTCTGTAGCTGACACCAGTGCTTGTCCATATAATAAAAAATCAAAACAAATATGGACTAAAAATAGAGCTTTCTTTATGATTAGAGAAGTGTTTGTACGCTTATATTATTTTTTCTCTGGTAAAATCTAAATTAAACCTGCTTACAGCAGGTTTTTTTATTTTTATATAAAAAAAGAAGACGCCTCAACATCTTCTTTTAAAAATAAAACTTATCTAATAATTTTTTTATTTATAAAAATTATTTATTTCTTTTTTATAGTTTTTTTAGTAGTTTTTACCTTTGGAGTAGCTGTCTTTTTAAGCTCTTTTTTAGCTGGTTTAGAAATAACTTTTTTAGTTTCTTTGCCAATATTCTTTTTCTTGTCCACCTTTTTAACTTCTACTTTTTTGGCCTCTTCTTTAGCATTATCTTTCTTAACTTCTTCTTTTTTTTCTGAAGATAATTTAATAACATTATTTTTAGGAGTTAAGATGTCTATAAGTTTATCTAATTTAGCATTTAAAAGCTCAAACTGTTTATCTGAAGATCCATTTTTGCCAGAACCTTTTCTTGATCCATCTCCTTTACCAAAACATTCATCACAATAAACTGGTTTATCAGGTGATGGTTTAAAAGGAACTTCACAATCCTTTCCGCACTCATCACAAACAACTTTAAACATTTGTCTATCTCTATCACCAAAAGATGGTTTAGAAAAATCTCTATCACGAGAACCTCTTGATCTAGAAAAATCTCTATCATTAGACCCTCTAGGATTTGAATTTTCTCTACCAGCAAAACAATTACTGCAATAAACAGGTTTGTCGCCTGTTGGTTTAAAAGGAACTTCACAGCTAGCACCACATTCAGCACAAGTAGCTCTATGCATTTCTGATCTACCACCTCCAAAACTACCACCTCTGCCAGAACTTCTGCCACCTCCAAAACCGCCGCCTCTTCTATCTCTAGAACCCCTGTCTCTGTTAAAATCTCTCATAAAATTATGATAATAAATATTATTTAATTATTTTTTATATTTCATTTTTAAGCAATATCCCGCCAAATTTCTAAGGCGGGATAATTACTTTAACTAAACGCGTTTAACATTAACCGCATTCATACCTTTTGGAGACATCTCTGTTTCGAAAGAAACTGTGTCGCCTTTTTGTAATTCATTGAATTGAACATCAACTAATGAATTGCTGTGAAAGAAAAGATCTTTATCTTGACCTTCAACAATAATAAAACCAAAACCTTTTTCGTTTAAGGTTTTAATAGTACCTGTCATAAGCTTTAGACTTAACTTGTTAAATTTGCAATTTAATAAAGAGTTTAAAAATCGACTACTTTTTGAGACGCATTATTCTTGCCTAGTAATTATAGCACATAAAAACAATTAAACCAATAGCTAGTCAAATAGCAAAATCTCCTCTATTAATTCCTGTATTCCGCTTCTATTTTTAGTTGAGCAAGCAAGAACTTTATAATCACCAAATGTTTTTTTTATTTGATTGAGTTGTTTTTCTTTTTCTGAACTTTTTAATTTATCAATTTTATTAACAACAATTATTACTTGTTTATTATGCTCTTTTAAAGCCTGAAAAATTTCCAAATCATCTTTTGTCGGCCCAACTTTAGCATCAATAATTAAAAAAACTTTTTTTTGTTCATAGGTGGTTAAAAATAAATACCAATTAATTAAATTTTCAACTTTAAACCTCATCTCTTTCGGGAGCTTAGCATAACCATAACCTGGCAGATCAACTAAGTAAAAAGAATTATTAATCAAAAATAAATTTATTTCTCTAGTTCTGCCTGGCAAAGCACTTGTTTTAGCTAAATTTTTTTGATTGGTCAAAGAATTAATGATACTTGATTTGCCAACATTAGATCTACCAATAAGAGCAATCTGTGGCTTGCTGTCATTAAGTATTGGATCTAGACCAGTAATTCCCTTTACAAATTGAGCTGATTTTATATTAGTCATTTTTTTAAATTAAGATTTAATGTTTTTTAAATTATATAAAACTATAGCACATATTTTTATATAAAAAAATACAAAAATTATTAAAATATTTAATTTGCTTGTAAGTTTATTTGATTATCTTTCTTTTTTGTCGGGACCAAAAAAATAAAAGCATTGATTAAAATCAAAATAGAAATAATTAAAATAGCCACCTTCATTGAATAAATATCAGCCAGATAACCGATAAACGGTAATATCCATAATTTATTTAAAGATTTAAATAATTCTAAAATTGATCCCATAGTTGCTCTTTTTTGATTTGGTACTTGTTCGTGAAATAAGTTATTGGCAACTGGTGACCTAAAATTTTCAAGCAAAAGAACTATAAAAAACAAACCAACCATTAGAACCGAATTTCCCCCTAAACTAAGAGGAATAAGAGCTAAAAAAGCAATAAAACCAGAATAATTCATAATCTTTTCCGCACTCCATTTGTCCTCCAAGCGAGAACTTGCTTTAACTATTAAGGCAATAATTATTAAAAAAGCTGAATAAAAAACACCAAAATATTGAAGCTCAACGCCAGCGCTTTTCATATAAGGTTGAACAAATTTTTCCAAAGCAGAAAAAGAAGCGGAGAAAAAAGCAATATTTAAAATTATATTAAGAACTATTTTATTATTTTTTATTTCCGAAAAAGCAATTTTTATAAATTTCCAATTTTCCCTTAAGCTAATTTTATTTTCTTTATTTTCTTCATCAGTTTTAATTTTTTCCCAACTTAAAGTTTGAATAAAATTTATAAAAGCTGGAACGGCTGCAATAAAGAAAACAACATTAAATCCTAAGCGATAAGCGACAAAACCACCAATTAAAGCAGCTATACTCTCTGAGATACGTGCATAAAATTTTTGATTAATTTTTATTTTAGTATAACTAGGATGGTTTTTGTCTTGAGATAAATAATTAAAAATAAAAGCTGTTTCTGTGCCCGAACGAAAACTTTTACCAAGTTCGTATATTAAATTAGCAACAAGTAAAATAATAAAGTTGTTGGCCAGACCAAAAATTATAAAACTCACAAATATCAGGAACTTAGACAATATAATACTTTTTCTATTGCCATACTTATCAGCAAATACCCCCGTTGGAATTTCAATAATAAATGAAAAAATAGAAGCAATAGTAAAAATCCAGAATATATTGGCATAATTTAAACCAATATCCTGAAAAAACAAAATCATAATCGGGACAAAATAAATCTGATTTTTTAAAAAAGAAGCTAGGTAAAATTTATTTATTTGATTCATGAGTTAGCAATGTTAGTCTATATATTAATCAATTAAAATTATAACATTTTCGTTGGTTTATTCAAAAAAACACCCAAAGAAGGTGTTTTTAAAAGAATTAAAATGTTTTTAATTATTGTATTTCCACGTTTCCGGCATTTGGAGTTAGATCGCTTGGATCAGGACATTCACCATTAAAATTTGCTTGTGCCGTACAAAGCGTTCCATCTATTCGTTTGCACATTGGAGTGTCCGTACCTACCCCTTCAACCTCCCCTCCAGTAATGACACAAAAAATTTCAGCATTATTTTCGTAACCAGTTATTTTTAATCCACCAACTGGGCAATCTCCGCGCAAAAGCGCCCATTCTTCACACTGTCTATTATCTTCAAAAAAACAAACTCCATATTCTCCCCCATCACCACGCTTCTGAACAACTAAATCTCCACCAGAATTTAGACAATTAACTGAAGCTGGATTAGCCATTTGAACTGAATTTTCTGGAATCAAAGACTCTTTAACATTGGACAATCCTGATGGTTCTTGTATAAATTTTTGATAAAAACAAAGACCACCGATACCAACAACTAAAATAATAATCGTAAACAATGTTAATTGTTTAAATTTCATATTTTTATAATTAAATAATTTTATTATTAAATAAAAATAATATCACTCTCATAATACCATATTTAATTAAAAAATAAAAAGTTGTTTAAAATTTATATAAGAAGGATTCAGATCTATAAATTTCGCTTGTCTTGTTTTGTTTTACGTGGCTCGGGGACTAGGATTCGGTCACGGTCACTAAGCCTCGCTCCCTCGCTTCGCTCATCGCTCGCTAAGCGCCCCGACCCGACCTCGCCTGTGCTCATTTCATTCGCACATGGCTCAGGCTTTCTCATCCTAGGCGCGAAGTGCGCAGGCACTTCGCTTCCCCTTCGCTCATTCAAAAAAACACCCCAAAGGGTGTTTTTTTTCATTCGCTCGCCTGGAGAGACAGTTTTCGGACGTGGGTGGCTAATAATAAAGAATAATTTAGACATCAATTCTTCATTTGTCTAACCTCAAAATCTACTAAATTATCTAAATTAAAATTTTCTCTCTCCGCCTCACATTCTCCTCTCTCTTTGTCTGGATAATTACTACAATTAGGGTACCGAGCTACAAATTGCACCAAGTAAACATTATCTTCTATTACTGTCGTATAAGCATATTGCGTATAGACAGATCCTACTGCTCCTTCGCTTGAAGCGCCTATGCAATATTTCTGACCGTTTACCTGTCTCTTGCTTATTCGTAGCGGCAAACTTGATTCTAGGGGAGTTTCATCACACTCTATTTCACTATTTTCTACCCAAGACTCTAATTTAGGATATTCTTCGACATTAAATACGTTTGAGCCATAATTCTGAAATGAAATATAACTAGCCTTAAAGCTATCTGGTAGATTTGATTCTATATTTCCTTCTTCAGTATATAAATGCTTAACTCCTTCTACTTTGATTGTACCTAAAGTTGTATAAATCTCACTTTCTTCGTTAATCAACTCTCCGCTAATTTCTATTTTTTGTCCCATTCTTATTTTATTAACTACATTATTTTTATCGTCACTTGGCGCTTGCAAGCGATAATAATCACCATCATTATTCTTAACACCAAAGACGCATAAATCATTATGAGGCTCATCTTGATTTTTTACAGGTAAACAAACAAAATCTCCGGAGACAATGAATAAATCTTTATTTTCTAAATTCACTGCTTCATTGATGGATAAATTTCCACAATCACAAAGTATTTTTTTACCACACAAAGTTGACACGCTGTCACAAGGAACTTGAACATTATTATATTCTTTGCATCCAAATAACCCTTCACAATTTTTTAAGCTAAATTCACAATATCCTTTTTCGGGATATGCCTTAAAATCGTTTTCACACTTATTTGGAATTAAAAAAAATAAAGCAATAAAAATAAATAGTAAAGCAGCTAAAGAGTAGATTAAAATTTTGAATTCCTTTTTCATACTATTTTAAATTTAAATATTAACTATTTATATTATAACATACCCCCTCCTTCTATCAAATAATATAAATCATAAATAAAAATACGCTATTATTAGCTTATTTTTATTATTCGCTCGGGGACTAGGATTCGGTCACGGTCATCGCATAAAATGGCCTTGCCATCACGCGACCTCGCTAACAAAAACAACGTTGCTTTATAGGCGCCCTCCGCGTGCCGAAGGTTATACGCGGCTCCGGCTTTCTCGTCCTAAATGCCACGTATAGCTCACTTCGTTCGCACGTGGCTTCGCTCGTCGCTCGCTAAGCGCCCCGACCCGGCCTCGCCTGTGCTCATTTCATTCGCACATGGCTCCGGCTTTCTCATCCTAGGCGCGAAGTGCGCAGGCACTTCGCTTCCCCTCACTCATTCAAAAAATCCAGCTTACACTGGATTTTTTTCATTCGCTCCGCACTCAGGTCTAGAAACTAATAAATAGGAGTTTTACAAGGGTTTTTGAATATATTTTATATACTAAAATAACGTAGTTCGGTCGGGGTCTGAAATTAAATGTTACAAATATTACACTATAAAAAGAAGTTTTTATCTTGAGAAATGTAAATAAGGTTATTATAATATTTTATTATGAAAAACACTTTTACTTTTCATATTTATATAAACTCCACCATTTAAAACACAAGCATGAATAATTATACAATTAAAATTTTCAAATATTTCTTTATTGTTATGTTTTCGCAAAGACTTATAATGAGTTGTTATTTCATTATCCATGCCCAATCCATGCCCAAAAAAAATATTATAATAGTAGTTGGCTAAATCCTGTTTTCATTTGACTCCATAATACTATCAATTTTCATTCCAGAAAATAACTGTAGAGACAATAGCTCCTAAAAGCGAAACTATCTGCGATAAAATAATTTCAATATTATATTCTGAAATAATAAAAAAATAACTTAAATATAGAAGAGCCACAAACAAAGTTAATAAAATAGATGCTATTCTTTTATTGTTTGGAGCGACACTAAAACCAATAAAAACAAAAATCATTCCGGAAAATAAATAGCTAAAATAACTTCCAAAAATTAAAAACACCCAACCATCGCCAAGCATGATCAGGAGAAATCTCGTATACAAAAAAGTAAAAATAATTGAACCCAAAAAAGATGCTGGCAAAACAACCATCCAAAGTAATATGTCCCTGATTTTTTTATTCATATTATTTGCAAAAAGATAATAATTAATTTAAATAGCATTCCTATCTAACAACAAACCTAGACATCTTCTCTTTACTCAACATTGTTAAAACAGAAAACAATGGAAACAGTAAACTATTAATAGAAATTAAAATTCCTTCAGTTAAATTATTGCTATCTACTAGCCATTTAATATTATGTAATCCGTCATATATTATTAACTGAAATATTTCACGAAAAGAAAACGCGCACCAAATAAGGATAAAAACCCTTAGTATTATCTTTAATAAAGAATTTTTTGACAATAAATAAAAAATTATCAATATTAAAATAAAAATATAATAGCTATTTATATGCCAAAAACCATAAGAAAGAAAATTATAAGTTATTGATATGAAAATAATTATTATACCCAAGAAAATTAAAGTATAATCTCTACTAGATATTTCTGATATTTTTTTAAAATTGATAAATGACTGATTTTTTAAAAATATTAACCATTTTTTAAAATCATTTTTATATAAATATATTAAGGGAAATGCAGATGGGAGAAAACGTATTATGTCCGAATATTCAAAATAGTAACCTCCCCTTAATACAAAAAAGGTGATTAAAAGAATTGTTGAGAAAATAATCTTAGCTGGCAGGACAACCCAATTTTTTTTATAAAAAACAATATAAAGAGCAAGAATAAAAAATGACATTGGGAATAAAATAAACTCAATCATAATATTACCTGATATTACTTCTTTCCATAACAAAAACAGAGAGACAAATATTAAAAAATAAGCAAACGCGATACTGACTAATCTTTTTAATTTATTTTTTTTCATAATTTTAATTATTATATTTGTATTATTTAATAACATTTCTATTAAGATTTTTTATAATTTCATCCATCGCCTCATCGAACTCTTTATTTTCTTCTGGTTTTAATTTAGCTCTTTTTAAGATAATCTGTAAACTCTTGTTTTCTAATCGCTCTTTTTTTAATTTTTTAGTTTTACTTTTCATAATTTTGTAATTACTTTACAAATATAAAAAATCTTTTTTTATATTCTATTTAATATTTATATATTTATTTTTTAATGCTTATTTTTTCTAATTTTATCTAATTGATCTCAATAACATATCTATCCACAAATCTAAAAACTAATAAATAAATCTTATAAAACTTTTTGAACATGCTTTATATATTCAAAAACATATTTTAATCGATAATTATTATTTTATCCAAATCATGTTATTACTATAAAAAAAATTAAAAAAAATATAATTTTTTCTAATTAATCTAAAAGCAAAATAAAAAGATAAATAATAAACTAATTTAGTGAATAGCCATAAAAAAGATAAAGAAATAATAAAAATTTTAAGCCAAAAAACAATATTGTTATAATAAAAAGAAATAAGCATTCCAATCACTACTAACAAAACCGAGAAAAAAATCGTTTGCCTTCCTTTTGAAAATTTTCCTTTTAAAATAAACCAAGAAAACAAAATAAAAGGAATAACCAAAAAAGAAAACCAATTAAAAACAAAAATAGAAGATATAATACTAAAAACAAGAGATAGCGGTTCTAAAAAAAACATTACTAATCTAATAAAAAAAGTTTCAAATTTTAAAAAATTACCAACATTTTTTTTAATATCTGAACTATTTGTTTCGGTAAAAAAACTTCTAAACCCAGCCAAGTCTAAATAAATAGTATGTTCGCCAGAATTATACTTTTCAATTATTTCTTTGTATTGATCTATTGTTACCATATATTTAAAAATACTTTAAATTAATTTTTTTTATTTTTTTAAATTACCATTTTTAATTTCATTTAATTCCCTTTTTAATTTATTTGTTTTAATCTTAACGTAAACAAGACCGGGAACAATAGACACAACAACAATTAAAAGACCAATCTTAAAATTTTGTGTAGTTACTATAAAAGAAACACTTAAAACAACACTTAATATGAAAAATGCAAACAATGAAATTAAATAAGGATATAAGTCCAAAAAAATATAAAAAAGATTTGACTTTCTATTACTCTCACCAGAAATCAAATCAGTTCTCATTTTTAACACTTCTCTATTTGAAACATTAAAATCTCGTAAGAGTGTATTAACTAAATTTTCGTTTTTTCCTATTTCTTTTAAGATTTTAATTCTTGTTCCATGCTCCAATTCTTGATATTCTTTTATTAATTTAATCATATCTTTATATTATTTTTAAACGATTCTTCCATATTATTTTATTTAAATATATAAATTAATTTGTCTCACTTCAAATAACAAAACTTAACAATAACAGGAAAAGACCAAACAATAAAGAAAATCCAAATAACAACAATGATAGAATTTGTGTATTTTCTTTAAAAAGAGCTGTTATTCCCCCAGTTATAAGCCAGCCATAAATAGCACCAAATATAACCCAATACCATTTAATAAAAAAGAAAGATGCCGTAAAAGATAAAAATATAGAAATAATTGCAGCGATCATTATAAAGCTTGAATAACTCTTGAAAGATAGCCCAATTCGCCAACCCTCTTTTTTTGCATAACCCCCATAACCATTAATTAAAAGGCCGGAAATAAAAATAACAAACAAAAAAATCAAAATATTGCTTATGTTAGTAAAAATAAACCAAATAACAAATAAATTTATGGCAATAAACAATATACCAAATATTTTTCTCATAATATTATATAATATTAATTTTTATATTTTTTTGTCTCTGCTTTAAACCACTTTCTTATATCCCTAGAACTAACTTCTTTTCTAAAAAAGAAGCACTTGCTCTTATTTTCTTCTGGCACAACATAATCAATAAGGCTTTTGCCATGTTTTGTGCCGCAATGAACTTGATGAACAAAATCTTTTTTATATTTTTCATTATTAAATTCACAATAAAATATTTCCGTATCATTATCTAAAACAAAGGTATGAGAATCGCCATGTCCAACAAAAAAAACTTCTCTCACATTATCATCTGCCATTATTTTATAAACATCATCTATTGAAGCATTTAAATAAAAAGAGAAATCATTACCTCTTTTTAATTCTAAATATTTAATAATAGCCTTTACATCCAGCAAATAATAATTGCCCTTAACTGCATATTTAAAGGTATATCTACCAAAATGTGCCATAATTACAACCGCAGTTTTTACACAGTCCTTGTTATAATCTTCTAAAAATTTAGCGACTTTTTTAATGTTATCATTTTCACACCAATACAGCATTCCGAAAATTGGAAAAAATAGTATCTTATATAAACTAGCCTCCCTTATAATTAAAATAGAAAAAATAACTAATATTAAATATATAGATAATAAATAATAAAAAGGAAAATAGAATTTAACACCAAGAGAAAACGATAGAGAGTGGGAAATAAAAGCAGAAAATGATAAAAACATTATTAAAGAAAAGAAAAAACCTACAAGAACTCTTTTTTCATGTTTAATAGATTCTTTTAATTTCATAAATAATTATAAATTAATACTATAGTGTTCATCCTTAATAAGTAAACTTTTAAAACAACTCACTATCAAATCAGTAAATTGAAGAACTTAATTTGTGTCACCAAATGGCACAAAAACAGAAGGAACGTTATTTACGCCATTAATATTCTTTTTTTGATCGTCAAAGTATATATGAGGATTTAATGTTTCCAATATATTTTTTTTCTTCGTTGTTCCCAAAAAAAATGATTGGTCAATATCGATCCCCCAAGATTCCAAGGTGTGAATTGCTCTTTCATGGGCAGGAGCGCTTCGAGCAGTAACTAATATGATTTTTATAGCACGTTTATATCTTTTACTCCCTTCTAATTTTAAAGATTCCAATTTTCTTAATTCAACTATTTTTTTAGCAAAATCTTGCAACGGCCCAGGTTTAAGTGGTTTATATGATTTCTTAATTTCTGATTTTTGGTATTTTTTTAAACCTTTGCCTCTATAAATCTTTTCTGATTCATCATCAGCAAGAACTCCGTCAAAGTCAAAAGCTATTCTCAATTCTTTTTCTTCATCACCAACAATTCTGTCTGTCTCGTCTCTCAAAACCATACCAGCAGGATATCCGCCATCAACAGCCAACTTAACATCTTGAAAGTTGGCAGATAAAAACAATGAAGCGTTAAAAGCTTCAATGTATCTATAAGGAGATTCACCTGAAAAAAAACCAGCCTTTTGAATATCCAGTTTATAATGTTGTATAGATTTAAACACGCGCAAGCCGGTTTCGTGACTATTCCTAGACAACAACACAACCTCCACTACTCCACTAGGAACCTCCTTTTTAAAAACACTATTAAGTTTTAATATTCTCTTAATAAAAGGAAATGCTATTCCTTCTTTTAATATTTTATCTAAATTTTTATTTTGAAATTTTCTATAAGCAACCGCACCCTTTTCTTTAAACACCTTGTCAGAATCACTTAAATCAAACAGAGCGCTAGAGGCGATTGCTATTATTAATTTCTCAAATTTTTTAGCTTTTTTCATATAAAATTATTAGAATATTTAAAAAATCAAGTATATATACTAATTTAAACAAAAAAAATGTTGGTTTTACATATTTGATGACCGAGGAACAAGAGATTTGATAATATCTTCTATTTTGTTTAATTCATTATCTAAATTTTTCAAAAAATAATGATTAAATTCCTTTAAGATTTCCAAACATACAAAAACAGAAGATAACAAAGACTCATTAACTAAATTATTGCTTGGGCTGATGGATAGTGTTAACTCTTTTTTATTTCCTTCTTTAAAATACTCATTCGTACTTCTAGGATTTGGATGAGATAGCATGCATGAAATTTTATACCAAGTATTATAAACACCTTTTAAACCAAATTTTTCTGCCATTTTATAAGTGCTAATATCTGACCATCCTTTTTTTGGATCAAAATTATATTTTCTTTGAACTCTATTGTATTGTTTAATTATTTCTTGAATCACTTTATGATCCATATTCAAATTAAAATTTAGTTGATTTTTGTCATACATCTCCTTTCTAACAACCCAATCATATTCGAAAAACCTTTCTGCCAAAGAATCATCTCCAACAGATAGAATATATTTAAGGGAAAAATATAACTCTAAAACACTTCTACTAAGAATAACTGCATCCTCTCCAAAGCCTTTTTGACATAACAGCGATATAGCTTCTAGTGTTTTTTTAGATTTTGCGACTGCAAACAGAAAAAAGGCGTCTTTTTTATGTTTAGGCTCTTTGTGTTTATTTACTACAATAACAAAAATATTTTGTAATTTCTCTATTGTTTCATATATTTTATTATCACCAAAAATTTGACTGTTAGAAGCACACATATTTTATTATAAATTATTAAGACTTATTAATTCATTTAAACTACATTAATTTTTTTGACATTAGGACAAACATGTTCAACAATCTAACAATTGAATAGCCTAAATTTATTTTTTTAATTTAAACAATAATATAAATCTAAAAGAGATTTTTAAGTTCTTTTATAATAAAATAAACAGTAAATATCAACACAATAATTAGTCCAAGTCCAAGCCATTTATACTCAGATGCAAAAACTGAAAAAAATAATTGAGAAAGAGCTACTAAAACCTGAACAATTGCAACTATAGACAAAACAGTAGAAAACCTTCTTGTATCCTCACCAGAATCTTCTAAACTTTTTCTGTTTCTTAAAATAGATTGAATCTGGAGCTTTCTAAATAGATGAGTAGCATCAACAGAATAAGAATGATCTAATTCTTTTAATATATCACTATCCTCTTCTAGATATTTGCTTTTTTCTTTTTTGTCAGACATAAATTTTATATTACACCTCCATTTTACCACTAAAAATACATAGTATCAAGATAAAATTACAATGAACTATTAAGTTTTTTTCAACCTTTTTTGCACCCCATTTTAAATACTTTTAACGCCTTTGACTAAAAAAACCTGGCATCTGCCAAGTTTTCTTTTTACCCCTATAAAACAAGGGCTTAAGCTCGGTCGCTTTTACCGAATTTGTCTGCTCGGAGACTGGGACAAGATTGGAACTTTTTTGTAAGAAAAAAGGCCTCTTCAACAAAGAAAAGGCCTTATGACTGATTACTGTAAATCGAGTTTAAAGCTTTGAGAATTCAGAGCATGCTTTGTAAATTTTCGATCCGACAAAGCCTCTTAAAACTTCACTTTTTGTACCATCTTCATTGAGACTTTCTATAAACTCCACAAATGGCACTACTTCGCGTGGTTTGTGTAAATCGTTTAAATACTTAACAGTATTTTTAATTAAAGAATCTTCGTCAGTCTCAGAAAAAAGTAATTCTTTTCCAAGCCATTTTGATAAAGGTCCATTAATTACAGTCACGCCATAGGTTATCAAAAACCATTTTTTACTCATCTTTTTTTCCTCCTTATTGATTAGTATCTTGTTAATGAATACAAAAAATATAGCATAAAGCTATATTTTTGTCAATGTGCTCGGGGACTAGGATTCGAACCCAGATAAACAGGACCAGAACCTGTTGTCCTACCATTAGACGATCCCCGAATAAAATATCAACTTATTATTTTATATCATTAAACTATTTTTTTTTCAAGTAAAAAGCCCTTTTGATAAAGGGCTTCTAAAAAATGTTCTAGTTATTTTTTAAGAAATTTATTTGAAAAAACTTTAAGCATTTCTATTCGATTTTTTTCCGAAAAGAGGTAAAACATTTTAGAGGCTTCATCCTTTTGATTGTCCTCAATTAAGTATAAAAACCTCGTCATTAGTTCTTCCTCGGTTATTTTTCGGTCTAGAATTTTTAAAATTCTTTCAACTTTAAAAAATTGACATTTCTTAAGAGCAGCCTCTAGAATTAATTCAACTTCCGCCCGGCTCAATTTTCTTTCTAAAACATAAGAAACACTTGAAGCACTCTCCAGGTCACCATCTTTTATTGCTAACTGAAACTTACCTTCGAGCTCTTTTTTTATTTTACTTTTATCGGGTATAAATTTGAAAAATTTTAAAACAAATTTATTTCTAAAAAAAGAACATATAACAAACTCGGACATGTTTTCTAGAGTAAGCTTTAGCTCTTCTCTTTCCTTGACAAGGTCTTCGTTTTCTATATCTTCTTCAGATAAAGGGTTTTTCTTTAAAAAACAAGACATTCTTTGAAGCAAGTCATAAACCAGCTTAAGATTTTTCTCGTCAACAAAATTGATTTCCAACATTTCCCTAAGGTTGTCTAAAGTCAAAAAATCTTTTTGAATTAAAGACTCCAATCTTTGACAATAATAATAGTCACCCTTTTTAATAGAAGACTCAACAAAACTCATCAAAAAATCAATCTCGTCTTTATCCGGTGCCTCTCCTGTTTTTTCGAAACATTTAAGTAGTGATTGATGATCATTAGATGAAATCCATTTTTCAATAATTAGACCCAAAATGCTTTCATCATTGTCGAGGCTTGAAACTAACAAGTCCAAAGCTTTATCAATTTCTCCTTTAGATAGCATACGCTCAATTACTGTACTTATTTCCATTTTATCAATTTTTAAGGTTCATAATAAAAAATCCTTTTACTATAAAAGGATTTTTAAAAAAAGTCAATATAAAATATAGTAAATAATATTTTAATCAGCCTTAGGCTTCATTAAAGGAAAAAGAGTTGTTTCTCTAACCGGCTTATCATTTAAAAAGGCAAATAATCTTTCTCCAAAACCAAATCCGCAAGTTGGTGGCATGCCATGTTCAAGCATCTCCACAAACTCCCAGTCAGGCATCATAGCTTCTTCGTCGCCTCTATCAATTAAAGATTGCTGTTCTTCAAATCTTTTTCTCTGTTCAATTGGATTGTTCAACTCACTATAACCATTACCAACCTCACTGCCAGCTATAATTATTTGAAATCTTTCAGTTAACTCAGGGTTTTCCTCTTTAGATTTAGCCAAAGGAGACACTAATTTAGGATGATTTATTAAAAAAGCTGGTCCAGCTATATTTTTTCGACAATATTTCCATAGAGTATCCATTAATCTTTCCCTAGTTTGACCATCATATTTAACCTTTAATTCCTGCAATTTAGAGGCCATTTCTTCTTTACTAGCATTTAAAACATCTATCCCTGTCTGTTTTAATATTTCATCCTTATAATCTATTTCCTTCCATTCATCTCCTAAATTATATTCATAGCCCTTGGTTTTAAACTTTGTTGTACCAAAAACTTGAACAGCTATTTCTCGATATAACTCTTGAGAAAGCTTCATTCCGTCAAGATAATTAGCATAAGCCCAATAAAACTCTAAATTAGTAAATTCTTGTAAATGATCTGGGCTACTGCCTTCATTTCTAAAAACTTTACCAATTTCAAATGTTTTTTCAAAACCAGCTGCCATTAACCTTTTTTGCCATAATTCACCCACCGATATTCTTAAATAAACATCTAAATCAAAGTCATTATGATGTGTTTTAAAAGGTCTAGCCTCCGCTCCACCAGTAGTTGTCTCTAAAACTGGTGTTTCTACTTCAAAGAAGCCCTTCTTTATCATAAAGTCACGAGTAACTTGCCAAAATTTTGATTTTTTAACAAACATCTCTCTCAAATCATCATTAGTAAGTAAATCCAAATATCTTTTTCTTAATCTCTCCTCTTCGTCCTTTAATCCATGCCATTTCTCTGGTAATGGCAATAAAGCTTTGCTTAAAACCTTGTATTTTTTAACTAATAAACTATTTTGGCCTTTATGAGTAACAAAACAAACACCACTAACCTCCAAAAAGTCAGCCATATCAATCAACTTCACAAACGACTTATAGTCATCACCTAATTCATTTTTTGAAAAAGCTAATTGAATTTCACTAGAAGAATCTTTTAAATTAGCAAAACTAAGATTGCCATGAGTTCTTAAATTAATAATTCTACCAGCTAACACAACTTCCTCTTTACTCCCCTCTAAATCAGAAAAGTTAGACAAAACATCAGCGATAGAATGAGTTCTTACTGTTTTGCTAGGATAAGGATTGCTTGATTCCAAAATCTTATTAAGTTTTATTTCCCTCTCAACTCTCTCGTTGTTTGAGTTAATGGGTGTTTTATTTTCCATATTATTTAATTTCAAGAATTTTATACTTAAATTCTCCCTTGGGAGTAGTAACCATAACTTCGTCCCCTTTTCTTTTCCCCAAGAAAGCCATTCCAATTGGAGATTCGTTTGATATCTTGCCGTTCAAAGGATCAGCTTCGTTAAAACTAACTATAACAAAATCTTTTTTCTTGCCATCACAAGACACTTTAACACTAGAGCCCATTTCAATTTCACCTTTGTTGGAACCAACAGTTTTAACTATGGTTACATTTTTTAAAATATTTGTTAGCTCCAAAATTCGACCCTCGTTTAAGGCTTGAGCATCTTTAGCTTCACTGTATTCAGCATTTTCACTTAAATCACCCAATTCTTTAGCTCTTTCAATTCTTTCGGCAATTTCTTTTCTTCTAGTCACACTCAATAAATCCAATTCCTCTTTAATCTTATTGTAACCCTCTTGCGTTATAATTTGATTCTCCATAGTTTTTAATTATATTATTAGATTGTTTTAAAATAATCCTTTAAAATATATCAATTTTTAATAAATAATGCAAATAAACTTAGATTAAAGTTATTAAATAAATCAACAACAAATGAAGTGGATAAAAAGAATACTGTAAATATTTATTAATTTTAAAATCATACTTTTCAAAATAATGGATTATAAAAAAAGAAGGTATAGCAAAAATTTGCCAAAAAGATTGAGGTAGCAAAAAGACTCTAACAATAGTTAAACCAGATTGCAATGGAATAACAAATTTATTTTTAAAAATATGAAAAAACATTATCATTATAATTCCATAAAGACCATAGTCCAGAGGAACAATAAAAGGTAAAATTAGAACAATAAAAAGCAAAAAATAACTTAAAAATTTATTTTTTAATTTATTTTCATAAAAAAAGATGGCTGCTAAACCCAGCAACAAAGTAAAACAAATATTTAAAATTTCTTTATCAATCACTAAATAAAAGAAAGGTTGAGAAATCAAAGCCAACAACAATAATCTCCACCCATACTTATAGACATTTCTAGTTTTAGCATAACCGTTGGCTATTCCCCAAGCAAAAAATGGAAAAGCTAAACGACCGATAAGTCTAAAAACAATTTGATCCGGAAAAAAAACCAAACCAACATGATCAATTAACATTGTTACTATGGCAATTATTTTAAACATATTTTATTATTTTGGTTTTTATAATAATCAAAAAATAAAATCAGTAGAATTAGCAAAGATATTCCCAGGGGATGATTAAGATAAGGAGTAAAAAAATTAACAGCACTTAAACTTAAAAGAGATGAAATTATAATTAAATATAAATAATCAGCACTACTATAAAAAGTAATTAAGTTTTTCTTCAAAAACAATAAAATTAACCAGGAGTAAATTGCAAAACCTAAAACTCCCATCTTTAACAAAATATCCAGCCAACCCCACTCAAAAGCATAGGTTGAATATTTACCATCAGGACTACTCTGAAGAACTCGAGGATCACTAGAAATATACTCTATACGAGCTCCAAAGCCTTTACCCAAGATGAAATTAGACTGAATTTCAACTTTCATAGCATCTAATAAGGCCCAACGAGAAGATATAGCTGATTCATTGGCGGTTACTTTAGCCCTCTCAGAAAATGAATCAATATTAAAAGAGCTCTTAGCTATTGGCCAAGGAAATTTAACAACAATAAAAATTAATATCAAAGACAATGATAATGATAACACTCCTAAAAAAAACGTTTTTAAAAATTTTTTAAAACCATATTTATGCCAAATAAAAAACAAAAGAACCAAAAAGACTGATAAAAAACCAAACCAGAAACTCCTGGAAAAACTTAAAACGATTACTGATAAAGACAAAATTGAGATTAACAAAAAGTTAAATTTAATTTTTTTATTTTCTTTTATCAAAAATATAAAACTAAAATAGAAAATTAAAAAAGAAAAAATTTGATTCTGAAAAAATATTCGATAAAAACCATTATTCATATTAGTTATTTCCCCTAAGGCATATACCCTGCTCCAAGAATAAAGATCGGAAATTGTTGGTCTTAAATCATGAGAAAATAAAAACAAAAAAAACAATGATTTAAAAATCATGTAAAAACCAACTGAAATAAATATTAAAAAAATATTTTTCCAAAACTTATCTTTTTCATCTTGTTTAGAAAAATAAACAAGGTAAGAAAAAGGTAAAATCAAAATCAAAAAAAGCCAAGAATTGAAATCAAAAAAAGCATCAGAAAATCCATTATTAACTAGGCCGAGGATAAAAGAAAAAATTAAAAAAACAGATAAATAAAGAAAATTTTTACCAAAAGCAAAGTTTTTAAAAAAATTTATTATAGCCGCCCTATCTTTTATAAATAAAAAAATAAATTTACTTAGAAAAATAGCCATAAAAATCAACCAAAAAGCTATTCGTAATGAAATTTTTAAACCACCATTTTCTAAATAAAAAATATAGCCCATGGAATTCAAAAAAATCTCAGCCAAAAGTAAGTAGGCACCCCATTTTAAATCAACAAAACTAAAAATTGCTAACAACAAAACTAATAAGAAAAAAAATAAAGTATTTAAAAAACTAAAATTAAAAGAAATAAAAGATATCATTTCCATTAGAAATGATATCAAAAAAATAAAAAATATTTTCTTATAATCAGATTTTAAAAAAGAAATATTAAACATTTTATTAAATCAAATTATGTTTGTCCTTTATAATTTTCATAGCTTTCTTATATTTTCTGACTGCTGGCAAAAAAGGGAAAGCCTTATAAGCAAAGGCCGGTAACCAAGATGAAATAGTTCCACCTGGTTTTATCTTAAACAAGGCTTCATCGATAAAAAATCCAGTATGACCATTTTCTAGCATAGTTAACCACAAATCCCAATCTTGTAATTTTTTAATACTTTCATCCCAGCCACTTTCAGGAAAAGACTCTCTTCTAATAAGTGACATAGTATGAATATAGGGCATTTTTTTAAGTTTATCAGCATCAAAGGGCCAAAGCTTAAACAATTTATTACCCCAATAAAAAGAAGAATAAACATAAGCAACTTCAGGGTCAGATTCCAAAACTTGCAACATTTTTTCTAAAGCATCAGACTTTAAAATAGAATCACAATCACAAAAAAGAATATACTTACCCCGAGACTCCTTTAAACCCTTATTTCTAGCAGCTGGAGCGCCTTTATTCTCTTGATTAATAAAATAATAATCATTATCAACCTTAAAACTTTCTAAAAATTTTTCAAAAACAGAACGAGTATTATCTCTTGAACCATCATTAACAATAATAACCTCAAAATCACGATAGGTCTGAGCTTCTATGCTTTTAACAGTATTTACGATTGTTTTAGCCCCATTATAAACAGGAATTATTATTGATATCATTTATTTATTTATTTAAAAAATCATAAATATTATTTGCCTGATTTTTCCAATTAAATTTAATTAAAGCTCTTTCCCTACCACCTTCACCCAAATTATGACTTAAATTTTTATTATTTAATAATTTCAAAATAGCTTCTGAAATTTCATCTTTAGACTCGGGATCAACCATTAAGCCACTATAATTATGAGCAACAGCATCAGAAACACCACCACTCTTACCAGCAATAACAGGTTTAAACAGAAGTCCTGCTTCTAAAAAAACTATACCAAAACCCTCAAAATCACCAGCAATATTTCTGGCAGGCATAATAAAGATATCAGATAGAGATAAAAAAGTCCATTTCTCCTCTTCACTTATTTCGCCAGTAAAAATTATTTTTTCTTGAAAATTTTCACCAAAAGTTTTAAATGCCAAATTCTTTAAATAACTCTCATCAGGACCATTCCCAGCTATAACATATTTTAAGTTGTTACCTAAAAAATCGCTGGACTGAAAAACTTTCTCTAAAGATAAAATAGTATAATCAAAACCCTTTCTTTTAACCAACCTACCCAGACTAAACAAAACCTTTTTACCTGACAAGTTGTACTTTTTAATTAACTCCTCCCTTTTTGACTCATTATTAAAATTAAAATCATTTACACCAGGATTAACAGTTATTACCTTATTATTATCTATTCTATAAATATTTTTTAGCATTTCACAAACGAAAGAATTGGCGCAAATTATTTTATCCGATCTTTTAATTATTTTTTTTGTTAAAAATCTTTTCCAATTATTTTTAGAAGCTAAAGGAAGATCCATTCCATGAAAAAAGATTGTATATTTAATTTTTAAAAAAAATGACAGAAAAAACACAACTGTTCCTAATGGTAAAACCTGCCCAACCAAAACATTTTCTATGTTATTTTTTTTAATCTCTTTCCATGTTTTAAAAATAGCCGGAAACCATCTCAAAAAACCACTTCTCCTGATTAATTTATCATTACTGTTATCTAAAACAATTATTTCTGAAGATTTTGGCCAATGATAAACCATATTAGTATAATAATTAGCTACACCGCCCTTAAAAGGAAAATATTCAGATGTTAATAATAAAAATTTCATAGATTATTATTTTTTAGATAACTTAAAAGAATTTATAATATAAATTATTTCATCTTTTTTAAATCCTCCCAAGAAAAATATTAATAAAAAATAAATAATTGCCGATAACAAACAGAGCAAGAAAATATTTAAAGAATCTTTTAGGATAAAAATAAAAATTCCCATCAAAAAAGAAGAAAAAAGAATTTTCAAAAAAATAGAAAAATTTTCCTTAAATTTATAAACAATAATTTTTTTACTTTCTATTATACCCAAAACAAACATTAAAATATTACTCAACAAGACAACCACTGAAGCTCCGACTACTCCAAACCTTGGGATCAAGAAAATGTTTAAAACAACTGAAAAAATTAAAGTTATTAACATGTTTCTAGTGTTTTTAGCTTGTTTATCACAAGCATTAAGCAAGGACCCAATCGGAAAATTTAGAAAAATAAAAATCAAAGAAATTATAGAAATTTTTAAAGGCCAATTAGCTTCAAGATAGCCCTCCTTAAAAATACTAATGATTTTATCGGATAAAAGGAAAATTCCAAAAGAGATTGGTACAGAAATTAAAAGTAAATAATCAATTGATCTTCTAAAGGTTATTTTTAATTGCTCCCTATTCTCTTTCCAATAATAACTCATAGCTGGATAAAGAGAAGCCGTAAAAGCCATCGGCAAAAATTGCAAAGCAAAAATAATTTTAAAAGAAACCTGGTAAATACCAACTGAATAATCACCTGAAAAAAAAGACAATAAGACAGAGTCCAGATAAGTATATAAACGTTGAAATATGCCAAACAAAGCAAAAGGCAAACTGAACAATATTATTTTTTTTATAAACTTAAAATCAAAAGAAATTTTAACAGCTAACTTTATTTTATATTTCAAAATTAAATAAGAATAGAAAAAATTAAAAATACTAGCCAAAACCAAAGAAGTCATTATTATTCTTAAATCCATTTTTAAATAAATAAATAGGTATCCGAAAAACAAAACAATTAATTGAAAAAGCACTGAAGAAACGCTTTCAAATTTTAGATTATGAAAACCGCGAGCTGATCCAAAAAAAGTTAAAGTAAAAGAATCAAGCACCATACAAATTGACGAAATATAGACCAATTGTTTGCTTAAAACATCATAATCGCCTAAAATATTTATAAACAAAAAAACAGCCAAAACTGTAAAAAAACTAAAAACAAGTTTCATTCCTAAAATATTGGACAAAAGACCTCCCGCTTCTTTGCGATCCTTGGCTGTTTCTCTAGTTAAATAATTAACTAAGCCTAAATCAATAAAAATAGCAAAAATAGTAGTAAAAGAGATGGCAAAGTAATATTTCCCTAAATCACTCGGATCTAAATTTCTAGCTAAAATAACAAAATACAAAAAAGAGATGACCTTTTGTATTATTAAAGCCATCGTCAAATAAGAAGTATTTTTAGCTATATTTTTTACTTTTTTATCGATCTCCATAATGAGCAAATTATAGCATAAAGAAGCATGAAAAACAATAATTTATAATAAATTTAAGAAGAATTTATCTTGCTTGTTTTAAAATATTAAAAATTATAATTAAAAAATCAATAATTATTATTGATAAAATGCTTATGAAAATTTTAGTGGTTGATGATGACAAGAAAATCTGTCAATTATTGAAAAGCTCTTTAAAGAAAGAACTTTTCACCGTAGACTTGGCTAATGACAGCCAAGATGCTTTATACAAATTTCAAACTAATGTTTACAATTTAATTTTAGTTGATTACAACCTACCAGACAAAAATGGAGAAGAATTAATTAAGGAAATAAGAGAAATAAATAAAAAAATACCAATAATAATGTTAACAGTTGAGGGAGAACAAGAAATGAAAAATAAGTTATTTGATTTAGGTATTGATGACTACATCACCAAACCCTTTATATTTGAAGACTTATTAAGAAGGATAAAGGCTGTTATGCGCCGACCACAAGAAACAAAAGGAAGAATTTATAAAATTGACGACCTATGTGTTGATGTTGAAAAACATCAAGTAAAAAGAGGAAAAGAAAAAGTTTATTTAACTTTTAAAGAATTAATGCTTTTGGAATATTTTTTAAAAAATCAAGGAAAAATTCTTTCTCGAACAGTTCTGATGGAAAATGTTTGGGATTTTAACGCTGATCCTTTTTCTAACACAATAGAATCACATATTTTAAAAATTAGAAAAAAAATAAATCCCACTCAAGATAAGCGGGATTTAATTCACACCATTAAGGGCCGAGGTTATAAAATTGATACTAGTAAATGGTAACTATAATACAACTTTTTGAATATCCTCCATCTCTCTTCCTAGAAAAAATTCTCCTAATTCTTTAAATTTTTCAACATTGTCAGTGGCATAAAATTTAAGCTGAGGATTCATTTTTTTTTCAATTCCCAGTTCTGGATGACGATTCAAATAACTCAAAAGACTATCACTAATTATTTTTTCGGTATCAAGAACTTGGCAATTTTTTCCCATTATTCTTTTAATATCTTTTAATAAAAAAGGATAATGAGTGCAAGCCAAAACTAGAGCTTCTACTTTTTTTACCTTAAGTTTTCTTAAATATTTTTTAAGAATCATTTTTGTTTCCGGCTTCTTTAACCAATTTTCTTCTATCAAAGAAACTAAAAGTGGAGTTGCCTTCTGAAAAACTTCCAAATCTCTATCTAAATTTCTAATTTCCTTTCCATAAACATCAGAATTTATTGTTGCTTTAGTACCAATAATACCAACTCTTTCAATATTTTTAAGCCTAGCTATTTCCTCGGCTATAGGACGAACAACTCCTAAAACTTTTAAACCCGGATACTTTACTGGCAAATACTCTTGTTGAATTTTTCTAAGAGCTTGAGCTGAGGCGCTGTTACAAGCTATTATTATTAATTTACAATTTTGACTGTACAAAAAATCAACTGCTTTAACTGTGTAGTTATAAATTGTTTCCATTGACTTGTTACCATAAGGGACGTTAGCATTATCACCTAAATAAATGTAATCATATTCTGGATGATCTTTTAAAAATCCTCTAAGGACAGTCAAACCACCAACACCTGAATCAAAAACTCCAATCATAATTAATTAAGATAATTTAAAATTATTAATTGTCAGTACAAAATTATAGCCTAAAAATTCAGCTGCCTTACGACAAAACACCATTCTATTATTAAATATTTCAAAATATTCCATAACTCCAGTTACCTTAGTATCAATTTTCAATTTCAAAATAATTTCTTTTTTAGCTTTATTAACTTTGAAGGCTGATTCTATAACCGAATAATTAACTCTATCATGAATATCTTCTTTTAAATTTTCTGGGGTTTTATTTTTAACTCTATTTCGATGAACGTCTGACTTATCAGCCAAAACTAATATAGCACCAATTTTGTTAACAACTTCATTTTCATGTTCGTCATGATTAGCTATGGCTTGCATAACCTCTAAAATATCTTTAGTTTCTTGACTACTTCTAGAGCTAGATAAAAAAAATTGAGAAAAAAGCATGGCTCCAGTATAGGGATGGCCGGTTCTTTGTAAAAAATTACCCATATCATGACAATAACCAGCAATAGCCGCTAGCTGTTGCTCTCGCTCGTCTAAACCAATATTTTTAGCCAAACTTTTAGCTCTATCAGAAACCAAATTTAAATGACGAGGACCATGGTCAGTATATCCTAAATAATTCAAATATTCTTCTGTTTTTTTTATAGAATAAACAACACCCGAATGTTTTTTAATTTCTTCTAAACTCAACATAAAATTTATAATAAAATTAATTTTTAATTAAACCATGAGCCACGCTCTCTCTCAGGCCAGCTCCACTAATTTCTATAAAATCAACCTTCCCTTTCACTCTTTCAATATTATCTGCCCCCATATAAGTCATGCCGGAAGCTAAACCACCTAAAAATTTATTAACAATTGGAACGACAGAACCTTTATACTCAATTGTTGTCATTTCACCTTCGACATGAACTACCTCCTCTTTTTTCTTGCCATCTAGGGCCATTTTTTTAACAGTTGCTAGGTAACTAGCCATACCTCGATATTCTTTATATTTTTTACCATTTTTTGTAATAATCTTACCGGGAGTTTCTTTTGTCCCCGAAAAAAGAGAACCACTCATTACGGTGTCAGCTCCAGCCCCTATAGCTTTAACTATATCTCCTGGATTTTTAATTCCACCGTCAGCACAAACTGGAACCCTCCCCTGGCTAGCTTCATAAACATCCATTATTGCTGTAATCTGAGGAACGCCAGCTCCAGCCATTATTCTGGTTGTACACATTGATCCTGGTCCAATACCAACTTTTATAGCATCAGCTTTTTTATTTATAAAATATTCAGCTGCATCTTTAGTGGCAATATTACCAACCATAATGTCTATTCTAGGATAATTTTCTTTTAAATAATCTAAAGTTTTACCAACCCTTTTGGAATGACCATGAGCCACATCCAAAACCAGAATATCAACACCAGAGTCAGCTAAAGCTTTAACCCTTTCTTCATAATCCTTAACACCCAAAGCTGCGGCTGCTAAAAGATTTTCTTTTTTAATTTTTTTTACTTCTTTTGCCTGATTAGCCACAGTCATAAATCTATGGACAACTCCCAAACCGCCCATTTTACCGACAGTGATAGCCATTTCACTTTCGCAAACAGTATCCATATTTGCTACTAACAATGGAATGTCTATAAAATGATTTTTAGTAACTTTTGTTCTAAAGGAAACTTCCTTGCGAGAATTAACTCTATTATATTTAGGAACAAGCAAAACATCGTCAAAAGAATAACCTTTACCAATAATTCTGGCCATAAATTTTATTTTATTAATTTAATAATTTTTTTAATTGAATTTTGATACTGATCAAGATAATTTTTTCCATTATTTTTTTCAGCCAATCCAAATAATTTTGTTTTTATATTTTTAATACCACAAAATTTTAACACACCCCTTAATGTTTTAGTTGCTAAATTACCAAATAAAAAATAATAAAAACTAGGAGCGCCAGAAGTGCAAATTAAAATAGATTTTTTACCCTTAAGTAATTTTTCTGGCATTGCACCATTAGGGTTATTATATTTAAAAGCAAAGCCAGGTAAAAAAACTCTATCAATAAATCCTTTTAAAATTGCTGGGAAGCTATACCACCATATTGGAAAAACAAAAATTAAATAATCAGCCCATAAAATATCTGATTGAGCTGATTTTAAATCTGGCTCCAACTCCTGAATTTCTTTATATCCCTTTTTTAAATTTAAATCAAAATTTAATTCACCTAAATTTATTCTTTTAAAATCAAATTTACTATTAAGTTCTTTTTCAAAAATATCAGCTAATTTACCATTAAGACCATCCTTGTTTGGATTACCCAAAATCAACAAAATTTTTTTCATATTAATTTAATAAATAAATTGAGTAAGCCAAATAAGTAGCAAAAGAAACCCACAAAAAATAAGGAATAAACAAAACAGCGGAGGCTTTATGGTCTTTCCAAAGCATTAAAATTAAAACTAAATTAATTAAATTTAGGGCAATCATTTCCATAACTGACCAGAAAATTAGATGCCAAGAAAAAAACAAAACTGACCAAAAAACATTGAGCAGTCCATTTAAAACAAACAAAAAAACAACTATGTAAAAAAACAAACTTTTCCTATCAGTCTTATGATTGTTAGAAAAAAGCAGAATTGAAATGGCTGATAAAATAAAAATAACAGTCCAAGCTATCCCAATAAAAGAACCATGCGGAGTAAATGATGGCTGATTGATTGCATCATACCAATCCATTCCACCTCCAGTAATATAACCACCCAATAAAGATACAAATAAAACACCCAATGGTGCCAATAAATAATTAACTTTTAAACCTCTAATTTTCATAAGCCTAAAATTAATATTAATATCCCTAATAATTATAGCAAAAAAAAATTAAATTGTCATTTTAGTTTTTTAGATTTTTTTCTAGCAAGATTAGCAAAACGATGTGCTTCATCTCGAGCTTTTAAAAGTATTAATTTAATATCTAAAACTTCCTTTTTAAATTTTTTATCTGTATTTTTCAAAAAAACTATTTCGTCTCCAGCAAATTTAGATAAACCAACTACATTTTTTATTTTATATTGTTCAAAAATTTCTTTTAAAAAATCAAGCTGAGGGCGCCCTCCGTCTATCAAAAACAAATCAGGATATGACCATTCTTGGTGCTTTAATCTTCTTTCCATAACTTCAGCTAAAGCACGGAAGTCATCATGTAAGTAGTTATTTTTAATTTTAAATAAACGATAATCATTTTTTTGATATTCACCTTCAAAATCAACAACAACCATAGAGCCATAAGTTTCTTTTCCAGAAAAATGAGAAATATCATAGGCCTCTATTCTTTTAAAATTATTTTGTTCTAAATTTTTTTCATTTTCTATCAAAGAAACGTCTTGTAAATGCTTTAAAGCTTTAAGTTGTTCGGGGTTTTCTTTCGAAAGTTTTTTTATCAAATACTCTTTTTTGCCAGATAAAAGTAAAATAATATTTTTAATATTTTTCTGATAATCTTTTTTATTTATTTTTCCCAAACACGATCCAGGGCAAAGACCAACCTGATAATCAAAACAAGCCTTACCCGAATTAGCTTTACAGGTTCCATAAGGAAAAATGCGCCGAACAATCCTTAAAGCATTTTTAATTAAAGTAAAAGATTGATAAGGTCCAAAAATTTGATTATTTTTATCTTGATATTTTTCTAAATCTTTACCTCTAATAATTACAGGGTAAGTAAAATCTTTTTTAGCGATGATAATATAAATAAAAGACCGATCATCGCGGTCTTTAATATTGTATTTGGGCCAATATTTCTTGATATATTTAGCCTCCAAAATAATCGCCTCAAGCAAAGTTTTGGTTTCAATAACTTTTATTTTTTTAGCCTGTGCGACCATTTCCTTTATTCTCAAATCAATATTAGACAAAAAATACTGACTTAATCTATTTTTTAAGCTTGTTGCTCGACCAACATATAAAACCTTTCCCTGGCCATCAAGCCAAAAATAAACACCAGGACCTTTAGAAATATTCTTTATACTATCTTTTAGCATAAAATAATTATATCATTTTAAAAACCTTGCTTCAAATAAAAAAAGGACTAAAATGTCCTTTTGAAAAATTACCGAATTGCAAATTATTAAAAACCTATCAATATAGCGAGAACAATAAGAATTATTCCCAACAATATTCTTCCCAAATATAGCTTGCCACCACCTTTAGTAACAATAATGATGTCTCTAAAATATCTCATCTTTTAAAATTTTAGGTTAAACAATAAAATATTATTATTCAAAGTACTAATTTTGCTATTATAACACACTTTAAATATTTTGTCAAACAAAAAACTAAAAAATTATCTCAAATAATCTTTTAAATATTTGCCAGTAATACTCTTTTCATTTCTAATAATATCCTCCGGTTCGCCACTGGCCAGTAAATATCCACCCTTTTCTCCTCCATCGGGACCAAGGTCAATTAAATAATCCATTGACTTAAGCATGTGCATATTGTGTTCTATAACCACAACTGTATGCCCTTTGTCTACTAATTTATTTAAAACTTGTAACAACATTTCAATATCTTTATAATGAAGTCCGGTTGTTGGTTCATCTAATAAATACAAAGTTTTTTGGCCCAAAACATAGTTTAATTCTTTGGCAATTTTTACTCTTTGGGCCTCTCCGCCAGAAAGTGTGGTTGCACTTTGTCCTAGTTTTAAATATCCAAGACCAACTGATTTCAAAATATTAAGTTTATCGGTTATATAATAATTACCATCAAAAAGCTTAATTGCCTCCTCAACGCTTAAATCTAAAACGTCAGAAATATTATGATTTTTATATTCTACTTGCAAAGTTTCTCGATTAAATCTTTTGCCTCGACAAATCTCACATTCAACTAGCACTGCTGGTAAGAAATGCATCTCTATAAGGTTAAATCCAGCACCCTGACAAGCCTCACAACGTCCACCAGCTCTGTTAAACGAAAAACGTGACAAAGTATAGCCTCTTTCTTTAGATTCTGGTAATTCAGCAAAAAAATCCCTAATTGGAGTGAAAATATCAGTATAAGTTGCTGGATTTGATCTAGGAGTTCTGCCTATAGGTGATTGATCAATAACCGATATCTTATTTATATACTCAGCTCCTTTTATATCTTCAACATCTATTAATTTATTCTTTTTACCAGGATTATTCTTTATCTGTACAATATTTTTATACAGAACATCATATAACAACGAAGATTTTCCACTACCAGACACACCACACAAACCAACAAGCCTTCCCAATGGTATTTCCAGATTAATATTCTTCAAATTATTAGCCCTAGCCCCTTTTATACTTATAAAACCCTTATTTTGAGATCTCCTTTTATTTGGCAATTCTATTCTTTTTACGCCATTTAAGTACTCCAAGGTCAAAGAATTTGAACTTTTATTAGTATTTATTTCTTTCTTGACTACTTTTTTTGTACTTAATTTTGGATTATCATTCTTTTTTACTAAATCAGCTGTATATCCAATCTCAACAATTTCACCGCCATTTATACCAGCTCCCGGACCTAAATCTACTAAATAATCAGAATTAAGTATTGTTTGTTCATCATGTTCCACTAAAATTACTGTATTACCCTTGTCTCTAAGGGATTTTAAGGTATCTATCAGTTTAAAAGTGTCTCTCTCGTGAAGACCAATGGTCGGCTCATCTAAAACATACAAAGTTCTAGATAGTTGTGAACCAATTTGAGAAGAAAGCCTTATTCTTTGAGCTTCTCCACCAGAAAGAGTTTCTGCTTCCCTGTTTAAAGTTAAATAAGATAAACCAACTTTATTTAAAAACTCCAATCTATCTATAATCTGCTGCATCACGGTTGAAACTATTTCCATTTGACGTTTATTTAGATTACCCAAAACAACTTCAAAAAATAAATAAGCTTCACTTAGTGATAAGGCAGTCACTTCAGCTATATTTTTATCATTAATTCTAACCGACAAGGCCTCTTCCCTCAACCTTTGACCATTACACTTAGGACATACTTCATTAGCATAAAAACCAATTTTACCTAAACCAGAGCAAGAGGGACAAGCTCCATGAGGAGAATTGAAAGAAAAAAGACGTGGTTCAACTTCTGGAAAAGAAAAATTATCATTAGGGCAAGTCCAATTAGAAGAAAGTAAAAACTCTTCTTTTTCTAAACCGACATAAACCAAGCCCTTGCTATAAGCAATAGCATTTTCTATAGCCTCAAATAAACGAGAATCATCACTTGGTAAAACTTTATCAATAACAATATCTATGTCATGTTTTTTGTTGGGACTTAATTTAATCTGATCTCTCAAAGATTGTATTTTTCCATCAATTCTAGCCTCAGAATAACCTAATGACAAATAATCATATAATAATTGGTAATATTCACCCTTTCTTCCTCTAACCACTGGAGATATTATTGTTAGGTGTTTACTATTAGAATCCTTAGCTCGATTAATAGAAATATCAACCATTTCTTCTAGCGATAATCTTTGAATCTTATGACCACATAAAGGGCAAAAAACTTCTCCCAAACGAGCATAAAGAACTCTTAAATAATCATAAATTTCTGTAAGAGTTCCAACAGTAGACCGTGGATTATGCGACAAAGCTTTCTGATCAATAGAAATAGCTGGGGCTAATCCTAGTATTTCGTCAACATCGGCCGGTTTTTTTTGACCTAAAAATTGTCGCATATAAGGAGAAAGTGACTCAACATAACGACGTTGTCCTTCGGCAAAAATTGTATCAAAAGCAAGCGATGATTTACCACTACCAGAAACACCAGTAATAACCGTTAATTTATTATGCGGTATTTCTAAATCAATATTTTTTAAGTTGTGCATTCGTGCACCACGAATGATTATTTTATCATTCATAAAATTAATCTTTCTTTTCTAAGTCTAAAAAATCTTCAATCTTTTTAATAATAGTCTTTGGATCAATATTATTCTTCTTGTTATAAGCTAATTGTTTTTTTCTTCTTCTTTCCACTTCTTTGACTGCACTTTTAATTGAACCGGTCATATTATCAGCATAGAGAATAATTTTTCCACTTACATTACGAGCGGCTCTGCCCATAGTTTGGATAAGTGAAGTTTGACTCCTCAAAAAACCTTCCCGATCAGCATCCAAAATAGCAACTAGTGATACTTCTGGCAAATCCAATCCTTCACGAAGTAGGTTAACACCAATTAGAATATCAAAATTGCCGATACGAAAATCTTTTAGTATTTCATTACGGGCTAAAGTTTTAGTGTCAGAATGCATGTAATTTGACTTGATATTGTTTTGCCTCAAGTGTGCATCCAAATCTTCGGCTTGTTTTTTAGTAAGAGTGTTAATTATAACACGTTCACCTTTAGATATTATTTTTTCTGCCTCTTTGATTATGTCATTTATTTGACTGTAATTTGTTTCTTTGTTAAAAACTGGACGTATTTCTATTTCGGGATCAACTAAACCAGTAGGACGAATAACTTGTTCAACTGTTTGTTTTGATTTTTCTTTTTCAAATTTACCAGGAGTAGCACTAGTGAATATTACTTGATTAATTTTCTTTTCAAATTCAGAAAATTTTAGTGGGCGATTATCTAAAGCTGAAGGCAATCGCCAGCCATATTTAATTAAAGTTTCTTTGCGACTTCTATCACCAGCATACATGCCACCAATTTGTGGAATACCAATATGACTTTCATCTGATACTAAAAGAAAATCTGGCCCTCCCTTTTCATCTCTAGGGAAATATTCTAAAAGAGAGTCAGGAGCTTCTCCGGCTAATTTACCAGTTAGATGTCTAGAGTAATTTTCAATACTATGACAATATCCAAGGCTATAAAGCATCTCCATATCATATCTAACTCTTCGCTCTAGTCTTTCTGCTTCTAAATATAATTTGTTTTTTTTGAAATATTTCAAACGATCTTTTAATTCTTCTTGAATGCTTTTTATAGCTTGCTCTATTTGAGGCTTAGTAGAAATAAAATGCTTGGGAGGAAAAATAACTATCTCAGGTAAATGCTCTAAAATATTTTTGGTAGTATTGTCTATGATTGTTAAATCGGATACTTTTTGCTCACTTAATTCCAGTCGATAAATAATATTTTCTGACATTGGTCTAATTTCAAAAACATCACCACGCACTCTGAACTGACCACGCTTAACGTCTCCTAAAGATCTTTCAAATTGCATTTTTATCAATTGTGAAATTAGATCTGATCTAGTTAATGGCTTGTCCTTTTCTAGGTGCAAAGTAGCTTCCATATAACTTATTGGAACACCCAAATTGTATATACAAGAAACTGAAGCTACAATTATAACATCACGACGAGAAAGCAGAGCTGAGGTTGCTCCATGACGAAGTCTGTCAATTTCATCATTGATCATTGCTTCTTTTTCAATATAAGTGTCAGAATTTGGCATATAAGCCTCTGGCTGGTAGTAATCATAATAAGAAACAAAATAATGGACAGCATTCTCGGGAAAAAAATTTTTATATTCTCGATATAGCTGAGCAGCTAAAGATTTATTGGGCGCCATCACTAAAACAGGTTTATTTAATTCTTGAATAATATTAGCTATTGTAAATGTTTTACCAGAACCAGTAATACCTAGAAGTGTTTGATAATCAAATCCCTTCCCTATTCCTTGCAAGAGCTTTTTAATAGCCTCTGGTTGATCACCGGCTGGCTGAAAATCTGATTTAAGTTTGAATATTTTTTCCTTCACAGAATTATAAATTAATAATGATATTTCTTCCCTTTTTCAATATTAACTGCTCGATAAATTTGCTCAACTAAAATAACTTTAGCCATCTCATGAAGAAAAGTCATCTTGGATAATGATATTTTTTTATAATTACCCAAAACATCAAAATCAAAACCCAAAGCACCAGCAATTACAAAAATTATTTCTTCATTGAATGAAAATATTTTTTTAGAAAACTGTATCGAATCTAGCTCTTCCCCATTTTCCGACAATAAAAAAATCTGAGAATTTTTATTCTTATTTAAAAAATCTAAAATTCTTTGACTCTCCTGTTTTTTTATTATTAAAGCATCTTTTTCAGAAAAACCTTTAGAAGGTAATTCAATAAAATCTAGCTTTATTTCCTTACTTAATCTTTTGCTATATTCAAGGATTGCCTCCTGATAATATTTCTCTTTAACAGCTCCAATACTTAAAATTGTTATTTTTTTCATTTTAATTTTTTAATTTCACCTGGCTTAAAAATTCCATCTTCAGTTATAATACCGGTGATTAAATCAGCTGGCGTAACATCAAAAACCGGATTAAAAGCCTTAGTTCCTTTAGGAGAAATCTCGAGTAATGGATTAAAATTTTTTCCTTGTTTTTTAGCCAAATTTCTATTTTCCCAGTAAGAAGTATGCTTCAAAACTTCATCACCAGATCTATGCTCTATTTCTATCTCTTTACCGGTCTTGGTATTAAAGTCAATTGTAGCTTTAACGGCAGCTACATAAAAAGGAATTTTATACCTTTTAGCCATTAAAGCTAAGGGATATGTTCCGATTTTATTAGCCGTATCACCATTTAGAGCAATTCGATCAGCTCCGACTATTACCATGTCCACCATTTTATTTTCCATCAAAAAACCACTGGCACTGTCAATATTAACTCGATGCTCAATGCCAGCTTTATTCATCTCCCAAGCAGTAAGCCTAGCACCCTGAAGCCATGGCCTGGTTTCATCGACTAAAACTGATATTTTTTTGCCTTTTAAAATAGCACTATACATTGGAGCCGTAGCCGTTCCATACCAAATAGCTGAAAGTGAACCGGCATTACAATGAGTCATGATGCGATAATTATTTTTGATTAACTTCTCGCCATAAGCACCAATTTTTAAATTATTATTTACCTCTTCTTCTAGTAATTTTTTATAAGAATTATAAATATCTTTTTTAATGCCTCCAACGGTATTTGAGTTTATTTCACTTAAAATTTTATTAACTGCCCAAGCCAAATTATTAGCTGTTGGACGAGCTTTAATTATTTCACTTGATACTTTTTGTAAATAATTTAAAAAATCAAAGGGATCATTTTTTTTATATTGTAAAGATGCCAAAAAAATACCAGCGCCACCAACAGCCCCAATAGCCTGAGCACCACGAACATTAAATTCTTTTATAGCCGAAATAGCTTGAGAATATTTTTTTAATTGAATAAACTTCAGCTTATCAGGCAAATAAACTTGATCGATTATTACTACTTTATCTTTTTTTAACTCGACAGTTAAAGGTAGGACCTTTTGTAATTGCTTTAAATTTTTCATGATATTTTTGAATTAATTTTAAACTTGATGAAATATTTTTTCCTAAAGCTAAAACTCCGTGATTTTGCATTATTAAATAATCACCTTTTTTTGAGGCATTTTTAATTGCTCTAGCTGATTCCATTGTTCCATAAGAATACTCTTTAACATAAATAACATCTTTTATTTTCTGCTCACAATTAACGGCCAAAAAATCATGAGAGTGTAAAACACAATTAATATCTGGCCTGGCTTGATAAACTCCCCAATGAAGACGAGCTTCGGAGCTAGGCTCTTTTTGACCAAAGGTATAAACCTCATCTTTTTTAAAACCAACCACCAAAGAAAAATCACTTTTTTTTAGCTGATGAGGAAAAGAACCAGTGGTTTTAATGATTATACCGTTTTTAGTTCGCACACTGAAATTTCCACCATTATTATCTTTACAACCTAATTTAGCCAAATCTTTGCCAACTTTAATTAAATCTTTTATTAATTTTAATTCTCTAGCGTTTGGCTTAAAATCACCTTTATAAATAGTTTTAAATTTAGTACCTATATATTTTTCTCCCATAAAATTATTTTTTATTTTTTGACATCAAAACAAAAGATTCTAATGCTACCAATGATGCTCGATTTTCCATTTTTACTAAGTCACCCTTTCCAGACTGAGCTTCTAATGAATATTTGGCAATTTTTTGTTTAATATTTTTTTCAGCTTCTTGATCAACTACCAATAAAACGACACCGGCTTTAAAACCTTTAACTCGAGCTAAAGTTAAAACTGTTCCCGCTTCCATATCTTGAGCTAAGGTATTAAAAGCTGACCACATTTTTTTAATCTCTTTAGTGCGAGCAGAAAATAAAGCATCAACTGTTACGGTTGGTCCAGCATAATATTTAAATTTCATATTTTCTGAAGCTTTTTTCATGATTTGAAAAGTATCAGGGTCAGCAATGGCTGGATATTGAAGCGGAACATAATCAAGACAAGTATGATCCTCTCTAACCACACTATCAGAAATTACTAAATCACCAATTTTAATTTTAGCTTGATTAGCCCCACAAGAACCAACTCTAATAAACTTCTTAGCTCCGATAGCTATAAGTTCTTCCATGGCTATAGCAGTTGAAGGCCCACCTATTCCAGTTGAACAAATTGTAATCGGCACTCCCTTATATTTTCCAGTAAAAACCCTGTATTCCCGATTAAAAGAAATCTCCCTTCCACCATCAAGCAGTTTAGCAATCCGCAAAACCCTACCCGGATCACCAGGTAAAATAACATTTTCGGCTATATCTCCTTTTTTACATAAAATATGAGGCTGAAGAAGTTCGGATTTTTTGTTTTTAGACATAAATAAATAATATTAATTATAAATACTAGTTAATTTTAGCATAATTTCAAGGAAAATAAAAATAAATTTAACTTATCTTAAATTTGAAAATAAAATACTTTAGAGTTATAATTAAACCATGAAAAAAACAATAATTATAACAATATCGGGGCTCTTATTCTCTCTTTTTATTTTTTTAATTAGTTTTAATTTTGTTAATCAAGAGAAAAATCAAAAAAACATTAATGATCTAAAATTTTTTAAAAAAGAAGAAAAAAAGGAACAGACAGATCAAAAGACTGAATCCAATAATCAAAACGAAACACAAAAAGAAAAAGAAGAGGATTTAAATCTGAACCTACTATTCTTTGGTGACCTAATGTTAGATCGTCATGTTGGCGAAAAAATAAATATTCATGGATTTGATTATTTATTTGAAAAATTAGAAACAGAAAAATTTACTGAAGATTATGATTTTGTCATGGCCAATTTAGAAGGAGCTGTTACCAATGATGGCTTACACCATAAACCAGACAATCTTTACGATTTTGCTTTTAAACCAGAAATTATAGAAAAGTTAAAAAAATATAATTTTAATATTTTTACCTTATCTAACAATCACTTATCAGATCAAGGAGAGAAAGGAATAACAGAAACTTATCAAAATTTAAGCGAACTTGGTTTTAATTATTTTGGCTGCAAGGATGGAAATTTATCATCACTAAAAAATATTACAACAGTATACAAGGCCGAGGAAAACGAAAAACAAAAAATATTAAATAATGAAGATTGTTCGGCTATAATAATTGAAACTAAAAATAAAAAAATTGCTTTTTTTGCTTTTAGTATTGTCTACCAAGATATCGAAGAAATCAAAATATTAAATCAAATCGAAGCTTTAAAAAAACAAAGTGATTTTTTAATAATTTCACCTCATTGGGGCGTGGAATATCAAGAAAAAGCTAACAAAAAACAAGAAAATTTAGCTAGAAAAATGATAGATTCTGGGGCTGACTTAATTATTGGTCACCACCCTCACGTAATCCAAAATTACGAAATTTATAAAGAAAAACCAATTTTTTATTCTTTGGGTAATTTCATTTTTGATCAATATTTTTCTCAAGAAACTCAAGAAGGTCTAGTAGTGTCAATTAAAATAAATAAAAATAATGAAATACAAAAAACAGTATATAAAATAAAAACCCAAGGAAGCAAAATAGGAGAAATTAACAAGATAGAATAGAATGACCTTGACTTTATTTGTTTTTTTTAATAGAATAAATAATCGTAACTTAAAAATTTTTAACCCTAAATACAAAGAAAATGGCAGAAACTAGCACTAGAAATCTTCCTCTGGGATTCATAGCTGAACAAAAAATCAGAATCCAGACAGAATTGAACGCTTATGTTAATCGAGAAAAAATTAGTGAAGCAATTAAAGGCTCCGACGAAGAAACCGGCCTTGAATCGGAATACCTGGATTATGTAGCCCAAAAACAAAAGAAAATGGTTCCCAAACTCGAAAAAGCCTTAGAATTAATCAAAAAAGGTGAGTATGGTATTTGTCAAAAATGTAGAGGAAATATTGAAATGCAGCGCTTGATAATAATTCCAAGCGCAACTGAATGTTGCAACTGTATTAAAAGTTTAAAATAAAAAAACAAAGGGAGTCTTTAAGACCCCCTTTTTTATTCTTCAAAATTAAAATTTTATTTACAAGAACTCAAACATTCTTGCTTGTCAGCCGGATCCTCAATCATCTCACAATAAGCACAAAGATCTATATCTTGCATGTTAAAGGAGTTTTCATCTATCCCCTGACCACTACTTACTGGAATACTTTGATTAAAAGTATTCATTAAACTCGATAAATCTTTAAAGTTTTTATCTTTTGGCAAATCAAACTTGGAATTATCAACCTTCCATGATTTACATTTAAAATCAAAAACCTCATCCATGTCAACCAATTCATCTTCATCCTCCAAATCATCAGATGCAAGATCTTCATCATCTTCTTCTAGGTTAATCTTCATGCCATCTTTATTAGTTAAATCATCCCAGAAATAACTCCAATTATCCTTAATAATGTTAACTGAATTAATCTCTAGTCCTTGCTCTTTATCAATAGTTTTCATTTCCACCCTAACCCTTTCATTTTTGTTATCAAAATAATAAACAGCAGTCATGTCAGCGTAGGCATCATTTATCTCAGCCGAACATTCAAGTGGTTTTCCTTCTTTAAACATTTCAGTGACAGAAGAAGAAAAATAAGATTCTTCACCATTATCATTCTCCAAGAAAGAACTTTCTTGAGAGGAGTTATTTTCTTGATTAGAATTATTCTTTTGTCCACAAGCTGACAAAGAAAAAATTAAAACCAAAAACAATGGCAAAAAATAAAGTTTAGATAACTTCATATTTTTTTATTTTAATTTACCCTGGAAAAACCAGGCATTAATAATATTAATATTATACTAACAAAAAAAATCAATAATTACAAAAATTTATAACAAACTTTTAAGTAATTAAAATTACTTAATTATTTTATAATAAAGACTCTCATAAGAACTAATCATTTTATCCAATGAAAAATACTTCTGAGCCCTATTCAAACAATCTTCTTTTTTAATATTTTTAACTTTTTTGATAGCCCCTAACATTTCATTAAAATCATTGACAACATAACCAGTCTTGCCATTTTCAACCAATTCCCTAATAGCTCCTTGATCGTAAGCCACAACTGGAACAGCTGAGGCCATGGCCTCTAAAAAAGTATTACCAAAAGCCTCTATCAATCTATTAGGTTGAATTAAGCAAAAAGCACCACCTAAAAGCTTCTTTTTTTCCTGCCCTAAAACTTCCCCCTTATAAATTATTTGTTTGCCATCAATAAAAGGAAGAACTTTTTTGTCTAAAAAATCCCGATCAGCTTCTGAAATTTTTCCAGCTAAAATTAATTTCATTTTTAGTCTTTTGGCTAATTTAATAGCCGTATCAACTCCCTTCTGTGGACTCAAACGAGCTAAAAACAAAAGATAATCTCCTGGTTTATCTTGTTGAATAAAATTACTAGAATCAAGACCATTATAAATAATATCTTGCCAATTTAAAAAAGGAAGTAATTTTTTAAGAGACCTAGATATTCCTACATAATTCAAATGTTTATATTTTTTTAACAAATCCCTTTCTTGTTCAAAAAATTCACCATATCGAATTGAATGAATTGAAGGTGTCTTTACCAGATCAGCAAAAATAACACTTTTTTGTTCAACTGCGCAGTGAATAATATCAAAATCTTTAGCTCTTTTAAAAGCTTCGGCTATATTTTGATATTCATGAACCTCAGAATAATCATTTTTATAATAAGTCTTTCTAACAGAAATAAGTTTTTGAGCTTTGGTTCTGGAATCACCAGTAGCAAACAAAGTAACGTGATGCCCTCTATCCACTAAGCCATTTACTAAATAACCGACAGAAGAGCCAGTTCCTCCACGAGAATCAGGGCTTGTCTCTTCCCATAATTTAGAAACAATAGCTATTTTTAATTTCTTTTTTTTGTATTTATTCATAATAAAATATTAACAATAATCTTAAAAAATGTAAATAAAAAAAGGCCAGGATGTTTTCTGGCCTTAACCTAAAAGCTGATCTATGATAATCAGTAGCTCACAAAAAAATTTTAACTCAAAACAGAGGCAGAATCTTTTGTAAGATTTTTTTTAGAAATGACTCTAGATACAAGGGTCATTCTATGTTTAACCTTTGGTGAAACATAACCCTTAACCTCTTCGACGTCAATAATGATTGAGAGTGTTTTTTGATCGGATAGAAAATCCTCTAAACAACGGCAAAACTTTTCATCTATGAACACAAGACTGAGATCATCTTGATTAAAAGACAAATCATCCTTGAAGTGAAAAGCATTAACAAATCCGCCATTATTTTTTTTACCATTAATTTTCAGAAAACCTCTTTTAATAAGTTTTCCGTCAGTTTTAGCAAAAAAATCACGACCAGCCTCAAAAGACATGTCTTCCAAGGATTTTCTACTTGGGCAAAGAAATTTCTCCATATCAAATTATTTAAAGTGCTATAAACAAAAGCTATCAAAAAAATTAATTTTTGTCAATAAAAAAAGGGTCAAATTTATTGACCCTCTAGTTTAAGCAAAATAAAACTAAGCAAATATTATATTTTCTTTTCTAAAACCAGTGCTTAAAATTTTAATGCTAGCCCCGGTTTCTTTAGAAATGAAATCTAAATAATTGATTAAATTTTCGGGTAAATCAGATATTTTTTTACAATCTCCAATATCAGATTTCCAACCAGGAAGATCAACATAAATAGGTTTACAATTTTTAATTACATCGTAATCCATGACAGTTTCACGAAAGATAGTGCCAGGAATTAAGGTTTTATTTCCATAGTTATATTGAGGTCCAGAATATTGATAAGCATTACAAACTCTAATATAATCACAATCATTTAGAACATCCAATTTAGTTACAACTAAATCTTTTATTCCAAAATTCATAGCATACCTCAAAAGCGGTAAATCTAGCCAACCAACTCTCCTAGGACGACCTGTCGTGGCTCCATATTCATCGCCTATAGATCTCAATTTCATGCCAAACATAAAATCTTTACTGGGAATATTGCCTTGATCAAATTTAGTCTCGCCTTTTAGTATGGACAATTCTTTCTCACGATCAATAGAAGAATTGTTACACCAATTTTCAGAGAATTCACCACCAAGCTCAGTTGGAAAAGGACCGTTTCCAACCCTGGTTACGTAAGCCTTAATAATCCCTAAAGATAAATCAACCTGACTATAATTCAAGCCAATACCCTCAGCCGATCCATAAGGAGAACAATCGGAACTAGTCACATAAGGATAGGTTCCATATTTATTACTCAAACCAAGACCCTGGGCACCTTCTATTGCTATTTTTTTATGACCAACACTTTGTCTGATAAATTTATCAGTATCACAAATTAAATCTTTTAACTCTTGACCATAAAAATAATATTTTTCAATAATGGCATCTAAATTAAAAAGATTTTTTTCATCCCAGTAAAGACTATTTTCTAGTCTCATTGAATCTAAGAGAGCTCTAACTAATTGAGAATCATGAGAATTAAAGAAAAATTTTTTTGTTTCATAATTTTTCTTTATTTTCCTGGCTAAAGAATCCTTGTTTAATAAATCATTAACAAACAAACCAGAGCGATTAATTCGATCAGCATAAGCCCATGCTATCCCCCGACCAGTAGTCCCTATCTTATTCTCACCAGCAGAAATCTCTGATAAGTTATCCTGAACGATATGAAAAGGCAAAATTAAGGCCGCATTTAGGGCTAGCATTAAATTCTGATGATTAATGCTATGAACTTTAGCCATCCCTATTTCATCAGTAAGAGATTTAGGATTAATAACCATCCCATTTCCCATAAGGTTTGTTTTACTAGGATCACCACAAGGTATTAAATGAGATACATACTTGTTATTGCCATACCAAACAGTATGACCAGCATTATCACCGCCAGTTCCTCGAGCTACTATATCAGCCCAATCAGAAAAAAGATCAACTATCTTGCCTTTGCCAGTGTCTCCCCACTGAAGACAATTAATGGCTACAGTTTTAACATCTTTACTAACTAGATCTAACTGCATTAAATTAAAATCTACATTTTCGTCCATAATCTATGATTTTTGGTGTTTAATTACTATTTTTAAAGAACAAACAAGCATAACATTTAAATATTTTTTTGACAAGAATAAAAAAAATAAGACCTTTAAACAAGCCTTATTTTCTATTTTTAAACATTATTTTTTTTACTAACTATTCTCTTCAATTATTTTTTTATTGATTGACTTTATGTTTAATTCTTCTAATTGCTTTTCCTTAATTGTACAAGGAGACCCACTCATTAAATCCTTACCCTTGCTGTCCTTAGGGAAGGCATAAATATCTCTAATTGAATTCCAGTCATTTAAAACCATAACAATCCTATCTAATCCGGGAGCATTCCCTCCATGAGGCGGGGCCCCATACGAAAAAGCATTAATCATGGCTGAAAAATTTTGATCAACCTCCTCTTTAGAATAACCAGCAACTTCAAAAGCTTTATACATAACCTCCGGATTATGATTTCTAATTGCACCTGAAGAAACTTCAAAACCATTAAAAACTAAATCGAATTGATTAGCCAAGATAGACAAGGGATCTTTGTTTAATAAAGAGTCCATACCGCCTTGAGGCATAGAAAAAGGATTGTGAGCAAAGTCAATTCTTCCCTCCTCTATTTCCGAATATTCATACATTGGAAAATCAACTATCCAAGCGAGCGCAGCCAAATTATTATCCTTAAGGCTCATTTTTTCAGCTAAATAATTTCTCAAATAGCCTAAAGCCAAGCAAACAGTTCGCCACTCATCAGCAGCTATAAAAACAAGATCACCTTGTTCAACTTTAGTTTTTTTAATAATTTCAGAAATTAATTCTTCTCCTAAAAATTTAAGCAAAGAAGATTGAAATTTGCCATCCTTCAAAACAATATATGATAAACCTTTTAATCCTTTTTTCTTAGCCTCTTCAATAATTACATCAATTTCTTTCCTACTTAAATTAGCTCCGCCCTTCAGAGGTAGGGCCTTTACGAATCCACCATTTTTAAGTTGATCAGTAAAAATTGGAAAATCACTATTGGCCACTAATTCTGAAATGTCTATCAACTCCATCTCAAAACGTAAATCTGGCTTATCAGATCCAAATCTATCCATAGAATCTTTCCAAGAGATCTGCTGAAAACGACCATCCGATAAAAGACCAATCATTTTTTTATTGCTAAATTTCTCTACTAATTCCTTCATTAATGGCTCCATGGTTTTAAAGATATCGTCTTGCTCAACAAAACTCATTTCCATATCAATCTGATAAAACTCACCATAATGACGATCCATACGAGGGTCTTCATCTCTAAAGCAAGGAGCAATTTGAAAATATTTATCAACACCACCAACCATTAAAAGTTGTTTAAATTGTTGTGGCGCTTGAGGCAGGGCATAAAATTTGCCAGGATAAATACGTGATGGAATTAAGAAATCACGAGCACCTTCAGGAGATGAATTAGCTAAAATTGGAGTTTGAATTTCAGTAAAATCAAGTTTATGAAAATAAGATCGAACATGTTTAATAATTTCATCTTTAGTTTTTAACATTTCTTGAATTTTTGATCTACGCAAATCAAGAAAACGATATTTTAAACGCAAAGCTTCATTAACTTCGCCCGCTTTATCCTCGTTTAATTCAAACGGAAGGCTTAAACTTTTATTTAAAACAGAAATATTTAAGATTTCCACTTCAATCTCTCCTGTCTTTATTTTTTGATTTTTATTAGAATCATCACGAGCCACAATTAATCCCTCAGCCTGTAATACCCATTCATTTTTTACATCCTTTAAAATAGCAGAAATTTTAGGATCACCAATATTACTATCAAATTTAATTTGAGTCATTCCGTATTTATCACGCAAATCTATAAAAATCAAACCACCCAAATCACGATAACTATTCACCCAACCAGATAAAACAACTTTTTCACCTAAATTTTTAGAATTAAGTTCTCCACAAGTATGTGTTCGTAACATAATTTTATATAGAAATTATTATTAATTACCCCTTAAATATAGCTTAATTATTAAAAAAAGTAAACCATAAATTTACTTAATCTTTTTTTTAATGTATATTAGTTAAATAATACATAATTAAATTTAAACTTATGGCTGATGTCCAACAAATATTTAACAAAATCAAAGAAAGACAAAAAGAACAAAAAACCCTTAAACAAATATACAAAGATGTTTTAGCTAATTCCCAAGAATACCAAGATATTTTAGAAGAATTAGACACACTAAAAGCTAAAAAGAAAAAAGTAGAAGAAGTTCTTAAGAGTGAATTAAGATCGGAAATTGATCAGTTAAACTCTATTAAAGTTGACATTGACTCTGAAAAAGAAATACTAAGCCAAGCAACTCTAACTAAAATATTAAAAGGTGAGCCCATAGAATTAATCGATGAAAATAACAATAAATACGAGCCAATTTTTAGTGTTCGTTTTAGAAAATACTAAATAATTTGCTGTAAAAAAGGAAATATTATAAAATATTAATGCAAATTAATATTAAAAAATAATATTCAAAAAATGAATTTCAAAGAAGTTACAAAATTTAAAGAGGTTATAAAATTTAAAAACGGACATGATGAAAATAAAAAAGTTTTTATAAGCAGTATTATAAATTCTAGCACACCCAATTTTGATTTTTATATAATGGTTATCTTGGCCTCTCTTATAACTTCCCTAGGCATAATTGCAGACAACCTACCATTAGTTATAGCCGGAATGATAGTTGCCCCCCTTCTTTCTCCAATATTAGCCATGTCTTTGGGTTTCACGATTTTTAAACCTAAACTAATATGGCGATCAATAAAAATAATGTTATTGTCAATAATATTATCTATTTCTATTTCAACCTTAGTTGGTTTGTTATTTAAAATAGAAAACCACCAATTAGCACTGGTTGATAAAATGAATATTTCTTGGCTAACCTTTTCAATTGCCTTAGCAGCTGGCATAACAGCTAGTTACGCTTGGACAAGAGTAAATTCTAAAGATTATTTATCGGGCATTGCTATTGCAGTCACCATCATTCCCCCACTAACAGCTACTGGATTAAGTATCTCTTGTTTGGACATTGCTTTATTTGAAAAAGTCTTTAGTTTTTTTCTAATGAACCTAATAGGAATATTTTTAGGAGGAATTGTTGTTTTCCCTTTAATGAATTTCTATAAAGTAAAAAAAGTAGTTGATAAAGAAATTAAGAAAGAAGAGCTTCACATAAATTCATAAAAATATGAGAGTGCCCACCAGAAAGAGTGATAAAATCCCTGGAGAAAAAATAGATGCTAGAATAACATTAGAAAAATACCAGGCTCTACAAAAAACATTAAAAAAATTAAAAGAAGAAAATAGACCAGTAGAATCAGAAGAAGTTAAAATATTATCAACAACTGGGGATTATTCAGAAAATGCTGGTTATCAAGCAGCCAAAGCCAAGCTAAGAAGAACGAATAATAAAATAAGCAAAATAGAGTATATCTTAAATAGAGCGGAAATAATTGAAACCAACAAAAAAAGAGATGAGATAGAAATAGGTAGTTCAGTTGAACTAGAAGTAGAGGGTACAATTAAAAAATATCAAATATTAGGTTCGTCAGAAACTAATCCCAGCCAAGGTAAAATATCTTATAGTTCACCGCTAGGCTCTATTTTATTAAATAAAAAAGTCGGAGACACTATAATATTAAAAAATAAAAAATATACAATTAAAAAAATAAGTTAATAGTTTTGAAAAAATTATTTTAATTCATTAAAAGAAAAATTTTTCAATTTTTTTCTCCTTTCTTTAAAATCCGGACAAGCAATAGCTACTAAGTTCCAAAATTTTGGAGAATGATTAAACTCCTTTAAGTGACAAAGTTCATGTATAATAATATAGTCAGCCAAATCAAGTGGCAAAAAAATAATTTTATAATTAAAATTTAAACTAGCTTTTTTAGAACAACTTCCCCAGCGAGTTTTTTGATTTCTAATGCTTATTTTATTAAATTTAAATTTATAAAACCTATTTAACATCTCAACTCTCTCTCTAACAAAATTTAGAGATTTTTTTTTATTTTTTTGATATTCTTGATTGTTTTCTGAATTTAATTTTATAAAATCCTCTTTAACAAAATTTTTAAATTTATCTAGAATCCAATCACTTTTTTTAAACAAAAAATCCTTCACCATTCTTTTGCTCACAAACCAGGGTTTAGAAACTCTAAAGCTGCCATCGCGACTAATACTAAGACGAATTACTCCTTTTTTAGACTTAGTAATCTTGTAAGAAAAATCCTGATTAGCTATTTTTATAATATTATTCATAAAATAATAATAAACTATTTTTAAATATCAAGCAAAGTTATGTTCAAGCCATGGAACATAATTGACAGTTAATTAAAAAAATGATATAATAACAGGTTGTACTTTGAAAATTTTTAACTTAAAACAATATATCATGAAAGCTTTAGCATTTATTAGATGTTTGTTTGGGAAAAGTCCCAAAAGAATAATCAAGAAAAATTTGAAATGGATAAGTGAGCTCAAACTGGATTTGCTCAAAATTATCGCGATGGAAAGTAACCAAGTAAGGGCCATCGTCTGCTTGTTTCGTTCAATTTCGCCCATTCAAGATCAAGGAGGATTTAATAATTTAATAAAATCCTTGCAGAAGAAAAACTATGGACAGTTAGATGAACTAATTGAGTCATTGGAAACTTTGCAAATTCACATTAATAGAGTCGGAAGAGATAAGCATGGAATGAATCGAACTAGCCCAGGCCAAGAAGTTACACCTGAAAACGTTTTCTTAGGTGATGTTTACGGATTGCTAACCAAACCAGCCTCTTTCTGGTTGGAAAGACAAGAAGTTATGAAAAAAGAATCACGGCCAGATCTTGAACAAAGTGAAAGAAGAAAAATAACTAACTGGGATTGTATTAATTCTCAGGCTGGCAACTTCGTAAAGTCACACACCATCCCAATGATTGAAGAAATTGAAAAAATTGAAGCTTATATAGCTTAAAACATCAATTAAAGCTTAGATTGCCTAAAACATTAAAGGAGATCCAAATGATCTCCTTTTTTCTTTATTATAAATATTTTTTATAGAACCCCTCTTTTCTTTAATTCAAAGAAAGATTTATAACAAGCGATTACATCGGCCAAAGCATTATGAGCATTATCAAAATATTCATCAAATAATTTAAAATATAAATCTGATAATTTAGGAAATTTTTTATTAGGCAAAGCACAAAAACCAACACTACCCTTCATTGTGCAAATAGAATTTAGATTTAAAAAAATACTAGCCATATTCATTCTTAAAAATTCAGCTGCCACAATATTTTTATCGAACATAATATTGTGAGCAACAAGACTAGTATTTTCAGTATTCAAAGTATAATTAAAAACATCCAAAACATCTCTCAAACTCTTACCATTGGCTTGAGCTTTAATATTGTCAATACCATGAATAGCTGAAGATTCAGGCGGAATTATAAAACCATTAGGCTGTATAATATATTCCTCTTGAGACATAACATTACCCAAATCATCACTTAAAAGCCAAGCAATTTGTACCATTCTGGGCCAATTATCTAAATCTGATATAGGAGCATTAAATTTTTTAGGTAAACCAGTGGTTTCCGTGTCAAAAAATAAATAAGACATATTTTAAATTTATCACAAGAAAATCTTTAAATCAAATAAAAAGGCCTTGAAAAAAAACAAGGCCTAGAGATAAAAAGGATTAATAAAACTTAATTTTTACAAATGTTATACTTTTCTGTTGAAAATTTTAAAAACATTTTTAGAAAACTGCCTATTTCTCAAATAACGACCGTTGCTCAAATAAGCGGTTATAGGTGCCTTTTCAACTCTTAATTTGTTGATACAAACTCCGGGAATAAAATTTATTCCAGAAAGAAAAGAATTAAGTTTTCTCATAATCAAATCCTCCTTAAAAAATTAATTTAATTTAAAAAGATTTCAGCAATCTTTCCCTAATTTCAAACATTAATTTGCTATACTTTAAAGAGGGTGGTCTTAACTTAACAGCTGAATCCCAATTATCTTCAACAAATTTAACCGCCTCTTTTAACTTAGCGTTATTAGACTTTTGAGCAATTTTTTTAATTTTATGCAATTCCTTTATGGAATTATCATTAAAACCCGATAAACAAGAATAAAGAAATCGAAGAGAATATTCGCTCAGATTAACATCAAATATCTTTTTGTTTCTTGCCTTCCCTTCGGGTTTTAAAATTGACACCGCCTCAACAATTGCTCTAGTTTTGTAACATTTACTATCAGCACCACAAGCTAAAAGCTCTTCATTGTAGTTATCAAAACTAGAAATAGCTAAAATTGGACCCTCAAAAGAACCCCTGACATCAGATATTAAATTTAAAGTATCAGGTCGGTCAACATCACTCAAGAAAGCATCAGATAAGATTATGTCAGGTGAAAGAGTAGCATCAATAATTCTTCTGACAATTAGTTCAGCATCATTTAAGTTAGAGGCAACAATAATTTCAACCCCTTCTCTAAAATGAGATTTTAATTCTTCAGAAAACTGTTTAATATAAACAGTATTTCCTTCAAAAATAACAACTGTTCTTATTTCTCTTTCCATTATAAAATTTTTAGATTTAAACTAATTAAATTTTCTAAGCATTTAAATTGTTAAAAAGCTATTCGTCTTTCTATATTTAATCAAAATAAATGTTTTGTCAAATAAAAAAGCGCTTTGAAAGCGCTTATTTGATGGTTAACATAAAAATAATCACCAAATGATTAAACCACATTATTAAAAAATGTCTAGGTTTTAACATCCAGGCATTAGTTAGCCCTATGTCCCAAGATTTTTTAAATGGATAAAATGGTTTAGGTCTTAATTCCTCTTCCTTGTATTTATGAAGAAGGAGGTCGTAAAAAAGGTGCAAACCCCAGCCCAAGCTTAAAAATAAAAAAATATTACTAAATAAAAAACCGACAATCAATAATGCAAGCAAAAAAATAAAGCTATGAAAAAATAAATAGCTTTTTATTTTTGGCTTAACAATTGATCCATATTTAGTAAAATCATCTAAATTTAACTTAAAAACAGATTTTTTAGCTTTTTTAGCTATTAAAAAATAAGCTTTAGAAAAAGAAATGTCTGGTAAAACAGAACCGAGTACAATAATTGCTTTTTGTTCGGGCGTTGTCTCCGGCATTAAACTAGCTAACATTACTCCCGATAAGGCGTGCGTAACAATATCCATGATTTTTCTTTTTTAAATTTTTTAAATTAAAGAACGATTGATAGTATAACAAAAATAAAAAATAAAAACAAAACAAAACTTAAAATCATTATTTCAAACAAGAGTTAGCAGAAATTATCTCTCCTGCTGTTGGTGAAGAGCCACCAATAATCTCACTGGCCCTTTCTTGTCCTAATTTTTCTATAAAACATTTTTGCATTTCCGGTGTAATTTCTGATGGTAATTTTGAAGTATCAACCCCAACTGATTCTAACATCACTTCTTGCTCTGAATTTAGCAAAGGATTTCTGTCAATATTAGGATCAACTGATTCTCTTTGAAAAATCAAATTTTTAGTCGTAGAAAATAATGATTGATCTTCTGGAATAAAGGTTTTTAAATTAAAAGGATCAAACACAAAAAAATAAATAACCCCTAAAATTAAAATAAAAAATATCACTCCCAAAAAAACAAAAAAAACATTTAAAATCTTTAATAATAGTTTCATATTTTTTAATTTATTTATAAAATAATTATAACACTAAAAAACTTTAAATTCAAATAAAAAAAGGGACTAATTGTCCCTTGTAAATTCAAAATAATTCGCTACTGGCAAAATGGAAATTTATTTCCATTTCAGCTGTTTGCAAGCTATCCGAACCATGGATCCCATTGTCATCAATAGATGATCCAAAGATTTTCCTAATAGTTCCTTCTTCGGCCACAAGGGGGTTAGTACTACCAATGAGGCTTCTAAAATCAAGGACAGCATTCTCCTTTTCTAGCACGGCTACTATCACCGGACCGGAAGTCATTGCTTTAACCAACTTTTTAAAAAATGGCCTGTCACGATGAATCTCATAAAACAATCCTGCTCTTTTCGGGGTAAGATGAATCATTTTCATCCCAACCACCCTGAAACCGTGACCTGCAATTATGGAAAAAATTTGCCCAAAATGATTATTCTTAATCGACTGGGGCTTAATCATGGTGAAGGTTCTTTCTGTCATTACTATTTAGTTTTTAAGGTGAAAAACAATGAAAAAAATATAACAAAAAAATTAATTTTTGTCAATAAACCTAGGTAATGTGCACACACATATTGCACTTTTTTGCTAAACTAGAGGCATATGAAAATTATGCCCAATAATACAAAAGAAGAAAGATTTAGATGGATTAAACCTATTCTAGACAAAGAAATAACTATCAA
>JALNZW010000003.1 GCA_023229115.1 Patescibacteria group bacterium
GAAAAGTAGAACGAAGTCATAGAACAGACCAAGAAATGTTTTATGATAGACGAAAGTTTAAAACTTTAGTAGGATTAAAACGAGCTATCAAGCAATGGAATAATAATTATAATAATTTAGAACATTGCGCCCTAGGAGGTCTCACCCCAAATGAGGCTTTAGCTAGAGTGCAAGATGTGTGTGCCTAAAACACCTAATAATATAAATTATTTATAAGAATGTAATCCTAGGCAAATCTTCCTAAATAGATTTCAAAAAACATTCTGAGTAAGGCCAAAATGAAAAGAATCGCCCCCTCTCTCCTTCCCAGCCTCCAACCTGTTCTCATAAAAATAAGAGTAAAAATTAAAGTTAATATTAATACCAAAATAGAAAAAAGAGAGTCAGCTAGACCAAAAATTTCTGTTCTAGCTTGAAGCGCTATGGGATTAACGATACTACTTATACCAACAATACCAAAAGTATTAAAAATATCAGAGCCAACAACATTTCCTATCGATAAACCAAATTTCTTTTTAGCAGTAGCAATAATTGATGTCGCTAATTCCGGCAAACTAGTTCCAGCAGCTACAATGGTAGCTCCAATGGCCCAAGCCGATATTTTAAAATATTCAGCAATATACACAGCCGATGAAACTGTAAAGTCAGATGATTTAACCAAAGTAATTAAGCTAATAATAAAAATTACATAATCGGTCCAAACAGCCTTAGCGCCATGAGTGTCATCCTCTTCAGTAGGTACATCTTTTTTAATAGCCAATAAAGAAAGATAAGATATTAAAGTCATTAACATTATCAAGCCCTCCCAAAAAACTATTTTCAAATCAAAAGCAAAAATAAAAATCATGATAGTAGCTAGTAATAAAACTAAACCATCACGACGAACCATTTTTTTAGGAATAATCTGCGGAGCAATAATAGCCACCAAGCCTAAAATAAATCCTAAATTAAAGATATTAGAACCAACTACATTACCAACCGATAAATCGCCCTGCCCTTTCAAAGCCGCAAAAACAGAAACAGCAATTTCTGGAGCTGAAGTTCCCGGCCACAATAGTAAGACCAATAAACATTTCAGAAACATTCCATTTACGAGCAATTTTAATACTAGAATTAACCAAGTAGTTAGCCGAAAAACCCAAAACAATAAGCGAGGCAATTAAGATTAATATTTGGATAAGCATAAAAATCTAAGAATACTAATTATATTTTAATTTGAAACTAAATTTGTTAAATTTTTTTCATACCATTTTTTATCAGAAATTTTTTTCTCTTGTCTCTTAATCCAAGGACTCCAATCAAATTTATCAACTGACTTTTCCTCCCCTTTTCGAGCAAGATAAGCAACACTTTCCTCCAGTAGACCAGCTTGTTTATATTCTCTAATAGGAGATAAAACATCAGGAGAAAGCATTGTAAGCTCAAATAATCTAATTCGAGAATCTTCAATGCCAGACAAAGCAATATTAGTTCTTAATATAAATCTTTCAACTGGAAAAATAGAAATAAATGAATACATCCAAAGAAATAAAAATATTAAAAATTTTAAAATATTCGATCTACTCTTAACAAATAAACGAGAAATAAGCCAAATAAACAAAATACCACAATAAATAACAGTGTATGAAGCAAAAAATTTTTCATAACTAAAACCATAATATTTAACATACAAACCCATACGATAAGCAGCTGAAAAAAGTAAAAATAAAGAAGTAATAGTAAAGATGGCTAATATCCTTTGTATTAATAAATTTGTTTTTTTATAAGTAAAAAAATAAATTAAAATATTAATAATTGATAAAAACAACAACTGCCAAAAACCACTTTTAACTAAGCTTTCAACTTCCTTAAAATCGAAAGGCAATGATCCAATTAACAAGCGACTTAATTGTATCCACAAAAACAACAAATAAAGAAGTAAAACGCCGCCTAAAACAATTCCGGAAATTATAGGATCAATATTTTTTTTATCTTCTTTTTTCTCTTCACAAATAAATTTTTCACTCCAAGCCGTAAGAGTGGAAAAAAATAAGATTGTTAGAGCAATAAATACTAAAGCTCTATAAACAAAAGGCAAGGAAATAAAAGAAGAAAACCAACCATAAAAAACCTTCATTCTACTAGCAAATTCCAAATCAGCTGAAGACAAAAGTGGTATAAAGAAAGTTAAAGAAATTATCAAAAATAAAATTACTCCACTAATCACTCTAACAAAAACATTCTTCTTATTTTTATTAACTGGTACTAATAAGTTTAAATACAAATAAAATGTTTTTCCAATTTTAGATAAAAAAGAAAAAAATCTGGCTACTATCTTTGAAATAAAAGAAAAATCCCAAATTTTATTTTTTTTATTTATCAAAAAAGATTGATTGTAAAAAACAATAAACAACAAAGGAAAAAACAATAAATTTACCACCTTAAAAAAGGGATTGTCATAAAAAGAATAACTAATTGCTATTAAAACCATAGGTATAATCCATAACAAGTCCCTATGACTATAAAAATCTTTTTTATACAAAACCCAGGCAAACAAAGTCAGAAATATAAGCAAAAAGAAAGTAGCATTAAAGCCTAAGGCATAAGGGCCTTTAGACCAAAAATTCCACAAAAAAATAACAAAAAACAAAGCTGGTACAGAGCTTAAAATCAGTCTTAGGGGCAAATCTTTTTTATTTTCTTTATAATTTTCAGTATGTGACATTCTTTTTAAAATATATTTTATAATAATCAACAACCAAATTATAACATATTTATTTTCTTGTTAAAATAATCAACCTAGATATTAAAAGACTTGTAATTAAAAATTAAGAGTTTTCATTTTTAAGATACACAGTTCTAGAAGGAAGTGGAATACTGATACCATTTTGATTTAAATCATTATAAATATTTTCTAATGCCTCTAATTTTTTATCGAAAGCAATGGATTGATCATTCACCCAAAATCTAGCCTGCCAATCCAAGCCAGAGTCCGCCAACTCTAACATGATAGCATTTGGAGCTGGTTCTTTTTCCACACCCTCTATTTTGTTTAAAGAATTAAAAACGACTTCCTTAATTTTATCAATATTAGATCCATAGGCAGTGCTAAAATTAACTATAACCCTTAATTTTAAATTGGGTTGAGTAAAATTTTTAATTTTCATTTCAGCTAATCTTCCATTCGGAATGGTAATAAGCTCATTGTCAAATGTTCTTATTTTCGTACTTCTAATAGTAACAGAATGAACAATACCCAATTCTCCACCCTCTAAAGACACCTTATCTCCAACCTGAAGAGTTTTGTCTAATATTAAGCTAACTCCTCCAAATATATTTTTCAAAGAATCTTGCATGGCAAAACCAATAACAAAACCAGCTATTCCCATACTAGCCAAAAAAGGAGCAACATTAAATCCCCAAATATCTAAAATCCAAACCAAACCAATTATCAACAAGACAACGATAGTAGTCTTCTTAAATAACGGAGATAAAGAGTCAACCATTTTGCTATTATTTTTCTTCTTAAAAACTTCTATCCAAAATCTAATTATAATATCAAAAACAATAGTCGCAGTATAAATTAAAAAAACAGCTAAAGTTGAATCTATTATTCTTTCCAGCCAAAGATAAGTAAAATCTAACTGTTTAAGGGCAATTTGTAAACCCAAAACAATTAAAACATAAATAAAGGGCGGTTTTAATTTTTCAATAATCAAATCATCTAGCTTTGTTTCTGTTTTTTGGCTCCATTTTTTAAAATATCTTTCAGTTAAAAAAGTTATAATTTTTGATGCTAAAAAAAACAATATTAAAATTAACCCAGCCTTGATATATTGATTATCTAGTAAAAAATCGAAAATTTTATTAAACATAAATCGAAGTCTACTTAATTATTAAAATATTATTTTAACACAAAATACAGGAAAAACAAAGATATTTTTAGTAAAAACCCCGAAAATATTTTTTTCAGGGTTTTTATTTTGTTTTTTTATTTTTTTACTGCTTTTTTGGTACCTTTCTTTTCAGCTTTCTCTTCCAACATAACACGTTTAGCCTCTAAGCGTTTAGCTGTTTTATGAGATTTACTGTTTTTTCTTTTACCAACACGATGTGGTTTAAGGGCCATATCTTTTAAATTAATTATAAATATAACGATTTCATAATAACACAGAAGAATTTAATAAGCAAAAAACACCCAAGCACAAGACTTCTCTTTTTATTGCTTGTTCTTGTAAAAAATTCTTCCAATAAAAAACATAAACAAAGCCAAGCACAAGACTAAAGTAACAATAATGCTTAAATACTCTCCATTGAAGCCAGTTACGGATAAATGTTTTAATAATATACCAAGATAAGCCCAAACAAAAACTAATCCATAGGCAGTATTTTTATCTTTACACATGCGCAAAATTCCAATCAACGCCCCAACAAGTAAAATAATGCTTGTCCAAATATATTCAGCTATACCAAATCCATTCCAATTAATACTTACTAAAAATACTGTAATATTAGCAATCGTCGCTACCGTAATCCAGCCAAAATAAACGCTAAAAGGAATTGATATAAAAAACTTCTCTAAAGAAGAAAATTTTTGCAGACGAACAATGTCAGCAATTTTAATAAGGCAGAAAAGTAATATTACCATAACAATTACTGACAAGCTAATATAATCATAGTGCCAAGCAAATATCCATAAAATATTAGCAATTGAAGTGATAATAAAAAAAAGATTTATTTTGCTAAAAAGCTCTGATCTTTTAGAATTAACCCTTAGAAATTGATACACAATATAAAAAGCAAGTAGAAGGTAGATTAAACCCCAGATAGAGAAAGTTAAACCGGCTGGCGCAAATAAGTTTGGATAAGCATCTGATATTTGACCAGTAGAGAGATTATTAATTGGCAAACTGTTCGCTAAAAAGTTTACAACAAGCATCGAAACATAAGTAACGACTGTAATAATTTTTATAAAAATATTTTTCATAGTTTTATTTTTAATAATATAAATAAATTATAACATAAAAATACAAATATTTAAATTAATTAAAACAAAAAAGCCCTTGAATTTTCAAGGGCAAAAACAAATAAGCATTTTACTAAAGTTTTCCTAAATCGAGTTCGTCCGTAATCTTTATTTCTTTTATAAATTCAGACATATGACTAATTATAATCAAAGCTCCCTGATAATCATTGATAGCTTCAGCTATTATTGGAATATGACGAAAATTTATATGATTTGTCGGCTCATCTAAAACCAAAAGACCTGGTTCCATCAAAACTATTCTAGCAAAAGACAACAATCCTTTCTGACCCTCAGATAAATCACCAATTTTACTTCCCATTAAATCTCCTGTAATTAAAAATCCAGCAGCAACCGATCTCATTGTTTGTTCTGTCATCTCCTTGGAAAGACAAGAATCCAAAGATGAAAAAACCGTTTGATCATAATCTAAATTAGAAAAATCTTGACTATAATAGGCAAGCTTAACTTTTGGTAAAATCTCCAAGCCCTCTTGAGTTCCCAAGACCAAAGATCTAAGCAAACTACTCTTGCCAATTCCATTTGGCCCCTTTATTAAAAGCCTATCTCTTTTAGTTAAAACTTTGTTAACATTTTTAAATATTGGTTCATGGTTTTTAATTACTCTAACTTTTGAAATACTAACAATATTACCATTAATATCTTCTTGGGCCGGAATATCAAATTTTCTAATAGTTTTATCTTCCCTTCTAACATCTACTTTATTTTCCTCTAAGTCCTCTGTCTCTGCTTTTAACTTTTGAGCTAACTTACGCATCTTACCTCCCTTGTTGGCAAAAAAATTTACTTTTTCTTTTCGATCTTTTATCTTTTTTTCTAGTTGTGCATTTTTCATTATTTCCCTCTCTACTCTTCTGGAAACTTCTTCGACCACTGAATAATAATCACCAACATAAAGCTCTGTCTTTCTAGTAAAAACATCTAAGTAAATAACGCCCTCGGTAAAGCAGTTTAAAAAATCAGCATCATGAGAAATAACAATAACTGTTTTGTCATACATTATTAAAAAACTAATTAAGTGGTCTATACCACCTTGATCTAAGTTATTTGTAGGCTCATCTAACAGTAAAATGTCAGGGTCTTTAATTAAAGCAAAGGCAAGTAAAAGTCTCGCCTGTTGACCACCGGAAAGATCGCCAACTTTTTTATCCAAAGGTACCTGAAAATCAACCGCATCTAGAACTTTACTGATACGACTTTTTATATTACCAGGAACTTCTTCAAAAGCTTTTGAAAAGTAACTTTCAACACTAAGATCTAAATCTTCTTTGGCCATTGTTTGCTTGGCTGTTCCTATGCTAGCATCATTAGTAATGGAAATTAGACCTTCCTTTGCTTTTAATTCTCCTTTTATTAGCTTAAAAATAGTGCTTTTACCAGCCCCATTTTGACCCATTAAGGTTATTTTTGCTCCCCTTCTGATACTAAAATTAGCCTCATCTAAAATGGGCTTTTTTTCTAAATATTCAAATTTAACATCTTTGAAACTAAGTATTACTTCTTCTGACATAAGTTCATATCCAATCATAAATAAATCAAATTAAGAATGTTAAAGCAATTTTTGCTTATAAACATTAATAATCACCTTATTTAGGTTAGCACATCTTGAATAAAAATCAAATACAAAGACCTGTTTAGATTTATATTAATTAAAATGATTATATACAAAAAACCGCATCTATTTAGATGCGGTAGAAGCATTGTCAAAGATTATAATCTCTTAAAAAGACCATCAAATAAAATGCCTAATTTGTCACAACGCTTTATGCCGTTGAGCCTACCCTGCACATCTTTTAGGTAAAAATATTTTTCATCTTTATTCATTTCTCTGATAGAGCCTGATGATTTTAATTGACAAACATTATGCTGATTATAAGCGCCAAAAACATTAACATCTTCATGTGAAGAAATAAATTTTAACTAACAAAAAAGTATACTAAAATAGTATACTTTTATCAAGAGTCTGTAATTGTGAAAAAAACCGAAAGAATGTGACTAAAATTAAACAAGATTTTAACCCTTAATATTCAACTCTTTTTCAATATCTTCTTTGCTAATATTTTTAGTACAAAAAAACCAATCATAACAATTCATTTCATCTTTATTTTCCATTCTTTCTTTGGCTACACCACAAGAACCAGCTGTAGGCACTATAACTTCATCTCCTGGCCTCCAATCAGCTGGAGTAGCGATAGAAAATTTATCAGCGGCTTGCATAGCTATTAAAGCCCTATACAATTCATCAAAATTACGACCCAAACTTAATGGATAATAAATAATTGCTCTAATTATTCCCTTAGGATCAATAAAGAATACAGCCCGAACTGCCTTAGTATTACTCTCTCCTGGCTGCATCATTCCATATTTTTCAGCAACTTCCATAGTAATATCTTCAATTAAAGGAAATTTAACTTCGACATTTTTCATCCCCTTATACTCTATTTTTTCCTTAATAGTACGAAGCCAAGCAATATGACTATACAAGCCATCAACTGATAATCCCACAAGCTTACAATTAGCTTGATTGAATTTTTCCTCCATACTAGCAAAGGTCATAAATTCTGAAGTACAAACTGGAGTAAAATCAGCTGGATGACTAAAAAGAATAACCCAGGAATCTTTATAGTCTTCAGGAAAATTAATCTCACCTTGAGTAGTGACAGCTTTAAAGACTGGGGCCTTTTCACCAATTCTAGGAATTGAGAAAATTTTGTTTTCATTGTTTTCCATAAATTTAAAATTAATTATTAGTTAATTTATATTATATCATTTTTTAAGAGTATAGACTAAATTTCTTTATCCATTAAAACAAAATCTCTATTTGCGTAATAATTAAGTAAAATAGCCCTAGTTTTATATCCAAGCTTTTCATACAAGCTTTTAGCCTTCCAGTCTAACCCAGTTTCAAGACGAATTTTGTGAACACCCAAAGACTTTACATGGGTTTCAACTGTATTTATAATCTTTTTTGCCAAACCATTTCTTCTAAATCTTCTTCCAACAATTAATGAATCAATTTGTGCAACTCCTAACTCTGTAAAAAAAGAAACGTAAGCAATAATTTTATTATCGGCTGCGTTTCTAGCAACAAGGGTATAAAAATTTTTAGAAAAATCCAGATTATGTTCTCCATAATGCTCTCTATCGGCTTCGGGCCATTCTTCAGCTTTAAATTTATCCAACAAAAAAACATCTATATCCTCTAGTTTTACTATATCAATATTCATTTTTGAAATATAAATTATAATTATTAAAATTATACCATTTTTTATTGAAAAAATAAAAAAGTTCTGATTCTTATCTAGGGTATAAAAAAAGACCTAATAAAATTAGGTCTTTTATCTTAGCCACGTAAAAAAACCTTCGATGTTCACGTGTCCACGTAATAAAAACAAAACAGCCACTAATGTGGCTTGTTTTATTTTTATTTTATTATATCTTATTTTAACAACAAAAAAAGTAGACAAAATTTGTCTACTTTTTGGGGTACAGATCATTGCTCCGAGGCTAGGACGCGAACGGGTCTCTCGAACCACGCCCGTCCCTCGGTAAAAAACTATTCAGTAGCCATAATAATCTCTCCACACTTATCTTTATACTGATCTACAATATCAAAAATATCATCTATTTTAGGTTCTCTAGCAGTGATTTCTTCTCCGTTTTTAAATGTCGCTGTAACTTCCAAAGCATGTGTTTGCATAACTGATTCTATTTCACATTCGGCAATAGCTTGTTTTATTAAATTCCAATTAGTAATATTTGTAAATGCATAATCTTCTGCTTTTACAATTAATTCGTCTACGTCATGATCAAATATTTTCCGTTGAACATCCTCGGGAAATATTTTCTTAATATCTTTGGTATAATCAGCTCCATCACCTGGAGCTTCATATGAAAATTTATTTATATCATAATATGACAACTCATTTGGATAATCTATTTTAACTGGACCAGATGAACCACTGACTGTAACTAACTTATTATTTTCAATCACATATTCTCCGCAATAGGCCCAAATATATAATGGGAATAATTCTTGGTCAGGTTTTAAATTTTTAATTGTACAAAAATTATAGCTATCATCTCGATTTTTCCAGCTAAAATGTTTTTGTATTAATAAATATCTTTCTATGGCTTGCTCTCTTGGTGTTGGGTTGTAGGCTATATTTATTTTATCTGTTACTTGGGTTGAAGCGTTAACACAAAATTGTTTTGAATGACAACTTAAATAATTTGAGACTACCGTTTCACCACAAAGAGAGCAAGTGTCTTGATGTTCCAAGCACTCAACTTCATTTAACTTTTCACAAGCATCTTCATCGATAAAATCATTATTTTGCAAAGATAAAAGTATTCCAGGGATTATACCTACTAAAATCAGTACTACTCCTAAAATCAAATAGATTTTATTAAATTTATTTTGTTTTTTCTTTTGGGTAAAATAGATGATCAACCCAATTGTCCCCAAGATTAAAAATATTAGTGATGTTGGTATTGGCATAAAGTTATATTAATAAATTTTTTAATCTCTAATTAATCTTAGTGTTATTATTCGTAAAAACATAAAAAAATAGAGCATTTATTATAACAAACAACAAAGAAAAAATAATAGAAAATGCTATAAAACTTTCTTCTAAACTTTTTTGTAATGCCCAAATATTTATACCAATAAATATTATTCCAATTATTGCATTGATAGAAATGTTTATAAAAATTATTTTTTTCATAAGTATATTTTTAATCTCTATAACTCATCATAATAATTTACAATACCAGAATTTTCCCCTGACACAACTTCCATATTACCAGTAATGTATACATTTAATCTACTTGTGTTTGTCGCATTAATTACCGCCTCCTCTGCTATAAATTTATCCATTTCAACCCAGCAATCACCTGAATCTATTATCAAATTCTTAGCCGAACCTGTTAAATTAATGATACCACCATTAGCATCTAATTTCAATGTATCTATAACCTTAACATTACCCTTTATATTATTAAACCTATGAGTCAATTTTATTTCTAAATTATCAACTTCTAAACTTCCCAATTTAACATTAGCACCTTCATTTTTTATTTTTTCAACATCTGGCATGGTTATTTCTATCGCTAGGTGCTTGGTTCCTGCTCGAAACAAAATATTTCTGTTCTCTACGATCCAAGTATCAGTATTAAAAAATGTTTCAAAGCTCGATCTTTTAATATTTAAAGTATTATCAACTTTTTCAAAGTCTAATCCGATCTGATCATACTCACTACCTTTAATTAAAATGTCAAAATCATCACCTTGCTTAATTATTATGTCATCAAATTCAACATAAGGTGATATATAGATGTTTTTAAAATCTTTAATATCAATATGACTCTCCTGAATGTTGGCCTTCATATCTGCTTCTTTTACTTTAAACCCAGAATTCAAATAAATAAATGATAAAAGAAAAATAATTAAAAAAATACCAAGATAGATAAGCAAACGCAATGATATTTTCTTGTTTAAATATTTCTTGCTAGGAAACAATGAAATTATTCCTAAATTAATAATAAATATTAATGGTATCGCCAAAATACAAAAGATAGAAATGAGCATTGGATAATAACCCCAAAATCCAATAACATCTATAATTCTAAAATCAGCCATTATGTATCTAAGCCAATGGCTTGAGGGGTTGAAAAATAAATATAAAAATATAACTGTGGATGTCAATATTCCCAAAGATCCAGCACCTAAAAATATTCCTCCAAATATTTTTTTAAAAGCTAGAACTATCTTTGAATTTGGATATTTTTTAAATTGCTCTGATGTGCCCCTGATAACTAATCCAATTAGACCACCCGCCAAACTTAAAACAATAAAAGGGAAAAATATACCCAACAAAGCTTCAAAACTGAAAGATGGCTTGGGCAAATATCCATGATTTGAATATGTTAATAAATAGTTAATTACTACAACTGCTATATTATTAACTAAAGTCCCGATTAATAAAATTGGTAAAAACTCATAGCTTCTATTTTTGTCTTGGACTAAAATCAATAAAATACCTGTCAAAAAAGGTAATAAAAGCATAATAAAAATAACTGGTAGATAGCCAAACATAATATTATCTAATCCACCAGGTAATATATTTAATACTGTAGTAACAATTATAGTAAAAATAAAAATGTAAAAAAGTTTTTTCATAAAAATTTAATCCCAAGTATCTAAACCGCTTCCAGATAAAGGAATTACATCACCTAAATATTTTGGTTTTGAATTAAAAGTAATATTTAACCAAGCTTTAACTTTAGCTAAGACCTCTCTCCTGTTTCTAGTATCCTCACCATAGTATCTTTGCAAATCAGCGCTGACTCCACAACTATCTATTTCTAATTTATCAGCTATATATAAAGCTCTTGGCAGATGGAAATCTTGTGTTACAACAATCAGTGAATCGGCTTGAAATATTTCTTTAGCTCTATAAAGACTATCGTAGGTATCAAATCCTGCGTGATCTAAAAAAATATCTTCTGGTTTTATATTATTTTCCAACAAATATTCTTTAGCAGTATTTACCTCATCATACTCCACTTGCCCATGATCCCCACTAACTAAAATTTTATCCACCTTACCTGTGTTATATAACTCAATGGCTGTTTTGACTCTATCTCTAAAAATATCACTCAAATTACCATTGTTCCAAACTTTAGCACCGAGAACTAAGGCAGCTTGCTTGTGGGTATTATCTAAATCACATAAATTATTGCCAATTCGATTAATATTGATGTTGATTGCATAAATAGAACCTATCAAAACTATTATACAAATAATAAATATGGTTAATATTTTTTTCATAAACTTTACCAATAAATTACATTTTCACTATCTGACCAGAATACATTTTCATATCTATCTTTAGACAACCTATTATTCTGTTTAATAATCTCACCTTTTTCTGTATCAAAAACAAACAATGTCCAATATTCATTTTTTGTATCATAATCAACAGATTCAATCTGTGCCTCAATAGCCAACCTGCTACTGTCAGGAGAAAAAACTATATGGTTAAAATCAAGTAATTTGGTTTCTTTAAAACGTGTAATAAAAAACCCATCATTAATATCATCTAAATTTAATAAACGCAAACTTAAATTTTGGTTGTTACAACTATGATTAATTTCCATAACAGGTGGATTTTTAACACATTCACTTTCTAAAAAGACCACCTTCTCACCGTCAGACGATTTAGCAACTAACTTACCTTTAGATGGTAGTTCCACTGTTTTTCTTGTCCTGAAATCTAAATAATAATTAGTAAACGGTCCATTATATAATTTTGAATCTTGCGGATAATACCAAGCTGACCCAACTAAGGTATCCCTAGATAAAGGTGTAAGTATTGGATCTATATAGTATGTGTAAAAACCCAAAGAATCTTTAATCTCTCCATTTTGCATTATTCTAGTCCAGCCAACACCAAAATCAGTATCTTCTCCTATGTGATCAAAAGAAAATATATCATCATATTTATCTATGCTAAAAATAGATGGTTGGTTAAAACTTAAAATCTGTCCTGATAAATTATTAAACTCATTATCAATATCATCAAGCTTATTTTGTATATGACAATTAAAATATGGCGGTTGTATCAAACAAGCATCACCACGTTTAAACCAGTAGATAAAAATAGCAACTATTGCTAATATTATTATGGCTAAAATTATACAAATTTTTCTTTTCATATTGTTCATTATACCTTATTTAAGACAAACAAAAAACACCTCTAGAGGTGTTTTTTGAAAATATATACTATTTCTTCCAAACATTCTTTGCAAACTTCCATCCATATTTTGCAATAATAAGCATAATAAACAGATAGATAATATATTGTAGAATTAGGAATAACAATGATACTAGATTAATAGTAATATCTTGTGCAACCGTATTAATATCTCTAACAAAAGATTTTACTGCTACTTTCCATGATTCTTTTAAATTTTGCCCATCAATAAACTTATTCTCCACTACTCGAACATTAAAATATGTATATTCTAGTCGATCAAGCTGTTCCGCTTTAGATCTATTAATTCTTTCTAATTGTGCATTTATATTTATCTTTTCCTGAGTTAATCTTTCAATAATTCTTATTTTACTATCAATAATTTTAGCTAGACTTTCTACGTCTTGAGTTCTGGTAGCTAAATCTGTAATATCGTCATAAGAGCTAACTGCATTATTTAGAGTTTCCTCAATAGAAGCCATTTTCTTTTCCAATATTTCTACTTCGCTAGTGTAGTCGTCAATTAATCTTTTAATGGTATATGTATTTTCATTTAATTCTTTAGGATCTAGTTCTTCAATAATAGCTAATATCTCATTAACACTATCATGCTTAACTTTAAAATTATAATTACAGCTTCTTTCATATTCATTGGCATTTTCAAAAATTACATCTTCGTTTGATTTCAGGTCAGCAACTTTTTTGCAAGTATCTTCTAGATGACGGGTTTCAATATTTGCACCATACTCAGTGACTTCGAAATCTTCAGCATCATCTCCCATTGTAGCTGTATTATCCATTGGGGGCATGAACGGTTCTGTGGCTATCACATTTCTTATAGATAAACCAACTGAACCACCCGATTCGCCATAACCCATATCTTTCATAGCGTATTCTTCATCATCCATGTCAAACATAGCATCCTGCGTGACCACACTTCTACCATTAGACCCAGGAGTTAAAGATTTAAAAGAAGATCCGATTAAACGAAAGGCTAAAGTAATTACAATAATTACCACTAAGGCTAACCCAGCAATTTTAAAAATATTGGCTGGTTTTAAATTAAGATTGTTTGGAAATTGCATATGAGTTATTTAAGAGTCAATTATTAATTAATAAATAAATATATATTTTATATTATATCAGATTTTGATAAAAAATAACATTTTTTAACCAAACAAAAAATACCTCGAATTTGAGATATTTTTTGCAACCTACTACGCATTTCAGTTCGAACCCCTTTCCCAGTAGGAAATAAAAGTATCGAACTAAAAATTGTTTTTGGCTAATATTAGACGCGTATGGGTCTCTCGAAACGCGCACTAGGTTGGCTCTGCGGATTACATATTTTCAGAGTTATTTAACATATTCCCTGCGATTAAAATTAGTATGGGCAAACTGGAAAAAATAATTAATTAATCAAAATCAGCCAAGCTTTTAAATTTTCTTTTTTTGTAAATTTATTTAGTTTTCTCCCATATCTATTCGCCATAACACTTAGAATATAATTTATAGTTTTTTCCATTATTTCTAAGCGATCACCCGTAAACACAGCTTCTTCATTTGGTTCAAAGTTTTTATGATAGTTCTCTATATGTATTCTATTTCTAAGCCATGCAAAATTATCTAAATATTTATAGATATTGCCATTTTCACTAAAGAGCAAATTGAATTTTCTGCAATAATCGATAATTTCTTTAAAGTCATATCTTTTCATGGCGTAATACTTTTGAGCCTCTCCAGTGAGAACGTCAATTCTTTCTTTTTGCCTTTTGTCTTTTCCAATTTTAGATTTTATTTTTAAGACATCGTCTGAGGCCAAGCATTCTGGTAAATCATTAGTTGCGTTATCTAACCTTATTAACAAATCTATTAGTATTGCCTCTATAATCGAAACTAAAAAAATTGTGATCGGTTTATTATAACACATAGCATCTTCCTCCAAACCATTTTTCTTCGCTTCATACAATAAAAAAAGTATTTTAAAATTGTAAATTATATTGCCTCCTATATTAAAATTCCAGATAAATTCAGATAAATACATTGTTACTTCGGTTTTGTCATACTTAAACATGGTGGTTAAACTAAAAGATATTATCCAATTAAATTTTATATATTAAACTAAAATTTAAAACCCCTTACCTCCAAACAGTAAATCATCTTTATCTAATTTTCTTACAATGTTTTCTTTCTCAATATCAAACCCCTGAGGGACATCACTTTTAATCATGCTAACAATAAGTTGGACATCATACTGAGTACTATAACGTTTAAAAAGTTTGATAAAATTTTTCACAGGGTTATCCCCCCAATTTTCCAAGCCGCCATCTAAATAACAAAAGTTAAAATATGAATATTTAGAATAATACAATAAGATGGCTACAATAAACGCCACGCACTGCACTCTTGTGGCGGTGTAACCGTCTCCCTTGCCTGTTAATTTTGCTTGATTTAGCGTAACTGTTTTAAAATCTACATTATTTTCCTTATTCATATTAATGCCAATAACTGCAGTATCATCCATAGACTCTTTATATATTTCGCTAAAAATATTTTGAATTTCCCTATATTCATTTCCAGAAAGCACCTTATCGACTTCGTTTTTTATTTCATCTATAATAACCTCAATTTTTCTTTTTAGTTGTTGAACGCCTTCTTCGAGTTTCTTAATATCACTAATATTATCCAACTGATTTCTATAATCCTTAATTTCAGATTCAATATCAATAATATCGCGCTGATAAATTTTAAACTTAACGAAAGTGTCTTTTTCTTTTAATGTCTCAAGCGCAAAAAAGCGTTTTTCATTATATTCAATCAACTTTGTTTGGATACTTTCTAATTCATTTTCAAGTTCCACAAGCTCCTCTTTTAAATACTTTTCTCTTTCCTTTGTTATATCTCTTTCAAAGCTAATTAAGTCTTCGTAATCATTAACCAATTCCTTGGGAAAATAAATTTTTGCCTCATTAAAAATTTTTTCAATTTCTTTTAAATCAACACTTTCCCGGCTTTCTATAGATTCGTTTATCTTATCTTTTTCATAAGTTACATAGTATTTTCTTGAATTTAAATCAGAAATATTTTTCTCAATATCTTCAATTAAATCCTTATTTAATCCGGCTTCCTTTGCAAAAAAATTAAATTGGTCTATTTTTCTCTGCACAGATTCTCTTTCTTTATTTTTTGTATCAATTATAGTTTGAATTATATTTTTTTCGTCAGACACACCATTCTCATTCGATTTTCTTTTAATATAACGCTCTTCGTGAGAAATATCATCTGCGAGTTCAAATTTGTCCAACAATAAAACGCCATTGCCTCCAAATAAGTCAAACAAAAATGGTTTCCAGTACCTATCTTTACTCTTAAAACTTTTCATTTTAAAAATATCGCCGTATTCATCCTGTTTTCTAAGAATGTATTTCAAAAAGTGACGGTAATTGTGATCCTGAAGCTTATTAAAGTTTAAATATGACTCCAATATTTTAACAGCATTCTGTTCATTTGACTTAGTGTTTATAGACACTTCAGTATAGTCCCATGAGTCCATATCTATATTTGTAAAATCCTGATTCTTTTCTTCATGCAACTTAAAAGAGACTCTTGAACTAATATTTACGCTTCTTCTTATTGTTAAATACTTTCCACTATTTAATTTTATTTCAAGAAAAAATGTCCAATCACGAAACTCAAGATAATTTTTTTTAAAAAAATCGCTTTGTTTTTTGAGTAATAAAAAATCAATTAAATAAACTAATGCTGTTTTACCTAAATTATGTTCATGAAATTTTCCATCTTTGTCAACCTCATTCACGACATCACCAAAAACAATATTCAAACCTTTATCGAATAATATTGGCTTCATTTTTAAATTGTTCGAATATATTTTGCTCAACATCATAAAACAAATTCTATTACATCTTTATTTTTATAATACTTAATTTTTCTTATTGCGAATAAAAAACAAAGTGATTTTAAATATAAACCCTTTACTCGCTGACCTTTTATAACGATCAGTCTCCGAAGTAAATCATCATATCCAATTATTTTATTTTCCATCAGAATTTTTAACAACACAGAGCTAATATTTAAAACAGAGTATTCTAAATTTAAATGTTTTGTTGGTTTTAACATAATATTATGGATTAATACCAAGATCACAATTGAAATACATATAATGAAGAAGCGTAAATATTTTTCTTTTATCGTATCCCAAGTCTTTAGTAAATTTTTCTTCCACTCTATTATAAACTTCTTGAAAAAACTCAGAAATACTATAATATTCATCCTTTTTTGAAATATAAATTTCTTGGAGTTCGTTAAAAACAGAATTATAACAATTTAAAACTTCTTCATTAGCGTCTTCGCTCAAAAAAGATCTAATAGGGAGATGATGCCTAATATTTTTTCTAACTATATTTTCAAAATAATCTGAAGACATATTATTCTTAATATTCTTTATCTTAATGTCTTTTCTGGTCGGAATTTTAGTTATTTTCATCTCTGCGATTACGCCATTCTTAATTTCATCGCGAAGTTTTAATACCAAATTTTTTATATCCTCTTCGTTTAAACGAATCGGTTCATGTAAATTAATTTTAATGTAATCTGCTATATTAATATCTAATATTTTTAAAAGTTTTGACCATTTAACGGGGCTTAGTTGATTAATATCATTGACAAGGTCGAAAATATCTTTAATTTGTGTTGTTTTATCAAAATTAAATTTTCCATCAATCTCCTTTTCAAAATCAACAGATTTATACCCACCAGAGCTTTTTTTACCAATAATAAAAATTATTAACTCGGGAAATTCAAGCGCTCTTGTCGAATGGCTTCTAAGAGTGTCTTTAATTTTTTCAGATCTACTTTCTGACGTTATCTGATATGCCACTCCAGCACCTTTGTCACCAAGATCAATGCCTTTTATATTTTTTTCTACCTGATTTAAATTTTTTAAATTAAGATTATAGATTTCATTCAAAAAAGTACAAAAAAAATCCTCACTTTTTTTATGAATATCAAATAAACACTGAGAGCCTCTTTGCTCAACATTATTTCGCAATACTCCGAGAGCATCACTAATTTGCAAATTAATACCTATACTTTTTAACATTTAACTTTAATTATACATCCTTAATGCAAACATAAAATGTGTGAAAAATTGCGTTTTTAGATATATAGAAAAACAATTTTAATATCTTTATTTTAACAGAAAAACCGTTTTAAATCAAAATGACATTCATAAACAAAAAGACGCCTAAACGGCGTCTCTTAGTGATTCTCCTAATTTTTTAATAACTCCGACAACTAAAGCATTGCCCATAATGAATGCTCTTTTAATATCAGGAGCCATTTCAGTATGATTATCAGGAAACATATTTAATCTTTCAAGCTCCAAAGGCATTAATCTTCTCAGCCTTCCTGACTTTGTCTTTATTACATGTTTAAATCTTGATGGAGATGTTCCTCCTTCACCAGTAACTATTGTTCGAGAAGGTTTATTAATTAAATCAGGAAAGGCCATTTTTCCTTCAGAATAATTATACTCATGTCCGTCTTTAGATTTCCTTGGTGCCGTCTTTCCACCCTTTAAATATTCCCACCTCTTGATATCAGCAGGTTTAATAAAAAACTCTTCGGGAACTTTTTTTTCATCAATTAAAAAGTCTCCCAATATTGAACTCTTACCCTTATAATCTGATTCAACCTTCATTGTTGTTACATGCCCGTTTATCATTACTCCGGCGTTTTCAAATGGACTCTTCGATGGCATATCCTTTGAAAATTTTTCAGAAACATAAACATAATCAGTGCCAATTTCAAATTGACTAAATTTAACCACGTCTTGATTAACCTTAAAAGCCTTAGCTATTAAACCATCATTATTTATCCATTTCTTTTTATCTTTACAGGCTAAAACTTTTTTCCAAATAGATGTATTTTGTTTATAACCCATTATATAAATACGCCGACGACGTTGAGGAAAACCATAATCAGCGGCATTAATAACTCTCCACTCTACTGCGTAACCGAGTTTAGCTAAAGAGGACAACATAATAGCAAAATCACGACCTCTTTGTTTAACAGGAGATTTTAATAATCGATCAACATTTTCCAATAATAGAAACTTAGGAGTATTTTTGCCCTTCTTATTGAGAATATTAAAAATAGACCACCATAGAACTCCTTTCTTTCCCTCCAGCCCTTTTGATTGCTTAAGTGTCCTGGCAACTGAATAATCTTGGCAAGGAAAACCGCCAACTAATAAATCATGATTAGGAATGTCATCAAATTTCATATCAACCACCTCTTGTATATCTTCACAAGAGTGTCCTTTACCACCAAAACGAGCCACATAAATATCTGAAGCATACTGTTTTTTGGCTCCTGGCTCCCACTGACTACTCCAAACAACTCTATATTTTGTATTATTATTACTGGCACCCTCAAGACCAATTCGAAAACCGCCCACACCAGCAAAAAGCTCAACGATTTTTATCTCCTTCATAATATTTCTCTAATTAATAAGCTATGCATGTAGCATAGCATATCAAAAAAAATTGATCAACACCCCTTATTTTTCGAGGTTTTTCCTTATATAATCAGCATTAAGCCAGAAACAATGTTTCGTATAAAACTTACTACCTGTAAATTCATCTTCCGTTGGAAGTTCTATTACATCAGAGGAATCCTTTCCATGAGGCCTAACATGTGCAACTCCATTAAACTTTGATGTTGGAAAGAAGGTAAATCTTCTTTCTTTGCCATTTTTATATTTTTTTATTTCTTTAACTATTTTACCTTTATCAACTAATTTCTTAGTCTTGCTCCAAACACTCTCAGCGTAGTTCATGTCAGAGGCGGGAAAGTTCCAAAATTTATAGCCCTCAAAATGAATTAGATCTTTTGTCTTATCTTTATCTTTCCTAAAAATTATAAACAAAAACCTATCTTCTTCTAACATCTTGAAGAAATTAGTTTCCTCCCATTTCTGTTTCAGAATTTGTTTATAGTTAAAATATGGAAACGAGATTGATTCTTTTAATTTACCATTACTTTCTAACACCACAACTTTCATTGTGACATTAGATTTCTCAAACTCCTCAACCTTATTAGCTGATATGCCGAGCATGAGATTGGCAAGTAATCTTTTATATTGCTTAGTTTTCTTATTAACCTTAAGGCCAATCTCAGAAAGTATCTGTTTATCAGACATCCCAATAAAAGGAGCTAATCTATCATCAACAGACTTATCTATTGTCTTTCCTTTTTCGGATATAGATTGAATATCCCCCTCCAATCCCATAATCTTTTCATGGAGAATAAAATTTAAATAGTTTTGCTTCAAAGAAAAGGCTCTTGGCTTTGCTTGTATGTCAGAGTTTGGCTGCTTTCTTGTAATAGAACTATTAGCCGCCTTCGTGCAAGCACCGAGATAAAAAGTCTCGCCCTCTGAAAGTAAATGCGCCTCCCCTCTTTTAATTTTATTTATAATATACTCCCAATCATTCTTAATCTGCAAAGCATCTTCAGCAGAAATCTTGTTCACTAAATCAAGTTCATAAAGAAACTTAAATTTATATTCCAATAAACTTAGGTCGCTCTCATAAAGATAAAACATAAGTAATATTAACTTATTCTTATCCAAAAATGAACTATGCTCCCAATCTTCTAATACAACAGATACATAGTCTATCATTGAGAATACAAGGCGTTCTTTAACGGCATATTCTTTGCTTTTATGTTTTTTTATTGGCGTTGTTTTTAATTCAACTCCGGCAATCTTAAAGTCAGCCTCATGTCTATTGTCCACCAAAGCCTGGTTAAATACATATTTTTGAACAAGTTGACCAAGAAATCCTTTTCTTTTTTTTCCGTGTTTTTCTATATCTCTTTTTGCCTCAGCAACATCATCTTTTTCCATCACATCAAGAAGGCGCTTATCCATAAAGGCTAAGGCATCATTAAAGACTTCTTCTTTTGTGTTATAAACTTTTAACATAAATTATTAAACAATCAACTTTATTTTTGAATCTCTCAAAAATCTGGTTAAGGTTCTTTTTTCTTGACCACCCCTTGGCACTCTTCCGTAAAATCTTTGTGATCCGACTCTTTTAGTACAGTAACTTATGTAAAGACCGTGCTTAGCTCTTGTCATTGAAACATAAAGCAATCTTCTTTCGTCTCCAATAAATTCACCTTCATTTTTCCCTGGTAAAAACTCATCTTCAGCCCCAACAATAAAGCAAACATCAAATGTTAACCCTTTAGCTTTGTGCATAGTAAGAATACTAACAGCATCCTTTTCTGCACTCTGTTCTATTCTATCAGAATTAATACCGATAGACTTTACTATGCTCTCTAATGTATCAGATTCATCTGAAATATATTTAACAAAATATTTTAAAATCCTCTCACGTAAAACGGTATCTTCCACATAGTGCTCTATAACTCCTTTAACTTTATCAATTAAATTGTCTATTTTATTAAATTCTTCTAAATCATCTTCTACTTTTTCAACGAAACTCTTTATCTTTTCTCCATATTTACTAACAACAATATTTTGCTTTATTTCTTGTAAAGATTTACTGAATCTAAGATTTTTATCAACTGCTATTCGAAAAACATCATCAATACTTTTTTCTCCAATATTATTTTTAGCAAGCTCCAAGAGTGTTCTCCACGCTAAATCATCTTCTTTATTCGATAATAATCTAAAAATAGAAAGGACGACTCTAAATTCTGACTGGCTTTCTAATGCTGAATCAGGGGCACCCGCAATCATGATACCATTACCAACAAGCACATCACTCATTAAACTTAAAATGGCAGCACTTCTTGATAATATGACTATTTTTTCTGCTGGAACACCTTTACTAATACATCAAATGCTGATAAATAAGTCTTTCCAAGACCTGTGGCGAATACTACAAGACCTTTGTTTTTGCCAGATTTTCTTGTTTCATCTAAAGCCTCAAGGGCACGATTTTGAATATAGTGAGGCTCAACATCTCCCAACCTATTTAAATATATTTTATAAAGTTGTTCATCACCTATAAAACTTCTTCTTATTTCCCAAATGCAAGATTGAGGCTCTTTTCTTATTAAATCATTGGTAAATCGTATTAGATGAAAACCCTCTTTTATAATTTCGTTTTGCTTGTTTTGTAAATGATTAAAATATTCTTTAGTAACAGCTCCTTGCGCGTGATAATAGAGGCCGTCACACTCTATTGCATATTTTTTAAATTTTGTTGTTATAACAAAATCTAGTCTATACACACCAGAACCATCTGGTTTAGGTATTTCATATTCTGGAGTAATATAATCAAGCCCCTTTTCTCCAAAATCTTTATAATAAACATTGATTATAAAGGTTTTACCCAAATCATTTAGCTTGTTTTTATATTTAAATAAAAAATCATTTAGTTTCATACAAACAAGGTTGATTGTAAAATCAACCGAATATTAGACGATAAATTATATAATTATTGTATCATTTAAAACGGCCTGGGTCAAAAAAAATAAATCCCTAAATATAAGGTATTTTTATACTTTATCACTTCTTTTTTCTGCAGACATCGCACCCCGCCATGCCAGTAAACCATGGCCAATGTTCAATGCTATTACTAAATTTAATATATGAATTTGATACTGGTCTATGAATTCTATTCTTTTTACATTTTGGACATAGAATGCCATTACAAAGACAGGTAACTGAAATTAGCTTTTCACCTTCTTCTGGACTGTTATTGAAAAAATCGTTACCCCAATTTAAATATTTTTTCATTATTTTTCCATTATATTCCCCGCAAACTTTGCACTCAATTAAACCTTTCGAAATTTCGTTTTCCATAAATTTATTGATTAATAATAAAAAACCTCTTCCCCTAGATTGAGAAAGAGTTTTTATTTATGAAAATAAAAAATCGACCTTTATCTTCCCCATCTAGGGCTAGGTTTAGCACCTTCTGAATGGATTACTTCAGGGTTGCTGGCAGGTCATCGGGCTAGTTCCCTCACTGCACTCTTTATAAATAGATTATTCAATTGTAATTATATTATAGCACTATTACTATCAAGAATAAAACAAGGCTCGGATTCGAACTAAGATTATCCTTCATATAAAGCTCTTTTAGTTCATTTGACTTAATTAAAAGAGCTCAGCCTAAACTGAGTTCTTTTAATTTTTTAGTAATATTAGACGACTCCTGTCGGTCTACTACACTAAAACGTTGTTGGCTCCGAGGGTGGGATTCGAACCCACGACCAATTGATTAACAGTCAACTGCGCTACCGCTGCGCCACCTCGGAATGATCAGTTTTAAATGTTTAAAACTGATATATATAATAACAAACTTAAATAATATGTCAAATAAATTAAGAGACTAATCAATAAGCATTTGTTTATCGTCTATCCACAAATTACCCTTAAAACAGTTCCTTCCTGGCTCAAATCTTCTATCAGCATAATAATACCTGCCCTCACCATCATTGCTACTTGTTCTAAAATTAGCACAAATTTCAAACTCTCTATCACTAATTTTATTATATTCTATTTTTTCACCAGTCTCTGGGTCATATAAGTCTTTTTCATTAAAATAAAACTTACCACTTTCTGAAGAAATTTCTTGCAGGTTGTTTGGCAATTTTTTATTTAAATCATAATAATTATTAACCACACCCTCAATAACTGAAACTCTATTTAAAACTATCTGATCCAGTCTTTTTTTTCTAGCTATCTGGGGAGATTCTACAAAAAAGAAAGAAGAAATAAATATAGCCAAAACTAATCCCAAAGAAATAATGAAAAAAGTTCTTATATTTTTATCTTTTTTTTCAACATTATCTCTCTTAATATCATAAAAATAATAACTGAAAACTAGCGCTGAAATAATTAGGACGGTCAAAGTTTTTAAAGCAAACTTTAAAGTCATTTCTCCTGATAAAAAACTATTTAAAATTCCAATCAAAGAACCAAGAATTATTACTGCTGAAACAAAGAGTATAAAGTAAGTTAACCAACGACGCAAAGAAGATTCTTTTTCCAATTCATTTTTTCTAAGACCTTTATTAACAAAATTTACCATCAAGAAAAAAATAGGCGCGGCAACAAACAAGGCTGAAATACCAAATCTTAAACCTCCGTCATTATTATAAACATTATCAACTAAAATATCGCGAATACTTTTATCAATTATTTGAAAAATAATAATAGCCGAAGAAATTGCCGTAAAAATTAAAGCCACTAAAGAAAGCAAATAATAAAAAGCAAATTTAGGATTATTGTTCTTCATATTTTTTAAATTATTTTTAAAAATTTTTTAAATTAAAAATCTCTTAATTTTTCTAAACTCTTATTTTGCATTTTTCTAATTTTTTCCAAAGCCTTAGCTTCAATCTGTCTAATTCTTTCTCTAGTAACCTCAAACTCTTGTCCAACCTCCTCCAATGTATGAGCAACACCATCAACCAAGCCAAATCTCATTTCTAATATTTTTTGTTCACGTGGAGAAAGATTAACTATAACCTCTTTAACATAATCCTTTAAAAGTTGTAAAGCAGCTACCCTGTCAGGTGTTTCATTTTTAACATCTTCAATAAAATCTTCTAGAGTTGAATTATCGTCATCATCACCAATAGTTGTCTCTAAGGAGATAGTTTCTTGAGAAATTTTCATTATATAAACAACTTTATCTAATTCCTCTCCCATTTCAGCTGCAGTTTCTTCAATCATTGGCTCTCTACCTAATTCTTGAATTAAAAATCTTTGAGCTTGTTGAAATTTATTAATATTTTCAACCATATGAACGGGAATACGAATCGTTCTTGATTGATCAGCTAGAGCTCTAGTTATCGCTTGTCTAATCCACCAAGTAGCGTAAGTTGAAAATTTATAACCCTTCTGATGTTCAAATTTATCAACTGCTCTAAACAAACCAATATTTCCTTCTTGAATTAAGTCTAATAAACTTAAACCTTTAACACCAGAAAATTTCTTAGCAATTGATACTACTAACTTTAAGTTGGATTCAATCATTTTTCTTTCAGCATCTTTATCTCCCCTGTCTTTTCTTTTTGATAGCTCTACTTCCTCTTCTGCGGTTAAGAGTGGTATCTTGCCTATTTCTTTCAAATATATTTGGATTGAATCACTAGATAAATTAGCAAAATCAAAAGACATGCCGGAAGTTTTCTTTTTGTCTGGCAAATTTTTAAATCCTAATCCCAAAACATTTCCACTATCTTCGCTAACTGCAATACCGGTGTCATGTAAACGACCCAAAAACATCTCATATTCATAAATATGATCTTCAACATTGGGAAATAAGTATAATATTTCTGTTTCAGTTAAAAAACCACGAGACCTACCTTTTTCAATAATTTTTAAAATTTGCTCTTCACTAGGTGCATCCTTTTTTTCATAATGTGTTAATTCCAAAGATTCTTTATTTTCTTTTTTACTAACTTTAATCTTAGAACTTTGTGTTTTTTTCTTATTGACAACCTTGGTTGTTTTAGCCACCTTCTTTCCAGTAACCTTTTTGCTGTTACCTACATTTTTCTTAGAAACTTTTTTTTCTTTTTTAACAACATTTTTTTTAACCGACTTTTCTTTTTTAACAACTTTAGTGCTTGGTCTTTTTTTAGAATCTTTTTTCTTATCTTTATTTTTTTTAACAGTCATATTTATTAGGTTTATTTTTTGCTAATTAATTAATGTGAAGAAACTTGTCATTTAAATCCTTTAATTCTTCTAAGATGCTTTCTATTTTGTCCTTTTCATTGTTTTTTTCAGCCAAAGACAAACTAAGCTCCTTTTCTCTTATTAAATTTTTATAATAAATCTTCTTAAGGTCTAAAATTATATTTAACACTTCTTTTTTAACACTTAAATTTAATTCTTGGCTATCACTCTCATGCTCGTAAAGATAAAAATCAGCTAAAAGTGATATTTTGTTAAAAAAAGAAACTGCTTTTTGCTTATCCAAAATGAACTCCTGCTCACCCTTAATATAATCCAAAAACTGATTATAATCAAGCTTTTTATTGTTTTGATTATAGTAAATCAGCATAATTTCATAAAATTTTCTAAATTTTACTGGAATTTGATCCAAATCCAATTTATTAGACAAATAGTCAAAATTATGTGGAAATCTCAAAATCAAAGACATCAAAAGCTCCGTCAACTTATCCTCTCTATTAACCGAAGATAGATTTTCTACTTGAACAAAATTTTTATCTATTTTTTTTTCAGTCTCAAAACCATTGATTTTATTAGTGTTTTTACCTAATTTTAATAATTGCTCTCTTAAAAAAGACTCATTAACAGAATATTTTTGACCTATTTCTTTTATCCAAAAATCTTGTTCAACTTTATTATACAACATGTTTATAACTGTTAATATCTTGTTAACAGATTTATTTTTTTGATCAATATTATTTAAATCGAGGCTTTTGAGCTCTTTGTTTAAATAATAATCAATAATATGCCTAGAATTTTCAATAGCCGACCCAAAAACAGTTGGATTTTCTCTAATTATCTCATCGGGGTCTTTACCGACCTCTTTATCATTAAAAACCACTACCTTCAAATTTAAACCCATTTTCAAGGCTTCAGCTATACCTCTGTCCGTAGCACCAGAACCAGCTAAATCCTGATCGAAGGACAAAATAATATTATTAGTATATCTTTTAATTAAATTTAACTGAGAAACTGTTAATGCTGTACCAGAAGAAGCTACAACGTTTTTAAAGCCAGCCTCATGAACCGAAATAACATCCATTTGTCCTTCAACCACAATCACTGCATCTTTCTCCTTAATAAATCCCTTGGCCTTATCTAGTCCAAAAAGGACTCTGCTTTTATCATACAAATCAGTCTGAGGGCTATTTATATATTTACCAAACGATTTTTCCTTATCTTGATTATCTGGATTAACCCTAGCCGTAAAAGCTAGAACTCGACCATTAGCATCTTTAATAGGAAACATTATTCGATCACGAAAACGATTAAAATATTTGCCCCTGTCACTCTTGGCCGACATTCCACTTAAAAATATCTCATTATCAGTATATTTTTTACTTTTTAAAAAATTTATTAAATCATCATAATTATTTAAACTATAACCTATACCCCAGCGATTAATAGCCTCTGTGTTTAAGCCTCTCTGAGCTAAATACTTTTTAATCTTGTCAATATTCTCATTCTTATTTTTCTCATTAGTTAAAATAAAATTATAATATTTTAAACTAAGTTCTAAAATTTCAAACAAACGATTCTTGCTTTTATTTTCAGAAAAATCACGATTATCTAAAACAACTCCTGCCCTAGGAGCTAACATTTTTAAAGTTTCCACAAAATCCAATCCTTCCATTTCCATGATAAAAGAAAAAATATCGCCACCCTTGCCACAACCAAAGCAATGCCAGATTTGTTTTTCTGGCGAAACCATAAAAGACGGTGTTTTTTCATTATGAAAAGGACAAACACCCCTAAAATTAGAGCCGGCTGGCCTTAAATTAAGATATTGTGAAATTAATTCAACAATATCTATTTTAGCTTTTATTTCCTCTGAATGATTCATTTTAATTTAAATAAATAAAAATCTTTTCTTTTTTACATTTTTATTAAAATTTTCAATATCTTTTTCTAAATCAGCTGTTTTCATATCATCTAATATATCATCCCTTAGAGAGTCAGACTTAATTTCGGAATTAATACTTTCATTTTTAACACTACCAACCGCTTCCTCTTTTCTTGTTTCATTTTTCATGCCTAAAGAAGAAACCTCATATTGTCCTGAAAAAAAAGAAGCTAAGGCGCTTATTTCGCTTTCAACCAAATCACCATCATACTCAGCGCTGTGCATGTGTTGACCTTCATAGCTAGCCTTTTTTTGATCTAAATGCAAACTAAATATACATCCCTGGCTATTTTCGTCTATATATAAATGAAAACGAGGATAATGTTCACCGGATAAACGCCTAACCAAACTTTCCTGACCACTTCTTCTGTCAAATATTAGGGCATAACCAAAACGTCTAGTTATATTTTTCGCCTCCTCTAATTTTATTGATTTAATCAAAACTTTCATATATTAACTTTTTTTCTTAAAAATAAAGAAATTATAAATAATAAAACTCTCTACTCCAATAATTACTGTAACTAAAGACTGAGAACAAAGATAGTTAAATCCATTAATGCTTGAAAAAATATGCATCAATTTAACATTTATTAATAAATTTAAAAAAGAAATAAATAAATAGGAAAAAAGTTGACGATGGACATAGGCTAAGTTGTTGTCTCTAAATGTCCAAAATTTATGGGTAAAAAAATTAAATAAAAAGGACAAAAAGAAGGCCAAGGCAGTAGATGGCAACAAACTCTGATTTAAAACATCATGCAATAAAAATAAAAATAATAAATCTAATAATAATGTAAAACAACCAGTTATAAAAAACTTAACATAAGCTTTTCTTAAATTTAAAATTTTAAAAGTTATTGGAAAATATGAAAAAATAAAAAATTTTAATTTTTGATACATAGAACTTACTTATAAATTTCAGCTACCTCAGCAATTATTTTTTCTGAATCCCGAAAACGATCTTTAATGCTTTTAGAATTTAAAACAACGCTTATAAACTCCTTACCATCACTATTAGAAAATTTTAAAGTTAAGCAATACCCTGCCAAAATATTATAACCCGTCTTTCCGGAAATAACCCGACCATCAACCTCTAAGTCTTTAAATCCGACAAGCAATTCGTTAGTAGAATTTACATTTTTAATACGACCATTCTTGGTTTCAAAATTATAAGCATATCTCTGGGCAAGATCGGCTATAAGTTCATTCTCAAAAGCTTTAGCGGTCATAATGGCCACTTCTTTAGCCGTAGAAACATTATTATTACTTAAACCAGTCGCATCTTCGAAATAAGTTTTGTATAGCTTTAATTCTTTAGCCTTTTCATTCATTTTTTTAACAAGATCATCTTCACTTAAACCAATGGAATTGCTTAAAGCAATAACTGCAGTATTATCAGAGGGAATTAAAGATAAAGCTAACAAATCAATTTTTTTTACTTCTTCACCCAAAAAAAGATAATCTCTGCCTCCTAAACGACGGTCGCTTGCTTGAATTCTATAATAATCCTCAAAATTAATATCAAGATCCATGAAAACTAAAGCTGCCATTACCTTGCTAATACTAGCAATGGAACGAACTTCATTAGCCTCTCTTTCAAACAGAAAAAAATTAGCATCTGAATCAAGTACAGCCACCGAAGAAGCTGATAAATCTAAATTATTAATTTTTTCTACTTTTTCGGAAAAGTTATTCAGTTGCCAAACCTTCTGTGTCTCTCCATAATTATCAAAAGCAGACAAAGAAACAACATTAAACAACAAAGAACTTAAAATATGAAAAATAACAAAGATAAACATAAGCGACTACTTTTCTAAATTATTATTAACCTCTTCTTCTTCTTCTTCCTCTTCCTCGTTTTCATCTTCATCATCTTCTTCTTCATCATATTCACCCTCCTCGCCACCTTCATCTTCTTCGTTCTCGTCCTCATCTTTTTCATTCCCTACCTTTTCCCTAGAGCCATTATCCCCTTCACTGTCATTCTCACTATCGTCTACTAACATCTCTGTTTCATTATCAGCACCAACTTCTAATTCGACTTCAAGCCCCAAATCATCGCTGTCATGATTATTTATTTTACCCAACAACTTATCTATCTCTTCATTATTATTAAATTTCTCATAATCAGGCAAATCATTTAAACTGGATATTCCTAAAAATTTAACAAAATCAAGACTAACAGTATAGATATTATCTTCAATTTCATCAGCTGATTTTTCTTCAACCAAACCCCTGATTAATAAATTTTTTAAAATCAAACTACAATTTATTCCTCTAATTTTTTCGATATCCTTCTTTTTAATTGGTCCCCTATAAGCAATAATAGTCAATGTTTCTAGGCTGGCCGGTGTTAATTCCCCACTAACCTCACTTTGCATAAACTTTTGAACGACAGCCGCGCTTTCAGGAGAACTAGACATTTGATATTTTTTAGAATTTTCAATTATAAGAATTCCTCGATCATTATTCTTATAATCATCTATTAATTCTTGCAAATCTTTTTCAACCTCTTCTGTTTTTTTATCTAAGACATCAGCTAATTCCTTGAGAGATAATGGTTTGGGAGAAACAAAAAGCAATGATTCAATTGAGCGTTTAATATTCATAAAATTATTTTAATTAAATTACAAAATATCATCCTGACCTTCTTCTAAATAAATTTCACTAAACAAAGAAACTTGATTAAAAACTAATTGCCTTTGTTTTGACAATTCTAAAACGGCTAAAAAATTAACAATTATTTCTGTTTTAGATTTAGCTTCTTTTAAAATTTTAGTAAAATTTATTTTAATTTTCTTATTTATTAAATTTTTGATAAACGAAATTCTTTCTTCAATACTTATTTCAGCCTTAATCGTTTCTTCTTCTAATTTTTCCTCTTCAACTTCAATCTTTTCTAATATTTTTAAAAATGAACAATGTAAATCATTTTGCTTAACATTTTTCGGGGGAAAAAAATAATCACCCAAAAAAGAAAAACGACGATTATTTTTATTTATAACCCTAGAAAAAGAAAACTTTTTTCTACCAATAATTTTTTGAATTTTGCCACTCAAATCAACAAAATCTTTATACATTCTCAATTGTTTTTCTAGATCCTCAATCTCTTCCTCATCTTCGGGCGTAAATAAATATGGCAATAAAGCTTTCGATTTTAAATAAATTAATTTGCTAGCCATCAATAAAAAATCAGCCATTCTTTCTGGTAAAATATCCTTTGAATTTTGAATATATGTTAAATATTCGTCGGCTATTTTAGCTAAACTGACTGAAGTGATGTCCAATTCTTCTTTTTCTATAATTCGAAGAAGTAGGGATAAAGGGCCTTGAAATTGGTCTATTTTGATGTCTATCATAGTATTTTTGATAAAAACAAGCCAAAAAAGGGGTATTTTATTAAAAACCCTTACTTATCCATTCTAACTAATTTTAAGCGTTTTATCAATAGCAAAAAATATTAAAAATTCAAATAATTTATTTTTCTTTTTATAAAATTTTGGAAATTTTTATCTGTTTTTAAATCTAATAAAAATGAAAAATCATTTTTTTTAACAAACTCCTTTAAAGACAATAAGTCTTTGTTGATTTTCAAATGATTTATTTTATCAAGACTTCTATTGATAGTTTCCTTATTAGTACAAGAATCACAAACAACGCCTCCGCGATTTAAACTAATAAAATTCAAATTTTTATCGCAACCGCACTCAACACATCTAGAAGTTTGATAAGAATAACCAAGCAAGTCTAAAAGTTTAAACTTTAAAATGTCACCTAAAAAATCAAGATCCTTTAAAGACTTACTCTTAACACTTTCAATGGAATCATTAATAGTTTTTAAAAAATTATTTAAAAAAATAAAAAGATCAAAATCTGCCTGGCCTTCTTTTACATGTTGATTAAAAAAAGAAAAAACCTTACCACTTAAAAGTAAAGAATTATAATCATTTTTTAAATTTAGAAAAGAATTTTGACTGATTACGCTACCAACACTAACCCCGTTTTTATTTTTAATCATCATTAAATCTACAAAATTAAAAGGCTCAAGATGAGCCACTAATTTAGATGATTGCTTTCTAGCCCCTCTGGCTGTTAAAACTAATTTACCAAAGTCTAAAGTATAAAAATAGATTAAAGCATCATTTTCTTTATGGGGAAATCTATTTAAAACTATGGCTTTAGTTCTTATCATCTTTTATCTAAATAAGATTGAAGGATTATCATAGCTGCCAAAGAATCGCGATTATCGTTCATTTTTTTATTCATTATAGAGTCAGCTTGTAAACTAGAAAGCCTTTCATCAATCAAAATCATCTTAACTTCTTTTCCAACTAATTCTTTTTCAATAAAATTAATAAATCTTAAAAAATTTTTATTGTCACTTTCTTGACCACTCATTTTCTTGGGATTGCCAATTACTAAAAAACCTATTCCTTCCTTTTTCACAAGCTCAAGTAAAGCCGATGGACTAGAAACGGTTTTAAAAGGTGTAGATATTTTATTTTCACTGTTAGCCAGAGCCAGGCCTATTCTTTTCTCGCCCCAGTCAACCCCCAAATATTTAATCATTATTCAGTTAAAATTATATTTCCATCTTCAACAACGGCAATTGAGTGTTCGTAGTGAGAACTAAGAGAATTATCAGAGGTTACAAAGGTATAAGTATTTTTAGCTACTTTAACATGAAATTTGCCAGCATTAATCATTGGTTCAATGGCAATAACCATTCCTGGCTTTAAAACTAAATTATCACGACTCTTATCACCTATTTCATAATTGAAAACATGAGGGTCCTCATGAGCTTGATAGCCAACTCCATGTCCAACTAAATCTCTGACAACACTAAAGCCATTTTTAACAACAAAATCTTCGATTGTTTTACCAATATCATTTAAAGTCATACCTGGCTTGGCCTTGCCTATTCCTAAAAATAAAGCCTCTTTAGATATTTTAATTATTTTGGTAGCATCTTTAGATACTTTACCAACCGGAACAGTTCGACACATGTCAGTATAAAAACCACCACCCTTAGAGCGATGATTATAGGGTCGATTATTTTTTCGAGCCTCTTCTTTGCTTTGAATAGGCCATTCCATTCCAATATCCAAGCCAACAATATCTCCCGACTTTAAAACTTTATTTGGCAAAGCTGTTCCATGAACAACTTCATTATTTACAGAGACACAAAGTGTTGATGGAAAAAAAATTTTACCACCCATCGGATAATCTTTAAAAGCTGGTCGACCACCTTTTTTCTCTATCAAAGAAGTTGCTAAATTCTCTAAATCTTCTGAATTAACACCAGGTTTAACCATTTTACAAACCTCACTCAAAACATTGGATAGTATTTTACCACCCTCTTTTAATATTTTAATCTCTTCTAATGTTTTAATTTCTATCATTTTTTTATTTATAATTTTCTAAAATTTTCTTAAAATTTTTTGTATCCTGATCACTTGTCTTGGGATCTTTATCAAACTCCCTAAGAGCTCTACTTCTAGTAAAAAACGGTATTTTCCCATCATCCTTAATAGTCTTAGCCAATCTTTTAAAGATTTTTATAGCCAAATCCTTGTTATTCTTTAAACTAGAAAATTGACCATGATTAACCATGCTAGAAAATTTTCTAGCAAAACCACTGCTGCCACTCATTCTAAAAGAATGTCCAGTTGGTGGTAATTTTTTAGATGGCATATTATATGTTATTACGTATTATAATAAGCTTATTATAATAAAAAAACAATAAAAAAACAAGGAATTTTATCCTTGTTTTCTTTATATTCTAAAAAATATTAAATACTATCGTAATCTCTCATGGTTATCTGGGACTCAATCTGTTTTACTGTTTCAATAACAACTGAAACAACGATCAACATACTTGTTCCTCCAATAGCTAATGTTTGCATTCCTGTAAAATATTTCATCACTAAAGGCAAAACAGCGATAACACCCAAGAAAAGCGAACCAGTAAGCAAAATGCGTCTGCTAATGCCTTGTAAATAATCACTAGTATGTCTTCCTGGCCTTATTCCTGGTATAAAACCTCCTTGTTTTTGTAAATTTTCAGCTATTTGATCTGGCTTAAATACTATTTCTGTATAAAAATAAGTAAAGCCAACAACTAAAATAAAGTAAAATATACCATAAAAAAGTTGATTCTCAAAAACTTTTATTATCCAAGTTGAAACATTAGCTAAAATAGCATATTTAGAGGAAACAAAAAACTGGGCAATCATTGTTGGAAAAACAATAATGGAAATAGCAAAGATAATCGGAATAACACCAGCAGTATTAACTCTCAGTGGTAAATGAGTACTTGTTCCACCAAAAGCTCTATTTCCCCTTATTTGTCTAGCGTATTGAACTGGAATATTTCTTTGACCCTCATTAATAATAACGATACCAATAATAGTTATTAGGGTTATAAAAATAAAACCTAAAAGCATGAATAATTGAGATTGGTCAAAAGTAAAAATTATTCTCTGAAGACCAGTTGGTAAACCGGCTATAATACCAGCAAAGATTAAAAGAGAAATACCATTTCCAATCTTTTTTTCTGAAATAAGCTCACCAATCCACATTAAGAATATTGTTCCAGCAGTTATGGTTATGATAATAGTTAATAAATCAAAATAACCACCACTTAAAATACCAGCTCCAGAACTGTTAAGTAACTTGATCATGCCATAAGCTTGAATCATGGCTAAAGGAACCGTTCCTAATCTTGTCCAAGTATTAATTTTTTGACGACCAGACTCCTCTTTTTGCATTTCTTCTAATTTAGGAAGAATCATTCCTAATAATTGAAAAATAATAGAAGAAGTGATATAAGGAGCAATACCCATCATAACTATTGAAAAATTGTCCATACTACCGCCAGAAAAAACATTCAACATTCCTAAAAATTGATTTGAAGAAAAAATATCCCTCAAAACATCAACATTAACGCCTGGAACAGGGATATGAGCAAAAAGTCTAAAAAAAGCTAACATTAACAACACAAAAAGAATGTTATTTCTTAAATCTCTAATTTTCCAAATTTTTGTTATTTTATCAAACATATTTTAAATTATTTTTCTAATGTTTTTTTAACACCATCACTCATTTTAAGATTCTCAAACTTTAAGCCCTTAACTGTCAAAGACTCTTTTCCTAAAATTTTCACAACCTGATTTTTCTTAGAAATAAGTTTTTTAGCCAATAAAGTTTCTGGACTAACCACCTCATTATCTTTAAAATTCTCATTAATAGCCTTAATACTAACAACTTGGTTTTTGTCACTTAAAGATTTAAAACCTCTAACTTTTGGTGTTTTTAAAAGATTTTGCTTCATGCCCAATCTTTTTAATTTACCACGACTAACACCAGAACGAGATTTTTGTCCTTTTAAACCACGTCCGCTATAAGTACCAGAACCAGAAGAATTTCCTCTGCCAATTCTTTTTTTCTTCTTCAAGGTTCCTTTTCCCTTTTTTATACTATCTAGTGTAATCATATCTTTTATAAAAATTATTTTTATTTTTTGGATTTAATTTCTTTTTTATCTGCTGTTTCTAAAGAATTCTTATCTTTATTCACTTTATTTTCAGAATCTTTTTTAGGAGAAAAAGTTTTTCTTTTTAATTTTGATAAAGCTAAAATTGTACATTTAGCATTATTAACCTTATTATTTGTTCCTAAAATTTTACTAGTAACATTTTTAATACCAGCTAAATCCATTATAACCCTAACAACGCCTCCAGCAATAACACCTCTACCCTTAGCGGCTGGTTTAAACATTAATTTAGCTGAACCAAATTTAGCATTTATTTGATGAGGGATAGTGTCGTTATAAATAGGAACTTCTAGTAAATTCTTTTTAGCCTTATTAACAGCTTTATTAACTGCTAGAGTAACATCAGCACCTTTGCCCAAAGCAACAGCAATTCTTCCCTTCTTATCACCAATGACAACGCAAGCTCTAAAGCTCATTCTTTTGCCACCCTTCATAACTCTAGTTACGCGAGCCAAATCTAGAATTCTTTGCTCAAACTCCTCCTTTGGTCTTTCTCCAAATCTTTTTCCACGTCCAGAAAAATCTTTTCTCTTTTTATTAAAACCAGAATTATTAAATGGTTTTCCGGCGATTCCGGTAGTTGGAGTGTTTTCCTGTTTTTTTTCTTCTTGTTTTTTTTCTTCGGACATAATATTTAAAAACTTATATATAAATAAATTATGATTAAAACTTCAATCCAGCTTCACGGGCGCCATCAGCTACAGCCTTAACTCTTCCATGATATTTATAACCACCACGATCAAAAACTGCCTCTGAAATATTAGCTTTAACAGCTTTTTCTCCTAAAAGCTTACCTAATTTAAAGCTTTGCTCAGTTTTTTTCATCTTATCGGCCCCTTTTAATTCTTTAAAATTAACACTAAATAATGTTTTTCCGTTAACATCATCAATCAATTGTAAGTAAATGCCGATATTAGATTTAAAGACACTTAATCTTGGCTTGCTAGCTGTGCCACTAATCTTCATTCTAATTTTTTTATGTCTTCTTTCTAATTTACTATTTTTTTCTTTCTGCTTGTTCATATGTGAAAAATTTATTTATAAATATTATTAAATTATTTAGCAGCAGCTTTACCAGCTTTTCTTCTAATAACTTCATCACTATATTTAATACCCTTACCTTTGTATGGCTCTGGCACCCTTAATTTTCTAATTTGGGCAGCTATTTCACCAACCAATTGCTTGTCAATGCCACTAATTGTCAAATTATTGCCTTCTGCCACAGCTGAAATTCCTTGAGGTAAAGGAAATTCTATTGGATGTGAAAAGCCTAAATTAAAATTTATTTTATTACCAGCGACAGCCATTTTGTAACCAACACCTTTAATTTCTAATTTTTTTTCAAAGCCATCATTAACGCCCACAACCATATTATTTATTAAAGCTCTGTATAAACCCCATAAAGATTTCTCCTTCTTATTTTCTGGGTTAGAAACTTTAACTATAATTTCTCCATCAACAACTTCAACCTTAGCCTCTTTTAAAAAGCTTGTTTTTAGTTCACCTTTTGGGCCCTTAACAGTTACTGTTCTGCCCTCAATTTTAACATCAGTTCCGTTTGGTATTTTGATTGCTAATTTTCCTAATCTTGACATAATAATGGTATTATAATTTTAAAATTAAAAATAATTTCAAAAGCATTTTTCTTAAAAAATTAATAAATTTCACAAATAAATTCTCCACCAATCTTGGTTTTTCTGGCTTCGATATTAGTCATCAAACCTTTAGAGGTAGAAACTATAGCCAAACCAAAACCATTTAAAATAGTTGGGATATTGTCTTTATTGATATAAACTCTTCTGCCTGGCTTACTTATTCTCTTTAAAGAGCTTATTCTTGGTCGGCCATCAGCTTCATATTTCAAAACCAATCTAATTTGATCAAATTTTGAACTCTTGTTTTTTTGCAAATCTTGGCCACCTTTAATTATTTCAGCTTTGCTTATAAAACCCTCTCTCTCTAATATCTTGGCAATGTTGAACTTTATTTTGCTCATTGGCAAAAGAACATCAGCCTTTCTTACAGTAGAGGCGTTTCTAATTCTGGTTAGCATGTCTGCGATTGGATCTATCATAATATTTTAATTAAATAAAAGTATATAATTTAATAAATAGCGAATTACCAACTTGCTTTTTTAATTCCTGGTAAATCTCCATTGTCAGCTAATTCTCTAAAACAAATACGACACAAATCAAAATCTCTCATGTATCCCTTGTTCCTACCACAACGCCAGCATCTATTAATTTTTCTAGTTGAAAATTTTGCCTGTCTTTTAGCTTTTACAATTAACGCTTGTCTAGCCATATAAATATTTTTTAATTATTTTTTATTATTCTCCTCTTTTTTAAAAGGAAAACCAAACATTCTGAATAACTCTAAACCTTCTTCTTTGTTTTTAGCACTTGAATCAACTATAACCTCTAATCCGTGAATATTATTAATATCATCAACTTTCACTTCTGGAAAAGCAGTATTCTCTTTAAAGCCAATGGTTAAATTACCCTGTTTATCAACTGATTTTTCTGATATACCTCTAAAATCTCTAACACGAGGAAAACTAACATTAACTAATTTCTCTAAAAAATTATACATTCTTTCACCTCTAAGGGTAACCATGATACCAATAATCATACCCTCTCTAACTTTAAAAGATGAAATTGATTTTTTAGCTTTTGTAAAAACTGGCTTTTGCCCTGTAATCTTAATTAAAGTTTTTTCAATATTATCAATATAGTCCTTGTCCTTAACTCTTCGACCAAAACCAACATTAATAACAACTTTTTTAATTTTAGGAACTAAAAACCCATTAGAATAATTAAATTTATCTTTCAAGGCAGGTATTATTTCTTTTTGATATTTTTCTTTTAAACTCATACTATTATTTTAATATATTTTAATTAATCTATGGTTTCACCACATTTTTTACAAACTCTAAATTTCTTAGCACTTGAGTCAGAACCCTTTTCTCCTATCTTATAAGAAACTCTGGTATTTTTGCCGCATTTAGGGCAAATTAAAGCAACATTTGAAATATTAATTAAACCTGGGAATTCAATTCTTTGTCCCTTCTCTCCTTGCTTTTGGGGTCTTAAATGTTTAATTAAAATATTTAAGCCCTCGACACTAACTCTTCCTTCTTTAGGGAAAATTTGTAAAACTTTGCCAGTTTTACCGCTATCCTTTCCGGCTAATATTTTAACTTTATCTCCTTTTTTTATCTTCATATCAAAAAATTTAATTTAATAAATCAAAAATTATAAAACCTCTGGGGCTAAAGAAGCTATCTTGGTAAAACCAGCTCTTCTAACTTCTCTGGCTACTGGACCAAAAATACGTGTTCCCTTCGGCTCCTTTTTTTCTTTATCAATAACAACACAAGCATTATCATCGAACCTCAAATAACTGCCATCTTTTCTTCTAATTTCTTTTTTTGTTCTAACAACAACAGCTCTAAGAACATCACTCTTTTTAATAGGCATATGAGGACTAGCTGATTTAACAGTAGCCACAATAATATCACCAACAGTGGCATATCTTTTTTTATAACCACCCAAAACTCTAATACACAAAACTTCTTTAGCTCCGGTATTATCAGCAACTTTTAATCGACTTTCTACTTGTATCATATATTTATAATATTTAAAAACAATTAAAATTATTAACTATAAATAACTCTCCATTTTTTATCTTTACTAATTGGACGACATTCTACAAAAGAAACTTTGTCCCCTATTTTAAACTTATTCTCTTCATCATGAACTTTATATTTCTTGCTAGAAATATATCTTTTCTGGTATTTTTTATTAATCTTAGTAATATCAACAGAAACAAGAACAGTTTTGTCAGACTTATCACTAACAACCACTCCTGAGAATTTTTTTCTAATAACTTTTTTAACTTCTTTTTTATTTTCCATATTATTTTTTATTTATTCTCTTCATTTTTATTATTTTCTATATCGGTAGAATTTTTGTCAGAATTCAATAATGTCAAAACTTGAGCAACATTTTTTCTAATGTTTCTGATTTCTCTAATGTTTTTTAATTGACGATTAGAGTCCTTAAATCTAAGTTCTCTCAACTCCTCTCTCCATTTAGCAAGCAAAGAATGAAGTTCAGAGTCTTTTTTCGTTTTTAATTCTTTTAAGTCCATATTTTAATTATTTATTTTTATAATTAATCTTTTTTAACAATCTTACATTTTACTGGTAATTTATAAGCAGCTAAATTTAAAGCCTGTAAGGATTGTTCCTCTGTTAGACCGTCAATTTCATACATGATCATACCTGGTTTAACTGGACAAATATAGTGATCAACTGCTCCCTTTCCCTTACCCATAGGTATTTCTCCACCTTTTTGAGTAACTGATCTGTCTGGAAAAATTCTAATCCAAATTTTACCATTCTTTTTGGTATATTTAGCAATAACTCTTCTGGCAGCCTCAATTTGACGTGAGCTAATCCAACAAGCCTCCATGCTTTTTAAACCATAAGATCCAAAATCAACATTAAGTAAACTACTGGCTTTACCACCTCTTTTGGCCTTGTGCATCTTTCTATGTTTAGTTTTTTTTGGCATTAACATATTTTTTGTTTAAGATTCTTGAGATCACCGAGATCCTTAGATTGTTTTTTAATTTTATATTTCCAAAACTATTTAAGAATCCTGAATATTTCAAGAATCTTAATTAATAATCATAAATTATTTTTTCTTAAAAATTTCACCCTTGTATATCCAAACCTTGATACCAATAGCTCCATATGTAGTGCGAGCAGCTCCTCTAGCATAATCGATATTAGCCCTCAAAGTACTAAGCGGTAATTTTCCGAAAATTAATTTTTCAGATCTGGCAATTTCAGCACCATTAAGACGACCGGCGACAACCACCTTAACACCCAAAGCACCAGCCCTCTCTATTCTAGAAATAGCTTGTTTCATAACTTTTCTGAAAGGAACTCTTTTCTCTATTTCCAAAGATATTGCTTGAACATTGATTTGAGCACTTAAATTAGGATTATCAACTTCTTTGATATTTATACTTAAATCATCTAATCTAATTTTCATTGGATTGCTTAAAAATTTTCGGTGTAATTTCCTTTTTAATTCCTCAACTCCGTTACCACCTCTACCAATAATAATACCAGGTTTACCTGTATAAACATCCATTGTAATTCTACCAGAATCTCTACTGATCTCTACTTTATCAATACCAGCCTCTCTAAATTCTTTTAAAATGTATTTTCTAATCAAAACATCTTGCTTAACATTTGTAATATAATTGTTACCAGCGCTAAACCAAGTTGAAGGCCAAGTCTTGGTAATTCCCATTCTTAGTATTTTTGGATTTACTTTTTTACCCATATTTTTTATTAAATAAAATTTTTAATCAATATTAACCAACTTTTCTTCTAAAAACTTTGTTAGCAAAACTTTTATTAGAAGATTTAACATCACCTTTCACATTTTTATCTATATCTTTATCTATCTTATCATCTTTTTTTGTTTTTTTAGCCTCCTTAGCAACTTCATCTAATTTGACTGGTGCTTCCACTTTTACTTTTTTAGCTTCTTTTTTACCACTATCAACTATTTCAGATAAAGTAATTGCTATGTGACTCATTTTTTTTCTTAAAATAGTAGCTCGACCATGAGCTCTTGGTAACCATCTCTTAAGAACACGTCCCTCATCAACCTTAATTTCTTTAATAACTAAATTATTTCTATCTAAATCATAATTATTAATAGCATTAGCAACAGCTGATTCTAATAATTTTAGCATTGGTTTAGCTGATTTTTTATTTAAAAATTTCAATTGATTAGCAGCTTTATTAACATCCAAACCACGGACTAAACCGGAAACCAATCTGGCTTTTCTTGGAGCTACTCTTAAATGTTTTAAACTGGCTCTAACTTCCATATTTTTAATATATTATGATATTAGTTAATTATTTTTTTACCTGAGATTGGGCTTTTGCCATTTTTCCTCCATGTCCAACAAATTTTTTAGTAATCGAAAACTCTCCCAACTTATGACCAACCATATTTTCTACAATATAAACAGGAACATGTTGTTTTCCGTTGTGGACTCCAATAGTTTTACCAACCATTTCTGGGGTTATCGAACAAGCTCTGTCCCAAACCTTAATAACAGTTTTATCTTCTGGAGACATAGCTTTTATTTTTGCCAATATTCTTTGGTTAACGTATGGTCCTTTTTTTAAACTTCTTGCCATAATATTATAGTTAAATTATTTTATTTCTTCTTTTTAGAAGGTCTTCTTTTAACAATCAATTTGTTAGATCTTCTTTTCTTTCTAGTTTTTACACCCAATGCTGGTTTACCCCATTTTGTTTTTGGTCCTTTAAGACCAATGGATTGTTTTCCTTCTCCACCACCATGAGGATGATCATTAGGATTCATAGCTGTACCTCTAACTGTTGGTCTTATTCCTAAAAGTCTTTTTCTACCAGCTGAACCAATTTTAATATGCATCTTGTCTGGGTTACTAACTTGCCCAACAGTACAAAGAGCCTCCTTTTTAATCAAACGAATTTCTCCTGATGGCATTTTAACTTGAGCATACTTACCTTCAATGCCCATGACAGCGACTGCGTTTCCAGCTCCTCTGGCAATTTTAGCACCCATCCCTGGTTCTATTTCAATATTATGAACAGAAATACCAGCTGGTATAAATTTAAGAGGCATAGCATTACCTGCTTTTATTTCAACTAACTCTTTAGAGCTAATAATTTTATCACCAACCTTCAGACCAACTGGAGCTACAATATATTTTTTATCACCATCAAGATAAGAAACTAGAGCAATACGAGAACCTCTGTTTGGATCATATTCAATAGTTTTTACGACTGCTGGGATATTAAATTTATCTCTTTTAAAATCAATCAATCTAATATATCTTTTTACACCACCACCACGGTGTCTAACTGTAATTTTTCCCTGATTATTTCTTCCACCTTTCTTCTTCTTTATTTTTAAAAGTCTCTTTTCAGGAGATGCTTCACGAGAAATATCTGAAAAATCATCGTAGGTAGCATGACGTCTCTTTGGTGTATTTGGTTTTGTTTTTTTTATAGCCATATCCTTAATAAATTATATTATTTTAAACTCCTTCGTAAATTGATATAGAATCACCTTTTTTAAGACTAACTAAAGCTTTTTTAAAATCTTTCCTCTTTCCAGTGATTTTACCTCTACTAACAACCTTTCCTTTGACCTTAATAATATTAACCTTTTCCGGTTTTACACCATAAACCTCAAAAATAGCCTTGGCTACATCTATTTTATTAGCTGAATCAGAAACGACAAAAGCATACTGATTTAGAGAGCCAAGATTAGCAGCCTTTTCTGTTACCAAAGGTTTAACCAAGATTCTATAAGCCACTGAATTTTTAACTCCTTTTTTAGAAGTCTTGTCAGTACCTTCACTATAAAGATCCTTCATTGACTTTTCTTCTTTAGCCACCTCTTTTTTAGCTTTTTTTTCTTTATTTAAATCAATAGTCTCTTTCTCTTGACCTTCAGAATCATTTGTTTTTTTAGCAGTAAATATTCCCATATTTTTAAAAAAAATTTAATTATTCTTTTGAGTATCTTTCGTTAATTTTTTTAATAGCAGATTCTGAAATTAACAAATTTCTATTTTTTAATAAATCAACAATATTAATATTTTCCAAATTAATCATTTCAACCCCGGATAAATTACGTCCAGAATTAAGAACTTTAACATCTTTACTATCATTTATAAACAAAACACTTCTTCTTCCTTTTGGATCGAATCCATTAAAGTTTTTTTCTATTTTCTTTAAAGAATCATTAAAAAGTTTAGTTTTAAATTCAGCCATTTCAACCTTGTCAACAACTAATAAATTATTATTTTTAACTCTATCAGAAAAAACCATCATTAAAGCTTTTTGCTTCATTTTTTTATTAATCTTTTTAGAAAAATTACGATCTTTTCTGGGACCAAAAGTGACTCCACCACCAACCCAGATAGGAGATCTGCTAGAACCAGCTCTAGCTCTACCTGTTCCTTTTTGTTTCCATGGTTTTTTACCTCCACCACGAACCTCAGATTTTGTCTTAGTGTGTGCTAAGACTTGTCTTTCGTTAGCTGTTTGAGCAACCATTGCCTGGTGAACCAAGTCATTATTAACCTCCAAAGCAAAAACCTTATCAGAAAGCTTTAGTTCTCCTGTTTGTTCACCATTTTGATTGTATATATTTACTTTAACAGACATAAGATTTATATCAAATTTATTTTATTAAATGTTTAGACTTACTTCTCGCTTGAGTCTTCTTTTTTTTCTTCAACTTTCTCTTCAGCCTTTTCCTCAACTTTCTCCTCGACTTTTTCTTCTTTTTTTTCTTCAACTTTTTCGGCAATCTTTTCTTCAGTCTTTTCTTCAGTCTTGTTTTCTACTTCTTCTGTTTTATTTTCAACAAGCTCTTCTTTTTTTTCTTTTACTTTTTCTGTTTTAACGCTGTCTTTAACAAGCAATTCACCTTCTCCCTTGATAATCACTAAAGAATTTGTAGCTCCAGGAACAGCTCCTTTTACAAAGATTACATTATTTTCTAAATCAATATCAACAATTTCCATATTTTTAGTAGTAATTCTGTCACCACCCATTCTTCCACCCATTTTAGTTCCTTTAAAAACATGGGCTGGACCTTTTGGGCCAACAGAACCAGAGGCTCTTAATTGATCTTTATTACCATGAGTCTTCTTAGAACCAGAAAAACCATGTCTTCTAACAACACCCTGGAATCCTTTTCCCTTTGAAGTTCCTGTAACATCAACAATATCGCCGCCAGTAAAAGTAGAGACATCAATCATTTTACCAATTTCTATATTTGAATTATCTTCTTTTAATCTAAATTCTCTTAAATATCTAACATCCTCACGACCCAAAGCTTTCTTCACATGACCTTTAACTGATTTGGAAATATTTTTAGACCTTCTTTCTCCATAAGAAATCTGAACAGCTTTATAAGAATCGCTCTTATCATTTTTAATTTGAGTAACAAAACAAGGACCAGCCTGAACAAGAGTACAAGGAATAACTTTATCCCCTTGCCAAATCTGAGTCATTTTCATTTTTTTCCCTAGTATAAATTTCATATATATTAAAAAATTATCTAATAAAATAAAAACTGGTTCTCAACAAAAACCAGTAGCGAAAACTTTATAATTCAAAGTATAAGCTTAAATTTGTTTTTGTTGAAAAAAATACCTCCTCTAAAAATGATTGATAAATCTTTAGGGGACTTTCCTCTTATTTTTAAAAGAAGAGTTTCCGAAAAAATAAACAATCAATTAATTTCAATTTAATTTATTTTAAAAAAATACAAAATAAACAAAACAATAGCCACTAACGTGGTATCAGTAACATTCTAATCCATTTTTATTTCTAAGTCAACCCCTGAAGGAAGAGATAAACTTGTCAAATCTTCAATGGTTTTAGCTGATGGTTCAATAATGTCAATTAGTCTTTTGTGTGTTCTCATTTCATACTGATCTCTAGCATTTTTATGCACAAAAGTTGAGCGATTAACTGTATATTTCCTTTTTTCAGTAGGAAGTGGAACTGGACCTGAAACCTGGGCATCAGTTCTCAATGCTGTCTCAATAATGGTTTTAGACGCCTGATCAATTATTTTGTGATCAAAAGCCTTAATCTTGATACGGATTTTGCTTTTTGATTCACCGCTCTCTTTCTTGACGTTCTTTTTTTTACTTTCAGCCATATGGATTTACGATTAAATGTGCAACAATTTAAAAGATCTTTTCACTATACTGCACATCTTAATTTTATATTTTATTTTAAATTATAAATTATTTTAAATAAACATTATAAGCTCGCCTAGTAAAGGCGAGCCTAAATATTTACTTGATAATTTTAGCTACAACACCAGCTCCAACTGTTCTACCACCTTCACGAATAGCAAATCTTTGCTTTTCTTCAAGAGCGATAGGAGCAATTAATTTAACCTTTAAATTAACTGTATCGCCAGGCATAACCATTTCAACTCCTGCTGGTAATTCAATTTCACCAGTTACATCAGTTGTTCTGATGTAGAATTGAGGTTTATAACCTTTGAAAAATGGTTTGTGTCTTCCACCTTCATCTTTACCTAAAATATAAACTTCAGCTTCAAATTCTGTATGAGGTGTAACTGTTCCTGGTTTTACCAAAACTTGACCTCTCTCTACTTCATCTTTTTTTGTACCTCTTAAAAGTAAACCAGCATTATCACCAGCTTCACCTCTATCTAAAGATTTGTTAAACATTTCTACTCCAGTAATAGTTGTTTTCTTGGTATCCATTAAACCAACGATCTCAACTTCATCACCAACATTGACAACACCTCTTTCAATTCTGCCTGTACAAACAGTACCTCTTCCTTCAATTGAGAAGATATCTTCAATCGGCATCAAAAATGATTTATCCAAATCTCTCTCCGGAGTTGGAATATGATCATCTAAGGCTTTAAGTAAATCAGCAATTGGTTGTGCGTCTGGTCCTGTTGGATTTTCTAAAGCCTTCAAAGCACTACCTCTAATGATCGGAGTTGCATCTCCAGGGAATTCATATTTCTTTAATAAATCCTTGATTTCCTCTTCGACTAAATCAATTAATTCTTTATCCTCCACCAAGTCACATTTGTTCAAAAATACAACAATGTAAGGAACACCAACCTGACGAGCTAACAAGATATGCTCTCTAGTTTGAGGCATAGGTCCATCAGTGGCTGAAACCACTAAAATAGCACCGTCCATTTGAGCGGCACCAGTGATCATATTTTTAACGTAATCAGCGTGACCAGGACAATCAACGTGAGCATAATGTCTAGTTGCTGTTTCATACTCTTGGTGAGAAGTAGCAATTGTGATACCTCTTTGTTTCTCCTCAGGAGCATTGTCAATTTCATCAACTCCTCTTTGAGTTGCTTTCATACCTTGAGCATTAGCTACATTTAATATAGCTGCTGTCAAAGTTGTCTTCCCATGATCAACGTGACCAATTGTTCCAACGTTGACATGAGACTTACTGCGTTCAAATTTGTCTGCCATTTTTTTTGAAAACACGACCTCCTTTCGGAGTTACTTGCCTCAAAGGCAACCAGCCGTTTACATTAATTATTAATAAATTTATTTTATAAACAAGCAAAAATAGCTAAAAAAATTAACTATTTTTAATTTGTTTTATTCAATTTAATTTTCAGCCTCTTCTCTAATTTGCGGTGGAATCTTCCAATTACTCGAACCTTTTCCGTTTTCATTAACACCATTTTCATCTCCCTTGATATTATCAATATTTTTTTTCTCTGTCAAGCCTTTTTCCTGACTAATATTAATTAAGCCTTCATATTGATCCAGGCTCATCAAAACAAAAGAATCCTCTGGCTCACTATTATCAAAAACAATAATACGATCCCCTGTTTTTTTTGATAAACTTATAACTTGTTTTAATTGTTTAGACATAAAATAACATTTTAATTATAACTAAGTATTATAATTAAAAATTAAATTATGTCAATAAAGATTAGTTTGGATAATAACAAGTATTGCCCATTTCATATAAAAAACTTATTTCATCTAGAGACAATTCCCGGTTAAAAAACATAATCTCATCAATTGGTCCCAAAAAATAATAACCATCAAACCTTCTTCCAATAAAATCAATTAATATATTACTTGAATTATTTCCAGAATAAGAGGTCCCAATCTTAACTCCGTTAATATAAAAATCAAAATTATAACTATCTGTTTTTACAACAACCAAATGAACAAATTCATTTACCTTAGACCAATTAACGCCAGTATAGCCTGATCCAACCTGAAAGGCTAAAAATTCTGTACCATTATAACGAATACCAGCAGTACGAGAAGAGTCACCTATGAAATATCTAGTAGTAGAAACATTATTGAGATTAATCCAAAGAGATAGGCTTGTGCCAACAGAAAACTCTATTGGAGAATTCAAGGTTATGTAATTGCTAGAACCATCAAAATTAAAAGCTTGCCCAAACCTACCATCAACATAAGTGGCTCCAGTAAAAACACCATCATAATTTCCTAAATAATCATTAGCATTTTCTTCCGCCTGTAAATAGGCTATTAAATCAGAAGGACAGCAAGGACTATCTATTATGTTTTCATTTACTGCACAATTATAACCAGAATCAAAATCATCCAAATTGCCCTCTAACTCAAAAGAAAGGGAATATTTTCCACTGTCTTGATAATGATTATAAATAACATTATCAGGAATCTTATCATAAAAAACAACACCCGAAGGGCTAACTAATTGTTCACCGTAATTAAAATTTTGATTATCAGGATATTCACCTTCTACCATTTTATAAGACTCTAGAGCTAATCTTAACTCTGAAATATTACTTAAAACCTTTTTGTCCCTAGCTGATCTTCTAATAACACTAACTGAAGCGATAGCCACGGTTGTCACTAATGAAATTATTAAAACAACCACCATGAGTTCTGTAAAAGTAAAAGCAGTTAATAAATTTTTTCTATTTTTTTTAAAAACAAACATAAATATTTGTAAATTATAAATTATTATTATAAAACACTATCCACCCACATAGGACAAGACGTCGGACAATCAGGTAATAAAGAAGCATTGTTTTTATTAATAGAATAATCCAAAACAGAACACCCAGAACCATCATCCATTAACCATCGAACGAGCAGATCGTTACTTGATATTTTTCTTCCTTCATGTAAAGAAACTATTTCCTCAAGAGTTAGAGCTCTTCTGTAAATTCGAGCATCATAAATATAGCCTTTAAAATAGTTAGAAATGCCAGCTGTGTATACACCTCTATAACCAGAAGTTATCGGTCTATTTATTGAATTAACCAAATTAATACTATAGGTTCTCTCTCCAACTTTAACACCATCCAAATAAGCAAAAAACTTTTTATTAGAAAAATCATGAACAATAGTTGCTAAATACCACTGATTTCTAGGGACATAAGAATCAAAGCTAACACAAAAAGCAAGGCTATCTCCATAAGTACAAACTCTGTTAGCATAAAGATGAAATCCGAAAAGATACTGCTGACCAACACCTATAACCGTTTGCCAATTCATTAAATCTTGGTTATCAACATATACCCAAGCACTAGCTGAGTAATCACCGGAATTAATATTAAAATCAACGTTTTGACTGGAGGATAAACAATCATCGACTCCATCAAATTTAAGATAATTACTACTTAGATCAGGTATAATGTCTTTGTTTGTAATCCCTTCAGGTGTTGCTAAGTTTAAACCTTCACTCAATTGATCTGAATTATTTTCTAGTTCAAATTCTAGCTCATAATAATCGTCTCCAAATAATAAATATGAAAAATCACCCGGCATTTCATTTAAAAAAACCAAATTGGAAGAGCTTCCAATTAATTGATCACTCAAATTTAATTGTTCCGGATATTCCCCTTCAACGTTTTTATAATTTTCTAAAGCAATTTGAATTTGATTAACATCATTGATTTTTTTTAAGTCCCTACCCTTACTCCTGGAATTAGAAAGAGAAATCATCACTAAAGTAGAAATTAAGGCAACAATTAAAACAGCAACTAAAATCTCAACAAAGGTAAAGGCTTTCTTGTTTTTAAAAACATTAATCATATTTTAGTAATTTTTGTAATATTTTTTAGTATTATCATACAAACTCAAAACTTCTTCAGCTGATAAAGCCTTATTAAAATACATAGCATCGTTTATACGACCTTGAAAATAAGATTCGGTAGTACTACCACCCTTACCTAAAAACATGGGCTTGTCAGTTCCTATATTCATAACGGTATTTTCGATTTCAGATATCAACTGACCATTCTTATAAAATCTACGAAAAGAACCATCATCAGTTAAAACAATAAAATGCCAACCATCGGGGTATTTACTTAGAATATAATCTTCTATGGGCCACCATTGCCTATCGATAGAATCAATTGAATTTTGACTAGCAATTTTACCAGAATAGAGGGCTAGCCCCCAACGACCCAAACTCAAACCAGTACCCCACAACAATCCTCCTGAGCCCTGTGGCTTTGTACCATCTAGCCAAAGAGCTAAAGAATATTCTGTTTGTTTTGGCATTGTTGAAATATTAAAAAAATCATCAACTCCATCAAAATAAACAAATCCATTGATCAATTTTGGCTGAAGATCAATATTTGTTTGAATTGCATTTTTTTTATTCAAAGAAAGATCATAAATCTCTCCAACCCCATCAACACTACTGCTGTCAATTTTTAAGCCACCATCAGATGATAAAAAAAGAATTAAATTTTCATAAATATTATTGTTTTGAAAATAATGGAATAAGTTGTAGGTTTTATTTTCATTTAAAATAAAACCTCCACTACTAGAAACAAAACCTAAATAGTCTAAGCAATAATCTCGACAACAAGCTGATTCAAGAATGCCATCAGCATTAGCACATTTAATTCCGGGAGAAAAATTTAAAGCAGTATTTTCAACTTCAAAACCTATGTCATAACTCAAAGTTAAAGTATTATAATAATAATCAACTTTGTCTGGCACCTCACTTAAAAAAACCAAACCAGAAGAACTTCCAACTAACGATTCTCCTGGGATTAATTGTTCTGGGTATCGTCCTTCAACATTTTTATAATTTTCTAAAGCAACTTGAATTTGATTAACATCATTAATTCTTTTTAAATCTCTGCCCTTACTCCTGGAGTTAGAAAGAGAAATCATCACTAAAGTAGAAATTAAGGCAACAATTAAAACAGCAACTAAAATCTCAACAAAGGTAAAAGCTTTTTTATTTCTTATAAACAAAAAATTATTCATACCAAAATTATAGCAAAAAAATATATATTTTAAAAACAAAAAACGGAGCTTCAAACAGCTCCGTTTTTTTATCTATAAAAAACTATTTACCACTTTTTTCTTTAATTTGTTCTAAAATATTTCTTGGAACTTCATTATAATGAGAAAATTCCATTGAATAATTAGCTCTACCTTGACTCATTGACCTCAAAGATGTGGCATAGCCAAACATTTCTGCCAATGGAACTTTAGCTAAAATAACTTTAGCATTACCCCTATCAGTCATTTCTTCAATTTGACCTCTTTTAGCATTTAAATCCCCAATAATATTACCCATATATTCCTCTGGAGTAGTAACTTCAACTTTCATAATTGGCTCAAGTAAAACTGGACTAGCTTTTTGACAAGCATCTTTGAAGGCAAAAATAGCTGCCATTTTAAAAGCTATTTCAGAAGAGTCAACCTCATGATAAGAACCATCATAAACAGTTACCTTAACATCAACCATTGGATAACCAGCTAAGACACCGCTTCCCATTGCCTCTTTAACACCCTTCTCAATAGCAGGAATATATTCCCTTGGAATAGCTCCTCCCTTAACTTCATCAACAAATTCATAAGTTTTACCACCTTCATTAACCTGTGGTTCCAATCTCAAGTAACAATGACCATATTGACCACGGCCACCAGATTGTTTAGCATATTTATGTTCAGCCTCAGCTTTTTGTTTAATAGTTTCACGATAAGATACTTGAGGATTGCCAACATTAGCTTCAACACCAAATTCTCTTCTCATACGATCAACAATAATGTCCAGATGAAGCTCTCCCATGCCAGAAATCAAAACTTGTCCACTCTCTTCATCACTTTCCACTCTAAAAGTTGGGTCTTCTTCGGCTAATCTGCTTAAAGCAATACCCATTTTTTCTTGATCAGCCTTAGTTTTTGGTTCAACAGCAATCTTAATAACTGGTTCAGGGAAAACAATAGATTCAAGTAGTAAAGGATTCTTTTCATCACATAAAGTATTTCCAGTTGTAGTATCTTTTAAACCAATAACAGCTGCAATATCTCCAGCCTTTATTTCTTTGATTTCTTCTCTGTGGTTGGCATGCATACGAACTAAACGACCGATTCTTTCTTTGTTACCAGTAGAAGAATTTATTATGTATGAACCAGAACTCAAAACACCACTATAAACTCTAACGAAACAAAGCTTTCCAATAAAAGGATCGGTGGCTATTTTAAAAGCCAAACCCATAAAAGGTTCTTTTTCATCCGGCTTAACAACCACCTTTTTAGTTTCATCATCAACATCGGTAGCTTCTATCTCTGGAACATCAAGAGGAGATGGTAAATAATCACAAACAGCATCAAGGGCTTTTTGGACTCCAATATTCTGCAAAGCTGTTCCACAAAAAACTGGATATATTCCATTTGAAATAACACCCTTTCTTAAAGCTGGTTTCAATTCTTCAACAGATATTTGTTCACCACTTAAATATTTTTCAGTTAAATTATCATCAAATTCAGCAATTCTTTCAACTAATTCGCTGTGATATTTTTCAACCTTATCTTGTATGTCAGCTGGAATTTCAATTTCAGTTATATTCATACCAAAATTACCTTCAAACTTATAAGCTTTTTTTTCTAAAACATCAACAACTCCAGAAAAAGTACTTTCAGAACCAATTGGCAACTGATAAGCAACTGCTTTAGGGTTTAGTCTTTTTTTAATAGAATCCAAACTCATATAAAAATCAGCTCCTGTTTTATCCATTTTATTAACAAAACAAAGTCTAGGAACATTATATTTGTCTGCTTGACGCCAAACAGTTTCTGATTGAGGTTCAACACCTTGAGATCCATCAAAAACGGCAATAGCGCCATCCAAAACACGAAGTGATCTTTCTACCTCAACAGTAAAATCAACGTGACCAGGGGTATCAATTATATTAATTTTATTGTCCTTCCAAAAACAAGTTGTAGCGGCTGAAGTTATAGTAATTCCTCTCTCTTTTTCTTGTTCCATCCAATCCATATCAGCGGCACCATCATGAGTTTCACCGATCTTATGTTTTTTTCCAGTATAAAAAAGAACTCTTTCAGTAAAAGTTGTTTTTCCAGCATCAATATGGGCCATGATACCAATGTTTCTAAATTTATCCAGAGTATAATCTTGCGACATATATTATTTTAAGAGTTTTAAGAGTTTTAGGACTTTTAAGACTCTTAGGATACTTATTTTAATTTTTATATATATTTTATATTTTTTTATTTCTTCTTAAAACCTCATATTTTAAGTGAAATTTTTAGAAAAAAATTAAGAAAGAATTGCGATTAAAATTTTATATTTTGAGCAAAATTTGAGGAAAAGACGAGAAGCGAAGTAAGTCGTATTTATAATACGATGAACGAGCCTCGCAGTCTTTGACAAAAAAGTTTGCCAAAATATATAATTTTATTATCTTGAGAAATGAGCAAAAGCCTTATTAGCCTCAGCCATCTTATGAACAGTTTCTCTCTTTCTAACAGATGCACCTTCACCATTAGAAGCATCTAAAATTTCAGCAGCTAATTTCTCGGCCATTGATCTTCCTTTTCGATCTTTAGAAGCTGAAATAATCCAATTACAACCCAAATAAAATCTTCTTTCGCCTCTTACTTGGAAAGGAACTTGGTAGTTGGCACCACCAACTCTTTTACCTCTAACCTCAAGCAAAGGAGAAACTTTCTTCAAAGCTTTATTAAAAATGTGTCTTGGATCGTGTTTGGTTTCTTGGCGAATAATATCAAAAGCATCATAAGTTATCTTTTGAGCTACTGATCTCTTTCCGTCAACCATTATATAATTTATAAACTTGGCAATATTTTTATCACCATATTTTAAATCATTTTCAATTTTTCTTTTTGGAGCTTGTTTACCTCTCATAGTTTTAAAATTACCAGCTATAGCAATTTTTATTAATTTATATCAATTTTATGTTAATTAAATTTTAAGCTTTTGGCTTTTTGGCACCATAGCAGCTTCTTCCCTGTCTTCGAGCATCAACACCCTGAGCATCATAAACACCACGAACAACTTTGTATCTAACACCCGGTAAATCTTTTGTTTTTCCACCCTTAATTAAAACGATTGAGTGCTCTTGCAAATTATGTCCCATTCCAGGAATATAGGCAGTAACCTCCATTCCATTAGACAAACGAACACGAGCAATTTTACGTAAAGCTGAGTTCGGTTTCTTGGGAGTCATGGTAGTAACCTTAAGACAAACACCCTGCTTAAAAGGTGAGCCACTTTTTGTAACTTTTTTCTTACGATGCAAAGAATCTAAACTAGTACGTAAAGCTAAATTCTTTTTTCTTTTACTGGAAGGTTTTCTTCCCTTTCTAACTAACTGATTAATAGTTGGCATAAAAATTATTTAAAATTTTATTAATTTATACTATTTTTATATTACTTATACAAATAAAAACACAAACAACACAATTCTGGAATGTGTATAAAGAATTTAGCAAAGAAAAGATAATAAGTCAAGAATACTAATTATTCCTTAATACATCTAATGTATCGACCATAAACAGAGTCTATCAGAACAGAGTTAGAAGTCACAATTGTTAACCCACTATTATTATATACATCATACAAACGTGTTCCGAGATCATCTACTGTTCTGGTCCAGAGATAAAAACCAGTTCCGAAATAAGGCCATTGAGTTGAATATTTGTGACCACCAGGAAGTAAAGAAAAGCCAAGATCGTCAGTGCCATAAACAGTGTCAGAAGCCCAATAAGGATGCTCTGAAGTTGTACATTCTCCTCTTAAAGGAGAATTTGTTTGACGACATGATCTAAGATTATAAACATTATAGGCACCAATATTGCTAATTAGAGAAATAAAATCATCTCTGGTTGGCACCATCCAACCATCAGGACAAACTCCTCTAGGGTCAGTTATAGTATGAGATGAGTAAACATAGCCATAAAGACCGCTATAAAGAAAATCATGAGTCGGATAATTCACTCCTGTCCAACTTCCAGTAACATAAGGAATACTATCCCTATTTTTAAATTTGTCAGTTATTAAATTTTCTTTAAACCAACACTGATCACCGATAGCAACTGTAGGATAAGTGTAACCATTATAGGAGACATCTTGACCACATTCAAAAGTATCAACAATACAAGAACCACTTTGACAAATATAGCCAGGTTGGCAATCAGGGTAACAAATATTAGAAGTAGATTCTCCTCCTTCTCCTGATTCACCACTTGAACAATCATAATTTAAAATACCTCCAGGTGTAGCACATTTTGGTCCTTCTTCTAGGCTAGAGATGTCATTTCCTAAACAGAAAGAAATAGAATAAGTAGAATAATCATCATCAACTTGATAATAAAAAGTATTTTGATTAGGATCACAGACACCATCAGCTGGATAAGGAGCAGTAGGAATATTAATCATTAACATTTCTCCACTAGAAGTAATGAGAGTACCACTATTCCATTCTTCTACAGTAGGATAACGGCCTTGTTCATTAAAGAATAGCTCTAGGGCGGTTTGGGTTTGTTTAACGTCAGCTACACGTTTAGAATCACGAGCACGAGAGCGAGCCTGTTGTAAGGCGACAACTGCTAAGTAGCCAGTATTCCAATGATAGCGATTACTACCAAGAGTTCGATGAGGGTGAAGGCTTTTTGTTTTTTATAATTGTTTTTAAACATTATTTTTTATTTGTAATTTAAGAAAAAATATTAAAAATTTTAATTTATAATAAAACGGCTTTAATTCTCCTAACACCAGAACTAGAACTTTCTTCTTTTTGTATTTTAAATACACCTAAATTTTCCAAACTTTCAACATGAGGACCACCACAAATTTCTTTAGAAAAGTCACCCACAGAATAAACTTTTACTTTTTCTCCATATTTAGATTCAAAAACTCCAGTAGCCCCCATCTTCTTAGCTTCTTCCAAACTCATTTCGCTACAATTAACTTTTAAACCTTTCTGAATATTTTCATTTACCAAATCTTCTACTTGTTTTTTTTGTTCATCAGTCATTTTCTCAGGATGCGAAAAATCGAAACGAAGTCTTTCGGCAGTAATATTACTTCCCCGCTGTGATACATGATCACCTAAAACTCGACGAAGAGCCTCTAACAATAAATGAGCCGCAGTATGAAGCTTGGTAGTTTCCTCGCTTTGATCAGCCAGACCTCCCTTAAACTTTCCAGCACTAGCGGTTTTAGATAATTTTTGATGTTTGTTTAAAGCTTGATTATATTCCTCTAAAAAATTATCTGATTTGGAAATATTTTTTTCTTCTATAATTTCTAATGTCATCTCGAGTGGATAGCCATGACTTTGAAAAAGATTAAAAGCAATTTCGCCATTAATTTTCTCCCCCTTTTCAACCAAACTATTTAAAACTCTCTCCCCCTTCTCTATGGTTTTATTAAACTTGTATTCTTCTTCATTAAAAGCTTTTAAAATAAAATTCCTATTTTTATTTAATTCACTATAAGAATCTTTATAGAAATCAACAATCACCTGACTTAATTCAGAGATAAGATTTTGTTGTTCAATTTTTAATTGCTTCAAGTAGCGCACCGCTCGTCTAATAAGACGCCTAATAATATAACCTTGATCAGTGTTAGATGGGCTAAGTCCCTTGTCATCTCCCAATAAAAAAGTTGCACCCTTAATATGATCAGCAATAACTTCAAAAGCTTTTTTATTATCTTCGTATTTAAGTCCAGAAATATTTTCTAATCTATCAACAATAGAACCCAAGGAGTCAATTTTGAAAATATTGCTCAAATTATTTTTTATCATCACAATTCGCTCTAATCCTCCACCAAAGTCAACATTTTTGTTTTCTAATTCTTTCCAGCCATCAACTGTTTTTTGATACTGCATAAAAACAGAATTACCAATTTCAATAAATCTTCCACAGTCGCAATTTAAATGACAATGCTCACCAAATTTTGGATCATGTTTTTTACCAGTATCATAAAAAGTTTCACTATCTGGACCGCCTAATTCTCCAACAGCATCACCTCTCTGCCACCAATTTTTATCACGGTAAGCAAAGATTCTATCTTTAAAAAAATCAAGCTCTACACCCGGCCCCTCATCTCCCTTGGTGGTAGTTTCGGGTCCTTCACCAGCTTCAACTCCGTATTTCTTATAAATATTTTTTAGAATTTGAATTGATTCTTCATCTTTGACAATATTCTTTCCATCACCAACATAAACTGTTTGATAAATTTTATTTATATCAAAGCCTAGTTCTTCTATTAAAAATTCAAACCACCAATTCAATTGCTCCTCTTTAAAATAATCTCCCAAACTCCAGTTACCAAGCATTTCAAAAAAAGTATTATGGCGACCATCGCCAACATCATCAATATCTTCGGAACGAAAACATTTTTGACTATTTGTTAAACGAACGCCAGCTGGATGTTTCTCGCCTAAAAGATATGGGACCAAGGGAAACATACCAGAATTGGTAAACAAAAGACTAGAATCATTTTCGGGAATGAGCGATGAAGATGATATCAGGGCGTGTTGTTTTTTTTGAAAAAATTCAAAATATTTTTGTCTGATTTCACTAGTTGTCATATATATTGTTTATATTATTTTTTATACTTTAATTATTATACTATAATTTTTGTAAAATTGGCAATAAAAAAACACCCCAGCTTTCGCTGGGGTAACAAAAAATGAGGTGTTTATTTCAAAATATTAACCTCTGCCTCTAAAATTATACCAAACTTATCAAAAACATTTTTCTTCACCAAATCTACCAAAAACAAAACATCTTTTTGGCTAGCACTACCATGATTTACTAAAATTAAAGCTTGGTTTTCATAAACCCCGGCATCGCCATGACGATAGCCCTTCACATCAACTTGCTCTATCAACCAACCAGCTGGAATCTTTATTCCTTTTTGATCGGGAAAACTTTTAATATCTGAAAATTTATCTTTTAATATTTTAAACTCATCTTCGGAAATAACTGGATTTTTGAAAAATGAACCAGCATTAGGAAGTATTCCCGGGTTAGGTAATTTTAAATTTCTAATTTCTTGAATTACTTCTGCCACATCCTTTAATTTAGGATTTTCTATCCCCTTCTCTGCTAGTTTATTTTTTATATCACCGTATTCTAAATTAAATTTTTCTTTTTTGCTCAACTTTAACTCGACCCATAAAACAAAATATTTGTTTTTCAATTTATTTTTAAAAATACTATCACGATAAGCAAACTGACAATCTTTTAAATTAAAATATTTTTTTTCACCTGTCTTTAAATCAATAGCACATAGATTATAAAAAATATCCTTCAATTCCACGCCATAAGCTCCAATGTTTTGCACTGGCGCGGCTCCAACTGTTCCAAAGATATAAAACATATTTTCTATTCCATAATAATTACGAGAAATAGAAAAATTAACCATTTTTGACCAAGCTTCCCCGCTATATGATTTTATAATAGCAGAATCTTCATTTTCGCCCACAACCTCCATTCCTTTTATCTCATTCTTTATCACCAAGCCATCAAAACCTTTGTCAGAAAATAAAATATTTGAACCACCACCTAGAACAAAGATCTTTTTAGATCTTCTCTTGGCCCATTTAATAGCTACTATAAAATCATCTTCACTTTTTACAACTACAAAATATTTAGCCAAACCACCAATTTTAAAAGTAGAATAATCGGCTAGTTTTACATTTTTTTTAATCTCTAATTCCATATATTAAATATCTTTAGAAGATATATTAAGTAATTTATAAGCTACTCGAAAAATATCACCAGCACCCAAAAGTAAAATAACTTTATCCTTGCTAGCTATTTTTCTTAAATCTTTTTCAATATCAGAAAAATTTTTAAAATATTTTAATTCTTGCTTTTTATTATTTTTCAAATTATATTGCCCTATTTTTTTCATTAAATCAAGGCTGGAAAGTTTTTGAAACTTTTCTCGAGCTGAAGTATAAATCTCCATTAAATATAAACTATCAGTTAATTCAAAGCTTTTAACAAAATCATCGAATAAAGCCTTGGTTCGACTTACGGTGTGCGGATGAAAAACAGTAATTATTTTTTTATCTCCATATCTTTGTTTAACTGCCTGAAGACATGCTTTTACTTCAGTTGGATGATGTCCATAATCATCTATAATAACCGACCCCCTATAAACACCCAAGACATCGAAGCGACGAGAAGCCCCAGTAAACAAAAACAAATTTTTTCTAATTTTTTCCAAATCAACTCTCAATTCTAGACAAGAAGAAATTACAGCCAAAGCATTAGAAATGTTATGTTCACCCATTAACTTAATTTTAAACTTACCCAAACTTTTATTATTTTTATACAAAATAAAACTTTGTCCGTAATTTTCAGTCTTTATCTCTTTGGCTTGATAAAAATATTTATAATTTAATTTTTCTAAATTTTTTATATCATTAACAGAATAAAAAATATTTTTACCTTTATTAAATTTACTAATTTTTAAGCACTGCTCATCTTCGGCGTTAGTTATTAAAAAACCTGATGAAGGAATTTTTTTTATAAAATCAGCAAAAACCTTAAAGTAAGCTTTTTTATCTTTAAAATAATCAGGATGATCAAAATCAATATTATTTAAAGCGACCATCTGCGGATTAAAATATTGCAATTTATTTTGATACTCGTCAGATTCTAACACAAAATATTTTGATTTTCCCAACAAAGAACTTCCTTTAAATTGTCTAACATAAGAACCAGATAAAACATTAGGAGAAAAATCAGATTTAAATAAAGCATAACCAAGCCAAGAAGTAACAGTTGTCTTTCCATGACTACCACAAACAGAAATACCAAAATATTGATTAAACAAATATCCAACCGCCTCAGCATAAGTTACAATTTTAACACCTTTTTTATTTAAAAACTTAAGTTCAATATTTTTATTAACTTCAAAAGCTGAAGAACGAATAACTAAGTCAATTTTTTCTGGGAAATCTTTTAAGGAAAACCCATGTTTAACTTTTATCTTGGAATTAGCGAGTGTTTTATTGGTTTGAAATTCTTCTTCCACGTCGGAACCAGAGACTTTAAATCCCTTAAAAACCAAAAACTGAGCTAACATTGCCATGCCAACCCCCTTAATACCAACCATGTAAATATTGTCCTTTTTATTTAAAATCATAAATATTATAAAATTATTATAACATATTTAAATAAATAAAAAAGTGGAATCAACGACTCCACTTTTAATTAAAAAATTCTTTCAAGACAGAAGGGTCTTGCTTCTTTTAAAAGACCACTGCTCTCTTGGTCTTCAAAATAATCCCAATCAACTTTGGGATGCTCTCCTCTGTAAACATGAATAACAGGAGAATCCTTAACAGTTTTTAAAAAAGAATTAAGAGCTTTAACATAATATTTGTTTAAAATATTACTGTGTAAGCACAAAGCCAATGACTCCGATAAAGTTAAAAATTTTTCAGAATCAACAGGCACTCTAGAATTAGAAGAATCATTGTTTACTCCCCAAAGATAATAAGGCGTCTGAGATACTGTTATTAAATTCTCAATATCATCATTATCAAAATAAGAATAACCCTTATTACCATTGAATTGTAAAAATTGAACCTGATTTGAAACCCTAATAATATCAAAAGGTATGACTGGAACAAACCACACATCAAGTAAGTAGTCACTATTATCAAGCTCTTTAATCCTAGAAATAATTTTTTCTTTAAACTCCATCAAAGAAAGCAAAGGGTCAGTCATAACAAAAGCCGGAACATCCAAAGAGGCTAATTTATTTATTTGAAAATCAAACAACTCAATTGCCTGTTTAACAATTTTTTTTCTCCTCTTCATGATTTATTTTTTTTAAAGGTACGAATTATTTTAATTTAATTTAATCTTTCTTATTCTTAAAACTTTCAAACGCTTTTAATATTTCAACCGGAGTAACAAAAACTATTGTATTTGATTGATCAGACGATATATCATTTATTGACTGCAATGTTCTTAAATGTAAGGCACCATCAGAAGATGATAATATCTTGGCAGCATTAGACAAATTCTCAGCAGCCGCCAACTCTCCCTGAGCATTAATAATCACAGCTCTTTTTTCCCTCTCGGCCTCAGCTTGTTTGGCAATAGTTCTTTCCATTGACTCTGGCAATATTATATCTTTTAATTCAACGTTATTAACCTTTAAGCCCCAGGCATCAGTTTCTTTGTCGACAATTTCTCTAATTCTTTCAGCAATTTGATCACGATTAGTCAAAAGTTCATCAAGACTTGTTTCTCCGACAATGTTTCTCATGGTTGTTTGAGCATATTGAGAGACAGCATAATAAAAATTTTCAACCTCAATAATAGCCTTAGAAGCATCAGATATTTTATAATATAAAACAGCATTAACTGTCACTGGCACATTATCCCTAGTAATAGCCCTTTGATCTGGAACGTCAACAGCTTTAACTCTAATATCAACCTTCTTATAAGTTTGAAAAATTGGCCACAAAAACTTCCAACCTGGATTCATAACACTAGAAAAACGACCCATTGTAAATTTAACACCTCTTTCGTATTGATTTATTTGTTTTAAAGATGATAAGAAAAAAATAAAAACAAAAACCAAAAGAACAATAAAAAAATCCATATATTTAAATTTAAGAATAAAAAATAAATCTATCCTTAATATATTAACACAAAAAAATAAAAAAATAAATATAAATTTTAATTGACAAAAAAGGCTTTTTTTAGTAAAATTTACTAAAGTATTAAAAGAAAAAAAATGAATATTGATTTAGAGATAGAAAAAAAGATAGAAGAAATAAAAGCTATCTATCAAGAATACATCAATCAAATAAAAAAACTTAAACTTAGGCAAGAAAAAATTGTTTTAGATTTTATCAAATTAAAAGAAGAAGAGCATTTGAACAAAATAAGACAAGAAATTAAAAATAACTTTTAATAAATATGAAAAAAGAGTCAATAAAAAAAGAAAATTTAGATATAGAAACAATTGAACCACTGGAAAAAAATATTGCAGAGAAGTTTAGTGTTGTCGAAAAAGCAAAAATGGTAATAAAGGAAACCAAAGAAAAAATAAACAAACAAAAAGAAGAAAATAAAAATTCTTATGAAAAATTACAAAGTGATTTAAAAAATTTTTTAGTTGCCATAGAAGGAACAAAAGATGTCTATAAAAAAGATAAATATGATTTATCAGATAACCAAGAGGCTAATCTTGTAATAGAAGAAATAGGTAGTATCCAAGAAGAAATAAAACTATTAGTCAGTGAATTAGAAACAAAAATAAATAATTTAGAAAAAGGAATAAACCAGCATCCTAGTCCAGAAAATATAAAGTCAAGATTAGAGATTAGAGATTCAAGTCAAGAAGAGCAAGAAAGATTTGCCGAAAGAATACCTAGTCACCAAAAAGAAGCTCTTAGAATTTGTTCTAAGATTTTTAATAAGTGCCAATATCCTTGGTATTTAACTGGATCAATCGCCTTTTTAATAAACGCTACTGAAAGCAAAAAACAACCAGATGACATTGATATCATTTTTCATGAAAAAGATTTTGAAAAAATGTCACAAGAATTTAAATCTCTGGGATTTGAGACCGGAATAGCCGCTACCACTGGCTGTCCCTTTATAAAAGGAAAGATTAAAATAGAAAACGAAAAAGGAGAAAGTAAAGAAATCGATGTTGAAGCTTTTGGACAAAAAACAGAAGAACCAAATGGTTTAATAAATCCAGGAGCCAAAGATACTAAATGTCAAATAATTAAAAATAAAACATCTGAAAACGATCAAGAAAATTTTAATATTTTAGACAAATCTGGACAAGTAGAATTATACTTCAAAAGTTTAATCAACGAGATCAAAGGTTTTAACTTTGAATCTTTTTTAAACGAAAAAGATGATCAAAAAAGCGAAAATAAATCTAAAAAATTTATTAATAGAATAGCTAATCTCTTTGAATTAAGTGGAAATAATAAATTGGAAATAATCAGAAAAACAAGAGAGCTTTGCCAAAACAAAGAAGAATTATTGCTACTAAGAAATTTTATTGATATTAGTAAAAAATTTAAAGAAGAAAAACATAACGGAAAAGGATTAGAAAATGTTTATAACGATGGACACTTGCAAATAGCTGTAGAGAATCTAAAAAAAGAAATCGGTCGCGAACAAGAATTACTTAAAAATAGTTATCTGGAAATATCAAACAAAATGAAGGACCTTAGCAATATGAATAAGGAGGAAAAAATAGAATTAATAAACAAAATTGATCAAGAAATTTATTCCAAAAAAGACATGATTGATAATTTTTTGAAAAGTCACAAAGAAATAAATAATGAAAATGAGGGAAATAAAGATTTACCAATTTATATTTTTATAAGCAAATTTAAAGAAAACTTTATAAACCCTTTTTGTGAAAAAATGGCTAACTTTAAAAAAGAATTAATTTAAAAATATGGAGGAATTAAAAATGGAAAAACTTTTTTCACCGGAGGAGATAAACGAATTAAACAAAAAAACAGATCCAAAGGATCTGGAAGAATTTTTTTTCGAAATCTTTGTTAAAAAAGGAGATAATCAAGAAAAAGCTAGAAAAATGGCTCAAGAATGGGCGCAAGAAATTACTAGCAATAAGATTGATTAATTCTCAAAAAAAGACTCAACAATGGCAATCATTCTTTGGTTGCCATTTTTTATTACCTCAGAAACGTTATTAGACAATTTCTCTCTTAAATAATTATTGGATAAAACCTCCTTTATTTCCTTAACCAATAAAGTAGGGCTTAGGTTTTTTTCCTCTAAAATTATAGCTGCTTCTTTGTTTTTAAATTCCCAAGCGTTATATTCTTGATGAGAATCAGGCATAGGAATAAGTATTGAAGGTTTTTTTAAAAAAGAAATTTCAGTTAAAGTAGCCAAGCCACACCTAGAAACAAGTAAGTCGGAAATATACATTAATTCGATTAAATCTTTATGCTTTAAGAATTCAAATCTCAAATAATTATCTACATTCTCTTCTATTTCGAAACCCCTATCGCTCCTGCCACTAATGTGAACAATATTAGTTAACAAGGACAATTCTTTCAAGGACAATTTTAATAAATTATTAATAAAATATGAACCAGTACCGCCACCAAGAACTAACAATAAAGGTAAGTCATCCTTTAAATGATATTTTTTAAAAATATCATTTTTGGTAATTCCCAACAAACCTAAATCAGCCGCTATATTCCCTATTAATCTCCCTTTTTTACCATAAGATTTTAAAGATTTTTCAAAAGTGACAGTAACTATTTTAGAAAATGGAGCCATTAACTTGTTTGCTAAGCCAGGAACAACATCTTGTTGATGTATCAAAACTGGAATCTTTAAAAACCAGGAAGCAAAAACCAAAGGGACAGACACAAAACCACCAGCACTAATAATTAATCCGGGTCTTTCCTTGATAAGTAAAAATAAAGATTGCCAAAAAGCTATAAAAATTTTAAACAAATCAATAAAATTATAAACTGAAAAATAACGTCTTAATTTTCCGCTAAAAATTGCTTTATACTTCATACCTTCTGATAAAACTATATTTTTTTCTACTCCTCTATAAGTGCCAACAAACAAAAAATCAAAATTGTTTTTCAATTCCTCTCTTATAAAAATCAAAGGAATAACAGAGCCCCCAGTACCACCACCACTTAAAATTATTTTTTTATTTTTATTGTTTTTCATAAAAATTATTTTTTTCATCAACAACTTGACGACTAATATTTAACAAAATTCCAAAAGCAGCCAACAAGACAGACAGAGATGTTCCACCAGCACTAATAAAAGGCAAAGGAACTCCAGTCATTGGAACTAAATTCATCATTCCAGCTATATTCAAGAAAGCTTGAAAAAAAATCCAAACAGATATTCCAACCGCTAAAGATTGACCAAAAAGGTCGGGCGCTCGACTAGCAATTTTCATTCCCCTAATAAATATAAAAAGGTAAATTAAAATTAAAATTAAAGAACCAATAAAACCGATTTCTTCAGCAATTATAGGAAAAATAGAATCAGCCCAAACCTCTGGCAAATAATTAAATTTTTGCCTACTTTCACCCAGGCCCCTTCCCCATAAGCCGCCGGAACCAACAGCGATTAGAGATTGATTAACTTGATAACAAATATCCCTATCAAAATCAGGATTTTGTAAGCACTTTATTCTGTTAATTTGATATTCTTTTATTAAGCCCTTATCGCCCTCGGAATTCATGGAATTAAAAATAAATAAAATTCCAATAATCATTATTAAAAATAAAACAAACAAATGACTAAGATTGCCACCGGCCACCAAATAAACCATCAAAGAAACAAAAAAAATAATTAAAAAAGTACCCAAATCTGGTTGCTTTAAAATTAATACTCCAATAGTTGTCAAAACGACTAAAAAAGGAAAAATGCCTGTGGAAAATTTTTTCAAATCATCTTTCTTGGATTCCAACCAAGCTGCTAAATAAAACAGAAAAAACAATTTAACAAATTCCGAAACCTGAAACGATTTACCAAAAACAACTATCCAGCTACGAGACGTGCCATATTCATTACCCAGACCAGGGACAAAAACTAAAATCAAAAGAGCCACAGATAAAATAAGAAAAAGAAAAGAATATTTTTTAAAAAAATGATAATCTATTTTAAAAAATAAAAAAAATAAAAAAAGACCAAAAATTAAACCAAAAATCTGGCCCCTAACATAATGATAAGGCTCTCCAAAATTAGACTGAGAGACAGCCAAAGAAGCACTAAAAAGCATGACTAAGCCAAAAACAATCAACAAAGGAACAATAAAAGACAAATATTTATCAACCGAAGCAATTTTTTTATTTTTCAATATCATAAAACTTAAAAAGAGAAGCTTTTATCAAGTAAAAAAATCATCAAACCAATGGCAGCGGCTACAGCCGAAATAAGCCAAAACCTCATAACTATTTTGGCCTCGGTCCAACCACAGGCCTGAAAATGATGATGTATCGGAGCTGATAATAAAACTTTTTTATTCCTAATCTTTTTAGAAAGAATTTGAATTATAACTGATAAAGATTCAAGTAAAAAAATAAAACCAATAAAGGGCAAAAGAAGAACATTATTGGTCAATAAAGCAATTATACCCAAGGTAACACCTAAGCTCATAGAGCCCGTATCACCCATATAGAATCTAGCTGGAGGAATATTAAACCACAAAAATGCCAAAAGAGCTCCAACTATAACGGCACAAAAAGTAGCTAGATCATATCTGCCCATAGCAAAGGATATAATTCCATAAGAAGCATAGGAAATTAAAAGAGTTCCACCCGCCAAACCGTCCAAACCATCAGTTTCATTAACTGAAAAAGACGTAGCTACTATTATAAAAATAAAAACAGGAACATACCACCAAGCAATTTGAAAATAACCCAAGAAAGGAACGTGTATTAATGTCCAGTCTAACTTAAAATAAAACCACAAAGCACCAATAACAGCAATTAAAGTATAAATCAATAAACGATGTTTCATTCTCAAACCACCACCGCCGAAAACGCCTTTACCAGAAACATCTAGCCAGTCATCCAGCAAACCAATAAGAGCCGAGGCCATTAAAGCGCCTAGGGGAAGTAAGGTTTCTTTTTGTGATAAAAAATTAAGGTGAGCAATAATGCTATCTGGAAAAATCAAACTTAAGTAATAAAAAACAAGAATAAGAAAAAAAAGTGTACCCCAAATTAATATACCGCCCATAGTTGGTGTTCCAGATTTATGAGCGTGGAGTTCACTAAAAATAGGGGTTGAACCGTTATTTCTTATTTTTTTACCCAACTTGTACTTATATAAAAAATTAGTAAGAATTGGGGTCCATAAAACAGTAAAAATAAAAGCAAAAGTCGCCAAAAATAAAATTTTTATTACTTGAAATTCCATAAGCTTATCTAAAATTAATTAAATAAATAGTCAGTATTGATAAAAACAAAAAAATTTGAGTTATTAATAAAAAAATAGAATTAAAATAAAAGATAAATCTAAAATCAAAAATTTTCTTTTTGAAGAAAAATAACAAAAAAATAGTATTAATAAAAATCAAAAACAAACTAACAAAAGGAATTAAAAAAACATCATGTTTATCACCAATTGAATCAATACCAATATCAATATTATAATGCAATATTAATCTATCCTGAGTAACATTATTGTAAATATAATAAGAAAAAGACCATAGGAAAATATTAAGAATGATAAAAAAAGAAAAGAAAGCCTTGGTTTGTAAGGGTCTATAAAAATTATTCAAAAGTGATTTAAGATTGTTCAAAAAATAGCTTGAACGATCATAAATTTTTACAAATAAACTCATAATAATAAAATAAATATCTGCTTTAGTCTAGCATATTTTAAAAATAATATAAAATATGCTAGACTTTAGAGGAATTAATAGAATAACAAAGACATGAAAATAGCCTGCGTAATACCAGCTTATAACGAAGAAAAAAAAATTTCTCAAACAATAGAACAGGTTAAAGACCTAGTTGATTTGATAGTGGTAGTAGATGATAATTCACAAGACGAAACTAGAGAAATCTTGAATGAAATGACGGAAAAAAAATTAAAAAAAATATATCATCCAATAAACTTAGGTCAAGGAGCTGCTTTGCAAACCGGAAACGAATACTGCTTAAAACAAAATTTTGATATCATAATTCATTTTGATGCTGATGGCCAATTTTTAGCAAATGATATCAAAAGAATGATAAAGCCAATATTAGAAGAAGATTACGATTTGGTTATTGGATCAAGATTTATGGGAATTGAATCTAATATTCCAAAATTCAAGAAAAAAATCATAATGCCCATGGCTAAAATTTTTAATAATCTTTTTTTCGGAATAAAAACAAGCGATCCTCAAAATGGGTTCAGAGTTATGACCCAAAAAACTGTTTCAAAAATAAAAATAGAAAATGATCGCATGGCTCATTGTACTGAAATATTGGCCAAAGCCTTTAAATATAAATTAAAAATAAAAGAAATTCCAATCGAAGTCATTTACCATGAATTTGGTCAAAAGTTTTCTGGAGGATTAAAAATAATTAAAGATCTCTTTTTAAAAAAAATAAGCGGATAAAATTAAATAAAAAAAATATGATTCAACAAATAATAGCGGGCTTAATAATAATATTCTTTCTTATTAAGTTGTTAAAACAATGGAGAAAAAAAACAATTTCCTTTAATGAATTTATTTTTTGGTTACTTTTTTGGATTTTAGCCCTATTGATTATAGTTTTTATAAAACAAATAGACAAAATAGTAATAAGCCTGGGCTTTTCATCTTCCGCCATAAATTTAGCCTTTTATATCGCGGTCCTGTTTTTATTCTATTTAATATTCAAAATGAGGCTAAAAATAGTAAAAATAGAAAAAAATATAACAGATTTAGCAAGAAAGATAAGCTTAAAAGAATAGTTTATTTCTTTATCCACTCCTCTGACTGTCTCACCAATATTTCAGTAGATTTCATTGGCTCGGCCATAACTTCTTTTACAGCTTTTTCCATTCTAATTCCCTGAGAACCCTTAAGCAAAATAACATCGCCCTCACTCATTCTTTTTTGCAAAAACAAACCAGCCTCACCAGATTCCTTAAATTGAAAAATAAAATTTTTATCAAAACCGCCAGCAATAGCACCCCTACCAATATCTCTAGATCTCTCTCCTACTAATATAATTTCATCTACATCCAACTTGCTTATCTTGCCACCAATTAATTGGTGGCCCTCCTCACTATAGTTGCCCAACTCCAACATGTCACCCAAGGCCACTATTTTTCTTCTACCCTGGCGCTTTTTAATGCTTTGCAAAAAATCTAAAGCCAATAAAGTTGATTCTGGCGACGAATTGTAAGTATCATCAATTAAGATGGTATTTTTTATACCAGGGATCACATTCATACGACCAGCGGGAACTTTAATGTTTTTTAAACAACCAATAAGATCCATTAAATTAAAGTCAAAAGAAACAGCCACAGCAAGGGCACTTAAGACAGAATAAACAGAAGATTTACTAATCACGCCTGGTAAAACAACTGGAACAACAGAACCCTTATACTCCAATTTAAAATTAACGCCATAAAAATTATTTTTTAAATCACCATCTGGCAGAACAAAATTTAAATCTCGAGCTAAAATATGTGCGCCAGGTTTAAAACCATAATTAATAAGCAATACCTTTAATTCTTCTTTAACATTTCTTAAAAAATCATTATCAGAATTAACAATAGCCACCCCGCCCTTTTTAAGGCCGTGCAATAATTTCATTTTTTCTTTTTTAATTTTATCAATACTACCAAAATATTCTAAATGGGAATGAGAAATATTGGTTAAAACAGCCCTGTCCGGCCTAACTATTTTCAACAAATAATCCATATCACCTTCCCGATCAATGCCCATTTCTAAAACTAAAAATTCCGGATAATTTTTATCTTTAAAAAGTAATAAAATAATTGCTTTCCAAAAAATAAGTAACCACTTAACAAAATTTTTTCCTGGAGATTTTAAACCAATGATAGTTAAGGGTAACCCAAACTCATTGTTATAGTTAGAAAAATTAGAACGAACCTTTTTTTGATAAGACAAAACCAAACTAATAGCCTCTTTAGAAGTTGTTTTACCAACACTTCCAGTTATTCCAACCACTTTTGGTTGATATTTTTTTATTATCTTGTTGGCAAAAAAAGCCAATAATCTCATTACTATCTTTTTCATATGGATTAATTTATATTTTTAGGAATTTGATAATATTTTAACAAAAAATCTGCTATTTCTTCAAAGGCTGGCACAACTGTCCCTTCAGCAAAAACTGATGTCTTGGGATTGTCAAATTTAACCAAAACAACAAACTGAGGATTATTTATTGGTGCATAGCCTATAAAATTATGAATATACTGTTTGTCCAAATAACCTCCTCGAGGCGAAGGGATTTGAGCTGTTCCAGTTTTTCCACCAACATAATATCCAGGAATTTTAGCTTTAATTGAATGTCCACTCTCCACAACACTAACCAACATAGCCGAAATAGCCAAAGCCGTTTCTTCTGAAATAACTCTTCTAATTTGACGAGGTTCAATTTTCTTTAACGTTTCTCCATTCTGATCTAATATTTCTTCAACTATATAAGGTTTCATCATCATACCCTTATTAGCAATAGTAGCATAGGAAGAAAGCATTTGTAAGGGAGTGACCGCTATCCCCTGCCCAAAAGAAGCCGTAAAAAAATCAATATCCTTAACACTCTTTCCAAATATATTACTAATATTGCCAGGAGTTTCTCCGCTCATTTCAATACCAACTCGCTCACCAAAACCAAATTTTGCCAAATAATCAGCAAAAACATCTTTCCCTATTTGTTCAGCTGCAAAAATAGCTCCAGTATTCAAAGATTTCTCAAGCACATACGTCATAGAAACATTACCATGAGCCCCATGAGTATCAAAATCAGAATTTTTAATAGGCTTGGGAATTCCTTTAACAAACAATTGACCCTCGTCTTTATAAACAGTATTGGGACTCACCTTACCTTGATCAATAGCAGCTGCCAAAGTAATTGTCTTAAAAACTGATCCTGGCTCATACTGATAAGAAATAAATTGATTATCAAAAATATCTGTGCTAGAAGCATTTTGGTAATCATTGGTATCAAATTCTGGCCAGACACATAAAGCTAATATTTTCCCTGTTTGAGGATCCATAACTGAAATACTACCACTCTCGAAAGAGTGTTTTTCATAATATTCCTTCATCTTATTACAAACATAAGTTTGAACAGCATAATCAATTGTCAGAACTAAACTATTACCATTAATTGACTCACTATACTCTTGCTGATCTATTATTATTTTTTTGCCTTTATATGTTCCCTTTTCTCCGGACAAGAAACCATCCTTACCGGAAAGTTCATCATTAAAAAATCCTTCCAAGCCATAATTACCTACCCCATCATAGTTAACAAAACCAGTTAAGTGCGACAAAAACATTTTTTCTGGATAATACCTTAAACTTTCCCATTCATAATAAAAACCAATAATTTCATTAGTCAAATCTTTTTCTTTTTTTTCTAAGAAAACTTTTCCATTTTTAATACTTAAATCAGAGACTGATTCTATTTCCCAAAAAGCACCTAAATGCTGAAAATAAAATTTCAATAAATCTTCCTTGCTTACTTTTCTTAATATTAATCTTGAATATTTTTTTGAATCTTTAAGTTCGAAAAGATAATTGCTGATTATAGATTGCCTTCTTTCTTCTATCTCTAAATCTTTTTGAATTTTTCTAAATTCTAGCCACTCTTCGTTAAATTTTAAGTTAGATCTTCTTTTTTCAACCTCCTTCTTTCTGGCTATTTTATCACTCTCATTAATACTTAAAGAGTCTATATATTTTAATTCATTTAAAAGATCCTGATGATCTAATTCTTTTAAATATTCTTCAACTTCCTGAAGAACTGTTTCATGATGAAAAACCAAATAAACAGAATTTAGAATAGAGGCAAGGTCTTCTTCACTAAGTAATCTGGGGACAACATAAAGACTAGCAAAATCTTTATTAGTAGCAATAGAATAAAGATCAGACTCAAGATTCTTACGCAAATAAATTTCACCCCTCTTAGCTTTTAATTCATTAAAAATTTGATGTTGCAAGCCAGCTTTAGCTAAATAAATCTCACAATCCATTATTTGTATTTTAAACAATTTCAAGCCCAAGGATAAAAAAAGAAAAAAAATAATCGCACTTAAAAATATAAGGCGACTATTTATGCTGTTAGTCTTTTTTTTCTCCAATTTCTTTTTAACGTTGGTCATTAAATTAAATTAAATTTATTTTTTGGCCAAAGAATCGTCGCCGGCATTAATATAATTTATTCCTGAAACCTTAACCATTTTCAAATCATCAATTCGAGCACTCATGCTTTCATAGGACTCCAATTCGCTCTTCATAATTTCAAAATTGTTATTTTCTTCTTCCAGAAGAATAGATTTATCTTTTAAGCTTTGTAATTCAAAATTTTTATTAACCAAATCGTCTATACTTTTTAGATAATAAAAACCACTAACTATAATAGCAAATAGAAGACAAATATTTAAACCTTTTAAAAAATTATTTTTTCTTGGCTCAATTGTTCCCATATTATTTTTATTTAATTTATTTTATTCTTTTTAAAACTCGAAGTTTAGCACTTCTAGCTCGACTATTATTTTTTGTTTCATTTTCCGTAGCCACTAATGGTTTTTTATTTACTAATTCGAAGTTTCCACTTTCTTTTTTACTTTTAAAAAATCGTTTAACAATTCTATCCTCCAAACTATGAAAAGAGACTACAACCAAACAACCACCTACTTTTAATAAATTACTTGCATCTTCTAAAAAAATACCCAGGACATCTAATTCATTATTGGTTTCCATCCTCAAAGCCTGAAAAGTTTTGGTTGCAGGATTTATCCGTTTTGACCAAAATTTTTTAGGAATAGCGGAACTAATTATTTCAGCTAATTTTTTAGAATTATCAATTTTATTTTTCTTTCTCTCTTCAACAATTCTTCCGGCAATTTTCTTGGCCCAAGGCTCTTCTCCATATTCCTTAATAATATTTTCAAGTTCAAACTGTTTATAATTATTAACTATCCAGAAAGTATCGTTCTCTATCTTAGGGCCAAAGGCCATATCCAAGGATTTTTCATTATTAAAAGAAAATCCCCTTTCTTCATCATCTAACTGAGCTGATGACAATCCTAGATCGGCTACGATACCATCAAAAAAAATTTGTTTTTTAAAATTTTCTAGAACTATTTTCTTTATATTTACAAAATTATCATTAACAACAATGTTTTTTTTAGTTTTAAACTGAGAAAAATTTTCTAAAGATAAAGGATCTAAATCAATGGACAAAGCCCGACCGTCATCACCCAATAAGCTTGTTATTTTTTTTGTATAACCTCCACCACCTAAAGTAGCATCAATATAATTTCCATCAACTTTAACATCCAAAAATTTAATAACCTCTTCAAGCATTACTGGAGTGTGGAAATAATTTTTCATATATTATATTCCTAAGTCTCCCAACTCTTCAGCAATATCCACACTATTTTTTTCTGATTCTTTCTTATATTTATCCCAAGAATCTGCGTCCCAAATTTCTAAATGATTATACAAGCCAGCCACTATCACGCTCTTCTTGAGCACAGCAAAATTTCTTAAATACTCTGGCAAGGTTACTCTTCCCTGATTATCAAATTCTAAATCCATAGCTCCAGCCAAAAAATGTCTAGCAAAAGCTCTGGCCTTGGATTGACTAATTGGAAGAGCTGACAATTTTTGCGCTATTTTTTGCCACTGCTCCTTTGTATATAAAAAAAGACAGTTGTCCAATCCCTTGGTTACCACACCACCCTTCTTTAATAAAGACCTAAACTTAGCTGGAATAGCCAAGCGACCCTTATCGTCTAAGTTGTGATTGTATTCTCCAATAAACATATTTTAAAAATTATTCGCCTAAGTTCACCACTAATCACCTCTCAAGTGTTATTATACACCACTTTTCCCCTAAGGTCAATAATTTAAAGATACTGAAAATAAAGGATAAAACTTATAAAAATAAAAAAAAGAAGCACTTATTAACAAGCACTTCTTTTTTTATATTTTTTTAAATTTTTTATTTAGTATTTATAAACAATTTATGAACATTTAATCCACAAGCTCATAATTACTCTCAACAAAAACCCAATCAATTAAATTATCAAGAAGAGCAGAAATATAATCTCCTCTCACATTGCGATAATCTATATAATAAGCGTGTTCCCAAACATCAATTGTCATTAAGGGCTTCATCCCTAAAGTTAAAGGATTGTCAGCATTAGAGGTGGAAACTATATCTAATTTATTATCGTTTACAACCAGCCAAGTCCAGCCACTACCAAACTGAGCCAAAGCCTTAGTCTTGAATTCTTCTTTAAAGTCAGACCAAGATCCAAAGCTATTATCTATTATCTTCAAAAAACCATCCGATGGTTTAATATTTTTCTTCAAAGATTTAAAATAAAAGTCATGATTAAAGACCTGAGCAGCATTATTATAAATAGACTTCATTTCTTTTTTAGAAAAAGAGAATAAAATTATTTCTTCCAAACTTTTATCTTCAAGCTCAGTCCCGACAATTAGTTTAGATAAATTATCAAAATAAGCTCGATGATGCTTCTCGTGATGAAACTCTAAAGTTTCAACAGAAAGAAAAGGTTCTAAATCTTTTTTGTCGTAAGAAATATTAAAAAAATTTAAAGACATATATTTATACTTATTTATAGCTAATATAATTAGATTCATCTAGGACATTGAGATTCAAAAGAACTTTAACATCACTTACGCTTGAAACTGAATTAGGCCAAGTCATTTTTATATCCTTTAAATCGCTAGATCTAAACTCGGATATATTATAAGTATTAACGCCAACAACTGAGCCACGGTTCATTAATATTATCTGCAAAGGAACTTCCCAGTAATTATAAGGGCTTTGATTTTCAATGGTAAAATTAAGATTGTTAAAATTTTTACCAGCAGAGGGGCTAGTTTCTTTTTCAAACTTTATATTATCAATTTTAAAATTAGCTCTTAAGTCATAATATTCTTTCCAATTTGGGTATTTCCTAATATCAACCCTTTCCCAGGCAACATTTTTAATTTTAAACTCGATATTTTTTGGCTTATCTTCTATTTTTTTAGAGATAATTAATAAATATTTTTCTTCTTCAGGAAAAACTATGTTATCAGCACAAGCTAAATCCTTTTGACCATCAACAAAACAGTAGGAAATCTTAGCAAAAAAATTAGTATTACTATTCTTTACCATAGCCATAAAATCATAAATATTGTCATGCTGAAAATAATCATCTTTAATGGTTTCTAGGGGAATAGCCAACCTCTGAGCACCAACACCTACGTTTACAGTTGTCAGTTCATTAATAGCAGCTCTCTGATCTCTGTCATATCTAAGATAATCAAATAAGTTATAAAAGAAAAAAGAATAAAGCAACAAGGAAGCTCCACCCAAAATAACAATAACAAGCAGTATCATGTGCCTTTTATGTTCCAAAAACCAAAGACCAATATTGGCCTTAGACAAGCTCTTATTTTTATTAGAATATTTTCCTAAATTTATATCATTATTGTCTTCCATAAATATATTTTTAAAAATAATTATATTATGCTATATTGATATTGTAACATAAATTATTAATTTTAAAAAATATGAAAATTAATGTTCCGGTAAGCGTACCAAAAAACAAAATAAATTTATACAAAAAAAACTTCACAGAGGCAACTATGGGCACTGGGAAATTATTTTTATTTGCTGGTGATCAAAAAATAGAACATTTAAATGATGACTTCTCCAAAAAACTGGGATTCGGCAACGAGGATCCAGAACATTTATTTAAAATAGCATCTCAGGCTAATATTGGAGTTTTTGCGGCTCATCTTGGATTAATTTCTCACTATGGCAATGATTATAAAAAAATTCCCTATTTAGTAAAAATAAATGGAAAGTCAAATTTAATAAAAACGAAAGATCCACTCTCCCCTGCCTTATGGAGTGTTAATGATGTGATTTCTTTTAAGAAAGCATCCAATCTTAAAATATTAGGAATCGGCTATACTATATATTTAGGAAGCGAATATGAAACAATAATGTTAAAAGAAGCAGCTCAAGCAATTAAAGAAGCTCACGAAAATGGCCTGTTAGCAGTTATCTGGATATACCCCAGAGGAAAAAATGTAAAAGAAGAAAAAAGTCCAGAAATAATAGCGGGAGCGGCCGGTCTTGGATTGTGTTTGGGCGCTGATTTTATAAAATTAAATTATCCTTTCAGTAGCAGCAAAAATGATGCTAAAAAAGCAAAAGAAATAACTGTAGCAGCCGGAAGATCAGGAATAATATTTTCTGGTGGTAAAAAAATAAATGAAAAAAACTTTTTAGAAAATATCGAGAACCAAATAAAAACAGCTGGAGCCAGAGGCTGCGCAATCGGTCGCAACATACATCAAAACAGTCTCGGTCAAGCTGTAAAACTTAGTCAACAAATAAAAAAAATAGCCATAAAATAGGAAAAATAAGCAAAAAAGGAGGCAAACTTGCCTCCTTTTTTTATCTTAAAATATTACAACAAAACCAAAAACAAATAAGAAGATAAAAGTGGCAAAACTAAATTATCCAAACCAAAAAATAATAAAAACTCTAAAAAAGTTAAAACTAGCGATAGAATAAAATAAGTAAAAAAATCAGCAAAACTAAGATTGAAAAAATTAATAAAAATTAAAATTAAAAAAGTAGATATAAAAAAAGAAAAAGAACCTTCTAAACTTTTTTTACTCCAATAAAAATCAATTTTATGAAAACCGTAGAGATCACCAAAAATATTAGCCAAGGCATCGGAAATACCCAAAACCAATATTCCAAATTGAAAAGCCAATATTTCTCCTTGAGGTAAAAAGACTAAAGCCGAAATCATCACGCCTAAAGGATAAAAAACTTCGCCTAAACCAACTCTTTTAACTTTAATTATCGGAAGAAAATCAAAATATTTAGACAATAAAAATATAAGTGAAAATAAACAAGAAATAACAACTATTTGATTAACACTAAAAACATAAGGGAAAAAACAAATCACTATAGCTGACAAAGCATGCACTATCTTTCTGTTTAAATTATCAATATTGTTTTTATTAATAAGCAACATAGAAAATTAATAATTTTTTAATCACCAAATAAAAACCGACAACCAAAACAATCATTATAGTTGTCGGAATAAAGTCCTTCATATTTATCTTTATCTATATTCAATATTTATCTTATCAACCAACAACGGAGATCTTTTTATAAATTTGGGAGTAAAATTAAGCTCATAAGACTTTATTTCCTCAACCTTGTCCAAATAAGCTCCAATCTGATCCTCTTTCAAATTACTTAAATGTTTTTTATCAATAAAATCATCCGAACCGACCAAAGTTCTAGCTGCAAAAAAAGCTTTTATTTCGGCTAAATTTTTAGAAGAATCAAAATTAACTAATTCATAATTTAAAGAATTGGCATCTATTTCACTAATATTCTGACTAGTCTCAATTGAAACTTTTTGTTTAGCTAATTCTATTATTTCATCAGTTTCAAAGCTGATAACATTAACTATACTTTTAACACTAACATTAAAATTATCGGCCTCTTCTCCTATTTTCTTATCAGTATCAATAATCGAAGAATCAGTGTCAATACTAAGAACGTATTGACGACCAGCCCCGATAGCTGCTCCAGCCTTTACTTCAGCTTGTTCAATTATTTTGTTCTTTAAATTTTCCACAGCACTATTAATATCTTTTTCCATTACATATTTTTTACTATCCTTTACAAAGCTAAATTTCTCATAACTTTCTGCATATATTTTATCTTGTACACCTATCCATAAACCAGGAATAATAAATTTATCAGGATCAATTGCCATATCTTCTGAGACTGAATCAGCATAAACATCAACTTCGATTGAACCTCCGGCTGGGATATTAACAGTTTCTTTTATTCTGAACAATTTATCATCGGAACTTAATAATCTAGTCGTAGCCACTAATGGTTGATTTTTAGAATAATTATTTATAATTTTAACTCTGCCCACTATTTCCCCTCCAGTGTCTTTTTCTCCGCTACTTTTAAAAACACCCTTCTCTTCTATTTCTACTTTAGTTATGGAAGCTTTAATAGCTCTGTCTAAATTAATTTTTTCTCCATTAGAATAGGCATAAAAATTTAAACTACCATCAATATTATTTTTTTCAGTATTTATTGTTATATCTAATTTAACAAAAGAAAGATAAGAAACAACTAATAATAAAATTAAAGTCAAAAATAAAAAACGATAAACTATTTTTTTATACAAAACAACCGACTTCGGTTTTTCAGTATCCCTAACTAATTGCTCTTGACCTTCATTTTCTCCTTCATCATAGAAATTTTCTTCAAAGTCTCCCCCTGATTCAAGGCCAGTATCTAAGATTTCTTTATCTGAAAAATCCTCCCTGTCCAAATTAGTGTTTTTTTCAATTTTATTAATCTCTTCCTTAACAGCCATTGCCTTGTTAATATTAAAATCTTTATCTTTAATTTTTTCAGCCATCAAGCGAAAAAATTCTTTACGAGAATCAATCTTCTCCTTATCATCACTAATAATATTTTTGCCAGCTGGAATATTTTCACTCTTCAAATTAATTCTATCTTTATCTATATCATTATCACGCTCACCATTTTTTTTCATGGATAAATTTTCCTCTTGAACTTTATCATCAACAATATCAGAGTCATTTAAAAACTTAGCAATTTTTTCAATTTGTGAATTATTCTTTACTTTTTTATTTTTAGGACTAATTGGGTGGTTTGTAAGTGGCATAAAAAAAAACTTAATTTTAAACAAATTATCTAAAACAATAATAACATTTTTTAGTTAATTAGACAACATCTACTAAAGCAGAAAAGTCAACCTTAATCTTATCCTTTAACTCACCAGAACTATCAACTAAAACGCCTAACTTAATTATTTTTTCCTCTCCACTAATTTTTATTTTAGCAAAAACAAAATCTTTCCCAGGATATTGGGCCAAAACATTTTTAATCTCCTCCATTTGCTCAACGCTGGGAGGAGATTTAAAAATCAAGCCAAGTGATTTATTGCTTAAATTAGTGCTAGCTTGATTTTCATTATTTTTTTTAGAATAATAATTAAATTGTCCGCGAGGCCTGGTCTTTAAATTACTAAAATCAGATATTGATTTGTCTAAACTATCTAATTCTAAAATATCAGCTTTGTTTAACAATAATTTTATCTCTCCATCTTTGTCAGAAACAGTGGCATGAATAATTACTGCTACTCCTTCCTGCCAAATATTAAGTGAACTTTTTAGAACTTTTGGGAAAACTAAAATTTCAGCAAAAGAAATGCCATCTTCAACTTTAACGAAAAGCATGGAATCGTTATTTTTAGTAATTATTTTTTTAATACTAGAAATTATACCGGCAGTTAAAATATTCTCTTGTTTTCTCTCCTTTAAATTTGCCAAACTAACAATCCGACCAGAAAGCTTATCTTTAAAAACATTAAATGGATGCTCCGAAACATACAAGCCCAATAATTCTTTCTCCCATTGTAATTTAATTTTATCACTAACCTCTTCTCTCTTTTCTAACCTGGGATAAGAAAAAACAACCGATTGAGGAGATTCAAAGAAAAGACTGACTTGAGGATTGTTTTTATTTTTTGAAGACTCTTTATTAAAATTAAGTAAAACATCTAAACTTCCCAACAACAATTCCCTGTCTTCAAATTGATCAAAGGCTCCACATTTTATTAAACTCTCTAAAGATTTTTTATTTAAATCTCGATCAACCACTCTTTCTAATAAATTAAAAATGCCTTCGAACTTGCCGTTTTCTTTTCTCTCTTTAATTATTTCTTCAACTATATGAGTTCCAACATTTTTAATCGCATTTAAGCCAAATCTAATTGTTTTTATCTTTTCATCATCACTAACAATTTTATTATCTTTTGTTCCGCTTGTAACAACAGTAAAAGAAGCAAAGGACTCATTAACATCGGGGGGCATTATTTCTATTCCCATTTGACGACACTCATCAATTTCAATAGCAATTCGATCCAAGTCATTTTGATCGGCCGTAAGTAAGGCTGCCATAAATTCAGCTGGATAATGAGCTTTTAAATAAGCTGTTTGATAAGCAACTAAAGCATAGCAAGCAGCATGGGAACGATTAAAGCCATAGCCAGCAAAAGGTTCAATAAAAGAAAAAACCTTTTCTGCTAAATTTTTATTTATGCCATTGTCAACGCAACCTTTAATAAATTTCTCTTTTTGTTCGGCCAAAAGTTCGGGAATTTTTTTACCCATAGCCTTTCTTAAAGTATCAGCTTCTCCTCGACTAAACCCAGCCAATTCTCTTGATATCTGCATAACCTGCTCCTGATAAACAACCACCCCATAAGTCTTTTTTAAGATTGACTCTAGCTTGGGGTGTAGATAAACCATGTTGTTATTATGCTTACCAGAAATATAATCCTTGATCCACTCCATCGGTCCAGGACGATAAAGAGCCACCATGGCAATAATATCTTCAAACTCATTTGGTTTTAACTCCTTTAAATATCTCTTCATGCCACCAGATTCAAATTGAAAAACGCCAGTTGTTTCGCCCTTTTTAAAAATTCCAAAGGTATTCTTATCATCAAGCGGTATTTTATCAATATCGATTTCAACACCTCTAGTGTTTTTAATAATTTTAATAGCTGACTCAATAATTGTTAAATTTTTAAGACCTAAAAAATCCATTTTCAATAAGCCAAGGTCTTCTACTGGATGAAGAGAATATTGAGAAACTATACTTTTGTCAGATGAGGAGGCATATTGCAAAGGAACATAATTAGTTAAAGGTTCCTTAGTTATCAAGACACCACAAGCATGGGTTGAAGAATGACGAGAAACTCCTTCTAGTTTTTGAGCGAAATCTAAAATTCTGCGAGCGGCCTCTTCCTTTTTATAAATATCTTTAAGCTCAGCTACATCTTCTAAAGCATCCTTTATCTTATAATTTACTGGAATCATTTTAGCTAATTTATCACAATAGTCATAAGGTTCGTCTAGCACGCGACCAACGTCTCTAACAGCAGCTCTAGCCGCCATAGTTCCAAAAGTTATAATCTGAGAAACATTATCTTTTCCATATTTATGTTCAACGTATTCAATAACCTCATTTCGACGAACATCAGCAAAGTCCATATCAATATCAGGCATAGATATTCTTTCTGGATTCAAAAATCTTTCAAATAAAAGTTCATATTTGATTGGATCGATATTGGTAATCCCACTTAAATAACAAACAATTGATCCAGGGGCACTACCCCTTCCTGGCCCAACAACAATTTTATTTTTTTTAGCCCAAGAAATAAAATCAGCCACAATCAAAAAGTAAGAAGGCCAACCCATTCCATTGATAACATCCAGCTCATAGTCCAATCTTTTTTTAACCTCAATTATTTCCTCTTCATTTTTATCAGCATACCTCAAAGATATACCGTCTTCACAAATTTTTCTTAAATAAGAAGATTGATCGCAACCTTCTGGTACTTCAAAGTGTGGCAAGTGTATCTCATCCAAAGAAATGTTTACATCACACATCTCAGCTATTTTGACTGTATTCGATATTGCCTCCGGAACATCTTTAAAAACTTCAATTAATTCTTTTGGATCCCTACAAGAATAATCACCGTGACCCTTCATTTTCATACGATCTTCATCATTTATTTTCTTCTTGTTCTGCAAACAAAGTAAAATATCCTGAGCATCATCATCTTGTTTATCCAAATAATGGATATCATTAGTAGCTATCAAGGGAATATTTAATTCTTTCGAAAATTTAATTAATTGTTGATTAACTCTATCTAGACCATCAAGCTCGGGATGATCCATTATTTCTAAATAAAAATTATCCTGACCAAACAAATTATTATACTCTATAATTTTCTTTTTAGCCTGGTCCAACCTATCGGCTAAAATTAAAGAAGGAATTTCACCACCCAAACAAGCCGTTGAAGCAATTATGCCCTCGTGATATTTTTCTAAAAGCTCCCAATCTATTCTAGGTTTATAATAAAAACCCTCCAAATGAGCCAAAGACACTAATTTTATTAAATTCTGATAACCAATATTGTTTTTAGCTAGTAATAATATATGAAAATTACGAGCGTCTTCCTTGGTATTTTTGTCATGCCTCGAACCAGGGGTTAAATACAATTCCACCCCAATAATTGGTTTTATACCCGCTTTTTTACATTTTTTATAAAATTCAATAGCACCATACATAACACCATGATCAGTAATAGCCAAAGCTGGACAGCCCTGACTTTTGGCTTTAGCAATAAAATCATCAATATTGGTTAAACCATCAAGTAATGAATAATGAGTATGATTGTGTAGGTGAACAAAAGACATAATAAAAATTAATATTCAATCCTTATATAATAAGTTAAATTCAAAAATAATTCAAATTTAAAAATTAAAAAAAATCCGAGCTTGAGCCCGGAAAAATAATTAATTTTCTTTCGTTTCTTTCAAGCCTTTGGTGCTAGAAAAAACACCAGAAACCAAAAAAACAAAAAGAAGAAAAACACAGAAATAGCCACCCAATTTTGGCAAGTAAAGAACAAAACTATCGCCCAATAAAAACCAGCCAAACAGAAAAAAGGCTAATATAAAGATAAAAATAATAAAAAAATATTTTTTTTTCATTTCCAATCCCTTTTTTAAGTTACTAATACTAAACTATCTTTTTAATTATTTCTTTCAAATCATCCTCTGAATAGAAAAAAATGTTTATACTATTTTGCTTAATACCATTTTTTATTTCAACCTTAGTATTGAGATGTTTTTGAAGTTTGTCTTGGTAAACATCATATTGATGGTTATCGGCCTTAGCCTTTTTTGTTCCACCAGATTGACGTATTAAAGAATCAGTTTCTCTGACTGACAAATTATTATAGATTATTTTTCTAAAAATTGTCAATTGCTTTACTTCTCCCTCTACTCCCAGCAAGTATTTAGCATGAGCCTCACTTATTTGTCCACTAGCCAAAGCTGATTTAATTTCTGTTGGTAAATTTAAAAATCTTAAAATGTTAGCTATGGAAGATCTTGGTTTCCCTAATTTTTTAGACAAATCATCTTGGGTTAAATTAAATTCATTAATAAGCTGATTATAAGCAATAGCTGAATCAATTGGATTTAAATTTTCTCTCTGCAAATTTTCAATTAAAGCTAACTCCAATTTTTTTTGATTATCAACCTCTCTAACAATCACTGGGACCTCTGATAAGCCTAACTCCACAGAACTACGCAATCTTCTTTCTCCAGCAATTAATTCATATTCACCGTCTTTTTGACTAACAACTAGGGGCTGTAAAATACCATGCTCCTTAATTGAATTCATTAAATCATTTAAAGCCACTTGATTAAATTCTTTTCTTGGTTGGTAGGGATTTGGCTTTATTTTTTTAGGATCAATCATCATTATAATTCCACCTTTTTTTTCTAAAGACAAAGAATCATCTTTTTCTAATTTAAAATCAGAATAACTAGAAATATCAATTTTTTTAGGTATCAGAGAATCAAGGCCTCTACCCAATCCTTTTTTCATCATATTTTTTATTTATTTAGATATAATTTCTTTAGCCAACTCTTCATAAGCCCTAGCCCCAATAGACTTTGGATCATATTGTAAAATACTTAAACCATAGCTAGGAGCTTCAGCCAAGCGGACACTTCGAGGAATAATTGATTTAAAAACCTTATTAGGAAAATATTTATATAATTCATCTTTAACCAAAGAAGATAGTCTATTTCTTTTATCAAACATAGTAATTATAACTCCCATAATTCCCAAAGAAGGTTTTAAATTATTTTGAATCAAAGATATTGTTTCCAATAATTGTCCCAAACCTTCTAGGGCGTAATACTCACTTTGAATAGGAATTAAAACCTCATCCGATGAAGTTAAGCTATTAACTGTCAAAAGTCCAAGCGAAGGAGGTCCGTCAATTATGATATAATCAAAATTATTTCTAATTTCCTCTAGGGCTGACGACAAACGAAATTCTCTATTGTCTAAACCAACCAATTCAACAGAAGCACCAGACAAAGAAACCGTTGCCGGTATGATATAATAATTTTCTTGTTTGGTTTTAATAATAGAATCTAAAATTGAACAATTACCAGTTAAGACGTCATAAACGCCCCTCTCTACTTGACGATGATTTATTCCCAGGCCAGAAGTAGCATTGGCCTGAGGATCAACATCAACTAATAAAGTTTTTTTGCCAAAATGAGCCAAATAGGCACCTAAATTAACAGAAGTGGTTGTTTTCCCAACCCCTCCTTTTTGATTTACAACTGAAATTATTTTTCCCATAAACTTAAAAAATAAACTTGAAACAATTATAACTAATAATTTGATTTTGAGCAAATAAAAAGACCTTGTTTTTTAAAAAACAAGGTCATAAAAATCAACTCTTGACTATAAAGACATACTCATTCACTCTCAATATTTCATCTTCTGACAGAATACCAAGAACAGTACAGATGTCTTGTTGTCCTCCAATAAATGGATAATAAATTTTACCATTTAATCCTAGGCTGGTTCCCAAAGAAATAATTGTCGTGGATTCTGATACTCTAGGATTTAAAACTCCAAAAATTAATAAATCCATAAAATCCCCAAATTGAAGATTTCCTAAGGCTGCCTCCCTTTTAACTAAATCAAGATTTATTGGTTTCAAAAATTCGGCTTCATTATTACTGCCGCCAGCCAGAAGCCAGGAAATCTTAGTGGGCATGACAATGTTTTTCCCCCAGTCTTTCATGTCCATTATTTTCTCAACTTCATTATAAACAAAATTATAACCAGCCCAAAAAATCATTTTTCTAGCTAAAAGATTTTTTTCAAAACAAAAAGATCCTAGAGGAACGTCAATAATCCTTTTTTCAGAAGTAATCATGATATAGATGCCAGCCTACTTTACTCAGTTGGACTTTTATTATATGGTTAAAATTCAAATTTATTTTTATAAGAACTAAAACTATCTAAGCAATTACAAAGCAAAAAGTCAATATATTCTTTGACAAGCAAATTAAAATCATTTATAATTCTTTTATTAAAAGGCCGATGTGGTGAAACTGGCAAACACGCACGACTCAAAATCGTGTGCCGCAAGGCTTGTGGGTTCAAGTCCCACCATCGGCACCAAGGAAAAGACGGTTAAAGACTGTCTTTTTTTGCAAAAAAAGAACTTTAAAATAAAATAATATAATACAGGAGGACAAAACAATGAAAAGTTTAAAACACTTGGCTTTTAGATCAGAAGATTCTTTTGGTCGAAAATATCAGGAAAATCAATCAGATGATCCAGCTTTCTTCAAAAAAAACAATCCCTTCGGGACTGACTACCACAAGATAATTAATTCTAAAAGTTTTAGAAGGCTAGCCGACAAAACACAAGTTTTCCCAATAGCTTCTAATCCCTTAGTAAGAAACCGCTTGATCCATAGCATCGAAGTTTCTTCCATATCTGAAATAATGGCCGAAATGCTTGAATTAAACTCATCATTAAGCTCTGCCATAGGCATTGGTCATGATCTCGGTCATTTTGCCTTTGGTCATTTAGGCGAAAGGACAATTGAAAAATTAAGTGGCCAAAAATTTCGACATGAGCTTTTTGATGTGATTTTAGCTGAAAAAATAGAAAGATCGGGGCTTGGACTTAATCTAAGTTGGGAAACACTAAAAGGTATAACCAAACACTCCAGGGGACCCAACGGCCTAAGTATCGATGAAAATTTGCCACTAGAATTTGGAGTAGTAATGTTAGCCGATAAAATTACCTATCTGTTCTCAGATATAAATGATTGTCTAAGAACTGGCTTTTTGGTAGAAAAAAAATTACCAGAATATTATCTCAAACTGGGAGAAAATCAAAGACAAAGAGTTGCAACTTGTCTTAAAGCGATTCAGCGAGAAAGCTTAGAATATGGAAAAATAAGATTTCAAGAGACACCAGAGGCTATTCTTTTTGAAAAAATGAGAAAATGGATGTACGAAAATGTTTACTTTATTTTAGACGATCAAACTGATAGAGGAAAAATGGAAATAGCCTTACAAAAAACATGGGCCAAGGTAACAGAATTTTGTGAAAAAAAACCAGAATTAAGTCCAGTGTTTATAACGGCTATTATGACCGACAGTGAAGTCTTCCAAATAGCCTCTGGAAAAAAAGAAATTGATAAATACAATTTAGGATTTTCAGAAATAATTCCCTATTGCCAAAAATCCCCTTACCAAGAAGAGGATGTTTTAATAGAATTGGATACTAGAAAATTTATTTATCAAGATTAATAAAAGGTGGTTTTAGGACCACCTTTTTTATAAATTACAAAAATCATTATAAGACTTTAATCGCTCTTGATAATCATAAAAATATTCCATGCTTTTTTTTTCATCTTTTTTATGAGAAACAATAAAAGATTCTAAAGACCAAAGAACGCCACTAAAAATAATCAATTTTAATCCATGCTCAATATCATTAATTAAATCCTTCTTGCTAGTGTCATTATTTTGTGCTTTTTTCAAATAAATAGAAACAAATTTTTCTATAAACCAAGAAGAAAAATCTCCACAATAGAAAAAGATATTAGCCAAAGAAAAACCGACATCTTGCGTAAATTTAGCGTTATCCCAATCAATAAAAATAAGAGAATTGTTTTTTAAAATTATATTAGCTCCAGCTACATCACCATGATCAAAAAAAATATCTTTCTTTCTGTATTTTTTAGAACAATAATAACTCTCTAAATTCATTAGATTTACTTTAAACCACTTCTCAAATTCAAAAAAATTAAAGTTCAATAATTCTTTTTTATTTTTTTTAATATTTTTGAACCTTTCCCTTTTCAAAAACAATAGTCTATCACTAGGATTTTCAAATAAATTAATATTTATTTTTTCTTTTTGAGCAAAATTATTAAATTTTTTAAAACTTAAATTCTTCAAAAACAATATCTTATCAATAAAATCTGCTAACTGCCTTGAATTTAAGTCCCTAACTGACACTTCCTTTCCTGCGATATAGTTTGTTAACAAAAAATTATTATCTTTATCAAAAAAAATATTTTTTTCTGCAAAATCAACTCCTTCCCTTTCAATAAATTTTAAAATCAAGTAAGATTTTTCCAATCTATTTTTAGCACTAGCTTTTTTCAAAGGTAAACGAAGAACATATTTTAAACCATTCTCTTCCAATAAAAAAGTTTGATAATTATTACCAAGTGATAACTCAGAAATTTGTGGATTCTTCAGCATCTGATTTTTAATCAGAGTCGCTAAAGCTTTAAAATAAATCATATAATTAACAAATTATGCCTCCGCCCAAAACTTTGTCACCATCATAAAAAACAGCACTTTGGCCCGAAGTTATAGCTCTTTGTCTCCTAGAAAAAATTACTTTCAACATTTTTTCTTTGGTATTTTTAACTGTACAAGTAACAGCTTTATGCCTATAACGAATAACCACTTTTATTTTTAGAGGAAATTTTAAAGATTTTCTATTAACCCAATAAAAATTTTTAACCAACATTTCTTTTCCATACAGTATTGGATCATTAAAATTCTTAACCACATACAAGTCGTTGCTCTTATAATCAAAAGAAGCGGCATAATAAGGGCCGGTGCCACCGATATCAATTCCCCTTCTTTGCCCAATAGTATAAAGAGGTAGGCCTTGATGCTCTCCTATTATTTTATTCTCTGGCCAAAGTTTAATTTTACCTGGTTTCAATTTCAAATATTTTTTTAAAAAATCATTATGTCTTTTGCCAGAAATAAAACAAATCTCTTGACTTTCACTCTTAGAAGCAACTGGTAGCCCAGTTTCCGAGGCAATTTGCCTGACTTTTGGCTTCTTAAAATCACCCAAAGGAAACAATAATCTCTTTAGCTGATTTTGCTTTAAAGTATAAAGAAAATAAGACTGATCCTTATTTTCATCCAGCCCTTTTAGTAAATAAAAAGAATTTTTATTTTTTTTAATTCGAACATAGTGCCCAGTTGCCAAAAAATCAAAACCTAATGACTTAGCATACTCCAATAATCCTCCAATTTTTATTTTTTTATTACAAAGAACACAAGGATTAGGCGTATTTCCAACCTGATATTCACTCAAAAAATTATCAACCACTTCCCTCTTAAATTTACTAGAAAAATTAAAAGTATAAAAAGGTATTCCTAAAAAAAAACACACCTTTTTAGCATCAAGTTGTGCTTCCAACGAACAGCATTTATTTTCTGATGTTTCTTGACCTGGTTCTTTCCAAAAATTAAGAAAAATTCCACTAACATCATAACCCTCATCAATCAAAAGCTTAGCAGCCACAGCTGAATCAACTCCGCCAGAAATTGCCACTAAAACTTTTTTTCTTTTACTATTTTTGGCCATAAACTTTTTCAAAAATTTTTAAGTAATCAGCGCTAGTTTTATCCCAAGAGAAAAAAGATGATCTAATTTTACCCTTTTCTCTAAGTTTTGTTTTCAAGTTTTGATCTATAAGAAGTATTTTCATAGCTTCAAACAAGTCACCTGATTTATCAGGATTAATCAACAGAGCTGAATCAGATAAAACCTCGGGTAAGCTAGAAACATTGCTAGAAATAACAGGTAAAGAAAAATACATTGCCTCTAAAGGGGGAAAACCAAATCCCTCATAAAAAGAAGGATAAACAAATAACTCAGCTTGAGAGTAAAAAACAGATTTTTCCTCACTTGGCACATAACCAGTGAATATAATATCTTTCTTGTATCTAGATTTAAACCATTCTTTTTTTATTTCCTTTGTTTTCCAGCCCCAAGAACCGGCCAAAACTAATAAATGATCAAAACCAGCATCTCTTAATAAATTATAAGCCTTGATTAAACCAATAATGTTTTTTCGAGGCTCAATCGTACCTAAATATAAAACATAAGACCTGCTAATACCATATTTTTTTGCAAGAAAATCAGGTGAAAAATTATGATTTAAAAACAAGTTATTTGTTATTCCAGGATAAACAACTTCAATTTTATTCTCACTTATTTTTAACAATTCAATTAAATCATTTTTAGTGTTATCAGAAACAGCTATAATTTTATCAAAATCTTTTATTTTCTTAGAAATATTAACAGATTTATGCCAAAAATTCTTTCTTTGACTAAAAAATTCAGGATAACGCAAAAAAGATAAATCATGAATAGTAATAACCTTCTTGACCTTAGAGGAGAAAGACGAAAAATTAATATGTGGTGAATAGAACAAATCAACCCCTCCAATAATTTTATCTAATTTCGGATATGAAAATGTTTTCTGTAGTAAATAATTAAATATTTTGTTTGGATAAAAAGTTTGTACAGTATTTTCGGGAGATAAATCTATTTTTTTTCTTTTAAAGGAGTTACAAAAAAAACGATAAGTGCTTAGCTTATCCTTTTTTAGTAAAGAACTAAGTAAATTGAAAGTAAAAACAGAAACTCCACTATAATAATTGTCCATTAATACCCTAATATCAACACCTAATCTCATTGAATTATACTTATTTAATATTTTTTAAAAAATTATCAATTCTTTCTTTAAAGTTATTTAAAGAAAAATTTTTAGAATGCTCCCTTATTTTATTGCTATCCCAAATATTTTTAGATTCAGTACAAAAATTTTGTACACAAGCTTTAAGAGCTTTGACACTTTGTTCTTCAAAGAATAAACCAGTCTCGCCTTCAATTACGGTCTCTAATGCTCCTCCCTTTTTATAAGCAATAACAGGGCGACCAGAGGCCATAGCTTCAACCTTAGAAATACCAAAATCTTCTTCTTGAGGATGGATAAAGGCTAGACATTTACTAAACAATTCGGCCTTTAATTCATCATTTACCCTACCTAAAAACTCAATATTAGGACAATTTTGAGCGATTTTCTTTAATCTCTTAAGATCAACGCCATCTCCAAAAATTTTTAACTTATAATCAGGTCCTAGTTGCTTAAAAGCTTCAACAGCCAAATCGACTCTTTTATAGGGAGCCAAGCGACAACCAATCAAGAAATAATCCCCTAATTCCTTGCTAATAAAGAATTTATCAGTCTCTACTGGAGGATAAATAAGTTCAGAATCCCTTTTATAATATTTTTTTATTCTAGCTTGAACTGTTTTAGAGTTAGCTATGAAATAATCAACCCGATCAGCTGCTAATCTATCCCAAATCCTGATTTTACTCAGAATCATTGAAGCTATTTTTTTGAGAAACTTATTATAAGGCAGTTCATTTATATACTGGTGAGTATCACTCCATAGATATCTAGTCGGTGTATGACAATAACAAACATGAACCGTGTTGGGGGTTGTTATGACTCCCTTAGCAAAGGAGCTCGTATCAGAAATCACCAAATCATACTCTCTTAAATCAAAAAATTCAACCGCCATTGGCATCAATGGTAAATACCATTGATAAAAACGAACACCACCAGGCATTCTTTGAATAATTGAAGAGTCTATTCTTCTGTTAGGATAACGATGCTCAACATTCTTCTTGTCATAAAGAAGAGTGTAGATAGGAGCTTCTTGAAACATTTCAGAGAAAACCTCTAAAACTTTTTCAGCTCCACCATCTTGAGCTAAGTGATCATGTATTAAAGCTACTTTCATATTTATTTTTTTAAAAATTTTCTTTGTCTTAATGCTTCATAAACAATAATGCCGGCACTAACTGAAACGTTTAAAGAATCAACCCCCTCTATCATCGGAATTTTAATATTTTCTACTTTTCTTTTCTGCCAAGAATCACTTATTCCAAAAGATTCGGTGCCAAAAACAATTGCAGATGGCTCAGTAAAATCAACTTCAAAATGATTCTTACTGCCCTTTAGCGTTGTAATAAAAACATTTAAATTATTTTTTTCTAGCCAAGAAAAAGTTTCAGAAACTGAAGATAAAACCAAGGGCATCGAAAAAATAAAACCAGTGCTAGAACGAATAACGTTAGGACTATAAATATCGGTCTTTTGATCGTTTAAAATAAGTAAGTCAACACCGGCTACATAAGCGGTCCTAATAATAGCGCCCAAATTTCCAGGCTTCTCCACTGATTCTAAAATTAAAATCAAAGGATTCTTTTTGAGTTTAACATCTTTTAATTTTAAAAATTTTGATTTTAAAACAGCCAAGCAACCATCAGGATTTTTTTTATAAGAAATTTTTTCAAAAACTTTTTTGGAAACTTGAAAATTATTTTTTGAATTATTTTTTATAATTGAAATAATTTCTTTGTTCTTATTAAAATCTGGACAATAAAAAAATTCTTCTATTTCCCACAATAAACGAATCGCTTCTTCAATTTCTCTCTGTCCGTCAACTATAATTATATCCGCCCTTTGTCTATCTCGACTATCTTTAATAAGTTTAGCAATATCCTTAATTCTTTGATTAGCTAGACTATTTATTTCTACAACATTATTCATAATTATTCCGCCTTTCTATTTTTAATAATAGCTAAAGGAGTTCTAAATAAAATAGATAAATCTAAAAGCAAAGACCAATTTTCTATATAATAAACATCTAATTTAACTTCTTCTTCAAAAAGCAAATCACTTCTACCAGAAACTTGTGCTAAGCCAGTTATGCCGGGTTTAACAGTTAGGGTTTTTTTATGATGTTGTTCATATTTAGCTACCTCCTCCGGCAAATGAGGTCGTGGTCCGACCAAACTCATTCTGCCCATAAAAACCAAAAACAATTCTGGCAATTCATCAATACTCCATCTTCTAATAAATTTACCAACCCTAGTGATTCGAGGATCGTCAGCTATTTTAACCATAGGACCATCTTTTCTTAGATTTTTATCCATTAGTTCATTGTAGCGCATACTATCCATTCCGGGTAACATTGATCTAAATTTAAAATATTTAAAAAGTTTACCCCCCTGACCAACTCTAAAAACGGGAGAACCATCATCTCTTTTGGAAAAAAATATTGGACCACTAGAATCAATTTTAATTAAAATTATTGTTAAAATAATTATTGGTGAAAATAATATTATAATAATTGAAGAAACAAAAACATCAAAAATTCTTTTTACTATTCGCCCCCAACCATCAAGAGTGGTTCTCTTAACCTCAACCACTGGCACTCCAGCCATTTCAGAAACTTCAGTTCTTAAAACCTTAACTTCCAAAAGATCAGCTACATATCTAAAAATTATATGATGTTCATTAGCAAAATCATACAATCTCAAAGTTTCAACTTTACTTAGATTAGGATCAGTTTGAATTATCTCATCTATTCTCTCTTTTTTACTTTCATTATTTTTATTAAATTCTTTAATAAATTCTGAAAGCTCTTTAGAAGTATCCAAAGAAAAATCTCGAACTCTTTTTGTAACTTTAAAACCAGAATATTTGTCACTAAAAAAATCTCTAATTAAATTATCGCCTGTCTTACTAGACCCGACTAAAATTATATTTTTTACACCAATTCCACTAGCATAAAGCAATTTTTGAATCCAATGGATTATAGCTCTATAAAAAGAAATATACAAAATAGATAAAAACCAAGCGATAAGAACTATGAAACGAGAATCAAAAAGTTCTCTTTGAAAAAATATTAAAATAGCTACCAAAGCAAAGCCAGCCGAACAAGCCAAAAAGATTCTATAGATTTCTTGGCTTAAACGACGACGATTAAAAGAATAAAGAGAAGAAAAAGCAAAAATTAACACCCACAAAAAAGCCACAACCAAAACTGCTTTAAAATATTCACCAAATGGTAAATTAAAAACAACTGGGCGAAGATCGGTAGCAAAATTAGAGAATCTAATATAATAAGCTGAGACCCCCGCTAAAATTAAAATCAAAAAATCGAGCGGCACCAAAATAAAAGAAAAGAAAAGTTCTGATTTCTTCATAAAAAATATTAATTTTAATTTAATTAAGTATAAGAATAAGCCGGATTCTGTCGAGGATGATTATTTATCTAGACTTATTGTTACCAATAAGTTCTGGCGAGTTACTTTTTACGTATAAATACGCTTTACTCTTGCTCCCTGACAGGGTTTGCCATGACACTTCCGTCACCGGAAGGCAGATGTTGTGGCTAAAAAACCTCAACAAACTTTTCACCTTTCACCACCAAAATGGCTAGTATTGTCTCTGTGGCACTTTCCCTAAGCTCGCGCTTGGTGGGCGTTACCCACTGTCATCACGAATTCCGTTGGAATTCCAGGAGTCCGGACTTTCCTCTTTCTTTATTAAAAATAATAAAAAAAGCAATCATCTACTTTAACTTAATTATATAAATAATACTAAAATTAAGGCTAAAAGTCAATTTTAAAAAAAGAACGCTCAGTTGAGCGTTCTATCAAATATCATTAGAATAATTTAGAATGAGTGCCGATTCTTAACAAAAATATGTTTTTAGTCAAATAATCTATTTTATAAATTAATAAGACATCCGGCCTTATATGGCATTCAAAACAATCAAAAAAATCTCCAATTAATTTATGATTCAAGTTTTTGTAAGGTAATTCTTTTCCACTAATCAAAATATCCAAAATTTTTTCTAATTCAAAAAGAGTAATTTTATTATATCTATATATTTTAATATCCTTTTTGAAACTTTTAGAATATTTTAATTCAAACATAAACAATTAATCCTTTAAGGCGTCTCCAATGAGAGACTTGCCAGTCTTGAAAGATTTTTTACTTTTTTCTGCACTAACAATTGCCTTTTTCAATTCTTGATAATTCTGCAAAGTTAGACCATCTTCCCCTCTTAATTCACAAGGAAAATTCTTGGTATTTATTATCTGACGAAAAAAAATTTTTATAGCCGAACTTATGTCCATTCCCAAAGAATCTAAAATTTTTTTAGCCTCATTTTTTGTCTTAGAATCAATTCTAACTTGAATTTGCTCATCATTTTTAACTCTCATATTTTTTATATTAATTAATAAATATTTGTAATTACATTGTAATTTATATTTATTAAATTGTCAATACAAAAAATATAATCAAAATCATTCAAACAAACTCTTTTTATTCAAATACAAAAAGTTAATATCAAAACCGTCCAAAATGCCTAACCACAAATTCATTTCATCCAAATAAGAACTATTCCCTTCCGAGGAAATTATAATTTTATCAATCATATTATAATCAAGCCAATTTTTATTAATTTTTTTCTTCAGAGACCCGTCAACATATAAATTTAATTCGAACTTATAATAATCATAAACCAAGACTATATTATGCCAGGCATCATCACTCAGCCCTAGGCTGGACATATCTTCGTCAACCTGACAAAGCAAATCATTAAAATAATAGAAAAAATTATCTCCCAAATTAACTCCAAAAATATTTTTATTATCCGAAAAAAGTTTAATATTGAAAGAACTTAATAAATTTTCAGTCAAATTTCTTTTTAACCAAAAAGATAAAGATAAGTCTGGCTTTTCCTTTATTTTAATAATAGAGCTATTAATAAAAAATTCTTCCCCTGAATTTATGTTCAAATAAAAATTATTTCTATCTTGCAATAAAGAACTCTTACTCACCTCTAATTCAGAATTAAAATCACTTTCGTTTAAATCATAAATAATAATTTTATCATTTTCTGATTCTTGAAAATAGTTATCATCAAAATTAAAATAAGAAACTTGTTGAGGTTTCTTGAACCTTCTGTTTTGACAATCCAAAGAATTAAGCTGTAAATTCTTTTGATGAAAATTAGAAATTTCCGATGGTTTTAATGGTCTTTTAAATATTGAAATTTCGTCAAAAATAGTTTCATTGCCAGTGGCAACCAAGGCTAAGCTATCAACTTCGCTTATAAAGTTTGGACCAATATCCTTTTTTAAAACTTCAACACCGTCATTATATAAAGCCCAATAATCAGAAGACTTATCAACCACTAAGGCAAATTGATGCCATTTGTCCCCAACTGGCCATTTAAGATCATCCAAACGCTGAGGAACGTTAGGCAATCCTCTAAATTCTGAATATGATCTATAAAACTGAATTTGAAAATAAGAATCGTTGCTAGAATTAAAAAATTTAACATTTGGGCGAGAATTAAGATAAGGCAATTTATACTTAAATAACAAAGTAAAATTATTAGAATCAAAAAGCTCGCTAATTTTAGTGTTTATACTATTTTGACTTTGATGATGACTAATTGAGCAATTATTCTCTTCCATTAACCAAGAAATATTTAAATTATCAATATTATTATTGCCAGCAAAATCATAAGCTAGATCACCCTGACATTCGTTAAAGTGCCATAAATTTATAACATCATCCACAGCCAAAGCCTCATCTAAACAATAATTATAAGCATAATTATTTAATTCATCTTGGTCATTTTCTTGATCATCACCAGAATTATCATCTTCTTGGTCTTGGTTGTTACAATAATTACCCTGAAGTTTGCTCAAATCAAGTAAAACAAAATCAAAAGAATTGTTTTTGGAATTAAAGCCATTGCCCAAAAAGAAATGTTCACAATTTTCAGCCATTAAAATAGCAGTGGAATCAGCCTGAGCTTTCCTAATTAAAAGATGATTATTTAAAATTTCTAAAGATGGCAAGATTTGATAATAAGTAGCATTACCATAACCAACCTTATCAACAATATCCTCATCATTGTCGCTAGATACCACGCCGGTAGACAAATATATGGTATAAGCATCGCCCGTATAAGTAAATTCACTACGATTTACTATAGCCTGAGCCTTATTTAAAATCTCAGCTGAAGCATCAGATCGAGCAATTAAATATTTACCCTTAGCTGAAATTATAAGACCGCCAGGATAAGAAGCGTCAGACAAATTGCCAAACCTCAACATCAAATAAGGACTTGTGCCAGTTTTTGTTTTATACAAACGATAAGAACTTTCCTCTAAATTAATATCAACCTCATTAGGATTATACAGTTCAATATAATCATCCTTGCCAGTGGCATAAATTTTACTTATTAAAAGAGACAAAGGCGATTCAGCTTGACTATCTTCTTGATTATTATTCTGTTGTTCGTTTTCAGCGGAGCTATTATTTGTATTCTCTATATCATTGTTAGTATCATCATTTGAATTATTTGAATCGTTTGTATTGTTGGAATTATTATTTTCCGTTTGATTATTATTTTGATTTTCTACACTTGTTAAATTTATCAAAACAAAATCAAATAAATTATTATGGCTATCGTAAGAATTACCTAAATTAAAATCAGCCCCATCTTCCTTCATGCTAGAAGAAGTAGAATCAATTTTTGCCTTACGTACTAATAAGTGATTATCTAGAATTTCTAAAGCTGGAAATCTTTCAAAATATTTAGCACCACCAAAGCCGATCTTATCAACAACATCTTCATCCTCATCACTGGAAACAACACCACCTGATAAATAAATAGTATAAGTCTTACCCGTAAAAGAAAATTCAGCTCTACTAGCTATAGCATGCGCTTTATTTTTTATTTCTTCAGAAGCTGAGCTTCTGGCTATCACGTATTTACCCTTGGCTGGGATTATTACTCCTTTTGGATAGCTTCCATCACTTAAATTGCCGATACGCATCATAAGCGATGGTGTGAGCGATGTTTTAGCTTTATATAATCTAACACCTGCCTCCTCTAAATCAATATCTACATTGTTAGGGTTATATATCTCCACATAATCATCACTTAAAGTGGCATGAACTCTACTGATTAATAAATTTTTTTTCAAAATATCAAAATTTTCAATACTACTTAAAAAAACCTCAGCTTGATTATTATTAACTTCACTTTCCAGGACATTAGAATTTAAAACAGAAGATTCTTCTGAATTAATTTTAGAACTAAAAACATCAGTGGAAGTATTAAAACTTGCTAAAGAACTATCAATGCTAATTAAACTTTTTAACTTTTTTAATAAACTCAAGTCACCCTGATTGTCACTGCTAAGTTTATTAATTTTTATATCTTCACTAGGAGGCTTTGATTCAACAAGCAAATCGTCTCCATCTAGAGAAAAATCGTCACTTATTCTTGTATCAAAATCATCTATCACTTCACTATTTTTATCATTAAAAGAAATATATTCACTTTTATCATTTCTAAAAATAGCAGCAATTTTATCAAAAATTTTATTCACAGAGGACAAGGGATTATTTATTAAACTCCATTTAAAAACCATAGCCACCTCAGGAACATTCCCTCTAACTTCCTCGTCAGAAAAATTACTACTAAGTTCAATATCAACTTCAACGTCATCCAAATTTTCTTGCCAAAATTGAGTCAAAGGAAAGAAAAAATATCTCTCACCGTCATATTCATAACCAGAGTTAAAACCAATTAATTCCGGAAAAGGAACAAGGGTTTCTTTGTTGGCCGAAATTTTAGAAAATTCATAATCCCTAGATAAACAGTCTCCATTATTTTTATTTTGTACGCTGTAATTATCAAAACCATCGGGCGTTATGTTAACAGCATAAAAACGTGGATCGTACTCCAAGGAAGAGAGATTAAAAGGATTGGAAATATTAGCACTTTCATATATTTTCTCGGTCAAACCAACACAAGTCCACTCGCCGCTAGAAGGACCTTTTTGTTTTTTAAAATCAAAGTCATAAGATAAATTTTGCTCAGCTAAGGTTTTAGCTATTTGTACTACTTTCAATCTTTGAATTTCGCTAATATTCTTTGGGATTTTAGCCCCAACTAATTCTTCCCCATTTTTAGTATTAATGAAACGATTAGCCGGAACTTTAATTAAACCTCTGGGCATAGCTTCAATAATATAATCAACACCATTCTCTTTGCCAATATAAATAGCCACATGACCAGTATAGATGTTTTTAAGCATCTTATTCTTAACCACCACCAACTGATCAGTATTATAACCATATAAGTTGCCGTTGCCAGAGGTTCGATATAACAAGGTTCCAACTGGCATAGCTTTAACTGACTGACAAGTAAAAAAACCTAAAAACAAAACGCTAATAAATAGCGCTTGTCGGTTTTTTAATAAAAACCTTAAAATCATAGCTCCAAAAAATTAATTTATATTTAAATCATAGCTTTTAAAAAGCCAATCCTAATTCGAAAAATTATAATAGTCATTCCACTCCGTCTGACTTATTTCCGGATAAACATAATTCTTGTCTGAATAAGAATTTAAAATATCAGCTATTAAAAATTTACTAAATTTATCAGATTCTTCGTGAAAATATAATTTCTGTAATAAACTAGAATAATCCTCTTTTAAATTTTCAGACAAAAAATCAGCCAAAGAAAAAATAATCAAACTACGTAAATCATAATTATTAAATTTCAAAAAAATTTTTTCTAAAATATTTGAATACTCTAAACGAGAATCGTTATCGAACAAAGAAGCATGATAATTGTTAGAATTTATTTTTGAAACAAGATCTTTAACCAGAGAAATGTCTGATGATTTATTTAATATTTCCAAAACTAAATCGGAGCTAAGCTCATTTAATATAAGCAAAAAAGATAGAGATTCTTTGATCTCGAGAGAATTAAGGTTTCCATCTAAAATTTCAGACTTTAGTTCATCTAAATACTGAGCATAATCCAAATTGATCTTAAAATTTAAAATCAAAACCTGCTTAATTTGATAAGAATTATTCGGATTATCAATAAATTCTTGAGCTTTACCCAAAAAATACTCTAAATCAATAATTTCACTTTTTAAAATTATATCCAAAACTCTCAATCTCCAATTTAAATTATCGCTTTCGTTAAAAATAACCCGAATTAGACGATTAAATATTCTTTTATTGTTCAAAGATTCAAATATCACTTTCTCATAATTTAACTGCTCAAAATAACAAAAATCTCGACAATCTTGATTGTTATAAACAGAAACCGCTAAACGATTAATGGCAATTGAAGCCTTGATGTTTTGTGGCCAAAATCTCCACCAAGAGCCATAAAAAGTAAAAAATAAGAAAACTAAAAAAAATAAAAATAAACTCAAAACAAAAATTAAAATTTTCTTTTTAGAACTCGCCACTTTTTTTAATTCAATCAAAACGAACAATAATTTTTTTGATAATTTTTTCATATTTTAAAAATTAATAAAAATCTTGGGCGCGTTTATTAAAAACTTTTTATTTCTAAAAAAGAAAAATCAATTTTAATAATAAAAAATAAATAAGCGCGCCGAATCGTTTTCTTTTATTACTTAAATAATAAAAAATATTACTTTAAAAACGAACAAGATCATGTTGAATTAAAAATAACAAAAGAGCCCTGACGGTTCTTTAAACGGAAAATAAAAAATAACTAAACGGAATGTTTAGTTATTTTATATTTTTTTATTTTTGAAATTAAATTATTTAACACCCTTCAAATCACTTTTTATCATCTCCACTATCTCCGGAAATTCGGGGATAAAGAAATGACCATTTTTACTTTCAAAAATTATAATATTAGCTTTTTTTAATTTTTTTCTATATTTTTCGGCATGAATTACCGGAACTACATCATCGTCTTGAGAAAAAAGTAAACTTATATTTTTTGAACAATTATCTAGCTTTGATAAGTCTGCTGGCAATTTAAAGCCACCAACTAAATCTTCGCCCGGCAGAGAATTATCATAAGGCGGACAAACCAAATAAACTGATAATATTTTTTTAGGAAATTTATTTTCTGATAAATATTTAGCCAAAAATACCCCACCCAAAGAACCACCTATTAAAACTATATTATTTTTAAGATACGGAAAATGTCTTTCAAAATAAATCTTCCAATCTTCATATTTAGCATTATCAGCTAGTGGCATACGAGGTTTAATAATATCAAATTTATTTCCTAAGCTATTTTTTAAAAATGCTCCATGCCATTTATTCTTTTCTTCAATAGAGATCTCACAGTTTTTCAAAAAATTTAAATAATCTTTTCTATTTTTAAAAGTTGCACCACCGTGGATATATAATATTTGTAATTTATTTTTCATATTTATTTAATATTTTAACCTGGAAATAACTTTAGAAATGTTATTTCGTTTATTGAACCAAGCCTCATATATGGACCCCATGTACCAGTGCCGGAAGAAACGTAAAGAAACATTTCTCCGAGATCATAAAGCCCTTTTGTGTGTTGATAAACCATGCTAACCAAAAAGTTAAATGGAAATATCTGGCCATTATGAGTATGCCCTGCGAGTTGAAGATCTACTCCCGCTTTTTTTATAAAATCAAATACCTCTGGAGAATGATACATAAAAACCGATGGTCTCATTTTATCAATCTCAAGCTTTGCAAATTCATTTCCAATATTGTTTTTATCTTCTGAATATTCCAGTCCAATTATTTGAATACCACCGGAATCAACTACTTCATTCTTTAAAACTCTTACATTTACATCGTCAAGAAGTGCATAAACTTTGTTCACCCCCTCCATAACCTCATGGTTTCCAGTAACAAAATAGACGGGGGCGTTTAATTTATTAAACTCATCAAACATTCCCTTGTGAAGTCTAGCGCTACCGTCTATCATGTCGCCAGTTATCATGACCATGTCTGGGTTCAATTGGCCTGTTTTTTTAACAATCTTTTTTAAAAAAACTGAGTTTCTTATTGTACCCAAATGAATATCTGAAAGTTGAACAATACTAATTGGTTTTTCTAAATTTTTAATAGGAATTTTAACCTCTTTTACTGAAATTCTTGTAGCATTTATTATTGACGCAATGCTCAATAAAATAACCAAAGTTGCTATCATTACTCCCGCATAAGGTATGGGATAAAAAATTCTTACTATCTCATATATCAAAAGTAAAACCAACATAAAAAGAAGAATACCCACCCATAATGTTGATAGTGTATAAAACACCTTAGATAGGATATTCGGAAGAGTTCTTTCAATATATAAAGCGACAGGCAAAGAAAAATTGACTAAAATTAACCACCAACACAAAATATTTTTTTCTATTTTCAAAAGCCCACCAAACCTAAAGATAACATAAAAATTAACAGCTATATAAACCAATAAAAATATTAAAAAATATATAATAAAATTAATTTTCATATTCATAAAAAACTTAGTTAGCTAAAGTTTTAACTTTATATCCAGGTTAAAAACCCACTCAACAAATAATTAAGAAATAATAATCTTTTTTATTTCTTCTAAATCATCTTTAAGATCTTTCTTGCTAATAAAATCAAGCCTCATACCATCACCCTTATATCTAGGAACAACATGAAAATGAAGATGAAAAACTTCTTGTCCCGCTTCTTTTCCTGAATTATTAGCAATGTTTATAGCGTCAGCTCCCAACTTTTCTTTAGCTAGTTTAGCAATTTTTTTAGAAATTTTAATAATGTGAGATAAAATTTCATCAGGACAATCTAAAACATTTTTAAAATGCTCTTTGGGTATGACCAATAAATGGCCCCTTGAAGCTGGGTTAATATTTAAAAAAACTTTAACCACTTCGTCTTCATAAATACCCGTACTAGGAATTTCTCCTTTAATTATTTTACAAAAAACACAATCACTCATATCAAAAAATTAATAATTAAAATATAAATTTGGCTCAATTACGTTCTTTACTCTTTCACAATCACTGTTCTTACAAGAAGAAACTAGTAACAACCAACTATCATTAAACGTTTTGGGGTAAATATCTGAATCATTATCACAAAAGCCAAAATCTCTCTGAAAATCTTCTAAATCAGTATATTTCATTTTGTTTGGCATTAGTATAGCCTTATAGCTAGATAATTCCTCTCCATTATAGATAAAATTATAAACTATTTTATTTGAACCTTCAAATTTGCTAATTAAATTCTCAAAATAAACGGGATTATAAATTTGTCCGCAAGATAAGTTAGCAGATTTAAAATAATTTAAATCATAATCAAAAGCCTCAACAACTTTCGATACCTTAATTGGCTCACCATCGGTAGTATAAAAAAGTGGCCCAGAAACTGAGTTTTCATCTCTGATTTCTTTTAATTGATTTAAACCAGCTATTCCCTTGTGAATATCGGGAACTATAGAAACTTTTTCTTTTTCTTCTTTATCCTTGTTTTCCCAAAAATAAAAAAAACCGATAATTAAGAATATAGATAATAAAACTAAAACTTTTTTCATATTATTTTTTTGAAATTATATCTTTTAAAGGTAAAAAATTATTACACGCTATCATTTCTTTTTCAAAAAATTTTCCACCTTTCCAATAAACTTTATAGGCCCTTGCTTCTTTGTTGCTCGTTATTATTCTATATTTATCATCTTCGATTTGAATGGCGCAATCATTTTCTATAGCGATAGAAACAAGTGAGCTGTTTTTCATCATTCTTTTTAAATCTTTCTTTCTGTGAGGCTCCACATCATAATGAGGACAATGAAGAGCGTTTATAAAACCCAAGCCAGAAACTTTAATTAAATTTTTACTAGCACTGGTAAATTTTCTGGAATCAGAATTTTCATATTTAAACCAACAAATAGAACCAGCCGATAAACCGCAAAGAACTATATTTTTTTTCAAAGCTTTTTGCATTATTTTATCAACTCCCAATCTTCTCCAAATAGTCATCATCTTTAAAGTATTGCCACCACCAACGTACACAATATCGGAGTTCAAAATTTTTTTCTCTATTTCTTTTTTGCTTAACTTTTCTTTAATTAAATACAAAACATCAACTTCACAATTCAATTTTTCAAAATAATTCTTAATACCTAAATAATACCCTTCCGAATCAGAGCTGGCCGTTGGAATAAATAAAAATTTTGGTTTTTTCTTGCCAGAAAAATTAATAATTTCCTTATCTATTTTAAAAGTAGATTTATTTCTGATTTCTCCACCGTCAATAGCTACAATTTTTGCCATATTTCAAAACAAAAAATATTAAACACGTATATTATAGCTTATTTTTACATATAATAAAAATATTGACGAAATTGCCTTTATTTTTATTCTTGCTATAATAAAAACAATGGAAATAGTTAAATACAACAAAAAAGATCACTCCGAAATTGTTAAAAAGGCCGTTAATATTTTAAAAAACGGTGGTATTTTTGTTTTCCCTACAGAAACTTGTTATGGGTTGGGAACTGATGCTACTAATAAAAAAGCTATAGCCAAATTATATAAATATAAAAAAAGACGTGAAGGAAAACCCTTGTCTATTGCAGTATCTGACGCGAAAATGGCTCAAAAATATGTTGAAATTAACGAAATCGCTCAAAACTTATATGATAATTATTTGCCTGGTCCAATAACTGTGGTTTCCAAAAGCTTAGGCAAGGTAGTTAAAGAAGTTGAATCTGAATACGGCACATTAGGCATTAGAATTCCTGATCATAAGTTGGTTTTAGATATTATCAAAGAATTTGGTAGGCCCTTTACTGCTACCTCAGCTAATCCATCATATTTACCAAAACCATATAGTATCAAAAATTTACTAAAAACTGCCCCGCAGAAAAGTCAAGATTTAATTGATTTAATAATTGACGCCGGAGAACTAGAACAAAGAGAGACTTCGACTGTAGTTGATACCACCATGAACAATCTCAATATCATGCGTCAGGGTCAAATTGATTTTTCCAAGCAAATTTCTCATAAAAAAGCGGTGCTTAAAGCCAAAACCACTAGCGCCCAAGAGATGCTAAATTTCGGCTCTATAAATATGTTAAAATATATCGACGAACCACTAGATAGACCTTTGGTTTTTTTCCTAATGGGTGAACTTGGTGCCGGTAAAACTCAATTTTCTAAAGGACTAGCCCAAAAACTACAAATTAAAGAATTGGTTAAATCCCCTAGCTTTACCATTTTAAATGAATACGATTATAAGCTAGGGCAAAGAAAAGGAAAATTTGTTCACATTGACACTTGGCGCTTAGAAAATATTAAAGACCTAGAAAGCATTGGAATAGATAATTATTTAAAAGCAAACAATATTATTTCTATTGAATGGGCTGACAAATTTTTTACGGATTTAAAAAAGAAAATTAAAAATGCCAATGGAAAAATTATAAATATTTCCTTTAAATACTTAGACGAAGACTCACGAGAAATAGAAACTTATGAATAAAAAAATAAACAAAAAAGAAATAATTATTTTGGCAATTGATACTAGTTGTGATGACACCTCGGTGGCTGTTTTAAAAAACAGAATTGTTTTATCCAGCGTAGTCTCTTCGCAAGTAGAGCTCCACCAAAAATGGGGTGGCGTTGTGCCTGATATTGCCAGAAGAGCTCACCAAGAAAATATAGAAAAAGTTTATTTAGAAGCTCTAAAAAGAGCTAAAATAAAAGAAATAGATATCGACTTTTTTGCAGTTACTTATGGTCCAGGATTAGCTATAGCTCTAGAGATTGGTATTGATTTTGCTAAAAACCTAGCTACTTCAAATAAAAAGCCACTTATTCCAGTTAACCACATGGAAGGACATTTGCTATCTTCCCTGCTTTTAAATAAAAATGGCCAAGGAAAAATAAAAATAAATGAAGAAGAAAAATTATTCCCTGCTTTGGGACTTTTAATTTCTGGCAATCATAGCGAAATTGTTTATGCTAAAAAAATTGGAGATTACAAAATATTAGGCGAAACGCTAGATGACGCTGCCGGCGAAGCCTTTGATAAAGTAGCTAGAATGTTAAATCTAGGTTATCCCGGCGGACCGATTGTAAGTAGCCTGGCAGACAAAGCCAAAAAAGACTGGAATAATCCTCAAAGGGCTTGGGAAGAAAAAAGAAATAAAAGACCAGTGTCGGAAATTGCTGGAAGTTTTGGACTACCGATTCCGATGATGCGTTCGGGTGATTTTAATTTTAGTTTTTCGGGACTAAAGACTGCTTGCCTATATAAAATAAAAGAATTAAGAGAAAAACATAAAAAAGATACAGTCTGGTCTTATAATTTTGCGCGAGAATTTATAAACGCTATATCTAGATCACTGTCACACAAATTAATTAAAGTAATTGCGAAGCATCCAGAAGTTAAATCAGTTTTTGTTGGTGGCGGAGTTAGCAATAATAAATATATTATTCGTGAAATTGGTAATATCGTCAGAAAATTAAATAAAAATTATTTTATAGCTGACAAAAAATTTCGCAGTGATAATGCCGCCATGATTGGTATCGCCGCTTATTATAATATCTCAAATAAAAAAAATCAGCTTAAAGCTGACAAAATATTAGAACTAGATCGAAAACCGATGTTAAGATTCTAAAACTAATTTATTTTTAATTTCTTCTAAATTAATATTCAAATCTTTTTTGCCAATAAAGCCCATTTTCATATTATCTTTTTTACTTCTAGGCACAACATGAAAGTGAAGATGAAAAACATCTTGTCCAGCCACTCCTCCTGAATTATTAAAAATATTAACAGCCTCCACGCCTAATTTATCTTTTAATAGTTGGGCTATTTTTTTTGAAACTTTTATTATCTGAGACAAAATATTCTCTGGGCAATCAAAAATATTCTCATGATGATCCTTTGGAATTACTAAAATATGGCCAGGGGAAACTGGTTTTACGTCCAAAAAAGCATAAACTAAATCATCCTCATATATTTTATGCGAAAGAATTTCCCCTTTGACTATTTTACAAAAAATGCAATCTTCCATATTTACCTAAAATAATTAATTTAAATCAAAAGCCTCTTCTTGTCCGCTTTTCATATCCTTAATTTTATAGATCTTCTTTTCAAATTCTTCTTCTCCAAATATTATAATCTTGCCCAAAGCTTTTTTATTGGCATACTCTAAGGCTTTTCCTATTTTTGTTAAACTTAAGCCCTGTTCAACTTTTTTGTTCAGCAATCTGAGTTTATTTCCTAAGATAAAACTTTCTTTTTCTAATTTTTTACTTAATAACGGCAAATAATAATTATCTTGATAAATACTTTGTTCAGGCAAAATATTCCAAGATTCCAAGAATATTCTAAAAGTTTCATCCCCTGGGGCAAAACCAACGGCCGGGAAGCTTTTAGAACCAAATATTTCAGCTAAGCCATTATATCTACCTCCTCCGAACATAGCCCGATTATTATCCTTGTGATTATCAAAAATTTCGAATATTAAACCATCATAATAATCAAAACCCCTAATAAGTGAGGGAGAAAATACTAAATACTCTCCGTAGCCTAAATCTGATAAGCTTTGGATTGTTTTTTTAATTTCCTCTATACTCTCTTTATTTTCTAGCTCTGGTATTTTTTCAATTAAACTTTCAATTGATAGAGCATTTAAAAAATTATCTACTTTATTAATATTTTCATCAGATAAACCAATTTCTTTCATTAATTTAATAAAATCTTCTTTTAACAACTTGGCATATTTATCCATCAGTCTAGTTAAGGCTATTTTCTTATTTTCAGCTAAGTTTAATAAAATAAACAAATCATCAATTAACTTTCGACTATTTATTTTCAAAACAAAAGAATTTTTTGGCGGATTAAAAGACAGCATTAAATCTAATGATAATTGCAAAATTTCTAAATCGGACAAGAAATTATCCTCCCCAAAAATATCACAATTCAACTGCCAAAATTCTCTATTTCTACCTCTTTGCGGTTTTTCATTGCGAACAAAATTAGCAATAGAAAATAATTTAAGTGGTTTAGGGCTAGACTGATAAATTTTTGATACCATTCTAGAAACACTAGGGGTCATTTCTGGTCGAATAGCCAGATCCCTACCAGCTTGATCGGTGAAAACCATTAATTCTTTAATACCAATATCTTCACCAGATTTAGCTCGATAAATATCAGCATTTTCTAAAATCGGCGTTAAGTACTCAGAAAAACCATAGGACAAACAAACCTTTCTCCATTTAGAAAAAATATAATTTCTAATAAAAAATTCTTCTGGTAACCAGTCTCTTGTACCTTTTGCTTCTTGATTTGATAAAATTTTAGACATATTTTTAATTAAATTACCATTTTATCCTGCAATTTGTTTTTAGCTAATATTTGAGCCTCAAGTAAACTATCAAAAGTTCCGGCATCAACCCAGGCGCCACTAACCATGGCGACATCTAACTCCCCTTTCTCTAAATAAATTTTATTGACATCAGTTATTTCCAATTCTCCTCTAGGCGATGGCTTTAAGTTTCTGGCAATATCAACCACCTTATTATCATAAACATACAAACCAGTTACGCAATAATTTGATTTAGGATTTTGCGGTTTTTCTTCAATAGAAATTGCTTTTTTATTTTCATCAAATTCAACCACACCAAATCTTTTTGGATCTGATACTTCTTTGGCGAAAACTTTAGCACCACTTTCAAAATTTTTAATATCTTCACTAAAATCATCTTCAAAAATATTATCACCCAAAATCATACAAACACTATCTTCATCAATAAAATTTTGTCCAATCAAAAAAGCCTGAGCTAATCCCTCTGGTTTGTCTTGAATCTCATAAGTAAATTTTACTCCCATTTCTTTACCACTGCCCAATAAGTTCAAATAATGACCAGCTTGCTCGGGAGAAACAATTATTAAAATATCCTTTATACCGGCCTTAATTAAGGTATTTAAAGGATAATAGATCATGGGACGGTTATACACTGGCAACAACTGTTTAGAAGTAACCTTAGTGCAAGGTCGAAGTCGAGTGGCGCTTCCACCAGATAAAACAATTCCTTTCATAAACAAAAATTATTATTTTAAATTATTTAAATATTTTTTAAATACTCACCCAAAGCCTCTTGCCAACTTCTTAAATTTGGTAATTTAGAATTGGCCAAGACTGAATACTTTGGTCTCTTAGCTGGACGAGGAAAACTTTCAGCTGAAACTGGATTTATTTTAATACTAACATTTTTCATTTTAAAAAGCTCACGGGCCGCATCATACCAAATAGCTGGACCACTATTTCTAATATGATAAATTCCATAATCTTTTTTACCACTTAAAATATCAATTGTCTGACAAGCTAAGTCTGGAGTGTAAGTAAAACAACTCAGTTCTTCATTAACAACACTTATTTCGTTCCTATCTTTTGACAGCTTTAACATTAAATCAAAAAAACTATCCTTAGAATCGCTCGATCTTCCTTTTGGTCCAAACAACTTTGAAGTTCTAATAATATAATATTTTAATTTTTTATCTTTCAATTTTAATAACTCTTCCTCTCCCCATAATTTACTTAGACCATATTTATTAACAGGACAAGGTTCGTCGTCCTCTCTAAAACCACCATTTTCCTTAAACTTTAAAAGGCAATCATCATTACAACCATCCTCATGACAAACATCGCCACCAAAAACATAATCGCTTGAATAATGAACCAAAACAGAATTATTTTTAATAGCCGCTTTCCCTAAAAATTTTACAGCTTCAGAATTAATTTTTTTTGCTAACTTAAATTCATCTTCAAACTCTTCGCACTTGTCGACAGCGTTATAAGCAGCGGTATTAATAATAACATCTGGTTTCACTTTTGAGATTTTAGAAATTATAGAATCATAGTCTAATAAATCCAAATCTTTTCTACCGAAAGGTATTATCTGATTAAAACCAAATAATTCAGAATTTTTTATTAACTGTGTGCCCAAATTACCATCAGCTCCTAAAATCAAAATTTTACTCATATTTTTTATTTAGATCGATTAGCTATAATTTTTTCCCACCATGAAACATTTTGTTTATACCAAGTAATTGTTTCTTTTAATCCTTCCTTAAAATTAATTTGAGGCTCCCAGCCAAGATCTTTTTTCGCTTTAGAAAAATCAATGGCATAGCGGAAATCATGGCCAAGACGATCTTCCACAAATTCAATCATTTCTTTGCCAAAACCTAAATTTTCTAATATCATCTCTGTAATTTCAATATTTTTTATTTCATTCCCGCCACCCAAGCAATAAGTTCCACCTATTTTACCATTTTTAATAATCATTTCCACTCCTCGATTGTGATCATCAACATGAATCCAGTCTCTAATATTTTCGCCACTACCATAAACCGGAACTTTCTTTTCTAAAATAAGGTTGGTTATAAACAAAGGAATTAATTTTTCAGGGAATTGATAAGGTCCATAATTATTGGAACAATTAGAAATAGTTATTGGTAAGCCATAAGTATGATGATAAGCTTGAACTAGATGGTCAGCTGAAGCCTTAGAGGCGCTATAAGGAGATCTAGGACTATAAGAAGTCTGCTCATTAAACTTAGGATCACTAGGACTTAAAGAGCCAAAAACTTCATCAGTTGATATTTGGTGAAACCTAATATTACCATTTTTTCTAGCAGCTTCCAGCAGAACCCTAGTCCCATCAATATTGGTTTTAATAAAATCAACACTACTTAAGATAGAACGATCAACGTGACTTTCGGCTGCAAAATTTATAATTAAATCAACATCTGAAGTTAACTCATCAACTAATTTAGAATCACAAATATCACCTTGAACAAATCTATAATTAGCAGAGTCTTTAATATCAAGTAAATTATCCAAATTACCAGCATATGTTAATTTATCTAAATTAACAATAAAATCATCAGGATTATTTTTAAGCCAATATCTAATAAAATTTGAACCTATAAAACCAGCTCCACCGGTTACTAAAATTTTTTTCATAATTAAAATAAACTAAAAATAAAATAAACTAGAAAAAACGAGAAACTATATCCTTGACAAATTGGTCATCGTTACTACTTGTAGAACAAAAAGAACGAAATTCTTTTTTCAATAAACTAAAATATTCAAACTTTTTAAAATCATCGGGACCAAAAGTAAATAAAATCTTATCTAATTTCTGAACAAAACTATCAATAGCTGAAGATAAACTATTATAATCAAATGATTTATTTAAAAAAGCTAATTTAATTATTTCCCCAAAATCATCAAAAGACTTTAAATCATTGATTTCAGCCGAGAAAGACATTTTTCCTTTACCATAAAAAGCCAAAGAACTTTGTTTTAGATTATATTTAAGGCTTTCAGCGTCATAGAGATCTTGCCCAAAAGATTTTAAATCAGATAAAGACTCCCTAAAATTATCAATAATTTTTCTATATTTCAAACGATCTTCTTCGCTCATTTCTTTTTCACTTAAGCCAGCACTTATTTTAAAATAATTAAAAATATTAATAAATTCATTATGATAAGCATAACCACCAGTCTTAGCCTCTTTCCTTTTTAATTTTTCCAAAGAATATTCTAATTTCTTTTTGGCCTCAATAATTTCTCTTTTTATTGTTTCTCTAGCCTCTTTTTTTCCTTTGCCAAAAAACATACCTGGTTTAGAAAAATCTTCCAATTCATTTTTTAAAAAAGAAATAAAATCCTCCAACTCTTTAATTGAAGAAAACTTTTCACTTTCAACAATGCGATCAAGATCTTCGCTGGCTAATTTATATTTTTCTGACTCAAAAACAACCCCTCCCTTTTTAAAATCAAAATCAGAAAAAATTATTTTATCCTTTTTGATAACAATCTTGTTATCCTTATCAATATTAATTTCTTTTTTAGCAAAAAAGTTATTCAAAAAAACCTTATTTTCTTCAAAAAAATTATTAAAACCATTTTTTAATTCTGTCGTATAATCAATAACTCTAACTTCAGGATTATTTTTAAGCAATTCAGAAGATGCCTCTGTTAAAAAGGCCATCTTGATCGAATTTTCAAAATTTTTAGTAATTTTTTCTTTATATAACATTAAATTTTGACGACGATTACCATCCAAATAATTACCTGTTATAGAAAAAATATTAATCTTTTTTTCTAAATTACGATCATGCTCTAAGGCATAAATAAACTCACCTTTTAAAATATCAAAAGTCTCCGACAAACCATGTTCTTGAGCCAAATCCAAAACATCGGAGTTAATAAAAATACTTTCTGGATTTATTTTATAGTCACTAATTTTTAAATTCTCTATCTTTTCTCTAATTCCAATAACAATTTTTTTTCTTTGTTCTACGAAGCGCGGTTCCCCTTCATCAAAAAACTCTAAAAGATCATCCTCTTTTTTTATTTCTTCTTGCTTGACCAGCAAATCATGAGATTCAACCTTCTCAGAAGAAAAATCATTATCTTTCTTTTCTGAAATACCTTTTTCTTTTTTTGATTTATCCCAATTTTCCATAATAATTAATTTATTTTGTAAGGAGAGTCCTTATCTTCTTCCCAACGAATTTCATCAATTTCTTCTTTTTTTTCTTCTCCTTTATACAATTTATCAGGCAAATTTAAACTATAAGCCTCTTTATCGCCAATACATTTATAACCATGAACTACTCCGGGAGGAACTATTACCATGCTAGGATTATCTTCTCCAACTACAATTTTAATATTTTCTCCTTTAGTGCCACTATCATCTCTTCTATCCCAAAGATAAAGCTCAAAATTACCTGGACCAACAAAAACAAAACAATCACTTTGATAAACATGTTCGTGAGGTCCACGGACTATTCCTGGCTTAGTAACACTAATATAAGCCATCTGAGGTCTATATTTCGTCTCATCTAAACGATAAACTTCACTTAACCAACCTCTTTGGTCTTCATATTTATTTAAATTTTTAATAACTACATCTTTAATCATATTTTTTCTTATTATTAATTTATTTTACATTAAATTAGGCTTAATTACATTATAACAAATAAAATTAAAATTTCAATTTTAATTAGAGGAATGTTTCTGAATAAGTTCACTCACATATTGGACTGCGAAGCAGGACAAAATGTATGCAAATAGGATTTAAGTATCACAATTGTAAAGGATTTGGTAATCTGTACAATTATGCAATTAAACATAATTATATGATT
>JALNZW010000043.1 GCA_023229115.1 Patescibacteria group bacterium
GTAGTGGAAATACTGGAGGAGGAGAAGGAGTTCCAACTTGGTCCTGTGGAGATGACTTTACAGATGAAAGAGATGATAATATCTATCCCACAGTTCAAATAGGAGATCAGTGTTGGTTTGCAAAAAACCTAGCCTATCTTCCAGCTGTCCATAGTAATTCTGAATTTGAAATCCAAGGACAAAACTCTCAACCAGGCTATGGTGTTTATGGTTATGATGGAAGTGATGTAAATACTGCCAAAGCTCAAACCAATTATTCTACTTACGGAGTATTATATAATTGGTTCGCAGTAGATCAAGTTAGTATTTGTCCCACTGGTTGGCACGTTCTATCCCATGATGAATTTACTGATTTAGAAAGAGCAGTTTGCACATCTGGAAGTTGTGCAACAGACTTTCCTTATGATACAACTACTATGGGAGTGAGAGGAACAAGCGAAGGCTCTAAATTAGCAGGAAGTTATGATCTATGGAATGATGGAGTTTTGAGAAATCACAGTGATTTTAATGATAGTGGTTTTAATATTCTACCAGCCGGCGTCCGTTATGCCGATGGTTCGTTATTCAATCTTGGTTCTAATTCTTTCCTCTGGTCGTCGTCTATCGATGGATCTAGTGCCTGGTACCGCTACCTGTATTCTTCCAATTCTTCAGTTATTCGCTACTATAATAGTAGTTTAGCTGATGGTTTTTCTGTTCGCTGTCTGAGAACTGAATAAAAAATAAGTATTCCTTACTCAAAATCAGCTTGCCTGATTTTGAGATCTCTTTTTCTCTTTATCTCTTTAATTTTTAAATTTCTCTGTGAAATTTAAAAATTTGATTATAAAATATGGCTTTGTCATTGGAACTAAAGGTATATAAAGATAGTTATGATTTATTATTACATTTATACCAAATATCAGTAAATTTTAACAAAGATTTTAAATATACCCTAGGGGAAAAGATTAAAAACGAAGCTTTGGAAATTCTAATTAATATTTATCAAGCCAACAGTGATTTTTCAGAAAGAAAAAATAATCTTAAACTAGCTCAAGATAGAATAGAAAAAATAATAATATATATTAGAATACTGAAAGATTTAAAACAAATAAATTTAAAGAAATTTGTTTTCCTGAATGAAAAAATAGAGAATATAAATAGACAACTAATTTCTTGGAAAAAGAAATCTTAGATCTGAGGCCGGAGTTATTTAGATCAAGATTTAAATAAGCGTGCCTTAAATCAGTTCAATAATCCACTGAAAATTAATTTTTTTCAGTAATAGGCTTTTTGTTAAAAAAGCCATTTGTTTAGTTTTCCTTTTTTAGTCAAGCTAAATAAAGAGTGCAGTGATTATTAAAAAACAGCCGGCAACCGTAATACCAATGGTTCGTTTAACAATCTTGGTTCTAATTCTAATCTTTGGTCATCGTCTATCAATGGGTCTAATGCTTGGAACCGTAACCTGAATTCTTCCAATTCTTCAGTTAATCGCAACAATAACAATCAGACCAACGGTTTTTCGGTTCGCTGTCTGAGCCCTGATTATTAAAATGAACATTTAGATAATGTTCATTTTTATTTATACTTTTTAAATAATTTTTAGATGGATCAACTTTTGATAGATTTATTTTCTGCCTATTTTTCAGCTCGTAAAAATAAAAGAAATACCATAGCTTCATTGGAATTTGAACTAAATTATGAAAAAGAAATTTTAAAATTATATCAAGAAATAAAAAGTGGCAGTTATAAAATTAGTAAAAGTATAATATTTATTGTTCATAGTCCGGTTCAAAGAGAAATTGTTGCCTCTTCATTTAGGGATAGAGTAGTTCATCACTTAATTTTTGATTATATTAATCCTATCTTTGAGCCTGTCTTTATTTATGATAGTTATAGTTGTAGAAAAAACAAAGGAACTTTTTTTGGAATAAAAAGAATTAAGAAATTTATTAGAATTTGTTCAAATAATTACAAAAAAGAAAGCTATATTTTGAAATTAGATATTTCAGGCTATTTTATGAGTATTAACAAAGAAATTCTATGGAATAAAGTAAAAAACACTTTAGTAAAAAACAAAGATAAATGTGGTTTTGATTTTTATTTAATTCTTCCTTTAATTAAAAAAATAGTTTTTCATAATTATACAAAAAATTATATTATTAGAGGAAATAAAGACGACTGGAAGGGGCTTCCAAAGTCTAAAAGTTTGTTTTTGTCCAAAAATAATTGCGGACTACCTATTGGAAATTTAACCTCTCAATTATTTAGTAATATTTATTTAAACGAATTTGATCATTTTGTTAAAAGAGACTTAAAATTTAAGTTTTATGGTCGTTATGTAGATGATTTTATAATAATTAGTAATAGTAAAGGAAAACTGAAAAAATCAGTTTATTATATTAAAAAATATTTAATAACAGAATTAAACCTAGAGATAAATCAGAAGAAAATATATTTACAAAGTTTTAAAAATGGAGTTAGTTTTTTAGGGGTTATAATAAAACCATATAGAATTTATATTAAAAATAGAACAAAAAACAATTTTTACAGAAAAATAATTAGTGTAAATAAAAAATTAAAAAAAATGGATATAGAAAAATCAGATCAACTATTTCTAATATCCTCTATTAATTCTTATTTGGGATTATTAAAACATTATAATACTTATAATTTAAAGAAGAAAATATTAATAAAAAATCTTAAAATAAATAATATGGAATTTGATAAGAGTTTTTATAAAATAAAGTTTATTAATTAATTTTTTAATACTTACTTTTTTGTTTTTTAAAATAATATGGACTAATACTTCGAATTTTATAAAAATATAAAATATGTTATAATAACTTATAATTAATAACTTATAATTAATAATTTATAATTAATTTTTATGCCAAATTTTGAAAATTTAAAAAATACTGATCAAGAAATTCTTGATTTAATTAATAAAGAAACTAATAGACAAGAAGATGAGTTGGAATTAATTGCTTCTGAAAATTATGCCTCTCAAGCTGTTTTAGAGGCTATGGCTTCTTCTTTAAATAATAAATATAGTGAGGGCTATCCAAATAAAAGATATTATGGAGGTAATTCTGTGGTTGATGAAGTAGAAACTGTAGCTATTGAAAGATTAAAAAAAATATTTGGGGCTGAACATGCTAATGTTCAAGTTTTATCTGGTTCACCAGCTAATGCCGCTGTTTATATGGCTTTTTTGGAGCCAGGCGATAAAGTTTTAGGCTTAAAATTAGATCATGGAGGACATTTATCTCATGGTCATAGCGTTAATTTTTCTGGAAGATTATATAATTTTGTTCAATACGAAGTAGCTGAAAATGGCATAATAGACATGGAAAAAGTGCGAGAGGTGGCCTTAAAAGAAAAACCAAAAATGATAGTTGCTGGCTTTAGTGCTTATTCTCGTGATTTGGATTGGAAAAAATTTAAAGAAATTGCTGATGAAGTGGGTGCTTATACCTTTGCTGATATTGCTCATATTGCTGGACTTATTGCTGGAGGATGTTTAAACAGCCCAGTTCCTTATTTTGACGTAATATCAAGTACGACTCACAAAACACTTCGCGGTCCACGTGGCGCTTTTATTTTATGCAAAGAACAGTTTGCTAAACAAGTTGATAGAGCAGTTTTCCCAGGCATGCAAGGTGGTCCTCATGATCATATAACAGCCGCCAAAGCAGTTGCTTTTAAAGAAGCTCTTGAACCAGAATTTAAAATTTATTCTCAGCAAGTCATAAAAAATTCTCAAACCATGGCTAATAAATTTATTGAATTAGGCTATAACATAGTTTCCGGCGGAACAGATAATCATTTAATGGTTGTAGATTTAAGAAATAAAAATATTTCTGGTTTAGAAGCAGAACGAGCTTTAGAAAAGGCTGGAATTTCTGTTTCTCGTTCTACAATACCCAACGACCCAGCTCCACCAATGAAGCCATCAGGAATTAGAATTGGAACTCCGGCAATTACTACTCGTGGTTTTCAAGAAAATGAAATTTTACAAACAACAGAATTAATAGATTTAGCTTTACAAAATAAAGACAATGAAACTGTTTTAGGTGAAATAAAAGAAAAAATAAAAAACCTTTGTGTAAATTTTCCGATATACAGAAAATAGTTTTGACCTTAATTTTTTTTTGCTATAATAGTTATAGAAGAGGACTATTAGGATTATTAAGACTGTTAGGATTTTTAGGATTTCACTTTTCCCCCTGTCATTCCAGCGAGTCGCGTATGAGCGAAGCGAGTTTACGCGACGAAAGCTGGAATCCAGAGTAGACACCTAAATACTTTATTAACTAAAAAAACATTGTAAATACAGTTTGATTAAATTAATTTAATAATTTTTATATAATACAATTATTTTTACAAACCAAGCTGGATCCCAGCTTTCGCTGGGATGACAGAAGCGGTTTAATCTTTACGAACCAAGCTGGATCCCAGCTTTCGCTGGGATGACAGAAGCGGTTTAATCTTTACGAACCAAGCTGGATCCCAGCTTTCGCTGGGATGACAGAAGCGGTTTAATCTTTACAAACCAAGCTGTATCCCAGCTTTCACCATACAGGAAGTGGCTCGCTGAGATGACAATTGGTAGTAATAAAAAAATATGTTCAAACAAAAAACTGTAAGAACGCAAAATATTGCGTTCAGAAAAGCCTTCACCCTCATCGAACTCCTAGTAGTTATAGCCATTATTGGCATACTAGCTACTTTAGCGGTTGTAGCCTTACAACAAGCTAGGCAAAACGCTAGAGACTCTAAAAGAATGGCTGATATG
>JALNZW010000004.1 GCA_023229115.1 Patescibacteria group bacterium
TTGATAGTTATTTCTTTGTCTAGAATAGGTTTAATCCATCTAAATCTTTCTTCTTTTGTATTATTGGGCATAATTTTCATATGCCTCTAGTTTAGCAAAAAAGTGCAATATGTGTGTGCACATTACCCAAACTACTTGACATATTATCTAAAATATGATATACTTAGAAAGCGTGCCTACAAAACCTTAGTTTTAGATAAAAAACAAAAAAAGCCATTCAAAATGGCTTTTTTATTACTCTCTAAAATTAAACAACTTTAATAAAACTAATTTTACCTTTTTGTAAAACTGATTCTGGTGAAATTATAAAATTATAATCCTTGATAATTTCTTGATTTACCTTAACACCGCCCTGATCAACCACCCTTCTGGCCTCACTCTTGGAATTCGCTAATCCAGACTGAAGTAAAACAGAAATTAAATCATAAGCATCTGGTTTTATTTCTGGCATTTCATCAGGAACCTCTTTTTTGGAAAAAGTAGAAATAAAATAATTTTTAGCTTCTTTAGCCTTTTCTTCACCGTGATAAATTTTAACTATTTCATAAGCTAGATCAACTTTTAAGTCACGTGGATTAACCTCTCCTTTGTCTAATTTAGATTTAATAATTTTAATTTCCTCCATTGGAACAAAAGTACAATCAACAAAAAGTTGATAAATATTTTCATCGGCTTGAGACATTATCTTGCCAAACATGTCATTAACTGAACTGTCTAAAAATATTCCAGTCCCCAAGCTTTTAGACATCATCTTTTCTCCTGTTACTGGATTCACTAAAAGTGTGGTTATAAAAACAAATTTCTCTTTATTGTTATATTTTTTTTGTAAGGTTCTACCAGCTAAAGCATTAAACTTTTGATCATTACCGCAAAGCTCCATATCAACATCCATAGCCACACTATCATAACCCTGCATTAAAGGGTAAAAAAATTCATGAACATAAATTGGCTTTTCTTCTTTTAATCTTTTTTCAAACATATCTCTTTCCAACATTCTTTGAACAGTGAAATTAGAAGCAATGCCAATTAAATCTTCAAAATTTAATTTAGCCAACCAATCATGATTATATTTAACGACTGGTGGGTTAATTTCATCATTAAAATTAATTAACGGCTCCAATTGCTTCATCCAAGTCTTAATGTTATTTTTCACATCCTCTCGACTTAACTGTTGTCTGGCTGAACTTTTATCTGATGGATCGCCAATTCTAGCTGTAAAATCACCAATAAGAAGTATAGCCTCATGTCCCAATTTTCTTAATTTTTCAAAAATAATATAGTTAGTAGCATGACCTAAGTGTAAAGACGAGCCAGTAGCATCAGTTCCTATATAAAACCTTATTTTTTTACCAGAAAGCAAAAGCTCTTTAAAGGCCTCTTTAGACGGTAATATTTCAGCCACGCTTCTTTCTAATAACTCATCAATATCCTTCCTTCTTTGATCATCAATTATTATTTTATCTTCCATATATTTTTTTAAAAATTGTTATAACTAATTATAGCAATAATAATTTATTTTTTCCAGTTTTTAAACAAAAAACTATAAATCAATTCTCATACAATTCTCCTTTTTTTCAAAACCAAATTTTTTATAAAAACCAAGCAAATCATCAGAGCAATCAAGAATTATTTTATAACAATTATTTTTTTTACAATCTTCAATTATTTCTCTAATTAAAAAACCAGCAACACCCTTGCCCATATAATCTTTATGAGTAGAGACATCTTCAATATGAGCAGCCAATTTTCCTTGATGATAAAATTTAGCTTCATACAAAACTCGAACAGTCCCCACTATTAATCCATCAGTCTCAAGCACGAAAGTCTTAACTCCCTTTTCTTGACAATCAAAAAAAATTTTTTGAGCCAAATCTAAAGATAAGTTTTCAACTGGCCTTAAACTAGAAAGGGTTTTAAAAAAAGATTCACTATTTAAATCATCTAACTTTAATTGTCTAATTTTATAATTATTTAATTTATTCATATTTTTTATTAATCTTGGGAAATTTCACCCAAAGATTGCAAGTTTATTAATTTTCGATATAAACCATCTTTTTTATTCACTAATTGCAAGTGCATACCCTCTTCAACTACCTGTCCACCTTCAATAACAACTATTTTATCAGCCATTTTAATTGTACTTAAACGATGAGCAATCACTATTATCGTTTTATCCTTGGCAATCTTAGAAATTGCTTCTTGTATCAACTTTTCACTTTCAGCATCAAGATTACTAGTAGCTTCATCAAAAACTAAAACTTTGGGATCAGCTAAAACTGCCCGAGCGATACCAATTCTCTGTCTTTGGCCACCAGAGAGCCTAACTCCCCTTTCTCCCACCACTGTATTATATTTATCGGGAAGTTTTTCTATAAATTCGGCTGCATTAGCTATTTTAGCGGCTGCCTCAATCTCCTTAAAAGTGGCACTTCTTTTAGCATAAGAAATATTTTCAGCTATAGTTGAATTAAAAACATCAACTTCCTGCGGAACTATAGACAAAAATTTTCTTAAACCAAATAATTCTAAATCTTTTAAATCATGGTCATCTAATAAAACTTGACCAGAAATAGGATCAAAGTGTCTAAAAATTAAACGAATAATAGTTGTTTTTCCACCACCAGAAGGGCCAACTAGGGCTGTCATAGCGCCTGACGGAATATGTAAATTAAAATTATTCAAAACCTTGTCTCCATTTTCATAAACAAAATTAACATTTTTAAATTTAATTTCACCTTTAGTATTTTTTAACTTTATCTTTCCATTGTTTTCAACGGTACTTTCTGTTTTTAAAAGAGCAGACAAGCGATTTATACCTTCCGCCCCCTCAGCAAAACGATCATATAATCGATAAGCCCTAGAAATAGAAGAAAAAACTTTTTCTGATAAAGTTATAACAAAAACCAAAGTACCAATACTAATTTGATTTTTAGCGACCAGAACAATGCCCAAAGACAAAAAGGTAATTCTTCCCAAACCAACAATTATTTCTCTTAAATTAGCAAACTTTAGAATATAGGACCACTCCTTTGTTTCATCATCTAAAATACTTTTTTTAAGAGAACTAAATTCACCCAACTCCCTTTCTTGTTGGCAAAAAGACTGAACTGTTCCAACATTTATTATCGATTGCACCATTTTGCCCGAAGCTTTTTCATAATTCTTATAACGCTGCTTTCTGGTTGGATAAACTTTTTTATTAACCCTAATATTAAGAAGAGTTAAGATCACAGAAAAAAACAATAAAGGAATAAATAGACGATAATCAACAAACAATAAAATGATAGAGGTCGATATTAACTGAAAAGCCACTGGAAGTAATTCCCAAAATATGGTTCCTAGCAAATCAATAAATTTAAAAACTCCACGCTCTATTTTGGTTATTTTATCTCCAGTGCCTTCTTTTTGATGATAAGACAAATCAAGTTCCAATAACTTCTTCTGACATTTTATTGGTAAATCATATTCAGCCTTGAGAAGAACGTCAAATATTTTTTTATCTTTAAAATAATCAATTATTGAAATAATTATTAAAGATACAAAAAAAGCTAAAATTAATAGAAAAAAATAATTTAATTTATCAACTGAAAAAACCAAAAGTTCATCAATAATTAATTTTAAAATATAGGGTCCGATCAAACGGAGCGCTTCTAAAAAAACTATTAAAAAAAATAAAAAAACAATTGATTTTTTATAAGATTTTATCAATTGAAAAAATTCTACAAACACTTTGTTTTTTTCTTTATTCTTATTTTTATCTTTATTTTTATTCATATTTTTAAATCATTAAAGTTCTTCCACTAATTTCCACTAATAATTTAGCCAAATTTTCAATTTGAGCATCTTTGTTTTTAGGAATAATTTCCTCAGCTAAAATTTCCAAACGCTTTAAGGCTTCCGTTAATTGTTCTTTGCCACCAGGAGCCAACTCAACAAAACGAACACGGGCATCATTTTCTGCTGGCCCACTTTTAACAAGACGAACTTTTTCCATTGGCAAAAGCATTCTGGTTATGCCAGAAGCTGTTAAACCAATTTTTTCAGCAATATCAATTCGGCGCATTTTTTTATTTTCAGAATTATCTAAATAGAAAAGTATTAAAAATTCATTAAAACTCAAACCACCCAAGCCACGATCAAAACGATTACTTAGAATTGTTTGAGCTTTAGACAAATCTATAAAAAATTTAATAGATTGATTCATATTGTTCCTTTTTTAATTAATTAATACTTTACCAATCAAGTATATGCTAAATAAAAAAAATGTCAACCTAAAGACAAATTTTTAATTTTTCAATTATTATCTATTATTCTTGCAAAGATAACCAAAGATTTTCACTCTCTTTAAGACTCTTCTCTAGTTTTTCCAGTTTTTTAACCTTGTCTAAATCATAATTACTATAATTTTCTAAAAAATAATCCAATAATTCTTTTTTTTGTTTTTCAATTTTTAATATCTTCTTTTCTAAAGAGTTTATTTCTCTTTTTTTAGCCTTATTTTCTAAATAATTATTTTTTTTATCAACAACAAAATTTTTTATTTTTTCTTCTTTAACTTTACTAGATAAATATTTTTCTAATCTATTAACATAATCATCATAATCTTCATGAAGACGCTTAGCTTTTCCTTCATTAATTTCTATAATACCAGTTGACACTAACCTAGAAAAAGCCCTATCATGACTAGCAAACAAAACTAAACCATTCCAATTTTTCAAAGCTTGAGCTAACGCCTCACTAGTATCAAAATCTAAATGACAAGTTGGTTCGTCCAAAATCAAAACATTTGGCTTTGATAAAAGTAGTCCAGCTAAAAGCAAGCGAGATCTTTCACCACCAGACAAAACTGAAATTGGTTTTTTTAATTCTTCATCTCTAAATAAAAAATCACCAGCCATTTTCAAAATACCTTCGTTACTAATATCAGATGAAGCTAACCTACGTAAAAAGTCACCGGCCTGTTCAAGTCCATTCATAAGATCCATCTCTTCTTGTCCATGATAAGCAATGGAAGCGTCTTTAGCAAAAGTAAAAGAACCATTAATGATTTGCAGACGACCAACCAGGGTTTTTATTAAAGTAGTTTTGCCCTGACCATTTAAACCTAAAATAGCCAACCTTTCACCAAAACGAGAAATAAAATCTATTTTTGAGACAATAGCCTTGCCATCATAACCAATAGCAAGATTATCAGCTCTTAAAGAAAAACTCTTCTTCCCTTTAATAGGACTTATCTTTATTCTGCTTATACCACTTCTTTCTTCGATATTAACTCTTTTCTTTTCAATTTTGGCTATTTTTTTAATCACTGCTTGAGCTTGCTTAGCCTTTGAGTCTTTATAACGAAATCTATCAACAAATTCCTGCCAATGTTCCTGCTGTTTTTCCAAAGTTTTGTTAGCTTTAATAGCAGTGGCTAATTTCTGTTTTTTAAAAATAAGATAATTTTCTATATCACCCGGATAGTAATAACAAGAATTTTTAGAAATTTCTATTGTTTCTTTGCAAACATTTTTTAGAAATTGTCGATCATGAGAAATAATCAAAAAACTTCCTTTATAAGAATTTAGATAGTTTTCCAATAAAATGAGAGTGTTTAAATCAAGATAATTACTAGGCTCATCAAGTAACAGAAGGTTTGGTTCTTTTAAAAGCATTCCGCAAAGACGTAAACGAATGCGCCAACCGCCAGATAAATTGTCAGCTAAATCAGAAAGTTTTTGTTCATCTATTTCAAATTTACTAGCTATTTTTTTGGCCTGCCAATCTTGACAAGCAGATTGTCTAATAAGATACTCTAAGCCAGTTTCAGTTTTAAAACAATCATCAGATTGTTTCAAATAAGCAATGTGAGCACTTTCATTTATAGTCAACTCCCCTTCATCAACTTGCTCTTCTCCAATAATAATACGAAATAAAGTTGATTTACCAGCACCATTTACGCCAACTAATCCTATTTTTTGCTTTTCGGCCACAGAAAAAGATAAGCCAGAAAAAATTGTTTGACCACTGTATTCTTTTTTTAGATTTTTAACTTGTAATAATATAGACATAAACAAATAATGCAGAAACAATTAAATCATCTTTTTTTCTCTATGAGCTTATAAACTACAAACGGAGAAATTAACAAGGACAATAAAACAAAAATCCAAGTCTCTCCTTGCCAAAAATAATAAGTTTGCAAAACTTGTTTAAAGTTTAAATTTCTTATAAAAATATTCATTAGGGTTTCAAAAACAATGGTTATTGTAAACCAAATTAAACCACAAAAAATTAATTTTTTCTTATTACACAATTTAAAATTGTTTTTAATAAAAAAATAAATAGCCACAAAAAACATCAATATCCCGGTCAAAGAACTTATTTGATGAGCCCACATGCCAATATAAGGGCTCAAAATTGGTTTATAAAACATTTCTCTAACGGAAGCATTAGTTATAGCCAAAAACAAAAGAATAAACCAAAAAACAATGGATTTGATATAAATTTTTTTCATAATATTTAATTCGCACTACAAAGAAAAACATCTATGTTTTGATCTTATTGTAATATATTTAAACATAAAAAGAAAATAAAAAAAACCCACTCTTTATCAAGAGCGGGCCAATAATTTAAAACTTGTATTCTAGAAAATTTCCAGAATAAATATAAGACACGGTATTGTTACCAATTCTTTTAAGAGATAGCTGAAAAGGACCCAGAGCGTTGTTTGTAACGGTCTTAATACATTGAACAATCCAAACTCCCTCGTTTTTTCTTTTTATAAGAAAAATAGCTTCTCTTCTTTTTTTTCCACCGACAGTTTCTGTTTCGGAGATTAAAATAAAAGCAGCCATCTGAACTGAAGTATTAAATACAACCCCTTTTTCCGGTTGAAAAGTTTTACCCTTTTCAAAGGCTGAATTATAATTTTCACTCAAACTTTTTTTCTTTCCCACTGGAAAGTCAACAGCAACTTCAATCGCAGAGGACAAAGAATTAGCCTCAATTTCAAATAATTCCGGATACTCATCAGCCCCTAAGCCATTATAACGACGAGACCACTCCAATGTTTTCATAATAAACCTCCTTTTTAATTGTTAAACAACAAATCAGTATAACAAGTAGGTCTTTTTTGTCAACGGCAAATTTAATTTACACAAAAATTAATCATTACTACTTTTACTTTATAAATTAATTAAATATTTTATTAAATACTGTAAATAATAAACTCCGACAATAATAAAAATTAAAGCGACTATATATCTCAAATATTTTTCAATCTTTGAAACAGCGCTAAACACCTTGCTAACAGCTTGCATGCTAAAAGCAATTAGAATTGAGAATATAATGACTGGTAGACCAGTTCCCAAGGCGAACAAAGGTGGCAAAAACAAACCAGTATTTGACTGAACAATCATTGGAATTAAAATTCCAAAAAAAATAACCCCACTATAGGGACAAAAAGCAAAAGCAAAAAGCATTCCCAGAGCCAAGGAGCCTAAATAGCCTTTATCAGAAAGCCATAATTTTAATTTTTCTATCTTTTGATTTTTGTTTTTAAAGTTAAATTTGATTATATCCAACATTATCAAGCCAATAACAATTAATACAGGCCCCAATATTTTATCACCCCAACCCTGAAAAATACTTGAAATTGAAAAAGAAGAAAATCCCAAATATATTAAAGTTACCAAAACAGTATAACTAATCCCACGCCCCAATGTATAAAACAGCCCAGAAAAAATAGTATATCGAGGTGTTTTAACATTCCTAGAAATAAAAGCCACTGCTGTAATATTTGTAGCTAAAGGACAAGGGCTAATAGAAGTTAAAATACCCAATAAAAAAGCTGATAGAGCTGGTATGTTATAGTTGTCAATTAAAGTATTTATAAATTCCATAATTTTATAAAATTATTTTTGCAAAAAATTATCTATTTTATTTTTAAAATAAATTTCAAATCCTTCCTGATCATAAGCTAAGCGCCAAATACTTGCATCCTCGTTAATATGATCTTGATTATTATAAATAACATTTACAAAAAGAGACGAGCCAGCAGCTTTAAATTTTTGAGAAATTTCTTTATTCTCTGGTAAATCAATATTTATTTCTTTAAAAATTATTTTTTCTGACATTAATTCTTCACTAAAATATTTTTCTAATAATTCCTTGGTATATCGACCAATATTAACGCAAGAGGCACAACGCTGAGTGGCGTGAAACATAAAAACTTCAATTTTTTCAGCTGCTTGATTATTGGCAATCTCATTTTCTTTATAAATTATACTTTTAGGTTTTTGGTTTAAAAGCAAATTAGTAAGAGCTAAAAACAAAAAAAGAGATAAGCCAATAAATGTTATTATTAAGGATAATTTTTTATCCTTATTCATATGTTATTTTATTAAGAAATTAAATAAATAACCAATAACTATTATGTTAATTGTGGTAACTCCAAAAAACAAAAGAAGTAATTTCATTTTCATTACTCTCTTTAAAATTAATGCTTCAGGTAGTGACAGGCCAACAACGGCCATCATAAAAGCCATAGCAGTTCCTAGAGGAATCCCTTTTTCAACCAATGACTGCATAATTGGAATAACACCAACTGAATTAGCATACATCGGAACAGCAACTATGGTCGCAATTGGCACAGCCAAAAAATTTTCGGCTGTAATATATTTTTCAAAAAAACCAGCCGGCACAAAACCATGAATAGCAGCACCCACAGCAATTCCAATTAAAACATAGGGCGTAATTTTCTTGGTTAAAGAAAAGCCCTCTTGCCAAAATCTAATCAATAAATTTTTATAAGACAATTTTTCTTTTTTTATTTCAATCTTGTTACTTTTTATTTTCCAAACATAATCAGCCACATATTTTTCTAATTTTAACTTACTCAAAATAAAGCCACCGACAACACCTAAAAGAATAGCAGAAACAACATAAAAAATAGTTATTTTCCAGCCAAAAAGACCAGCAAATAAAACAATAGCCACTTGATTAACCAGAGGAGAAACTATCAAAAAAGATAAAGTAACGCCCAAAGGAATACCAGCTTCTAAAAACCCAATAAATAAAGGAATAGAGGAACAAGAACAAAAAGGAGTGATTGTCCCGAAAATAGCTGCTAAAAAATAATCAAAACCATACCATTTTTTTGAAACTAAAAAATCTCTTAATTTTTCAATTGGTAAATAATGACGCAAAATCGCCATGAGATAATTGATAATCAAAAGTAAAATTAATATTTTTAAAGAATCATAAATAAAAAAATTGACCGCATCACCTAAATGAGATCCTTTAAGTAATCCAAATAGATTATAAGAAAAATAATTGGCTAATAACTGCAAAGGATAAAACATAAATTAGCAATGGCTACAATTATGACATGCCCCGCTACAAGATCTTTCTTCTGTAAAAATTTCTAAAGCACTTTTTATATCGGCTTCACTATAACCACCACCCACCAAGACAGGTAAATCATTAACAGTTAAAACCGGGCTAGACATAAGCCCCATCTCAATCAACTTACTTATATCATCACTATATTCAACTGGAACTGATAAATTCAAACTTTTCGCCGCTTTCTTGGCTTTTTCAAACAATTGTTTGCAGGTTGGACAGCCAGAACCTAAAACTTGAATATTTTTAATTTCATTTTTCATAATTTTTAAAAAAATTTTTTAATAATAAACTATATTTTTTAAATACTTTTTTATTGATAGAATAATAATTTTTTTTCCATTCCTGTCTAACATTTATCAAACCAAAATCGAGCATAATCTTTAAATGACTAGAGGTTAAGTTTTGTGCCATGTCTAAATTGGGATAAATTTCACAAACACATTTCTCGCCATCTTTTAATAAACATAAAATACGCAAACGATTATCATCACCAATTATTCTCATGAATTTGGCTAAATCAGAATATTTATTAATTTTACTCTTATCAGAAAAACAACTTTTTTTCATATTTTCTATAATCAATTTATATTGATATGATAATTAATATATTTTTATTTGTCAATTAAAAAAGCAGACACTAAAGTGTCCACTTTTTGGGGTACAGATCATTGCTCGGGGACAGGGATTCGAACCCCGATAGCCAGGACCAAAACCTGGAGTCCTACCATTAGACGATCCCCGAATGTATTCTATTAACAAAATTATAATAAATAATAAATAGAAACAAGTCAAGCAAATTTAAACTTTGGCGTACTTGCTAACAGCTAAATAACTGGCAATAACATTAACCACTGAAATTCCTATAAACTGCCAACCAAAAATAGTCCAAACATTCTCAACAAAATAACTAACAACATTAATATTATAATCCACAAAAAATAACTCTAAATATGGTTGTAAAATTCCTAATAAAGGGAAGGAAACTGATATTATTATCAAAATAGCCATCAAGGTGTAAATAACAGCTGAAAACAAGAAAGGCAAATAAATAAAGGAATTAGAAGCGCCAACTAAGCGCATAATCTCGATTTCTCTTTTTTGAGTATAAACAGCTACTTTAATCGAATTATAAACAACTAATAAACTAGTAATTATAAAAACTAAAATTATAAAAAAACCAACATCACTAATTCTATCAGTTATAGTATTAATTTTCTCTAACAAAACTCTATTATCAGAGAAATCTCTAGATTCTACAACATCACTATCAATTGCCCTTAATTCTTCTATTAAATCAGGAATCATGTCAACATTTTCCGGAACAATAACCAGGCTAGGTGAGAGCGGATTTTTTCCTAACTCTAATATAGCCTGTAAAATTTCTGGATTATTTTTATTTTTATCTCTAAAAAAATCTAAAGCCTCTTGTTTGGATGTATATTTAACAGCTCTAACCCTTTCCATGGAATTTATTTTGTTTTTTAATTCCAATATTTCTGATTCAGGTGCATCTGGTTTTAAGTAAAGACTTAAATCTATTTTTTCTTTAATAGCCACTACAGCATTGTCACTAATTGCTCTAAGCAAAATCAAAGTATTAATCGAAAGCATTGATAAAACCAAAATAGTAACAGTTACCACCGACAACCAAACATTTCTACTAATATCCTGTAAGCTAAATTTTAGTATTCTTAAAAAAGATAAAAACATATTTTTTTAAATTATATATTTTCCACGAGAGCGATCACTAACTATTCTCCCCTCATCAATGGTTATAACTCTACGATTTAAATTATTGACCACTTCTCGATTATGACTAACTAAAATAATAGTAGTGCCAAAATTATTAATTTTTAATAATAAATCTATTATTTCACTAGTATTTATAGCATCTAAGTTCCCGGTAGGTTCATCAGCTAAAAGTATTTTTGGTTGATGAACTAGGGCTCTAGCAATGGCAGCCCTTTGTTGTTCACCCCCAGAAACTTCATCCGGATAACGATTTTCTTTTCCGGCTAAACCAACAATTTTCATAACTCCAGGAACTATTTTTTTTATCTTGCTAGAACTTTTACCACAAACCTGTAAAGCAAAAGAAATATTCTCTCCCAAAGTTTTTTTCTTTAACAGTTTAAAATCTTGAAAAATAACCCCTATTTGACGACGTAGATAAGGAATTTCTGATTTACCAATTCTAGTGATATCCCAATCACCAATCCAAACCTTGCCAGAACTAGCCCTTTCTTCACCTGTTAGAATTTTAACCAAAGTAGTCTTTCCCGTTCCTGATTGACCAACCAAAGAAACAAACTCACCAGCTTTAATTGATAAATTTATACTATCCAAAACTTTAATTTTGTTTTTATAAATTTTATTTACGTCTATTAATTTAATCATAAATTATTTTTTAGAATCAAAAACAGCAAAATTTAGAAGATCCAACATCTCTTTAAAACTTTGCTCACGTGATAAAGAATTTAAAATTACAGCTGTGTATTTTTTACCGGCAACATCAATTCTAGTAACCAAACAATAACCAGAAGAGTCATCTATATAGCCCGTTTTAGATCCAATAATTTTAAAGCCTGAATAATTGTTATTTAAAACTAAATCACTACTATTATAACGTAATTTTAAACTGTTGTCATTTCTAGTAAAAAATCTATAACTTTTTGTTGTGCTAGCTTCAGCGATTACTTTATTATCTAAAGCCATTTGAGCTATTAAAGCAAACTCACGCGCGGTACTAACATTTTTTTTATCTAAACCAGTTGGTTCAAAAAATTTTGATGAACTCAAGTCTAGCTCTTTAACAATACTATTCATTTTCTTAATAAAATCATCTCGACTCAAACCACTAACCCTAACCAATGTTTCAACCATATTGTTAGCTGATCTAACTAAAGATGAATAAACAGCATCTTTAATTGACAATTCGTCTCCTCCGCTTAAATTTATTCTGGCTACTTGCCACTTATTAAAATACTGATGATTATATTCTTCGTCCTGCAAGCTATACTTAACTATTTCTTCCAATCTATTAATATTATTATCAATCGAAAAAAAAGTTAAAGTTGACAAAAGCTTGCTTAAACTAGCTACTGGCATTATTTGATCGGCATTTTTTTCAAAAACAACCCGCCCTTTTTCTTCGTCGATCAAAACAGCTGAAACAGAATTTATCCCTGGTTGATTATTAACACCCAAACCAACACCCAAAATTCTACCAAAATTATCCCTAGGCACATTAAGAGGCTCAATAAAAACATCAATAACTCCAGCTCCACTTCCGGCTATTTTTTTAAAAGCTTCATAATCTAAGTCTAAAACTCTATCTGGAAATTTGTCTCTTTCTGGCCCAAAATCATTAACAACAACATCAACGTATTTATTGTTTTCTTTGTTATAAACTCTAAGAAGAGATCCTTTAGGGTAAACGGTTGAGGCCGTAAAATCACCACCCTTAAACTTATACCAACTAGCTTTACCAGAAATTTCAATGCCTGGATAAGAAAAAACCGCTAACCGAGCATAAGGCAAATGGATTAAAGACCTAACAAATTTTTCTTCTGGATAATCTTTAGTGGGAAGAGGTCTCCATAAATTTTGCCCCTTATCATAAAAAAATACTTGCTTATAATTTTGATCATTTTCATCATAATTAAGCTGAATATAAAAAGGTTTATGATTATCATAAGCTGTTTTATTAACAAACTCAAATTGAACAACAGAACTTATTTTTTTTAAACTCCAAGGAAAGGACATTTCACTGTCCAAGATCTCCTCAAGCAAAACATCAGTATCATTATCTAAAATCCCAGGAACCAAAGAAAGTTTTATATAATCGTCAAAAGCACTGACTGTATAGCCCTTCAAGATTGTTTCTCGATCTAAATAAATATTAAATTGTTCTTTATCTATATTTATCGCATCAATCTTTTCTTCACTTAATTTAATTTCAACAAAACTATTTTCATCTGATTGAAAAACCTGCTGATCATCAAAAACAGGATCAATATTTAATTCTTCAGCCATAAGTAAAGATGGAATAAAAAAAACAGCCAAGAATAAAAATAAAAAAAATCTTTTAAACCTAATAATCATAAAAATATTAATTAATTACGAGCCTTCTGCCAGATTTGAACTGGCGTCAATGGTTTACGATACCACTACTCTAACCAGCTGAGCTAAGAAGGCTTCTATTTTTTAAAAAAATAATTATACCATTTTCGAAAACAAGAAGTCCTTGTCTCATTTTCATTTCCAACGTTTGATTCTTCGGTTTCGCTCTTAGATGGAATTTTAACAACAACGACTGTTTCTCCTTCCTTTTGTAAACCAAAATTAACACGAGCATTTTCTTCCGCTGCTTGATCAGAACTTAAATACGAAATCAATCCTTGCAATTCTTCATTGTCCTTTTCATAAAGACTAATATTTTCTTTCTCTTTTTTAATTTCATCTTCTATTATTTTTTTTCTACTTAAACGATTATAATAAGGAATTAAAATTAAAACCAAAATAAACAAAAGAAAAAAAGTTGAAAAAAATTTTTTGACAAAACTAAATTTACTTCCTGGGTCAACTTTACCCTTGTGGACATAATTAAGTCTATCAGTTGGACTAAGATTGTATTTTTTAGACATAAATTAAAAATTCTAACGATTTTTAGGTGTTACCCAAAAGCCCATATATTTACCAAACATTAATCTAATTTGAGCATCAAGACAAGGAATCGCCCCAAAGATAATAACAGAAAAAGGAACAAATATCCATTCGACAACTAATTTTAAATTATTTAAAAAACCAAAATTTTTTGGTCTTTTGGGTAGCATTATTGATGATAAAATAGAAGTTAAAACTAAACCACTCATAGCTAATGTCATCAACTGTTGAGTAGTTGCTGGTAAATTCAGAAAAACAACGTTACCATTGAATTTACTACCTCCTAAAAGAATAGGGAGCCAACCAACTACTCCCAAAATTAAAGCACTAGTTGCCCAAGAATGAAAACCATAAATTTGTATCCAAATATGCCTTAAAGTTTCTCCCTTTTTAAGCTGAGACCACTTTTTAATAACATTAAAAATCAAATAAGGCACGTTTTCACTTCCCCAGGCCCACCTTCTTTGTTGTTTATACAAACTTTTAACTGTTTGCCAAAAATTTTTATCACAAGTAGCATCCATTGAAACTGGAAAATACAAAGGCTCTACTCGATAATCACCATCATAGTGCAAAAAACAATGCCAGAAAATTCTAGAATCCTCACTAACCATATTTGGCGCCCAAAAATCAATATCAACCAAAGCTTTAAAAGTCATAGAATGAGAAGAATAAGTTGCTAGTTTTTCGGGCCTAATTTGCTGCATCATTTGCCAAAAAGTATTAGAAGCCGAAGAAACTCTAGCAAAAAATGGTGTCTGCCAAATATTATTATGATAAACTGGCACTGGCTGATAGCTAGCATTATATGGTTTTTCGACAGTTAAAAACTTATAACTCAAACAATGGAAATAACCAGGAGAAGCAATTGTATCAATGTCAAAAACGCTAACAACTATCTTTTCATAGTCAAGACCCTCCTTATCAATAACTTCCTTTTTAATCATTTTACCAGCATAAGCCTGATTAGCCCCCTTACCTTTTAATTCACCAGCTATATTATCTGGATGTATAAAAACAGAAAAATTTCTAAACCTATCAGAAAACTCTTCTTCAATAATTTTTGCTCTCTCTAAAGCTTCTTGCCCAGCCCTCTCTTCAATGGCCAAAGCTACAATCATTTTTTTTGTTGGATAATTATTATTAATTAAACCCAAAAAACAAGTTCTAATAATTTCTAAATCTTCATTGTAAGTTGGCAAAACTATCAAATGAATAAGGTCTCCAACTCTCAATCCTTTTTTTGCCAAAGATCCTTCTGGCAAAAAATCAATTTCTTGATCGATATTTTTACATTTTTCTTGCCAATCTATCTTTTTATTTTTTTTTAACTTATTGTAAGAAGCAATCAAATAAACTCCCAAAAAAACAACCTGCAAAAGCCAATAAACATTAAAAGCAATTAAAAAATAAGCCACCCAAACAGGCTTAATAAAAGAAAAAACAACTAAAATTAACAAACTCCCCAAAGACAAAGCCCCTGGTAAAATCTCTAAAAATCTATAAATTTTTCTATCTCGACCAAAAAGTTCTGTGGCCTTAGCTACTTTTAAATAATTCATACAAAAACTAATTATCAAAGGAAACGTCTTTTCCCTCTTCTAAATCAATCTCAGAAACACTAGATTCATCAACAGATTGAGACAAATCTTGCTGTTTATTCTTTATCTCTTTACCCTTAAAATTTACTGGACTTACTTCTCGCAAGGCCTCCAAGCTTATTTCAGCAATACTAAAATCTTTAATAATTGGCTCTGATTTAATTATTTTTTTTTCTTTAAGCTCTGTTTTATTTGAATAATTAAGCGTCTTTTTGACTTGAGGAGGGTTATTGGTTTTTTTTTCTTTATTATTTTTAATTTTAAGTAAACAATCTTTACAATAAACAGGACGAATACCATCGGGCTTAAAATAAAGTTCTATATCTTTAGCGCAAGCCGAACAATGAGCTTGAAAAGTATCTTTTTTATCTTCAGATTTTTTATTTTTAAAGTTTTTATCTTCTCTCCAGCTGTTGTTCAAGTTTTCATTCTTGTTTTCTTTGTCATTTTTTCCATTGCCCTGAATATCATCTTCATCTTCCATGTGCCAGCGCATAATTTTTTCTTCAACTGCTTTTCTTTCGGTGGCATATTTCTCTCTTGAACTAATAATAACCTTTTCTACGTTGTTAGTTTTTTCCTCCTCCAAAAGTGGCGGTAAGCCCTTAGCTGAAAATGGATCAGAGGCTACGCCGTCAATCATTAATTTTAAATACATTTCATATTTTGGCAAATTAACAATGTCTTCTTCAGTAAAGACTGGAGTAAACTCTTTAACTAATTCCTCAGCATCAGCGGCCCCCACCCTGAAAACAACAATAGTTCCTACATTCCCAAAAACAGCTGGCTTAACTCTTTCGTCTAACTGCTCTATATATTGATGAGCCATTATTAAGTTTAATCGATATTTTCTAGCTTCTGACAAGATATTGGCAAAACTTTCTGTAGAAAAGTTTTGAAACTCGTCAATATATAAATAAAAATCTTTTCTATCACCTTCATCAATATCAACCCTACTCATGGCAGCCAATTGAATTTTAGTAATCATCATGGCGCCTAAAAGAGCAGAATTATCCTCTCCAATTCTGCCTTTGCTCATGTTCATTATCAATATTTTACCCTCATCCATTATTTTTCTCATATCAACCGAAGACTTAACTTGTCCAACTATATTTCTCATGAAAGAACTGGATAAAAATTGTCCGACTTTATTCTGAATAGGTGAAACGGCTTCTGAGGCAAATTTGTCAGCGTAACCAGCAAATTCTTTTTCCCAAAAAGACTTAACGACTGGATCTTCAATTTTAGCCACAACTTTTTTTCTATAAGCTTTGTCAGACAACATTCTGACAACCCCCAAAAGAGTTGACCCAGGATAATCCAAAATAGCTAAAATTGCGTTTCTTAATATATATTCCAAACGAGGACCCCAAGAATCAGCCCATAATTTCTTAAAAACACCAATTAAACCAGAAGCAACCAAATGCCTTAAATGAGGCTCAACTTGTTCTACTAAATTAAAAGCTATTGGATAATCCATGTCGGCTGGGTTAAAATAGACAACATCATCAATTCTTTCTTCAGGAATATATTTAATTATTTTTTCCGCTAAATCACCGTGAGGATCTATTACTGCCACACCTTTACCGTTTCTAATATCATTAACAATCATGTTTTCTAGAACAGTTGATTTTCCCATACCAGTTTTTCCAATCAAATACATGTGCCGACGACGATCGTCAGTTTTAATACCAAACTTTCTCATTTCATTTCTAAAGTTTGTTTGACCAAAGAAAATCACTTCACTGTTAGACATATATTTATAAGAAAATTATTTATTTAAGTCTTGCAAAAAATCCAAATTACCACTCTCGACCCCAGTATAGATGTTTAAAACAGATTTAAATGGCTCCACAACTCTGCTCAAAAGAGGCGGCAAATAAACAAGAGCAAATAAAATCGGGATTAATATCAAAAAAATCTTTACAAAAATCATTATTCTTTGAAAGACAATATATTTTTTTATATATTTACTTATCTCTAAGATTTCATTGCTTAATTCTAAATTTTTTTCCAACAATTCAGTCATTTTTTTTTCTTCATTATTCTCATTCCTGGGCCCCTCTTCCACAAAAAGATCATTCATTGTTTTTTCTTTATAATCCTTGTTTTCCATTTCTTTTTACAATTAATAATAAATAGGCAAATAACAAAAATAGGCCTATTTTAAAAATAATATCTCTAGTAAGAGTATAGCAAAACAGGTCTTGAAAATCAAACAAAAAAACACCTATTTAATTAGATGCTTTTTGTTTATTTATTTTTATTCTCGATAGATACATTTTTCTACAAAAGTTGAGCCAATTTCAGAAAAATTTTTCATTTCTATATCTGTAAAAGAATATTTGTTTTTAAAATCTTTATTTACTAAGTCAACATCTGACTTAAACTTCTGTAAATACCAAAGCTTGGCACCGCTAATGTTTTTAGACATTTCCAAAATTTCAGATTCATCAACTAAGCCAGGGACCAAAGTGCTTCTAAATTCATAAGGAATATTTCCTTTTATTAACAAATCAACACTTTTTTTTATTTTTTCAATATCGGTTTTAACGCCAATAACTTTTTCATACTTATCAAATGGGGCCTTTAAATCCATGGCCACATAATCCAATAATCCATTTTTAATTAAGTCAGCCACTTTTTCAGGGTTCGTACCATTAGTATCTAGTTTTATCTTATAACCAATTTTCTTAACCTTAATTATAAAATCTTTTAAATCTGCCTGTAAGGTTGGCTCACCACCAGAAATAACCAAACCTTCTAATTTCCCAGCCCTTTCTTCTAAAAAAAGAAAAAAGTCTTCCTCCGGGATCAGAGAAGGACCTTCATCTATATTCTTTAATTCGCTCTCGCCTTCGGCGAAAACGAGCATGGGGTTATAACAAAAGTGGCAACGAAAATTACAAGATTTGGTAAAAATAATAGCTGATAAATAACCAGGAAAATCAATCAAACTAAGCTTTTCTAGACCACCAATAATCATTTCCAACAAAATTAATTTTTAAGACCACTTACTTTTTCTGAATTTACTTTATAAGTTCTTCGATCACAATATTCAGCAAATTTGCCTTTGTTGTAGTTAACTGTTGGGGTTAACCAACCAACCACCCTACTGTAAACAATGCATTCGGTTCTTTTACTTGTTTCGATTGGACTCATATTCTTTGTATTGGCAGTATTAAGATTTTTCATAATACTACTCTATAATTAATAATTAATAATTTAACACTGGCAGTTATCAGAATGAACATCTCCATCACTCACACTTTGATTATGGACAAAAACGCCTTGACTTCTTTCTTCGTCACATTTAGGACAATATTTATGTTCGCCAGGTAAATAACCATGAATTGGACAAACTGAAAATGTAGGAGTTATTGTAAAATATGGTAACTTATAATTCTCAACGATTGTCTTAACTAATTTCTTTGTTAATTCAATATCATTAATTCTTTCTCCTAAAAATCCATGTAAAACAGTTCCGCCAGTATACTTTGTTTGTAATTCATCTTGTAAATCAAGGGCCGTAAAAATATCATCAGTGAATCCAACTGGCAAATGTGTGGAGTTTGTATAATAAGGATCTGCTCCGTCTTTATTAACTGCCTCGTTGTTAGCACAAATAATATCAGGATAAAGTTCTTTATCTTTTTTAGCAAAACGATAAGTAGCTCCTTCTGCTGGTGTTGCCTCCAAATTATATAAATCACCTGACTCTTCTTGATAGCCCATAATAATTTCCCTCATGAAATCCATCACTTCAAGAGCAAATTTGTGACCTTTCACGCTAGTTAAGTCTGATTTTAAAAGATTAGAAACAGCCTCATTCATTCCATTGAGACCAATTGTATTAAAATGATTTTTCCAATAAGAGCCAAATCTTTCATTAATCTCCGCTAAATAAAATTTAGAATAAGGATAAAGACCATCTTCAGTAAATTTTTCAATAACTTTTCTCTTAATAACTAAACTATCTTTGGCCAAATCCATTAATTTCTTTAGTCTATCTTTAAAGTCTTTTTCATCTTTAGCCAAATAGCCTAATCTAGCTAAATTAATAGTAACAACACCCAAACTTCCGGTTAAAGGATTAGCTCCAAAAAGACCACCACCTCTTTTTCTTAATTCACGATTATCCAATCTCAAACGACAACACATACTACGAGCATCGTCTCGATTCATGTCAGAGTTAACAAAATTAGAAAAATAAGGAATGCCATATTTTGAAGTCATTTCCCACATTGGTTTCAAGGATTCTCTGTTCCAATCAAATTCTTTATCAACGTTATAGGTCGGAATTGGAAAGGCAAAAACTCTTCCAGAAGCGTCACCTTCAATCATAATTTCAGCAAAAGCTTTATTAAACAAATCCATCTCTGTTTGAAAGTCAGCATAAGTCTCGTCCATTAACCTTCCGCCAATAATAATATTTTCCTTTCCCAAAAGATTGGAAGGGGTAACATCAAGAGTTACGTTAGTGAATGGAGTTTGAAATCCAACACGAGTTGGAACATTAACGTTAAAAACAAATTCTTGCAAAGCTTGTTTTACTTCTTTATATGAAAGATCATCATATCTAATAAACGGAGCTAAATAAGTATCAAAATTGGCAAAAGCTTGAGCGCCGGCTGCTTCTCCTTGCATGGTGTAGAAAAAATTAACAATTTGACCCAAAGCGCTTCTAAAATGTTTTGGGGGCTTACTTTGAATTTTAGTAGAAACACCACCGAAACCCTTTAATAATAAATCCTTTAAATCCCAGCCACAACAATAAGGAGCGAGCAATCCTAAGTCATGAATATGAAAATCAGCGTCAACGTGAGCTTTTCTAATTGCCTCTGGATAAAGTTTATTTAACCAGTACTTAGCAGAGATAGATGAGGCAATATAATTATTTAAACCTTGCACGGAAAAACTCATGTTGCTATTTTCTTTTAATCTCCAGTCTGATCTTCCCAAATAATCTTCCATTAACTTTTCTTCTGTATTATCTTTAATTTCTCTAACTTGCCTTCTTTGGTCTCTGTAAAGAATGTAAGCCTTGGCTGTTCTAATAAGTTTTTCTTCAATTAAAGTTTCTTCAACCACGTCCTGTACTTCTTCTACGGCCGGAATGGTGTTGTGATGAAATTTTTTAGTAATTTTAGAAACAACCTTGGAACTTATTTCTTCGGCCAAAGATAAATTATCCTCGCCGGCAGACTTCATCGCCTTTAAAACAGCTTCGGTAATTTTTTCCTGCTGAAAATCAGAAATTTCACCTGATCTTTTGCGAATTTGGCTTACATTTTGATTCGGCATGTAATTTTATAAACTATTTTAAAAAATTTTAAAGCAGAATAAGATTTTTTAAAACAGGCTATGTTAAATTTTATTTATTTTTTTTATTTTTTAACAATTTTTCCAATTCTTCGCTAAATTCTTCTAAACCTTCAAAAGATTGATAAACAGAAGCATATCGAACATAGGCAACTTTATCTATTTTTTTTAAATTTTTCATAACTATTTCACCTATTTCTACGGAGCTAACTTCATCTCTATTTAAAACCTGCAAATCCCTTTCAATACAATAAACCAATTTTTTAAACTTTTCTTCATCACAATTTCTCTTTTCTAAAGCCTTTCTTAGGCCAATTACTATCTTTTCACGATCATAAGACTCCTTGCGGTCATCTTTTTTAATTACTGTTAGGTCTAAAATCTCCATTTCCTCATGAGTTGAGAATCTAAAACCACATTTTAAACATTCTCGTCTTCTCCTTATCAAAAAACCGTCGCCAGACATTCTAGAATCAACTACTTTTGTATCTTCAAAGTGACAAACAGGACATTTCATTTATTTTGGTTAAACACAATATATAGTGTAGTAAAATTATTTATAACCACTATATCTTGTAAAAATGATTATAGCAAAAAATACTAAATGGGGCAAACATAAACAAAACCCCTTTAAATAAAGGGGCTTGTTATTATGCTCTTGAATTTTTTTGAAATTTATGTGGAAAGGCTGTGGATAACTTTTTTATTAAACCTCAACATTTAAATAATAATCACTTACATCCTCCAAATCGTCCAGTTCTTCTAAAAAATTTCTAATTTTTTCCAAAGATTCTTCCTCTAAGTTATTTTTTTCCTTAGCAATATATTCTATTTCAGCCGAGTCAATAATTAGATTTTTATCTTCTAAGTGCTTTCTAACTTTTTGTAAATTTTCTATTTTAGCCAAAACAACAACAACGTCATCTTCTGATTTAAAATCATCAATATCAACTTCTATTAATTCTAACTCCAGTTCTTCTAAATTTATGTTTTTATTTTTCAACTCTTCTTTGGTGATTACAACAACACCCTTTTGTTCAAAATTCCACATTACAGAGCCCAAAGATCCACCAGCCTTTGATAAAGCATGACGAATTGTAGCTGCACTACGATTTTTATTATCAGTCAAACATTTTATAACCACCTGAACATTGTTTGGTAAAACAGCTTCATAGTATAATTCCTCAACAACATCTCCAGCTAACTCTCCAGTTCCTTTTTTAATAGCCCTTTCAATATTGTCTTTAGGCATATTAACTGTCTTGGCCTTGTCAACCGCTGCTCTTAAGCTAGGATTAGCGTCTATATCACCACCCTTCTTAGCAGCGATGGTTATAATATTGGCCAATTTTGTAAAAATCGCACCTCTTTTAGCATCAACAACAGCTTTAGCTCTTTTGGTTGTTGCCCACTTGGAATGTCCTGACATATTTTTTTATTTAATTTTAATTTTATTTACTTAACAATTATTTCAAATTTATCTTTTTTACCATAAGCTTTCGGACCATAATCATGACAATAATTTTTTATATGCTTTTTAAAATAAGCTGGCTTACTTTCTTGAATTTTTCCAATTAAATAATAAGTTAAGCACAATATTAAAGCAAAATTATATTTTGAAGGCAAACTAAGCTGATCCCTGCTAGTTGACACGCCAAAATATTTATTTTTATCAGCGCCCAGAGTCATCACCAATTCATTTTTGTCTCGAATAACAAACTTAGCATGACGAGCATGACCAAAACTAAAAGCTCGAAGTGAAACTAGTGGGCCAAAAAGTTCGCTCTTTTTAATATCTAACATTGGACAAATATTTAAAAACTCATCAGGTAAAACAAAAGAATAAGATTTAAAATCAGAAATTTTTTTTGCCAATTTTATTTTTTTTATAAAATTTAAAATATTATTTGGATTTTCTCCAGTAAAAGATAAAATCATACCCAAATAAGTAGAAACATTATAAGTATAAGGTTCGGCAATTTTAGGATAAACTAGAACTTTATCAGCTAATCTAGCTGCCGTAGAATCAGGAGAGCAAGTAAGTAAAATAGTTTTTAATTTATTTTTTTTAGCCAGCTCTATTTCCCAAACAGAATCTTTTTCACCAGAAGCTGAAATAATAACAGCTTCCTTAATTATTTTTTTATTAATTAAATCCTTATAACGTGAAATTATTTCTCTAAAATTACTTTCGTCGGCAATAATGGCCTTTTGTTTAGAAAAAATAATTTGAGCTGTATTATAAGCATTACCACTGCCAACCACCAAAGGAAAAGAAAAGTTTTTTAAATTTAATTTTGGCAATTTTTCTTTAGATAAAAATTCTAAAGCATTAATTACGGCCTGATCTAAATTTATTATTTTTTGCATATAAATTATTTTTTAATAATCAAAGAATTTCCAGTCATGCTATTTGGTTTTTTTATATTTGCAACATCTAAAATTGTTGGAATAATGTCTCCTAAAATACCCTTTTTTAATTTAATATTTTCATCTAAACCGATAACGATAAATGGAACTAAATTTGTAGTATGGGCTGTCATTGGTTTTCTTGTTTTATAGTCTATTAACTGTTCAGCGTTGCCATGATCGGCCGTAATAAAAATAACTCCTTTCTTTTTTAGCACTTCACTTACTACCTCACCAACACACTTATCTACTACCTCTATCGCTTTTATAGTTGGTTTTAAATTAGCGGAATGACCAACCATGTCACCGTTTGCATAGTTCATTATTATAAAATCATATTTTTCTTTTCTTATTTCTTTTATAACCCTTAAAGTTATTCCGGCAGCACTCATTTCTGGTTTTAAATCAAAAGTATCAACCAGAGGAGACGGTATAAGTATTCTATCTTCATTTTTATAAGGCCTCTCAATTCCACCATTAAAGAAAAAAGTTACATGAGCATATTTAGTCGTCTCGGCTATTCTTAGTTGTTTAAAATCTTTTTTGCTTATAAAATCACCAAAAACATCTTTCATTCTAATTGACTTATAAGCTACTTTTATCATTTTAAATTTTTTATCATATTCGGTCAAAGAGACCATCTTCAAAGGAAAAACAGTCTTTTCTCTTTTAAAACCACCAAAACTTTTATTATTAAAAGTAAGTGCTCGGCAGATTTGTCTAGCTCTGTCGCCTCTAAAATTAAAAAAGATAAGAGCATCTTCCTTTTCAATTGAAGCCACCGGTTTATTTTTTTCTAAAATTATAGTTGGTTTAAAAAATTCATCAGAAACATTATTTTGATAAGATAATTTTATAGCCTCTTTAAAGCTTTTAGTTTTATTGCCTCTGGAAATAACCATGGACTCATAAGCTTTTTTGGTTCTTGACCAAACAGAATCTCTGTCCATTGCATAATATCTTCCCATGATAGTGGCTATTTTTCCAACACCTATTTCTTTAATTTTTTTATCAAGTTCATCTAAATATTTAAGAGCGCTTCTGGGTGGTACATCGCGACCGTCTAACACACAATGAATATAGACATTTTTTATCTTATTTTTTTTTGCCAAAGATAGCAAGGAATACAAATGATGATTCAAACTATGAACACCACCATCAGAAATCAAGCCAAGAAGGTGGAGTGGTTTTTTATTTGTTTTGCAATATTTAATCAATTCTAAAAATTCTTTGTTAGTAAAAAAACTACCATCTTTAATAGAGCTAGAAATTCTTAAAGAATTTTGATAAACAATTCTTCCAGCACCAATATTTAAATGGCCCACTTCAGAATTTCCCATCTGACCCTTTAACAAGCCAACTGATTCTCCACTAGCACTTAAAGTTGTGTTGGGAAATTTTTTAAAATAAGTATTTAAATTTGGTTTACGTGCCAGCGTAACAGCATTGCCTTTTTTATTCTTATTTATTCCGTAACCATCCATGATAATCAAAACAATTGGTTTTTTCATAATAAATTGACTAAAAACTAGCAAAATGATAACATTTTATAGTAATTTATGATTAAAATTAGAGTCAAAAAATTTTTAGCAGAAATACTGATATTATTGATAAAAACCTTATTTTTAATAAAGAAAATAGTAGTTTTTATCTTAAATTATTTTATCTATAAACCTCTGAAGGCAATTCTGAGCTTTTTTTTCTTTAAAATAATAATTAATATATATTATAAGTATATATTAATTTATAAAAAAATAAAAGAAATAAATAAAAAAAATAATTCCCATCTTTACATTTTCAAGAAAAACTACCCTATATTTATTTTAATAATAATTGGAATTATTTTAACCTTTAACAGTCTGTCTAATAATCGACTACCTTTTGAAAAAAGAGTTTATAAAACAGCCTTAGCTCAAACAATCGTCAGTGACTTCTCTGTGGCAGAGCCAGAGGAATTAATAATTGAAAGCGGATACGAAGAAAGACCCTCAATAATTGTTCAATCTAATTATATAGAACAAAGAGATTTAATAAAAAATTCTCAACAAGTTTTATTAGGATCACAGAACGAAGAAAATAATATTTTATCCGGCGACTCTTTAAATAGGCCAGCTATAGCCCAAACCCCAAAAGCCAGAGATGCTAGAAAAGAAATAACAGAATATACGGTCCAAAGCGGCGACACTATTAGTAGTATTGCTCAAGATTTTGGCATAAGCGTTGAAACAATACTATGGGAAAATAACCTAACCTCCAGGTCACTGATTAGACCAGGTAACACCCTTAAAATACTACCTCAAACTGGTTTAATGCATGTTATTGCTAAAAACGAGACAATCAGTAGTATTTCCAAAAAATATAGTGTTTCATCTGACTCAATTATAATTGCCAACAATCTTGATTCAGAAGAAGTTTTAAAATTAAATCAAAAAATATTTGTTCCTGGTGGTCGAAAAATAATAATTTCAACTCCAGCAAGCAGACCTACTTACACCGGAACTTCAATTGCTCAATCAGTACCAACTACACCTAGCACAAATTATAGTGGAGGAAAATTATTGTGGCCAACCGTTGGACATCGAATAACCCAATATTATTCTTGGAAACACAATGGTCTAGATATAGCCAATAAAACGGGGACACCATTGTATGCGGCTGAAAGCGGTACGGTAGAAAGATCTGGCTGGAACACTGGTTATGGCTATAACGTCGTTATTAACCATGGTGGTGGCTTAAAGACTTTATACGCTCATGCCTCCAAGCTACACGTTAAAGCCGGAGATGAGGTTAACAGAGGAGATATAGTGGCTGATATGGGATCAACTGGTTGGTCAACTGGCCCACATATTCATTTTGAAGTTATTTCTAATGGCTCTAAACAAAATCCTTTAAATTATATACAATAAAATTAATTATAAATTATTAACTATTAAAAAATATGAAAATAATAGGTGGTCTAATATTTATCGTAATAGGAACATTAATTGTTATGTACACTGAATGGCTTCTAAAAAATTTTGGTAGAATTAATTGGTTTGAAAAACATTTAGGGGCAGAGGGTGGCTCTAGAATGGGTTATAAACTTGTCGGACTAATAATTATTTTTATTGGATTACTAATGACCACGGGAATGGTTGATGGTTTTTTTAATTTTATGTTATCACCATTAACTAGGGGCAGAGTTTAAAATAACAAGTATTGACTTGATATAAATTATTGTTTATTATAAGCTAGTTGATAATTATAATTATTATCAACAAAATGGGCCTTTAGCTCAGTTGGCTAGAGCACCTGCTTTGCAAGCAGGGGGTCAAGGGTTCGAGTCCCTTAAGGTCCACAAACAAAACCGCGTTAGCGGTTTTTTTTGTGGGGCTTAAGCGAGCCAGCTGCTTGGCTCGCGCAGGGACGAGAAAGCCGTAGCCATGTGCACGAAGTGCACGGGCGAGGCCAGGCCAGAGCGCTTAGTGAGCGAAGCCGAATAAAATGAGGCGAGCGAGACTTAGCGACGCGTGGCCGAGTCCCTTAAGGTCCACAGATTAGAAGAACAGACGAAAGTCTGTTTTTTTTATAGACTTATTATCAAAATTTGTTATACTTTTAATATTAATATAATTTAAACACGAAAATATGACCATAAAAATATTAGCTATATTTTTTTTAATAATTCTTTTTTTCTTGCTCAGTAAATCAGCTGATTTAATAGTTGTAAATTTAAAAAAAACCGGAGAAAAATTAAGAATAAGAATATTTGTTTTAGGAATAATTTTAGGAATAATGACTAGCACTCCTGAAATGACAATTGGAATAAATTCGGCTTTAGCAGGGGTGTCCGATATGTCTTTCGGAAACTTAATAGGAGGAATAGTCGTTATGTTTGCGCTTATTTTAGGTTTTAGTTCAATTTTAAATCGAAAAATAAAAACAGAAAAAAAATCTTGGACCTTTTTAATAACTCTAATAACCCTTTTTATCCCTCTAATACTAGCCTTTAAAGGACGACTAGATGAAATAGATGGAATAATAATGATATTGTCTTATATCGCAATGATCTATATTTTATATAATAAAAATAAAAGACTAGACATTCCAAAAATTGAAATAGTTAATATTAAAGAAATAACTAAGCATGTTTTTTTCATCTTAATAGGAATAATTCTTTTAATATTAATTTCTGATTTAATAGTTAAAACAACAATTTTTGCTTTAGAGGGATATAATATATCACCTTTTATAATTGGACTTATTTTTTATTCTTTGGGAACAAACTTGCCAGAACTCATAATAGCCATTCGTTCTTTTAGAAGAAATGTCGAGGAACTATCCCTTAGCAATTTAATAGGATCGTCGCTGGGCAATGTTTTAATGTTGGGAATCTTAAGCTTCCTGAAACCAATAAACATTGAAATTAACATATCTTATTTTTTTCTAATGCTGTTTTTAATTTCTTTATTTATTTTAATTTACATCTTTTATCGTACCGATCAACTTCTTAGCAGGAAAGAGGGTTATGTCTTAATCTTAATGTATTTAATATTTATTGGGGGTCAAATAATTATACAATTTTCATCTTGATTTTCTTCGATAATAAAAAAATAACCGGTTTTGCCGGTTATTTTTTTTATTTAAAGAGGTTTTTTTATTCTACTCTTTTGCCTGGGTTTTCACAAGTCTTTTCTAAGCATTCATCAATCTTAGCAGTCATTTCAGACCCCAAAGAATCAGCATAACCAACCCAATACTTATCACCAATGAAAGTCATTGGAACTCCTTGAACTGTAGTGTCATAAGCAGCTGCAAATGACTCTAACAAATCTCTGTTTTCAACATTAGCCCAAGTTTCGTAAGTTTTAATTTCAACATCAGGATATTCGTCTAGCCAGCTTTGCATGGCTGTTTTTTGATTAGAACAATGAGGACAACCATCACCCCAGAAAAAATAAATAACAACTTTTTTCTCTGAATTAAAATCAGCCCCCTCGTTAAATCTTTCGTCAGAAACTTCAGTATTTGATGTCTCAGAACCAACCGCTTCTGCTTGATCAGCTTCACCATTTGTTTCTAATTCAGCCATATTAAAAGCTTGAGGAAAAAACTTTTTACCATCATCACTGATATAAGAATCAATAATTTCTCCATCACCGATATCAACTTTTAATTTATACAAACCCTTTTCTTCGGCTTCTTCAATACTTACAATAGAAATTGGAGCACTAGGATCAGCAAAGTTTTCATTTATAAATTTTTCAGCTTTAATTTTAGCCTCATCTAAAGTTAAAACATCTCTTTTTTCTCCTGGGTTAAAAACAATAAGGCCAACTGTCACTAAAATAATGGCAGCCACTGAAGCGATTAAAGCTCTGTTTTTCTTAAAAAAAGTACTACAATCGCAAGAACCTCCACAACAAGATCCTTTTTTATGTTCATGTTTGGTTTCATGTTCAAGGTGAGAATCTTTTTTCTCAACTTTTTCTTCTTTCTTGTGTTCGTTATCCATAATTTAAAAAATTAATTATAAATATTTAATAAATAAGTAAAAAAATAATAGCAAAAAAAAGAACAATAAGCAAGTTAGTTATCAGCCTTGCCATGAACCTTTTTGTTTTTCTTAACAGAAACCCTTATTGGAGTTCCAAAAAAATCAAAATTTTCACGTAACCTATTTTCTAAAAATCTCAAATATGAATCATGCAAATCCTCCTGGGAACCAATTCTAACCTCAAATTTGGGGGGATTGACCCAAGTTTGTTTAAAGCTAAAAATTCTAGGATGCTTAACCCCTCTACCCCTAGTTGGTTTATGTTTTTTGATCATCTTATTTAAAAAACCAGATAAAACAGTATCGCTTATTTTAGTTTTACGAGCATCATCTATCTTTAAAACCAAATCAAAAATCTTATTAGTTTTTTCTCCTTTTAAAGCTGAGACAAAAAGAATTGGCGACCAAATTATAAAAGGAAAATGACCATTTATTTTTTTGGTCCAATACTTAGTATTGCGATCCTCAATTAAATCCCATTTATTAGCTATAATTATAAAACTTTTTCCCTCATTAACAATTTGCTCAACTATTTTTGAATCTTGCTTAGTTATTTCATCATTAATATCAACAACCAACAGAACAATATCAGCCTCTCTCAAACTTTTTAGAGATTTAATAATCCCGTATTTTTCTAAACCATCTGATTTTGAGCCTTTTTTACTAATTCCAGCTGTATCTATAATATTTAAAGTTTTATTTTGGTATATAATTTCGGTATTCTGAGGCTCTCTGGTTGTGTGCGGAATTTCACTAACAATAACTCTTTCATAGCCTAAAAGCGAATTCAAAAGAGATGATTTTCCAACATTAGGTTTACCAATAATACATAAATTAATTTTTTCTAATTCTTCTTTTTCTTCTTTTTTTTCAACAGCCTGAATCTTTATTCCTTTTTTTAAACTTTCAACAACTACATCCAACAAATCTCCTGTGCCAGAGCCAGTTAAAGCTGAAATAGCCAAAGGATCACTTATAGATAGCTTACTAAATTCAGAAACATCCCCTCTTTGTTTAAAGTTATCAACTTTATTACTAACCAATAGTGTTTTTTTCTGATAATCTCTTTTTTTTAAAAAATTAACAATGTTTTTATCTTCAGCTAAAAGCCCGGCCTTATTATCAACCACAAAAAGAAGTAAATCGGCTTTTTTGATTAAATCATAAACTTGTTTTTGAACTTTTTGTTCTATTCTTTGAACGCCGTCCTCGTCTATTTCCATTTTTCTTTTTAAAGAAGAAGAGCTAATAACTCCGGCTGTATCTAAAATTTGAAAATCAAAACCACGCCAATTGACTTGGTTAATATTAAAATCGCGAGTAGTATTTTCAATTGGAGAAACTAAAGCCTGATTTTTTTCAACCAAACGATTAAACAAAGTTGATTTACCAACATTAGTTCTGCCAATTATAGCCACTAAAGGAATATCTTTATTGATCATAAACAAAAAATTAAAAACCGATTTTAGCGGCGTTTTCTCCTAAAATAATTAAAAAATCTGGAACCTCTTCTCCTTCTTCCTTGACTTCATTCTTAATGTCTTCAGCTAACCATAGCGGTAGATCGAAATAAACCTCCGCCTGAAGCAATTCTTTTAAATACTTTAAAGCTTCGTTTTTACCACCATAAGTCAAATCATAGATAACCGTTTTAACAAAATCTCGACGACTGCAATTACTTATTTTTAAAATTTCAAAATTTTTCTTTTCCAAATCTATAGCTGTTTGACTGGCCAAGCCATTAACCCATGTTCCGTTTTTCATTTCTATTTTTGCAGTTTGACTACTTTCAGAATTTACAGCTTTAATCTGTTCTTCCTTTGGAAAAAACCCGTCAATCAAGTATCTAATCTCGGTAAAATCTCCACTTCTGGGAGATAAAATATAAGCGCCTATCTCATTTCTACCAGCAACCAATAAACCACTAGGTCCATCATCTAAAACATAGTTGCTTATGCTATCACTATTTATATCCTTAAAAATTTGCCACAATTTTATCCCTTCCCAAATCTTAAGATTAAAACTAAGACTATCATTAAACTCACTTATTAAACCAGAAATAACACTGGGCTTAAAAAGATTTTCTTTTTTTAAAAGCTCGTCCTTAACTGCCTGGATTATTTTTTGCTGTCTTTTAGCTCGAGCAAAGTCAGAGCCCTCTACCCCACTAGCATATCTAGAGCGAGCATACTTTAAAGCTAAACTTCCGTCCATTTTTTGAAAACCCTTCTCAATATATAAATGCTCAAAACGAGCATAATAATCTTCATTATTCTCTTGACCAGCTATTGGATAACGAAAATCTTCCAAAGTATTTTCCACGTCCACTTCAACCCCACCCACTACATCCACTATATTAACAAAACCTTCAAAATCAACCCTCACATAATAATGAATAGGGATGTTTAAAATATCACTTAAAGCTTGAGAGATGGCTTCACCACCGCTACCCTCTTTTTTTCTTTCAGCAAAAGCATTAATTGAGTTTATTTTTTGCCAACCCATACCTTCAACAGCAATATTTAAATCACGGGGTATTGAAAGAAGGGCAACTTGTTTAGTCGACGGCTTTAAACTAGCTAAAATAATAGTATCTGTTAAATAACCACCTTCATGTTTTTTCCCTCCCATACCCAATAAAAGAATGTTGATTCTATCTTCTTCCTCTCCTCTTAATTTGTTTTCTGAGCTCTCGACTAAACCAGCGATTCTACCAATAAAAGGTATTTTACCAATCCAAGACTCGGAACTATCGCCAGAAATCAAAACAGTAGCGGTAAACATTAATAAAAAAGCAAAAATAAAGGCAGCTATTTTAAGTCCTAATCTTTTTCTTTTTGGCTTTAATTCTTGACTATCTTCAAAAGTATAATCACCCTCTTCGATTAATTCATCTTTAATTTTTTCTTTAAAATCTAAATCTAACATAATAAATTAATAAAACAACAAAAAATCCAATCTCTTGGCTTGATTTTATTATAATTTAAAAAAAATGATTTGGCAAATTAAAAAAACAACAAAAATTAAAAAAATAACTTATTTTTTATTATTGTTTTATTTTTTAAAAAATGCTATAATCTTAACAAGAAAACCTTGCTTTTTATCAAGTTTTGGAACACCAATTTTAGGCTTTTTCCTGTTTGAGGCTGTGGTCTCAAACATAAAAAGTTGAGGCAAATTTGTTTAAAAATTTAGAAAATGGTTTTTCTGTTTTTGTAATTTTCAAGCGACTCCGTGTAAACGGAGACTCTTAATCGAGTTTGCCAAAATCTTGATAAAGTAGAGCAGGGTTTTCTTATACAAAATCAAGAATTGGAAATAATTGACAAAAAGCTTACTGACGCTGTTTCACTTCTCAAAACGTAATTATTAAGGCGAACAATTTCAGCCTTATTTTTTTTAGCTAATTCAATTTCTTTATTTTCAAACCCACCTTCTGGTCCAATTATAATACTAACTTTTTTACAATTTTCTTCATTTTTTTTAAAAACTTCTAAAATATTGATTCCTGAACCATCACCCAAAAAAGCTAAACCTTCAACTTTAGACCAAATATCAGAAAATTTAAGTGGCTCAGAAATTAAGGGTAAATCTCGACGACCACATTGTTCAACTGCTTCAATAATAATTTTATTTAGTCTTTCCAAATTAATATCTTTTTTTTCACTTCTTCTGGAAACAACTGGAACAATTTTACTTACACCCAACTCAGTTGCTTTTTGAACAACCCATTCCATTTTATCCTTTTTAATTAGAGATTGAAAAAGAATTGTTTTTCTTTTGGGTTTAAAGTTATTTTCAACATTATTTTGCCAAATAAAAATAATTACCTTTTTGGAAATTTCTTCAATTTTATATATTGACTCTATTTCTTGATTGAAATAAGAAACTTGCTCACCAACTTTCATCTTTAAAACATTTTTAATTTGATGAAAAACAGAGCAATCTTTCATTTCTATTTTTTTATCATTAGAAAAATTTTCTAAATAAAATCTATTTAATCTCATAAAAATTTTAAATTAAATTATTCAACTGTAACTGATTTGGCTAAATTTCGAGGTTGATCAACATTGCAACCACGCAAAACTGCAATATGATAAGCCAAAAGTTGAAGAGGAATGGTGCTTAAAAGAGGACTCAAAATTTCTTCGGTAATTGGAACTTCAATTACATAGTCAGCTAATTCTTTAATTTTAATGTCACCCTCGCTAACAATAGCTATTATTTTTCCTTTGCGAGCCTTTATCTCACAAATATTGCTAATTATTTTTTCATAAACATTATCACGTGGAGCCACAACTACTACTGGCATGTTTTCATCAATTAAAGCTATTGGCCCATGTTTCATTTCAGCTGCTGGATAACCCTCGGCATGAATATAAGAAATTTCTTTTAATTTTAAAGCGCCTTCTAGGGCTACCGGAAAATTTATTCCCCTTCCTAAAAACAAACAATTAGTTGAATCTTTGTATCTTTCCGCAATCTTATAAACCTGATCATTAATCTTTAAAACCTTTTCAACTAGCTTTGGGATATTTTCTAATTCACTTAATAACAAATTCATTCTATCCTTACTAATAACTCCTCGAATTTGAGCTACGGCTAAAGCCATTAAAACTAAAACTGAAATTTGAGAAGTGAAAGCCTTGGTCGAGGCAACCCCTATTTCCGGACCAGCATGAGTATAAGCTCCGGCGTGACTTAAGCGAGGGATTGAAGAACCAATAACATTACATAAACCAAAAACGGTGGCTCCTTTTTCTTTGGCTAATTTCATAGCAGCCAAGGTGTCGGCTGTTTCACCACTTTGAGAAACAGCGATAACTAAGTCATCAGGATAGACAATTGGATTACGATATCTAAATTCCGAGGCATACTCAACATCAACCGGTAGTTTAGCGATTTCTTCAAAAAGATAACGACCAACGAGTCCAGCATGCCAACTAGTTCCGCAACCAATAATAATTAATCTTTTAACTGTTTTTAATTTTTCTTCATAATCTTGAATAGCTCTCATTTCAACTGAAACATCTTTTAAGTTGATACGACCACGAATAGAATCAAAAATTGATTTAGGCTGTTCATTGATTTCTTTAATCATAAAATGAGAAAAACCACCTTTTTCAATTTGATCTAAGTTAAGTTCTAATTTTTCAATAAATGGAGTTTTAGAAACGTTATGAATTGTCTTGATAATAAGTTTAGAATCTTCAATAATAGCCATTTCATTATCTTTTAAATAGACAACGTCTTTGGTATATTCAACTATGGGAGTAGCATCACTAGCTAAAAAGAATTCGCCCTTTTCCTCGCCAACTCCGACCACTAAGGGACTACCTTTGCGAGCAGCTATTAAAGTATTTTTTTTATTTTTATCTAAAATAACGATGGCATAGGCACCGACTACATTGTTTAAAGTCAAGCGCACTGCCTCAGCTGTTTCTACTTTTTCATTTTTTTTAATATCATCTATTAAATGAACTAGAGCTTCCGTATCAGTTTCACTTTCAAATTTGTAACCACGAGAAACCAACTCTTCTTTTAATGAATTATAATTTTCAATAATTCCATTATGAATAATAGCTAAGTCCCCGGATCCAGAGGAATGAGGATGAGCATTAACATCATTTGGCTCCCCGTGCGTTGCCCAGCGAGTATGAGCAATACCAATATTTCCATTAATATCTTTCTTTTCTTCCAAAATTTTATTTTCTAAATCTCCAACCTTTCCTTTTGTTTTATAAATATTTAAACCTTTATTAATAATAGCCACGCCAGCGCTATCATAACCACGATATTCTAAGCGCTTTAAACCTTTTATTAGAATTGGGTAAGCTTCTTTTGGTCCAATATAGGAAACAATTCCACACATAAAATTATTTTTAAAAAATTAATTAAAATTTACGACTATCATAAGCCCAATGCATTACTGCTTGTCTTTGACGAGCGCGACAATTTAAATCTCCTCGACGACAATTATTAATAATTGCCACAATATGTCTCTTGATGGCTTTCCATCTTTTAATCTGCCTTTTATCTTCTTGCTCTAATCTTCTCCCCATATAATAACGACAATACCATTGAAACCAACCTCGTGGATCTTCTTTATAAATCCAGCCCTTCTCTCGCCAAATTCTCAAAGATTGACTAGCCCTTACTTTAAAGTAATTAAATTTAATGTCATATTTTTCTGGTGATAATTTAGCTTTTTTAAACCAAGAAGACGGAAATTCTTTTTGACAATCGGTCATATATTTACCTCCAAAAACTCCCAGCGCTAACATTTCTTGAGGTGTTAGCTCCGGCTTAAACTCTAAAGCAAAATTTTTACCAATTGGTTCAGTTAAATAATATTGGTAATTTTTTTGCATTTTGTCGTTAACTACAACAAGTTTTTTCATAAGTCGGAATGCCCGGAATCGAACCGGGGCTACATGCACCCCATGCACGCGTACTACCATTATACTACACTCCGAAAAAAATTTCTTTTAAATTATGCTAATTTATATATATTTTTAATAAAAATTTCTACTATTTATATTTTTTAATTCAGCCTCTGGATATCTATTTTTAAAAGCTTTATTAACTCTATTTTTAATATATTTAATTTCTACTCCAAACAATTTATTATCACCTTCCAAAACAAGATCTATTTCTGAGCCCTGCTTGGTGCGCCAATAATAAAAATTAAAAATTTTATCTAAATAACTATTTTGTTTTATCATTTCAGCAATAATAAAATTTTCAAACAAAGCGCCCTTGTCCGGTCTTAAATCAATACTAGAAAAATTATTAATGATAGCATTTCTGAGTCCTGTATCATAAAAATATATTTTTGGAGCTTTGGAAATTTCATCTCTTTTGTTTTTAGAGTAAGGATATAATCTAAACAAAATAAAACTTTGTTCAAAAATTTCTATATACCTTTTTATTGTTCTTTGATCAGCTTTTAAGTTCAGGGCCAATTCTGAATAATTTATTAAATTACCTATTTGAAGAGCTAATAATTTTAATAAATTTTTAGCCAAACTTTTATTTTCAATTAAATTTAGCTCTAAAATATCCTTAAAAATAAGGCTATCAACAAAATTCAAAATATATTTTTTATCGGCCGGATAATTAATAGCATAGGGGTATTGCCCGTAAATTAAAATATTTTCCAAAATATTTTCTATATCAAATTTATACGAATTATTTGATAAATTATTTTTAGAATTAATTATTTTATTAAAAATATTAAAATTTAAATCAGTTTCTGTTTCTTTTTGACAAAGATATTCAGAAAAAGTAAGTGGATAAATATTATAGTCAATTTTCCTACCAGCCAAGCTTTCGCTGGTTTTGTTTTTAATATGAAAAGACGACGATCCAGTAATTATTAAATTAAAATCATTTAACTGATCATAAATTATTTTGGCGGCCCTGCCGGGATCACTTAATAAATGAATTTCATCAATGATTATATTTTTATACCTTTTATTTATAATTGTTTTATAAGCTTCAATATCATAAGATTCAAAAATCTTTTTAATTGGTTCATTGTCCACTAAAAAATAATTACTATCTGGAAATAGCTTTTTAATAATTGTAGTTTTACCAACCTGCCTAGAGCCAAGCAAAATCAGAATTTGTTTGTATTTACTAAAATGGTCTTTAATTTTATTGTCTAAATGTCTTTGCATAAAAAGATATAACTTTTTTAACATCCAATGTATAAATAGATATTACTAATTATACATCATAAATAATATAACGTCAAGCTTGATTTTTTGTTTAGTTTTATTGAATTTTTATAAAAAACTATCTTTTTAAACTTAAATAACGTCGATTATCACTATAAACAATTTTTAAACCTACTTTTTCAGCGATTTTATTAATGCTTTTATTATTATAAAAACTAATATGGCTTTCATCATTTATATACCACCAAGACTTAAATTTATCATCATCGTTAGGATGAAACAAGGTCATAATACACAGAAAGCCACCATCGACTAACAACTCTTTAAACTTTAAAAAATATTTTAAAGGATCTTTTAGGTGTTCCACTACTTCTGTGGAAACTATTAAATCATATTTTTTGCCTTCATATACTTTTTCAGGAGAATAAAAAAGATCATAAATATCAACTTTTTCAAAACCATAGTCTCTCTCTAAAATCGTTGTCAACACAGGTGAAGGCCCACTACCAAAATCTAAAACCTTTTCCGCCTTTGGGCAATAAGGAATAATTGCCTTGTTTATAAAATCCTTAAAATAAGCAACATATTCTAAATCATCTACAGAATTCTTATGTTGATTATATCTTTCCATTTCTTCTTCAGCATTAATTAAATGATCATCGTCCTTAAAAATAAAATCACAAGATAAACACTTGTGATATAAAGCTTTTGATTTCTCAGAAAAAATTTCCTTTGTTTTACAATTACAAATTTTACAAAAAACAGACATACATTTGTAATATTATTTTTTTTCCAAAACAACTATTTCTCGCCAAACTTTTTGATCCTCTCGTCCATAAACCAAATTCTTTCTTTGACTTTTTTCCTCATTATTACTTTCATTAAAAATAAGCGCTGGGATCATTTTAAAATTACTCACATTGGGCTCTAGTTTCCAAGTTTTATTATTAGCTCTAAATTGAGGCCAAATCATCACAATCCGACCACCAGTTTTTAATATTTTATAAAAGACATTTAAGGCCCCAGAATACAAATCATTCAATTCTTTCACCACTTCATTAAAATCTTTAAAACCTCTTTGTGGCCCCAAATAAGGCTCGCAAACAATATAATCAATAGAATTTTTATCTAAACTTTTATCTAAATCTAAAACATCTGATTGAAAAATATCAATATTTTTACTACAACTTTCTATTGATTTTTTTTCATTAAAATCGATTATCCAATCAATATTTGAAATACTATCATTTATCGCTTTATCTGACAGGTCTGATCCAATTATATTTTTAAAATCCATAAGATAAGCCTCCATTAAAATTGTTCCCGACCCACAAAAAGGATCTAAAATTTTCTTTTCTTTAAAGTCAGCATCACCTCCTCTCGCCAAATTTACCATAATTTGAGCTAACTTGGGTGGAATCATGCCAGAATGATCATCTCTGTTGGGACGACCAAAATCTCTTTTAGACAAATCTTTAAATGGTTGAACCGTTAAGGTTCTTCCAATAAAAACCTTGTTTTTATCTACAAAGAAACACAATTCCAAACCACCATCAACCAATCCATTTTGCTCGACCACCACGCTAGATAAAATTTGCTCTCGAGAAGTTACAATTCGACTAGAAATATCAAAATTTTTTAAATCTTTTTTTACAGCTAAAGCTAATTTGAAAAAATCCCCCGGAAGCTTTCTACTACCATAAAAAGAAAAACCAAAATTAAATTTACCATTTAAATTATTCTCTCGAGCGTTTTTAATTATTTCCTTTTTTGTAAACTCAGATAAAGCATGGCGATTGGCTAAACTAAAATCAGTTAAATACTCACCGATTTTAATAGTGCCACCCAAAGAATTCATTAAATCAGTACAATTTAATTCTTCAGAGAAATCGGAAAAGACAACTGAGGCAATTCTCTGCCATTTATTTTCAGGAAACAGAGTTGATAATTCGGCTAAAGATAGTTCGGGGTTTGACCCTAGTACAAAAAAATATTTTTTCATTGGTTTGTTTATTATTATAAACTAATTATAGCATTAAAAAGAAAAATAATAAAAACTTGATTTTTTTAAAACACCATGCTATATTATAACCAAACTAAATAACCTTTCCCATGTCCTTTACTTTAAAGGTCAATTCTACCAAATAGAGTAGAATTAAAGGTATTCTCTAGAGACCCAAATTCTTCAGAATACTTTGGGTTTTTTTATTTAAATTTAAAAAATTATTAATAAAAATGTTAACCATTTTTTAGCTTTAAAATAAGTTAAATTTAGGAGCATTTTGCTAAGATTGACTATGTCAAAAACAAAACCATCTGGGCTAATTCATTATGAAATGTTGTTCATCATGCCGAACAAATTTACTGATGACGAAGCTCAAAAAGTTTTCAAAAAGGTCGGAGAATTAATCACTTCCCTTGATGGAAAAATAACTTTAGAAAATTACTGGGGTAAGAAAAAATTTGCTTATCCAATCAACCATGAATATTATGGTTACTATGGCCTTTATGAATTTGATCTAGAAAGGACTTTAATCGCTAAAATTAACGACACCTTAAGATTAGACAAAGAGGTTGTTAGATTTTTAATTGTTAAAAAAGATGTTAAAAGCGAGGAACAAATTAAAAAAGATAAAAAGATCAAAGAAAAAATAGACAGCAAAAAAACTGAAGAGTTAAAAGAAAAAGAAGAGGCTAAAAAAGAAACCAAAAAAGTCTCTAAGAAAAAAGAAGATGAAAAGAAGATAGACTTAAAAACTCTAGATGAAAAATTAGACGATGTTTTAAATATCGATAACTTGCTGTAGTTTAAAAATTAATTTTTTTTCTTATCTTGAAAAATAAGGAAAATAAAAAAATATGTATTCTTTAAACAAAGTCATGTTAATTGGAAATTTAACTAGAGATCCAGAAGTTAGAAACACTAACTCTGGCCAAACAGTAACATCGTTTTCAATCGCCACCAATTTAAACTGGACAGATCAAAATGGGCAACAACAAAGCAAGGCTGAATTTCACAATGTAATAGCTTGGAGAAAACTAGGCGAAATTTGTGGACAATATCTAAGCAAAGGAATAAAAGTATATATTGAAGGAAGATTACAAACTCGTGATTGGACTGCTCAAGATGGATCTAAAAGAAAGACAACGGAAGTTGTCGCTGAAAATATGATTATCCTAAGCCCTAAGGCTGGTGGTCAAGGTTCAGTGCCTGGTGGAAATAACGATGAAATAATTATTCCAGAAAGCGAAGATGAAGACGAAATAAAAATAGAAGATATACCATTCTAATAAAAAATAATTTAATAAAGAAATATGAAAAATCAAAAGAAAACAAAAGAATGTCACTTTTGTACTAACAATCTTGAACCCGACTACAAAGATGCCAAAAATTTATATAATTTTGTTAACTACTACATGAAAATTATTGGCAAAAAAAGAACAGGAGTTTGCTCTTGGCACCAAAGAAAATTGACAGTTGCCATTAAAAGAGCTAGAAAAATGGCTTTACTTGGATTCACACACAAATAAAATTAACTAGAAAATTATGTTAAGTCTTAGTGAAATAAAAATGGGTAAAGTTTTGGAAATAAATAATGAGCCGTTTGTGGTTATTAAAACCGATCATCACAAAATGGGAAGGGGTGGAGCTGTTTTAAAAGTAAAGATGAAAAATCTTATTAATGGAAACGTGTTGGAAAAAACTTATCAAGGAAATGATAAAGTGGATGAAGCTCGAACCGAAACCAAAAAAGCTAATTTTTTATACAAAGATCAAGACAATGCCTATTTCATGGACAACAATAGTTTTGAACAATTTTCCTTGTCGCTAGAAGATATCGGAGAACAAGAAAAATATTTAAAAGAAGAAACAAATGTTGACGTTTTACACTTCAATGACAATCCCGTGGCAATAAACTTACCGATTAAAATGGAATTTAAAGTTGTCAGTGCTCCTCCAGGAGTAAAAGGAAATTCCAGTGGGAATGTTAATAAACAGGTTGAGCTTGAAACTGGAGCTATGGTAACTGTACCTCTGTTTATAAACGAAGGAGATGTTATAAGAATAAACACTGAAACTGGAGAATACGTAGAAAGAGCTTAGTTTAAATAAAAAAAGAAGTCTTCTTGAGAAGACTTCTTTTTTTTATTGTAAAATCTATTCAATAATTAATGTTTCTGCTAAACCATCACTTCCACCGGAAGAAACAGAACCATCAGCTTCCATCGGTTCAGAAAGGTCAATTGGCAAAATTCTTGGTTGTCCTGGATAATTATAACGATTAAAAAAATCTTTAACCGCCGGAATAACAATGTTTTTACGATAAAAATAATTAGGTTTAGATTGAGAAATTATCGGAAAAACATAAGCTGGAACATATAACTCCTGATTAGTCATTTTAGTTTCATCATAATTCCAAATTTTTACCAACTCTAAACTTGGAGCACCCAATTCAATATCAACAGTTTCATATTCACCTTCAACAAAATAATCGTAATAAGGATAAGCCCCACCATTATAAACAAGCTCCATTATTTTTTCTCTATCGCCCTCTGTTTCATAAACAGAACTTTCATAGTTTTGATAAAACATACTATAAAGACCAGAAGCTTTTTTCTCTCTCATATCCACCTCAACGACAATACCAGATTTGTTACCATACTCTTCATAAACCATCTTGTCGTCAATTATTAAAGGATAAACAACACTAATAGATTCTGGTATATAATAATTACTTTTATCTTCTGTAGCAGCATAATCTCTTAACCAGTCATTTTGGACCTCTCCAGGACCATAAGAACTTAAATCAACACCATACTCATTTAAAAAGTTATCAGCAATTGATAATGTTTCCTCATTAGACAAAATTTGATCAAAAGAAAGTCGATGGCTTTCTATACATTCATAGTTTTCCCAACCACCACAAAGCTCTTCAATTCGAGGCCATTTTTTCCAATTTTTATACAAAGAAACACTGCCGTCTTCAAAATAAAAAGAAATATTATAACCAAAGTCACGATCTTCCATTAAGCTAAAACTAGAAACTCCGGCATTGCTAAATTTATTAGTATTAATTAAAAGACCAGAGCTAGAAAAATTATTAGCAAATTGTTTAGAAATATCCAAAGGAACTCTTTTATAAACCTCTTCTTCAGATTCAAACATTTCAAATTCATCACCAGTATAAATGTAATTATATTTAACAGGCATAGGCATTATGCTCATATCACTGCTAGCAATTTTACCTTCTTCAGCCTCCATTGTTGTCATATTACCATCTCCCATGCCCAAAACCCTATCATCAGCCCTAGAGCTAAGCATAGAAGATTCAGTTCCAGCAGTTAATTGGGAGTAAAGATTACCAAAACTATTTTTACCCTTTTTAACAATTCTAGTTTCTTGCTCTATATTTAAAAAACTATTTTCTGGCTTATTTTGGTGAACAAATTTAGAAGCGTCCTTCTGAAGCCTAACAAAAGAAAAACTAACAACCAAAAGCAATAAAACAGAAACAATCACAAATGACCGAGAAAGATCAAATAAAAAACTAAAAGAAGTAAAGTAATTTTTTGAAGTTTCTTCTTTTTTGTTTGCTTTAACTTTATTAATCTTTTTTTCTTCAGTTTTTAACATAAGCTTTAAATCCTCTGCAAACTTACTATCTGGCTTAATATCTGGTTGCAAAAGCAAAAGCTCTTTAATAATTTTAACCAATTTTTTTTCATGGCTTTTAAATTCTGGATCTATTTTATACAAATCATTCAGAATTTTTTTTATTTTTTTATCATCAATCATATTCTTTGACCTCAATAAATCATAAAAATGACAAAGAGGTAGTTAATTTTTTAATATATTTAAAGCGAATAATAAAACAAAATATTCAATTGGCAAGTTTTCCTTTAGCTTTGAAACAGCTCTTGAAAAAATAACCTTGCAATTTTCCTCACTATCTCCACTTATCTCAGAAATCTCTTTATAAGAAAGCTCATCCCAAACTCTCATTATTACGACATCTCTTTGTTTAGGGCTTAAACAGGTCATTGCTTTTTTAATAAGCTCAATTTTTTTATTTTTATCAACTTTTTCCAATAAATTTTCTTTTGCGGAAAGATCAAGAACTTTATCAAGCTCCACCTCTTTTTTGTCAGACCGATAATAATCAATTATTAGATTATAAGCTATCTTATATACCCAGGCAGAAAAATTTTTTTCAGAAAAATCAGCTGAATCGATAGCCTTTAAGGCCTTCAAAAATGTTTGACTACTCAAATCTTCGGCTGTTTCTTTGTGGCTAACACGATAATAAACAAAACGATATATTTTATCTAAATAAAAATCATAAAGCTTAGAAAAAGAAGCTAAATTACCATTTTGGCAATCTCTTATTAGACTTAATTCTTCTTGTGAGCTCATAGGAAACAAATAATTAATTATTCTACCTTATACAACGAGCCTAGCTCAAAAAGGTAACACTAAAAGTCAATCTCTGTTTATATTTTAACATATAATTAATATAATTAAAAATAAAAAACCCCTAGAATAGTCTAGGGGAAAATTATTTTAAAAGCTCTTTTTGAAGTCTTTCAACCTTCCTTAATCCCTAAAAAAAAGCATTTAGTCGACCAATTAGTATCTTCAATTTCTGAATTAAAGCTAATTTCCTTCTCAAAATTTAAAAAATCAATGCAAAAGAAACAACTCTCTTGAAAATCATTGATAAAAGAAGTCCCAAAAGCAAGAACAAAAGACTCCTCTGGCCAACTATTCTCTTTTTTTCCAAAAGACAATAACTCAAAAATGTTAGCGGGTCGATAATTATTTTTTTTCATTTCCAGGATAACATCCTGAGTAGAAATTTCAAAGCCAAAATGAAATAGCATGGCCTCAACTTCAATCTTTTTACCAATCAGATCGGATGGTAGAACAATTTGTTCCATTCCAAAATCTTCAACGCTTGAATATTTTCCGGCGTTAATCATTTCTGAGATACTTTTACTATAATCAATTTCTAAAACAAATTTTTTGCCATTTCTGGCAGCGATTTTTGCTGCTTCTTTTTGACAAAAATCAATAAGATTTTCGATGGAGAGTTCAGCCTCTTCCATAAATTTAAACAAATCAAAAAGATTGCTACTCGAGATTTGTATTCCCATTTTATTTAATTTTTAGTTAAACAATATTTAAAGTACAACAAAAAACTATATAATATTTAAAAAAAATTGTCAACTCAAGAACAAAATGTTATAATTTTAGAAATATGAATTTTTTAATCGCTTTATATTTTTTATTATTCTTATTTTTAAGCCGTTTAAACCTCAAAATGGCCGTGCTTGTTTTGATATTTTCTTTACCCAGCTATCTCATTAGATTTAATATCTTTTCAGTTCCCACCACACTATTAGAAGTAATGATTTTAATTGTCTTTACTTTTTTTCTCTTTAATAAGAGAAAAGAAATATTCAAAAATACAACAAAAAAGTGGGCACAAAAAATACCATACCCTTTTTCATGGGAAATAATTTTAATCTTAGCCCTGTCCTTTGTTGCCATTTTCATTGCTGATTTAAATTCTTCGGCTCTAGGTATTTTTAAGGCTTACTTTTTGGAGCCAATATTTTTATTTATTGTAATTGTTAATATTTTTAGAAGTGAAAAAGATATTAAAAAAATCTTTTATGCTTTATCTCTTTCGGCCTTAACTGTTTCTTTAGTTGCTATCTGGCAAAAAATAACCGGACAATTTATCTTTAATGAATTTTGGGCTAACCCTGAAAACCGTCGAGTTGTTTCCTTCTTTGGCTACCCCAATGCTGTCGCCCTATATCTCGGACCAATAATCCCTATAAGTATCGGACTGTTTATCTACAAAATAAAAGAAAGAGGAAGTTTAAATTCCTTTTTAAAACAACTAATTCTTTTTATAACCATACTTTCTAGCTGTTTAGCTATATACTTTTCTAAATCCAAGGGCGCTATTTTAGCTATAGGCTTATCATTTGTTTTTGTTATTTTTATTTTAATTAAAAGAAAATATAAAATTTACCTTCTAATTTTATTTTTGGCTTTAATACCATCATTTTATTTTTACAAAAAAGATTGGATAAATTTAAAATTATCATCTAGTCTTTCTTACCAAATAAGATTAGTCGGCTGGCAAGAAACGACCACAATGTTAAATGACGGCAATTTTTTATGGGGAGCAGGACTGGCTAATTACCAAAACAAAATAAAAGATTATCACCAAGAGGGCTTGTTTTTTAACAAAGATGCTGATCCAGATTTTAGTAGAAAAATAATAATTTTTGATGACAAATATCGAGTCGAGAGATGGCAACCTCTCGAAACTTATCTTTATCCTCATAATATATTTTTAAATTTCTGGACAGAAATTGGCTTAATTGGAGCAATAATATTTATGTTTTTAATATTTAAATCATTGTTTATATCATTAAAGGCCGGTCTTAAAGAAAAAAATAGTAAAGAAAGTTTTTTATATTTAGGAATATTTTCTTCGCTTTTAATTATTATAATTCATGGCATCTTTGATGTGCCTTATTTTAAAAATGATTTATCAGTTCTTTTTTGGGTAATTTTGAGCATATTAGCCATCTACCAACTAAAACAGAAAACAAAAAAATATGAATAAAGAGAACTTAACTAAAGTAATTGCTGAAAATAGTAATTATTCTCGTCGCAAAGCCGAAGAATTAATAAAATTAAAAATGGTTTCAGTAAATGAGCAAGTGGCTCAACTAGGAGAAAAAGTTTTCGGTGAAGATAAAATAAAAATAAATGGACAAAAACTAGTTCGTAATCAAAAAATATACATAAAATTAAATAAGCCAGTTGGCTATGTTTGCACTAACAGAAGCTTTAAGGGAGAAAAAAATATTTTTTCTTTAATTAATATAAAAGAAAAAATAGTTTCTATTGGTCGCCTAGATAAGGATAGCTCTGGATTATTGATTTTAACTAATGATGGTGACTTAAATTACAAATTAAGTCATCCCAAGTTTGAACATCAAAAAGTATATTTAGTAAAAATAAAAAATGACAATTTATTAAAAAACAACTGCTTTTTAAAAAAAATAAAAAATGAATTCATGAAAGGTGTGGACATAGAAGAAAAAACATTGGCTAAAGCAAAAAAATTAGAAATAATTAATGAACAAAATTTTAAAATTATTTTAAGTGAAGGTAAAAAAAGACAAATCAGAAGAATGTTCGGGTTTTTTGGTTTAAAAGTCGAAAGCTTGAAAAGAATTGAATTTGCTGGTATAAAATTAGACGACCTAACAGAAGGAGAGTGGAAAAATTTAAACAAAGAAGAAATTAATATTTTAAAAAAATAAAAGCAAAGGGAGAGATGGCCGAGTGGTTTAAGGCGACGGTCTCGAACACCGTTTGGGCGCAAGCTCTCTAGGGTTCAAATCCCTATCTCTCCGCAAATAAAAATATGAATAAAAAAATTATATTTATGCTATATTTTTTAATGTTTTTGTTAGTCTATATAAGTCTTAACTTCTATGTTGTTATTAGGCTTGGAGGATATCTAGGAATAGAAAAAAATATTTTATATTTATTAATAATTTTAATTAATTTTTCTTTGCCAATATCTATGTATATGGAAAGAATTTTTCCGAACATTTTATCCAAAATATTTTATACAATATCAACATTTTGGCTAGGAATCCTTCTTTTTGCCCTTTGCTTACTTTTAATATATGAAATAATAAGTTTGTTTTGGACAACATCTTACGCAGGGATAATAATTATCACCGGAATCGCTATACTAAGCATTGCATCCGCAGTCAATGCCTCTAAAATAACAATAAAAGAAGTAAATATACCTATTAAAAATTTAAAAAAAAATATCAATATTGTTCAACTCTCAGATATTCATATTGGCACTATAAGAAACTCTAATTTTTTAAAAAAAATTATTAAAAAAACAAGCCAGTTAAACCCAGACATGATTATAATAACTGGTGATATGGTTGATGCCAGTTCTAGGCTCAACAAGGAAATGTTTAAAGATTTTAACAAATTTAAATCTCCAATTTATTTTATCACCGGCAACCACGAAGTGATTGAAAACACAGAAAAAACATATTCTTTTTTAGAAGAAACAAATATACAAATACTAAAAAATGAAATTATTAGTTTTGAAAATGTTCAAATAATCGGAATTGAATTTTCTGAAGACAAAAATCACCTTGAAGAAAAACTTAAAAAAATAAATATAGACAAATCAAAGCCAAGCATCCTTATATATCATTCCCCTGAAGGATATAATGAAGCAAAAAAACTAGGAATAAACCTTCAGCTTGCCGGGCACACACATTCAGGTCAAATATTTCCATTTAATTTCATAGTTAAAATAAAATATAAATACATCAAAGGATTGTATGATTTGGGAAACATGTTTTTATATGTCTCGCCGGGCACTGGCACATGGGGGCCGTATATGAGACTTGGATCAAAAAACGAAATAACGCTTTTAAAATTAATCCCCGGATAAAACTTCAAACATTTACTTTTTAAATTTCATTAAAAATAAACCCTTCAAATTCAATTTAAAACAATTTTATAATTTCTAATAAATAAAATTAATGTTTCTTTAAACAATGCCTCAACTATTCAAACCATTGATTAAAATTGTTTTAGTTTTTTGAAAAAATTATTAAAAAAAGAAATAAAAAGGCCGCTTCTTTCGTATAACTGATAACACCGATGAATTTAAATAATCAAGAAAAATTAGAATATAGTGACGAAGAATTGCTTCAACTATCGCTAGAAAATACTGGCCATTTCTCTCTTCTTGTTAAAAGATACAAGGAGAAATTTTTTTATTATCTAAAAAGATTTACTGGTTTTAAAAACGACGACATTGAAGATGTTATTCAAAATTCTTTTATTAAAATATACAAAAATTTAAATAATTTTGACCCTAAACTTAAATTCTCTTCCTGGGCTTATCGCATAGTTCACAATGAAGCCATAGATGAAATCAGGCGCCAAAAAAGAAGTAATTTGCCACTTTTACCAGAGCTAGAAATACCAGACGAAGATATTAACTTAAGCGAAGAATTGGATATAAAAATAGAAAAAGAAAAAGTATTAAAAACATTAAAAGAGTTAAAAGAAGAATATCGAGAAATAATAGTTTTAAGATTTTTTGAACACAAAGAATATAAAGAAATTTCTGATATTTTAAAAAAACCAATAGGAACAATCTGCACTCAAATAAACAGGGCTAAAAAACAATTCAAGGATAAATATCAAAAATATGTTAAATAATTTGGAAGATAAAATAATTAAAAAAATAGAAAAAGAAAAACTTAAACCGCTGAGTCGTTCATTTTTTGTTTTTAAAAAAATAATTTTTTGGATTTTAACATCAATTTTTTTACTTTTCGCTGGACTGTCTTTGTCTGTTATGTTTTTAATAATTAAACATGGCGATTGGGATATTTACCATTTCCTAGGATCAAGCCCGGGCACCTTCTTTCTAAAAGCCTTTCCTTATTTTTGGCTCTTAGGGGTTCTAGTTTTCTTAATTTTAACCCTCATTAAAACAAAAAAAGCCGACGGAACATATGCCTATCCCTTTATATATCAAAGCATTATAGGAATGCTTATTGTTACTATTTTAGCTAGCGGTTTTTATCTGTCTGGAATGAGCCAGAAAACAGAAGCATACTTATCCTCCAACAAACTATATCGCAAAGCAAATTATATTCGTTCTTCTTGGGAAAATCCAGAAAAAGGACTGCTGGCCGGAACATTGAAAATTAAAAATAATGAATTTATTTTAAAAGATTTTTCAGAAATAGAATGGGTTTTGGTTTTACCAGAAAATAACCTCACCGGAAAAGAACTATTGATCGACAATGATAAAATAAAAATAATAGGAAAAATAAATACAGAATCACAAAAAAATGAATTTATTGTGCAAGAAATAAGATCATGGAAATGTGGCTGTCCTCATTGCGCTAAAATGGAAGGGTCTTGCAACGGCTGTTCTGATGAAAATAGTTGTAACTCAGAAAACCAATGCCAAATTTATAAAATGAAATAAAAAAAGAGCCAATAACGTATAAGAGATAGAAAGCGCTTTTAATAATTAATTATTTTAAAACTATGAAGAAAATTATTGCTTTAAGTGGTTTATCTTTAGCTCTTTTTATAGCTGGTTTAATATTTTTTACCAACTCTAGTGCTAACAATGCTTCAGCAAGCGATGTTGAGCAAAACACAAACAACAAAAGAAGCTCTTGTCCATATTTTGCTGAAAACGGAACATGTGGCTGTGTAGCTAATGGCGGAGAATGTAATTGTGGTCAAAAAGTAGCCAGCACTTGCACTGGGGACCCTATTAAACAGCAAGAAAAAAGAGCGACTTGTGGATGTCAAAATAATCAATAAAATCAATTCACACAAAAACAGACCAAATTATTTTGGTCTGTTTTTTATTTTACAAAAAAACTCTTTAGTTGCCCCCTTTTTTTAACTCATACAACTCCTTAGATTTTCTAGTTATAGCTAAAATAGTCAAAACAGCAATATAAGCTGAAATTATAGAACCAGATAATTCATATAATTTTCCATACAACATATCTAAAATAAAAAGAATTCCAACCAAAACAGACCAAATAACAACAAAAACCTCCCCCGGATGACCATCTTTGTGTTGGTCGTACCAACGCTCAAACTCTTTATTACTAACATAAATAGCCAGAATACTAACATAAATGGTGGCCGTAGCACTAATTATCCCATCGTAAGCATTAAAATTAACAAAATCAATAATTATAATAGTAAAAAAGAAGAAAGACCAGGCATTTATTAGCTTGCGCCAAAAATTAAAATTGTTTTTCTGTTTATTTTTTTTCATAAACAATACCTCCAAAAAAATATAATAAAAAAATTACTTACTATCCTTAATAATATAAACAAAATAAAAACTAAATAAAAATATAGCAGCTAAAAATAGAAATAAATATTGAACCTCATAAAAACTTAAAATTAAAACACCCAAACCAGAGCCAACTAAATAACCTAGAGGATATGATGTTCTCAAAAAATTTATATGACTAACATTTTCAGCGTCAACAATTTTAAAAAACCTTGATTCTCTCATCGCTTCAATTAAAGCAGCCCCAATTCTACTAAAAAATAAAATTCCGCCCCAGACAAAAATAGAGCTAGACTTTACAAAGAAAAACAAAAGTAAAGAAATCATTAATATTAACAATCCGGTAAACATTAATTCTTTTTCTCCCAAATATTTATCAGCTAAAAACCCAGCTGGTATTTCAAATAAAACAAAAGGTATAAGCATAATTGAGAACATAACACCCAAAACTGACCAATCAAAACCAATAACGCTATGTAAATAAATAGGAATAAAAACAACGGCTGAATTGAAAAATAAATTTAAGAAAAAAGAAACAAAATAAACTCCTTTTAAGCTAGGATTTTTCCAAAAGTCAACAATTGTCTGCCAAAGATTCATTTTATCATAAGCAACAACCTTGCTAACCCTTTTTTCATTAAAAACAATTACAAAATAAAAAAACAAAAGTAAAATAGCTGAAACTAAATAAACTAAATTATAATGATCATTGCCAATAACCAATCTAGAGGCTAGCATCGGAGAAAAAATCCAGCCTAAATTCATAAAAGTAAAATAAATAGCCCTGGTTTTGCCAGTACTGGAATTATCAGTAAAACTCTCCACAAACAAATCCATGTTAATCCATAAAAGATTAGAAGTAATCCACATTCCAATAAAAAACACAAAAAGCCAAATAGGCGCTGGACTCATCATTAAAATCATCAAAGAGACAATATTTAAAAGCATCACTAATTTTGAAGATAAAAGATTACTAAACCTTCTAATCATGGCTGGAAAAAACAACATAGCAAAAAAAGTAGCAATATTGGCGGCCACAAAAAATAAACCAACCATTCTAGTATCAACAAAATTTTCTATAAAACTAGAATTTATATAAGCTGGAAAAGCAGAAGAAAGGGCTAAAACAAAACCAGCTAAATATAAAATGATTAAGCTTTTTTTAATTTTAAAATTAGAAATTTTTCCAAAAAGATGAAATCTATACATAAGTTTACAAGGCCAAAATTAAACAAAATAAGAGTTTTAAATTGGCATCTATATTATTGTTTTTTATAATAAAATTTAAAAATTAAAAAGAAAGATAATATAATTATCAACAAGCTCATCACCTGTGGGAATCTTAAACCTAAAAAAACAGGGGTAAAATCAATTCTAATAAATTCCAGAAAAAAACGCAAAACAGAATATAAAATTAAGTATGTAACACTTATTAAGAGCTTTGTTCTAAAATTTATTTTATTTTTCTTAAAAAAATAAAAATGGAGACAAATTAAAACAACAAATATAAAAATAGACCCCAGCGATTCATATAAAAAAGTTGGATGAAAAAAATCGTTGAAAATATACTCAACCGGTCTATTTAAAATATTTATTGGTATTCCCCAAGATAAATCTGTCGGCCTACCGAAAAGCTCCTGATTGAAATAATTACCCCATCTACCAACAGCTTGAGCCAAGGCTAAACCAGGAACAATAATAAAAGATAAAGAAAAAAAATCGTCCCAAAAATTTTGTCCCTTTAAGCCTCTTATTTTTTTATTTTTTACAAAAAAATACAAAACAATAATTCCCGCTAAAATTCCGCCGTGAATAGCCAAGCCTCCTTGCCAAATTTTTAAAATATCTAGGGGATGCTTTATATAATACTCCCATTCCAAAAAACCATCATAAATTCTAGCACCAATTATACCAAAAACAATTAAATAAAAAGACAGGTCAAAAAGATCGTCTCTGTTTATTTTATATTTTTTAGCTAAAAACAAAGAAACCAACAAAGCTAAGATAATCGCCAAAACAACAAAAACCCCATACCAATAAATTTTAACAAAACCGAGGGAGATTAAAACTGAATTTGGTTCAAAGCTATGTAAAAACTTAAACATCTATAATCAATTAGAGTGACCAAAGTCTATTGGGTCAATAAAGTGCGGGCGGAGAGACTCGAACTCTCATGGATTGCTCCGCTTGCTCCTAAGGCAAGTGCGTATACCAATTTCGCCACGCCCGCAAAATATATAGACATATTAATATAAAGCAAAGATAATTTCAAGAGCAAATAAAAAAAGTTTTATTCAAAAATAAAAATATGTTATAATGAATTAAATTAAAAAATAAAAATTTAATATTTAAAAATTATGGCCAAGCAAACTTTTATCAAGTTTTTTGATGAATTACGAATCAAAGACGTGCCTATGGTGGGCGGAAAAAATGCCTCATTAGGAGAAATGTATCAAAAACTTTCTAGTCAAAATATCAATGTTCCTTTTGGCTTCGCAACAACATCTTCTGCTTACAATTACTTCATGGAAAAAAGTGGTTTAAAAAACAAAATTAAAGAAATTTTAAAAGATTTAAACACAAAAAGCGTTCAAAATTTAATGACTAGAGGTGAAAAAGTGAGACAAGAAATATTAAAAACAGAACTACCAAAAGATTTAGAAAAAGAAATAACAACTGCTTACAAAAAACTTTCTTCTTTTTATAAAAAAGAAAATGTTGACGTTGCTGTTAGATCTTCTGCTACAGCTGAAGACTTGCCAGATGCCTCTTTTGCAGGTCAACAAGAAACCTATTTAAATATTAGCGGCCCAGAAGATTTATTGATTGCTGTTAGAAAATGCATAGCTTCTCTTTTTACTAACAGGGCCATTTCCTATAGAACCGACAAAGGTTTTGACCACTTTAACATTGCTCTATCAGTTGGTGTTCAAAAAATGTCTCGATCTGACCTAGGTGCATCTGGTGTTATGTTTACTATTGATACAGAGTCAGGCTTTAAAAATGCCGTTTTGATTCATTCTATTTATGGCCTAGGAGAAAATATAGTTCAAGGGAAGGTTAATCCAGATCAATTTTTTGTTTTTAAACCAACCAAAAAAATAATTTATCGTACTATTGGTAAAAAAGCGATTAAAATGATTTATAACAACGACCATAATAAACCAGTAAAAGATGTCGCTGTTAGTCTTAAAGATCAAGCCAAACAATCAATTACTGACGAACAAGTAATTAAATTGGCTGAGTGGGGTATGGCGATTGAAAAACACTACGGCAAGGCCATGGATATTGAATGGGCTTATGATGGACAAGACAAAAAACTTTATATCATCCAAGCCAGACCAGAAACAGTAGAAAGTGCCAGAAATTTAAATATTTTAGAAAGATATCGATTAAGCAAAAGAGGTAAAATAGTTGTATCAGGACAAAGCGTTGGCAACAGAATCGGTTCAGGTGTAGCTAATAAAATAATGAGTGTTAAAGATATCAAGAAATTTAAACCTGGACAAGTATTGGTTACTGACATGACGGACCCTGATTGGGAGCCAATTATGAAAATTGCCTCAGCCATCGTTACTGATAAGGGTGGTCGAACTTGTCACGCTGCTATCATCTCCCGTGAAATGGGAATCCCTTGTGTAGTGGGCACAAATAATGGTAGTCAAAAAATAAAAAGCGGAGAAAGCTTTACTGTAAGTTGTGCTGAGGGAGAAGTTGGTTTTGTTTATCAAGGAAAAATTCCTTTTAAAATAGAAAAAACCGACATTGGTAAAATAGCTAGACCAAAAACCAAAATAATGATGAATATTGCTGAACCAGACACCGCTTTTATGAACTCTTTTATACCCAATGATGGAGTTGGATTGGCTCGATTAGAATTTATTATTAATAACTTTATTAAAGTTCATCCTTTAGCTTTAATTAATTATAAAAAATTAAAAGATAAAAAGTTAAAAAATACAATAGATAAAATAACCGAAGGATATAGTGATAAAAGCAAATTCTTTGTTGATAAATTGTCGGAAGGAGTTGCCATGTTAGCTGCTGCTTTTTATCCTAAAGACGTTATTGTTCGCTTATCAGACTTTAAAACTAACGAATATGCTAATTTAATAGGAGGAAAAGATTATGAACCAGTTGAATCTAACCCAATGATTGGTTGGCGTGGAGCTAGTCGTTATTATTCTAAAAGTTTCTTGCCAGCTTTTAAATTGGAATGTCAGGCATTAAAAAGAGTAAGAGATGAGCTTGGTTTAACCAATCTTAAAATAATGATTCCTTTCTGTCGAACAGTTGAAGAAGGACAAAGAGTTTTAAAAATTATGGAAGAAAATGGTTTAAAGAGAGGTCAAAACGGATTAGAAGTTTATGTTATGGCTGAGATTCCAGCTAATGTTATTTTAGCCGAAAAATTTGCTAAAATCTTTGATGGTTTTTCAATTGGATCAAATGACTTAACTCAATTAACATTAGGAATAGATCGTGACTCAGGCGGAACACTGGAGGTGGCCGGGATTTCTAATGAAAAGAATGAGGCCGTAAAAGAATTAGTCAGACAGTTAATCTCGGTTGCTAAAAAAACAAAAACTAAGGTTGGTATTTGTGGACAAGCTCCAAGCGATTTCCCGGACTTTGCTGAATTTCTAGTTGAATGTGGAATAGATAGTATTTCTTTAATTCCAGATTCAATTATTAAAACAACCATAGCTGTTAATGCTAAAGAAAAATCATTAAAATCCAAAGCTAGGTTTCTTGGTTTGTTCTAAAAGAATCAAATAAAACAAATAAAAAACGAGGTCTAAACTAAAAGGCCTCGTTTTTTAAAAAAAACAAAATAAAACAAATAGAAAAAAATAAGCCAAAAACAAAGGAAAACCCAACTCTTGACAAATATTTTCAAATATGATATAATTATCTGTTAGAATATAGTTCTTTAAAAAAGTTTTGACGTAGTTAATATCTAAAAGATTCTTATTATTAAGAGTTTTCTAGATATTAATTATGTTAAACTAAAAAAACAAAAATCATGAAAAAAGTAGCCGTATTTTTAGCAGCCATTTTTGTGTCGATATCAATGTTTGCACAAAACACTTTAGAGATTGTTAAAAATCTCAACGAAGCTCGTAAAACTGAATTAGAAATGATTAACACTAGAGCCGGAAGTCTTTTACCGACCAAACAAGCCAAATTTATTAAAAAAGAGTCTAGGCTTGTTAATAAGCGTTATGACGAATTAATCGCTCAAGCATTAAAACAAGAAGGAAAACAAGAAGAACAGAATCATGGCAGAAGAATCGCCGGAGCTAATATGGAAGTTCAAAATGGCCAAGGTAGTTTTTCAGCTAAAAGTCCAAGTATAACTAGGGGGGCCAATGCTTATGCCACAGTAACTGTAGCAGATGCTAACGCTACTCTAATTAGATCTCTTTCTCAAAATGGTAATGGTAATGGAAATATTGTTTCAGCCAACTCTATTAGAAACACTGGCCTAGAAGGTGTTGTAGCTAACAGAAATCGTTACGGAGAAATGAAAATAACAATAGAAGGAGTTAGCGCTGGCAACAGATTTAAAAAAACATACTTATTGAATCCTAGCCAAAGTATAAACGACTACTTATTACCTGGAAGGTACAAAGCTATAATCCAACAACCAGGAAAGACCCCTTTAACAGAAGAATTTGATGTTTTAGGAGGTCAAAACATGTCTCACAACTACGAGGGGCGACCAGTATTTTGGGCCGTTTGGGGTGGTACGAGAGGTTATTAAAAAAACAAAAAAGACACAAATAAACGTGTCTTTTTTTCTTATACAAAAATATTTAATTTTGAGTTCTAGTAGTTCCTCCCTGTGTTTGAGAACTACTTCCCGCTGGTAAATTTCTAAATACGAAAGCCGTTATAGCATAAGCCATAATAACAACCACAACCCCAATAACTGCATTCTTTATTCTGTTTTTAGCTTGATTGACTTGATCCTCATTTCCACCGGCCGTCATCCACTGATAACCACTGAAAATCATTAAAACTAAAAAAACAATGCCCAACAAAGATAAAACAGTTTTAATAATACTACCTATTATACTATCGGCGCTAGCCCCCGAATAACCTGACTCCCTAAAAAAAGCACCTGTCTGCGAATCTCTACTGACAGTACCCGTGAACTGATCTGATTGGTTAGGTTCATTTTGTGCCTCTAGACTTAAAGGAGAAAAAAAGAGAAAGGAAAAAAGCAAAACAAAGGAAGTTTTAATAAAAAAATTTTTAACACTTTTCATATTTATAAAATTAAAGTAAATTTGTATTCAAAAGATATTGGTCAACCAATCTCCAAATAGCAAAGGCTGAAACAACTAAAATTAAACCAATAATTGCATTTTTTATTCTACTTTTAGCTTGACTAACTTGTTCTTCATTGCCCCCGGCCGTCATCCACTGATAACCACCTAGAATAATAAGAATTACAAAAATTATTCCCAAAAAAGAAAGGGCCGTATTAACTATTCTTCCAATAGTTCCTGCCAAACTAGTTTCATCAGCGGCAGAAAAACCAGCCAAAGAACCAGTTCTCTCTAAACGATTAGCAATAGTGCCATTACTTATCTGAGCTAAGGCCAAAAACGGCAAAGTTAACATAGCGGTTAAAATCAAGATAAAAGAAAATTGTTTAATAGTTTTTTTTAACATAATAAGTATTTAAATTTTAATTTTAATTTGGAATATCGGGGCCAGCACTTACAAAAATATTCAAAACTAGCCAGCTTAAACCGTAAGAAAGTAAAACCACCACCAAACCAACAGCCGCATTTTTAATTATTTTTTTAGCTTTATCTACTTCTTGATCATTGCCGCCAGCCATCATCCATAAAAAACCGCCATAAATAATCAAAATACCAAAAATAACACCCAAAAAACCAAGAATAGAGGAAATAACTATACCAACAACATCTTCAATCTGAGCACCGCCACTAGTATTAAAACCCATTTTGTTGGCTGAATTATTAAGATCAAAAGCATTTCCCAGGTTTTTAGCCGAAACAGGACCAAAAGTAAAAAAACTAATCAGAAAAACAAACAAAAGAAATAATATTTTATTTTTAAAAAAAGTAAACATATTTTACTGAAAATTAAAAGCGCTAATAACTAATACACTTATAGAATAAGCACTAACCACTATAAACAAACCTATAATCGACTGTACTATTATAGATTTAGCTTTTTCAACTTGTTGATCATTACCTCGAGCTGTCATCCATAACACACCTCCATAAACAAGCAAGACAACAAAAATAACACCAATAAAAGAAATTATAGTTTGAATAACTGATCCAATTGAAGATTCTAAATCGGCACTACTTTTAAAGATTTTAGAACTAGTATGTCCAGTCTTTTCACCAGCTGAGCTTAAACCAGTTTGCTCCGAAAAATTAAAAGCATTAACAAAAAAAGGACTAAAGAAAAAAAACAAACAAAAAACAATTATAAACATTTTTATTTTTTTCTTTTTCATAAAATTAAAAATTATTCTCCATATAAAGTAAGACAATCAATCCCACTGCCGCCCTGAAGTTTATCAATTTTTGATTCATGTTCGCACAACACACGACCACAATTTCTACCCCCCATCTTTCCTAAAAAACAAAGACATAGGTCTTGTGAAAATTGTATAAAATATTGAGAAGGTTCGCTAGTATTATCTCCCCAGTCCATATTGCCATCATCCCCAAAACCACTCCAACCATCTTCATAATCATCAAAATACTCTTCTGAGGTGTTATTATTTACATAAACATACTCACCATCGTTAATACACATTTCAAGATATTCTTGCTCCCAGTCAGCAAGATCTAACTCTTCTTCACTATTTATTTGTTCTACCGTTGTTCCAGTGGTTCCACCAATTGTATCTTCCTCAGTAAAAACACTTTTAGTAGACTGTTCTCCTATAAACTGAACAAGAGCAAAAGAAGCAAAAATACAAATAATGCCAATAACCGCCCAAATCATTGTTTTTTTTGATTTATCAATTTGTTGATCATTGCCAGAGGCAGTCATCCACATAATACCAGAATAAACCATTAGTCCTAAAAAAATCAAACCAACAAAAGAAAGAAGAAATCCAACTGTTCCACCTAAACGATCAATTAGTCCGCCACTAGATTCATTAAAAACCGATGGTAAATTTCCTCGACCGACCGTTCTTGTTAATCCATAGCTACTTTCTCTAGCCATGCTTAAAATTGGAACAAAAAGAAAAACAAATAATAATATTAGAAAAACAAATTTATTTTTAGTAAATTTCATAAACTTATAATTATTAACCAGCCACAATAGGGCTATTTCCAGTAAACATATTTCCAATAAAATTAGTTATGATATAAGCGGATAAAACAATAATAAGGCCAATTATAGCCTGAATTATTAAATTTTTTGCCCGATCAACTTGTTGTTCGTTGCCTCTGGCTATCATCCACAATATCCCAGCATAAATAATCAAAATCATAAAAACAACAGCAATAAAAGAAAGAATTGCTCCGATTATAACACCAACCCTACTTGAAAGATAAAAACCAGAATCACGAGTATTAACTTCTTCTACATTAAAAGCATCTTTAGATGTGTCAGTGACAACACTATTTAAACCCCAATCACCCTTGCCACCATCAGCTAAGGAAAAATTAGCCAATAAAAACGAAGTAAAAATCAAGGAAATTATTAATATTTTTTTCATAAATAAATATCAAACAAGAAATTCACCATGCTTCCTAAAACAATTGATTATTTCAGGAAGCATGGCGCCTATTTACAATAGGGCGCCAATTTCTAAATTCGAGTTTAGAAACTAAAATAAAATATTCTAGTTGTTGGTTGCGTCCATTAAAGTATTTAAAACGAAGGTTGTGATTCCCCAAGCAGCTAAGATGATTACTAAGCCGACAACTCCGGCTCCTAATAATTTTTTAGCTTCACCAATTTTATCTTCGTTACCAGCAGCAGTCATCCATTTGAAACCTCCTAACAATACTATAACTACAGCTACGATACCAAGTAAAGTTAAAACTGTATTTATAATTTGAGCGGCCATTTCTCTTGGATCTTTTTGACCTAAAGCGATACCTTCATCACCATTTTTAACGTAGTTTAAACCAAAAACGTCATCTGATGCTTGAGCACCGTTAGTTAAAGCCAAAGAAATGATTGGGAAAACAAATAAAGAAACTAATAATAAACTAATAATTTTTTTTCTCATAAGTCACCACCTTTCTAGTTTTTAATTTTTACAATAAAATAATAACATATATTTGAAAAAATAACAATGTTTGCTATACTAAACAAGAGATATGAAAAAACCTAATTTCACTCAAATATTTACCATAGCCTTTTACCTGCTATTTTTTTTATTGCTTTTAAAAAACTCACTAGGCTACCTTGATCCAGACCTAGGCTGGCACCTTAAAGCTGGTGAAGAAGTTGTTAAAACAGGTCAAATAAACCAAATAAATCACTATAACTATGTTCTAGGAGAAAATAATACTTGGGTAAACCACGAATGGCTATCAGACTCAATTCTTTTTTTAATTTATAGCAATTATAATTATTTTACTCTAAATATTATATTTGCTCTTTTGATGTGTATAATTTTAGGAATTGCTCATAATTTTATTGTTAAAAATTTCACCTTGGACAGAAAATCAATAGTCACTCTTCTCCCCTTTTTTACTTTAGGGCTAATAGCTTGTCAGCCAAGTTTAGGAGTGAGAGTACAAGAATTAACAATTTTATTTTTATTATTAGAATTGATTGTTATTTATAAATTTGAAAATGAATCTCTTAAAAATAATAAAAAATCCTGGAAAAAACTAATACCACTGCCTATAATAATTGGGCTCTGGGCAAACATGCACGGAGGCTTTTTGCTGGGCGTTTTTATACTTTACTTTTATTTAGCAATAAAAATAGCTGAATTAATTATTTTTAATTTAAAAAGTAAATACTTCTTTGTAAACAAGATTAGCTCTTTTTTTAATTTTAATAAAAAATTAAAAGCAAGAGAATTAAAAATGTTTTTATACTTTGCTGTTACTTCTTCACTTTTTACCCTAATTAATCCTTACGGATTGGAACTTTTTGATTTTTTATCTTCTTATAAAAATAATGCTTATCTTAAAATAATAGGAGAGTGGCTTCCTCAATACCAAGAACCCTTTCTTTATTGGCAAATATTATATATAGGAATTATAATTGCCTCTCTACTAGTTTCTTTTTTAATGTATAAAAATAAAAAAGAAATAAACTCTCTTTGGCACTTAGTTTTAATTTTATTTTTTATAGTACTAGCAATCAAATCCAGAAGACACTTTCCTTTATTATTTATTAGTTCTTTGCCCTTTTTATCATCTTTTATTTATGACGAAATCAAAGAAACAATTAGAAATATAAAGATTGGAAGAACCGTTATTGATGTTTTTATTAAAGCTTATTTGTCTTTTGTTTTTTTGTTTGTCTTTCTTCTTTTAGCTACTAGCATTAAGGTAATAAAAAATCCTTTTACCTATTATTGTCAAAAATACCCCTGCCAAGCACTAGAATTTATTAAAAATGATCCCAAAATATCAAGTGCCAGAATTTTCAATTCTTACGGATGGGGCGGATATCTAATTCATCAGTGGCCAGAAAAAAAGATTTTTATTGATGGACGACTTCCGCAAATTAAAATAAAAGATCACAGTTATTTAGAGGAATACCTGCTCTTTTTTAAAGATGAACAAAGTATTAAACAAAAAATAGAAGAATACCAAATAGAATTATTTCTTTTAGAGAAAAGAAAAACAAAAAAAACAAAATGGCTAGACCAAAAACTCACAGGTTCAAAAGAAACAAAAGATAAAAATAATCAACTAATAAATTATTTAGAGGCAAATTTTAATAAAATTTATGAAGATGATATTGCTTTAATTTATTTTAAAAGAAATGGATTATAAAGACTACGAAAAAATAAGCAGTGATTATTTTTGGCATAAAGCTAGAAAAAACTTTATTAATTATTTATTATCAAAACATTTAAATGAGCCTAAGCAAGAACAAGAAAAAAAAGAGATTTTAGAAATAGGCTGTGGGACTGGTTATCAACAAGAAGTTATTGCCAAATACGGTAATTACACCGGAATTGATAAAAACAAACAAGCAATAGAAGAAAATAAAAAAGGGAAAATAATTAATTCCAACCTAGAAGATTTTGAAACTGAAAAAAAATATAATGTTATTTGTCTTTTTGATGTCTTAGAGCACATAGAAAAAGACTACCAAGCTCTTCAAAAAATAAACCATTTATTAGACAGTGATGGTTATCTTTTTTTAAGTATTCCAGCTAAAAAAATCTTATTTGGAGAACATGACTTAGCCATGGAACACTATCGCCGATATGAAAAAAAAGAAATAGAAACATTGTTAGAAAAAAACAATTTTAATATAATAGAAATAATTTATTGGAACTCCTTTCTCTTTCCCTTAATTGCTTTAATTAGAATTCTCAAGAGAGCTTATCAAAAAAATAACTTAACCGAACAAAGACACAAAAGTGATATTAGAAAGATGCCAAAAATTATTAATAATCTTCTTTTTAAAATTTTAAATTTTGAAAATAGTTTGATTAAATTAGGAATAAAAATTCCTTTTGGACTAAGCTTATATATAGTTGCTCAAAAAAAATATGAAAATTGATTTCATTATTCCGGTTTACAACGAAGAAAAATTACTTAAAGAAAGCATAACCAAACTTTACAATTTTTTAAATTCCCAAAATTATTCTTTTTTTTGGCAAATAATAATTGCTATTAATGGATCAAGCGACAATTCAGAAAAAATAGCCAGAGAAATAAGTGGGGATAAAATAAAAAATATAATTACCAAAAGACAAGGAAAAGCTCATGCAATTAGACTGGCAATTGATAAAAGCTCAGCTGATTATATTATATATATGGATGTAGATTTAGCCGTTTCCCTAGATAATATCAACGACTTATTGCCAAACATTTACTCTAATTATGATTTAGTAATCGGATCAAGGTTTCTTTCATCTTCAAAAAGAAATCGATCAATAATAAAAGAGCTTAGTTCCAAGATTTACATATTATTGTCTAAGATAGTTTTAAAGCACAATTTTTCTGATCTACAATGCGGATTCAAAGCTATTAAAAGAAGTTCTTTTGATAAGGTGGCAGAATTAATAGAGGATAGAAACTGGTTTTTTGATACCGAACTTTTAATTTTTTTTCAAAGAAAAAACTTTAAAATTAAAGAGATACCCGTTGATTGGTCAGAAAATCGTTATATAAAAAGAAAAAGCAAGATTATTCTATTTAATGATTCAATAAAATTTACTAAAAAATTATTTAAACTAAAGAAAAGATTAAAACAAGTCAATCCAAAATATTTTTATAATGAAAAGCCTTAACCACCTTCATTTTCCGATTTAAAGAAATAAATATAAAATCAAGCCTGGAAAACTCTATATCAATTTTTCGAAAGCCACAATAAAAAAAGATGGCTTTTTTTAAATTTTTAATTTGCTTAATTTTTAAATTTTCCTCGGGAGAAGACAAGTTATTAAACCGAGTCTTTATTTCAAAAAAAACTAGCCTCCCTGCAAGGGAAGCTATTATATCAACTTCTAATTTTTTAAACCTCCAATTTTTTTCTAAAATAACAAAACCATTTTTTTCTAAATACTTTGAAGCTATTAATTCTCCTAAATAACCTAAATTTTTTTTATCATTCATTTTAGTATTATAGAACAAAGTCGATAAACTAAATATAAATTTTTATTTACTTAAAAGCATGCCGTAATGATATTCACCGGCTTGAAATTCATCTTCTATTTTTATATTTAAAAATGAGCTCAAACGCTTTATTTCATCTCTAGAAACTTTATTAACAGAAGAGAGAATAAAGGGAGAATCTTTTTCGTTCCACTCAACCAACAAAACCTTTCCACCTGGTTTTAAAATTCGCATACATTCTTTCAAAATATTTATTTTTTTTTCTGATTGATGCAGAACATTAATCAATAAAACAGAGTCTAAAGAATCTGATTTTATATTTGCACCGCCCACAACCTCTAAATCACTCCAAATAGTTTCTATTTGGCTTAAATTCTCAATTCTAGCTCTTTTCTTAATTGCCTCTAAGCTATCCTTAATAATATCAACAGCATAAATCTTGCCACTTTTACCAACAAATTTTGCCAATAAAAAGGTAAAATAACCAAAAGCACCACAACCCAAGTCAGCCACTCTAAACCCCTGTTCAAGGCCAAGTCTGGCAATCAAAGATTCTATATTTAATAAATTATTTTTTATCATATAAATAAATTATTTTTCAACTAATATTTGTTTAATTATTAAGTTTTGTTTGCTATATTTCTTTTTAGCAGATATATGAATAAAATTAATACCCGACTTTAAATAAATTACTTCCGAAAACTGACCACTAGCATCACTTAAAACAGCCTCTCCGTTTATAGAAACCTCACTTTCAGCGTCTGTTTTACCCTCTATTAAGACAGAGGAGGAGTTTATTATTTGCCTATCTTCAACATTGTAAACCTCTAGAAAGGGCGGGGCAAAAATATTTTTTAAATAAAAAAATAAATAAAATAAACAAATCACTACTACTAAAAAAATTAAAAGATTGCGCAACACCCTTGGTAAAGAAACAAAACTTTTCCAACTAACAACTTTATTAAAAAATATGTTTTTTTCAAAATTTTGTGACCTATCATATTCTTTAACGAAATCAGAGACAATGTTTTTATGTCTAATATCTAAAAAATCAACATACTTCTTGAAAAAAATTTTTGCGTAAACTCCTTTAGGCAAATCTCGATAACTACTTTCTTCAATTGCCTTTAAATATTTAATATTTATTCCCGTTTTTAAAGAGGCCTCCTCTAAACTAATTGATTTCTTTTGTCTATTTTTTTTTATATAAGCCCCGACTGAATCCTGATCTAAAAATATATTTTTTTTAACAAAACCACTCATTTTTTTGTATTTTAATCAAAAAGTCTAGTTATAACAGATGATGTCCCTCCCCAATTAACACCCAAAGCACTCATGGCAAACTCAATAATGATGTAGCTTGTAAAAACAATTATTAAACCAATAGTGGCATTTATTATAATTGTTTTAGCTTGTTGAACCTTGTCGCTACTGCCAGCCGAAATTAAAAACATAACGCCACCATAAACAAAAAACAATAAAGATAGAGATCCAACGATACCCAATATAAATCTCGTGACCTGTATTCCAACCAACAAAATGTCATTTAATTCATAATTACCACTTTCATAATCAGCACTTCTTTGTCCAGCCCCAGGAACAATAGAGGCCATCACGGGAGTACTCATTAAAAAAATAGTAAAAAAAGAAATAATTAAAAGTACTAAAGATTTTTTGTTTTTCATAAAATTTAATTAACTGTTTGTTGTATTCTATTGGCGTAAAAATTCATTAACTCAATTGTTTTGTTTTCAGTATCAGCTAAAACAGCCTGTATCATGTCAGCTAAAAAGTTTTCAGCTAAAATAGGATTTTTACCTCTATACCAACTTTTAGCTGTTAAAACTTGATCAGCAAAGACACCTATCTCTGGGTCTTCTTTTTGAGTATTAATTAACGATCTCAAGGCTGTCGGCTTGTTTGTTTTTTCTAAATAACTTGTTGCATTTTCAGAGCTAGTCATAAATTGTATAAAATTCCAGGCTTCATTTTTATATAAACTTTTTTTTGAAACCGCCTCCACCCAATAATTAGCCATATTAGTAGGAACAGTTGCTCCTTCTATTTGAGGTATGGGCTCTACTAGAAAATTAAGCTTAGGCGCTTTAGTTTTAATAGTTGGTAAATGATAAGAATAACCGAACATAATTGCCAATTTGCCAGAAGCAAAAAGATCGACAGAATTTTCCAGACCACTATTCCAACAATAAACTTCTTTAATAGGATTAGCAAAATCAGTATAAAATCTCAAGGCCATTAGTCCCGGGTTATAGTTCTGACTTTGAAAAACGGCTGGAACAGTCTGAAAAAGAACTTGCCCTGCATCACTCATCATACTAGCCCCGTTTTGCATCATTAAAATAGCTAAAATATCACTATATCGTTCTATATTTTTTCCACCACCTAAAGCAACTCCTGACTGCAAGATATTGCCTTTCAAGTCTTGTTTGGTTAACTTTTTAACCATTTGTTGAAAATCACGGTTCCAATATCTTGGAATTTCAGTAATTCCGGCTTGATCAAAAAGATCTTGATTGTAGTACATAGCCAAAGTGTCAACTGATAAAGGCAATCCATATATTTTATCATTTAAAACCACGTCCGAATAAACAGCATCAACAAAGTTTTGCTTCAATTCTTTTAAACCCAAACTTTTCATGGTTCTAAATTCTGGAACAACTTCTTTTTTAAGAGAGCCTTGAGTTATTGGAAAAACCATTGTTGTTTGAGCCGGCATTGGCTCTAACTTGCTTTCATATTTCCTTATCCAAGTATTATGAATGGAAAAAATATCTGGGCCACGATCTTCGGCAAAAGCATTAAGGAGGGCTTCCTCATATTCATCATATCTTAATTTTCGGTAATTAATAGTAACATAAGGGTGCTGAGCATTATACTTAGCAATAATTTCAGCAAAAGCATCTTGGCCCTCATAAACTCTCCAAAAATTAAGAACAACAGGTTTAACTGCCTCCTGCATTGTTGGTTTTTTACAACCTGCCCCAGCAGTCAAGAAAAATACGAAAACCAAAAACAAAGAAATTAGCTTTTTTTTCATATGAGAAATTTATTTTATATCTATAAACATTATAACAAATTAGAGAAAAAATAAAAGAGCTCTTAATTTTTAAATTAAATTGAGCTACAAGCCAGAATGATAAAAAAGAGCTTCATTTAAATCTTGCCTATTTATTTTTTCAGATTGTCTTAAATCAGCTAAGGTTCTAGCTAATTTTAAAATTTTAAAATAAGCCCTTGTGGACAAATCTAATTTTTCAACAATTTTTTTTAAAAAAAATTGGTCTTTAACATCAAGAAAACAAAATTTATTTATTGTTTCATGATTAATTTCTGAATTAAAAAAAATATCTAAATTAGCAAACCTTGCTTTTTGCATTTTTTGAGCAATAATTATTCTTTTAACAACCGAGGAAGAACTCTCTGCCTCTTGAAAAGATGATAATTCATTAATATTCAATCTAGCTACATTTATCTTTATGTCTATTCTGTCCTTAATTGGTCCAGAAATTTTTTTCTGATAATTATCTAATTGATTTTTAGAACAAACACAGGTTTTTGTTTTATCACCGAAGTAACCACAAGGGCAAGGGTTCATTGCTCCAATCAACATAAATTTTGCCGGAAAAGAAAGAGAGCCAAAAACACGACAAATATTAATAACTCCATCTTCCAAGGGTTGTCTCAAATTTTCTAAAATTACTCTAGAAAACTCTGGTAATTCATCTAAAAACAAAATGCCTCTATGAGCCAAAGATATTTCCCCCGGACGAGGCCAAGAACCGCCACCAACGATTGAAGAAGGTGAGGCCGTATGGTGAGGAGATCTAAATGGTCTTGCATAAATTATTTTTTTATCTCCTAACTTACCAGCAACACTATAAATTTTGGTAAGTTCTACAACCTCCCGACTATCCAGCGGAGGCATAATAGAAACAACCGATTTTGCCAATATTGTTTTTCCCGAACCAGGCGGACCAGACATTAAAATATTGTGAGCACCAGCCACTGCAAGCTCCAAGGCTCTTTTAGCCTGAAAATGACCTCTAATATTTTTAAAATCAAAAGGATAATAAATTTCTTTTTTTATTTCTGGAAAAATCTGTGTTTTTTTTAATTCAACTCCTTTTATCAAAAAATTAATAATATCTTTTAAATTTTTTATTGGGAAGATATTAATATTATTAACCAAACTAGCTTCTACAAAATTACTGAAAGGTAAATAAATATTTTTTATACCAATTTCTTGAGCAAAAGAAACTATTGGTAAAATTCCATTAACATGACGAAGGTCTCCGTTTAAAGATAGCTCTCCAATAAAAAAAGAATCCTGAATATTTTTTTTAAAAGTGTAAAGATTAGATAAAACACTAATAGCAATTGGTAGATCATAACTAGGTCCATACTTTTTAAAATCAGCTGGAGCTAAATTAACAACCACTTTTCTCTTGGGAAATTTTAAACCAAGATTAGAAATAGCTCCTCGAACTCTTTCCTTAGCCTCAGAAATAGATTTGTCCGGCAAACCAACAATTGAAAACAAACCCAACTCACCACCACCCAAACAAGACTCAATTTCTATTACTTCGGCCTTAAGACCTAAAAGTCCAGCTGACAAAATTTTCATATTTATAATTTTAATTATTTTAGAAATTATAAAAAAACAGGGATAAATCCCTGCTAAAATAAAGTTAAATATACAATAATTTTAAAATTTAAATATCATGAACATAATCGTCTAGCTTTATGCTCAGTAAATTACTAATACCATCGGAGCCCATGCTTACTCCATACAAAATATTAGCTCTTTTCATGGTGGCCCTATTATGAGTAATAGCAATAAATTGAGTTTTATCCGACAAATCATCTAAAATCTGAGCCAATCTTTCAGAATTTGCTTCGTCTAAAGCTGCGTCTACTTCATCTAAAACAACAAAGGGGGCTGGATTAGCACTGATAATAGCACAAATTAAGGCGATAGCTGTTAAGGCTCTTTCTCCGCCAGACAACATATTCACTGAAGATATTTTTTTACCAGGAGGAACAGCTAAAATATCAACCCCCGATAAACCAATGGCATTATATTTTTTTAAATATTTTATTTTCTTCAAATTTTTTGTTGATTGAGGTATAATACCTTCGCCACTCTTACTGATTTCGCCCTGCTCATTGTTTGTTTCATCCATTTCTAGGGGCTCCTCTTTTATTGGGAATATTTTGGCTTGTCCGCCATTAAACAATATTTTAAAATATTCATTAAATTTTTCAGAAATAACTTTAAATTCACAATCAAAACGATCTTTAATCAAGGTGTCTAGTTCAACTATAACTCTTTCCAGGGATTTGATTGTTTTATTTAAATCTTCTGTTTGCTCAAATAAAAATTCATATCTTTTTTTTGTTTCAAAATATTCTTTTTCTACCTCTGGATCAATACCACCAATTTGTTCTAACTGATTTTTAATCTTATAAATTTCATTTTTTAAATACTCATAATTAATTTCCACATCCACTTCTTTTTTATAAGAATCAATAATTGATTTTTCAATTTTATCATTTAAAATATTATTTTCTAAGTCCTCCATGCGCGTTTCTTCTCTAGCCATCTCTACTTGTTTATTGTTTATTTTTTGATAAAAAGAGTGCATCTTTGATTCTAGTTCATGAACCTCTTTCTGCAAATTAAATAAATACTGTCTTTTTTCTTCCTGATTCTTATTAAAATTAGATAATTTTTCCTCCAAAGAACCCAAAATTTCTTTGGTTTTACTAATTTCTAGATCTAAATAATTCCTTTCTTTAATAATAGCCTCTGTAAAAATAATATTTTTAAAATCAGAAAGAAAAGCATTGTCCCTAATTTCTTCTTCTAAATTTTCTATTTTAGCTTGATTTTTAGAATCACTTGATTTAATAAAATTAATTTTATTTTCAAGATCAAGTAATTCATCTTTAAACTTTCTATACTCCGACTCTAGACTTCTTCTCTTTTCTTGCCAATTTTCTTTTTCTATTTTTATTTTTTCTAAATCTAATTTAAAAGAAGATACTTCTCCTACTATTTTCTCTAAATTTAAGCTAGCCTTATCCTTTTCTTTCTTCAAGTCATCCAAGCTCTGTTCTTTGCTATTAGACTCTATTTTTCTATTGATTTCCAAGAACTCTCTTTCTAATTTATTTTTTTCGTTCTCTAATTGTTGTTTTTTATTTCTTAAAATTTGAAGTTCCAATTTAAAATTATTACGATCTTCATTTATTTTTTCCCTTTCTTTTTTAAGATCAAGTATTTTTTTATTTACTCTCTCAATAGTGTTATCAAATTTTTGACCAGAAACAAAATTTAACAATTCACTTAAATCGTTTTTAATTTCTTGTATAATTTTTTGGAAAAGAGATAAGTCGGAAGAATTTTCAAAATTACTAATTTTTTTAATCAAACTATTAATATCAGCATTTATTTTGTTAACATTACTAGGGTCAAATTCTTCTTTTATTTTTTTCAATTCACTCTCTAGTTTTTCTATTTTTTCTAAAAGCTCTTTTTCTTGCTCTGTTTTTGTAGAAAGTTTATCTTCTTTATTTTTTTCTTCAGGATTTAATAAGCTAATTTCTTCTGATAATTGAGAAATGGTTTTTTGAATATCGTTTTGACGAGAAAATAAAAATGATATATCAAAATTGCCCGATTTTTCAAGCCTTAACTCCAACAAAGCCTCTAATTTCATCAGTTCTTTTTGCAATTCGCTTTGTTTTACCTCGGACTCTGTCAATTTTTTCTCTAAATCACTTATTTCTTCCTGTTTTAAAAACTCGGCTGATAAAGAATCTAATTTTTCTTTTATCTTTTCAGACTCTAATAATTTTTCCCCTTTCTCCTTGATTAAATACTCAACTTCATTATTGTTTGTATTTTGAAACTTTAACTCTTCCCAAGAGTTAATAAGACTTTTTTGTTTTTCTAGTTTATTAAATTTGTCTCTATTAGAGGATAAATTTTCTTGTAATTTTAAAAATTCATCGTTAAGGGATGATTCTTGGTTTATTTTATCCACTTCTTCTTTCTTGTTTTTTAAAATTATCTTTACTTTATCTTTATTTTCCTCATCTTCTTTGATTTCTTTATTTAAAGAATGAAGTTTTTCATTTATCTCTTGCCACAAAGAACCGTAATAATTTGTTTGATGCTCTCTCAATTCTTTTTCTAAATTTTCTCTTTTCTTTAATTTACTAACTTGCCTAGTCAAACTATTTAAACGAGGTTCAATCTCATTAAGAAGCATTTCAACTTGGGATAAATTTTCTTGGCTCGTTTCTAGCTTTCCTAAAGACAAGTCTCTTTTAATTTGATATTGTTTAACACCAGTAGCCTCGTCAAAAAAAGCTTTTCTTTCGGCTGGACTGGTATTTAAAAAATTTTCTACCATTCCTTGTCCAATAACACTATATGTTTTTTGACCGAAACTAGCCTTGGCCAAAAAAATTTGAACATCGCTCAAACGAACTTTATTATTATTAATAAGATATTCACTATTACCGTCACGATAAACCCTTCTAGTAATTACAATTTCTGGCAACATTAAAAAAGAATCAACAACATCTATTTCTGTTTTGTTATCTTTTTTTGATTCTTCTAAAGACTCCCTAGATTCGTCACTAATAGCGAACTCTTTAAATTTAAAGTTAGGATCTTGGTTATTTAAAAATAAGGAAACTTCAGCAAAATTAAGCCTAGCCTTTTTATCTGAACCAACAAAAATAACATCATCACTTTTTTTACTACGAAGTAATTTAGAGCTCTGTTCACCTAAAACCCAACGAATAGCGTCAGCAATATTAGACTTGCCAGAACCATTAGGTCCGACCACAGAGGTTATACCTCTCTTTTGACCATCAACCATACCAGAAAAAACCAATTTATTTTTATTGGCAAAAGACTTGAATCCTTGTACTTCTAATTTTTCTAAATACATAAAAATATCAACAACATTGTCCATCAAAAAAACAACTAATTTATTATAGACATTTTAATAAACAAAATCAAATATTTTTTAAAAAAACAAAAGCGCTCATTTGAGAAGCGCCTTCGTTTTTTGAAAAAAACTATTTCTTTTTTGAAACCTTTTTTGCAACTTTCTTTTTAGCTACTGGTTTCTTTGCAACTTTCTTAACAATCTTTTTTGCAACTTTCTTTTTAGCTACTGGTTTCTTTGCAACTTTCTTTTTAGCTACTGGTTTCTTTGCAACTTTCTTAACAATCTTTTTTACAACTTTCTTTTTAGCTACTGGTTTCTTTGCAACTTTCTTTTTAGCTACTGGTTTCTTTGCAACTTTCTTTTTAGCTACCTTTTTCATAATTTTAAAAAATTATTTATTGCTTAAAATAGGAACCGACCAATTCCTATATAATTTAAATTAAATCTAAGATAATTATAACATAAAAAAAATAAAACAACAACAAAAAATCAAGGTTTATTGAAGTAAAAATTATCACCAACCGAAATTTTATTTTGATCACAAAAGCCCCCCTTAAGCTCCAAAACTTTATCAACCGGGACTGGCGATTTATAAAAAATATTTTGATTAAATTCTTCAAAAGACAAATCTTTATAAATTTCCACAATTTCATTTTCATCAATAAAAACAATATCAAGATTAAATTTCATATCTCTCATGACAAAAGTTCTTATCTCTTTATCAAAAAACAAAAAAAGCATTCCAAAATCGTCGGGAATGTTTTCTCTGTGACTCAAACCTAAATATTTTTTTTCAGGAGAAATAGTTAATTCAACATTAATTTCTTTATCTTTTATTTTCGAAACAACAATATCTCCATTATTAAAATTAGTTTTATCCACAGACCTAATTTTTAAAATTAAAAAAAAGAAAAAAAGAAAAAAAGCAAAGAATAAAAATAAAAAACAAAAAAATACGAATCTTTTATTTTTTATATTTTTTTTAGACATTTTTTTGTCTCCTTTTAATAAATTTAAAAATTTCCATTATTAACAAAACGGAAGAGGCTATTAAAAGTAAATAAAACCATTCTTTTAGTCTTATTCTTTGGGTTTGAAGAGTTTTGCTCAAAAAGGGATTATAAATAGCAAAAATGTGCAATAGCTGAGCAGCAACTATTGCAAAAAGAATAAGCATGTTTTTCTTAAAAGAAATTTTAAAAATAGAAACAAGCTCTGAACGACAATTCAAAAGATGAATGTTTTGAAATAAAACCATCAACATTAAAAGGAAATTTCTAGCGTGTACCTCTTCCCAGTTTAAAACATTAAGAAGATAATACCAAACAACAAAAACAACGAGACCAATAAACAAACCTGAAATTAAGGTTTGTTGTGTCATTAGTTTATCAAAAATATTTTCTTGTGGTGATCTTGGTGGTCTCTTCATAACACCGTCCTCACCAGCTTCAAACGCCAAGAATATATCTTGTATTCCATTAGTAACTAAATTTAACCATAAAAGTTGAGCAGCAAAAAAAGGAAGTGGTAAATTAAAGATAACTGCTAACAAAAAAATAAATATTTCAGCCGCTCCACTAGAAAGAACAAAATAAACAACCTTTCTAATATTGTCATAGACAAAACGACCCTCTTCTACTCCTCCAACAATTGAAGCAAAATTATCATCAACAACTATCATGGTAGAAGTCTCTTTGGCTACATCAGTCCCAGAGCCCATAGCCACTCCAATGTTAGCTTGTTTAAGGGCCGGAGCATCATTTACCCCATCACCAGTAACGGCCACAAAATGACCCATTTTGACCAAAGCCTTCACTATCTTTAATTTTTGTAAAGGAGAAACTCCGGCAAAGACAGTCGTTCTATTAATTAAATCGACAAACTTGGGTGTAGTTTCTAAATCAGCTGAACCAAGCTTATCTCCGGTTATAACTTGATCACTAGAGCGAGCAATCCCCAGCTCTTTAGAAATAAACAAGGCAGTGGCCGGATGATCTCCAGTAACCATTATAACTTTTATGCCCGCCTCCTTACATTTTTGGACAGCTTGTTTTGAATCTTTTCTTAAAGGATCTATAAAACAAACTAAAGAAAGGAAGTTAATATTTTTTATTTTTTTATCTTCAAATTTTTTAAAATCAAAATCACTTATATCTATTTTGCCATAAGCAACTGCTAACACTCTATAACCTAGAGAGGCTAAAGCCTCTCCTTCTTTTTTAATATTGGATTTATCTAAAGACATTGGAGATTCCAAGAACCCAGCCTGAGAACAAAAATCAAGAACACGATTTACGGAGCCCTTAACAGCCACTCGAACTTCTTCTGTTTTTTTGTCTTTATAAATTTTGGCTGAAAATCTTTTTTCTGATTCATAAGGAATTCCTAACAAATGTTCAACTGAATTATTTATTTCATCCAAAGATAATCCTGCTTTATAAGCCATGGCCAAAAAAGCAACATCCATAGAATCACCATGATGATGCCAAACCTTCTTTGATCTCCACAATTTAGCTTCATTACTTAAAACAGAATTTTTTATTATCTCAAAAACAATATTTTTATCTTCCTGATTAAAGCCATCTTCATAATCTAAAGATCCAATTCCATTATATCCCTGCCCCGAGATATTTACTTTCTTAGAATTGGGAAGATAAATTAATTTGGCTGTTTGTTGATTAACAGTTAATGTCCCAGTTTTGTCGCTAGCAATCATAGTACAAGAGCCTAAACCCTCTACGGCTGTAAGTTGTCTAACAACAACATTTCTCTTCGACATTCTGGTTGTTGCTACAGATAGGGCCACAGTTAAGGCCACTGGCAAACCCTCTGGAATAGCTGAAACAGCCAAGGCCACAACTAAGAAAAAAACCTCCATCGGTTCTACTCCCTTCCAAATAGAGATGATAGCCAAAACAAGACAAAGAAATAAAATAATAAAAGAAACCCTTTTAGTAAAGCTTTCCATTCTAATAATAAGAGGTGGTTTTGTTTTTTGAGAAGATGAAATAATATCAGCGATTTTACCAACTTCAGTATTTAAACCAGTTTCAATTACAATGCCCCAGGCACGACCAGAGATAACTGAAGCGCCAGCATAAGCAATATTACTTCTCTTATTAAGAGGTGTATCTTTTTTTAATTTTTCCAAGCTCTTACTAACCGCCTCTGATTCTCCAGTTAAAAAAGATTCATCGATTGATAAATTTTTGCAATCAAACAATCTTAAATCCGCCGGAACCTTAGATCCAGACTCTAAAAAAACAATATCACCAACCACCAGCTCTTCTGCATTAATATCTTTTTCAATCCCATGTCTTTTAACTCTAGCCTTTATCTTTAAAAGATTTTGTAAAGCAGCTGCATTTTTCTCAGCCTTATTTTCCTGCCAAGTACCGATGATAGCGTTAAAAACTATAACTCCAAAAATAAAAGAAGCATCTGTAAATTCTTTTAAAAACAAAGAGATAAGCCCAGCAAAAATCAAAACATAAATTAGAGGGCTTAAAAACTGGCTAAAAAAAATAATAAAAATATTGGGGACCTTACGACTGGGAAGTTTATTTAAGCCAAACTCTTTTTGCCTTGTAAAAACTTCATGAGAATCAAGGCCATCTTTGTTTGATTTTAATTGCTCAAAAATAGCTTTAATTTCTAAAGAGTGCCAATCCATTTTTTTATCGTTTGTTTTATTTTCCATAAATTCTTTATTTAAAAAATTAACTTTCACTAACAAAATAATTTTCTTGAATATATTGTTGAAGCATTCTTTCTGTATTAAAATAAGAAGCATTTATGGCAATTGTATTTTGCATAGTTTCTTGCCATTTTTTAGGCACACCATAATAACGTGGCAATATTTTATTTTCCAAATTATAATACAAGCTTTCAGCATCTTTTTTGTTCAATTCTAAAGAATTAAAACTTTTTCTTTTTTCTCCAATAGCCCAACCAGTTTTATCCTTAATATAGCCCTCAAGCCACCAACCATCCAAAGTACTAAAATGTGGAATGCCATTATGAGCAGCTTTCATACCGCTAGTTCCTGAAGCTTCATTAGGAGGAAGGGGAGTATTAAGCCAAATATCAACTCCAGAAGTCATTAACTTTCCTAATTTCATTTCATAGCTCTCTAAAAAAACAATTTTTATTTCATCTTTATATTGCTCCTTCATTTTTAATATATCTTTAATTAATTTTTTTCCATCTACATCGTTTGGATGAGCTTTGCCGGCATATATTATTTGAATTTGTCCAATATTATGATGAATATTTAAAAGCTTTTTAATATCATGAAAAAGAAGATTAGATCTCTTGTAACCAGTGAAACGACGAGCAAAGCCAATAGTAAAAACATTTAGATCTAATTTTATTTTTTGCTTTTTATAAATATAATCTATTAAATCTTTTTTTGATCTCTGATGGGCTTGCCAGATAACAGACAAAGGAATGTTAAAAACATTTCTCAAAGATAAATTTGAGTTTCTCCAATTAGGAATATATTTATCATATATTTTTTGAAAATGAGGAGAAGTCCAAGTTTCTGAATGAATCCCGTTGGTTATAGCGTGAATTGGATATTCGGGAAACATTTTATTAGAAACTTTTTGATGACTTAAAGCCACTCCGTTTATAAAATTACTAAAAAATAAACCAATCTTTGTCATGTTGACTATCTTTTTATCAACCAACCCTTTTAATTTATAAGGAAAATCTTTTTGATACTCCAGAAAAAATTTTAAAGGAAAAACATCATGACCAGCATCAACTGGGGTGTGTGTTGTAAAAACACATTTTCGTCTAACATCTCTAATTTTATCTTCATTTTTTCTTTTTTTAGAATTGAGAAATAATTCAACCGCAGCTAGACTTCCATGACCCTCATTTATATGAAATTTTTTTAAATACTTATGACCTAAAGAATTTAAAATTTTAACTCCAGCTCGACCTAAAACAATTTCTTGCATCAAACGATAGTCTTTGCCAGAGCCATAAAGTTGTCCAGTTAAACTAGCATATTTAGGTAAGTTGCCAGCAATGTTTGTATCTAATAAATAAACAGGCACTGGATATTCACCACGTCCAGTAATTAAATATTGCCAAACACCAACTAGAACATCATCTTTGCCAATTTTAATTTTAACTTTATTCGGTAATTTCTTTAATTTAGATAAATTATAATTTGATTTTAATTCTTCTTGACCATTTTTCCCTATTTTTTGTTTAAAATAACCCAGGTCGTTTAAAAGAGTCACTCCCAACATCGGCAAATCAAGATCAGCCGCCGACCTTAAAGTATCTCCGGCTAAAACACCCAAGCCACCAGCATAGGTTTTAATATCATTTTCCAAAGCTATTTCCATACTGAAATAAGCTATTTTGTATTTTCCATTCTTTTTTTCTTGATTCATAAGATATATATAATATTTTTTATTTTAATAAATTTTAACATAATTTTATTTTTTTTAAAAACTTTGCTATTATATTTCTATATGATGAGCCGAATACTAAAAAATAGCTTTGGAGAAAAAGAAAAAATATTAAAATATTTTTCTATTTGCAATCGTTATATAAAAATACAAATAGTTGCCCTTTTGTTAAAATGGCTAGCTATCTTTCTAGCTATCTCAGCTGGTCTTTTTTTTCTAGATCAAGCTCAGCTAATAGCACTGCCAGAAAGCAAGAAAATGGTAAACAAAGTTCAACAAACACCCTATGAAGAAATTCTTGGACAAAACAATTTTTCAAACAACCTATCAAAATATTTAAACATTATAAGTGTCGAAGACGTCAGTCAATGGATTGTTAGTATCTGGTTAATTTTAGCTATAATTTTCTTTTTAATAATAACGCCTGCCATAGTTTTTTATAATGTTTTTTATTTAAAAATATCAAACGAGTTTGTTTTTACTGATCAAAGAATAATAGTTAAAAGAGGATGGCTAGAAACTTCAGTTAAAACAATATATTATAATCAGATAACCGACATTGGCGTTAGCCAATCACTGCTAGAAAGGATAATTAAAAGTGGGACTCTTTCAATTAGCACTGCTGGAAGCGATGGCTATGAAGCTATTTTGTATCACGTAAGAAATCCTTATAAACTAAAAAAGGTTTTATATGATATAAAAATAAATTATCAGAAAAAAAATGGCAATAACAATCAAGAAGAAAATAACCAACAAAAATAAAATAAAAAAAAACAATGAGCCCGACCAAAATTCGGGCTTCATTTTAATAAACAAAGAAAGTGGTCCAACCTCCCATAATATTGTTAATAGATTAAGAAAAATAACTGGAATTAAAAAAATTGGTCATGCAGGGACACTAGATCCATTTGCTTCGGGATTAATGATTTTGGCAATAAGTCGAAGCTCAACCAAGCAAATAGAAAAATTTTTAAAGCTTGATAAAAAATATGAAGCTGAAGTGTTTTTAGGAAAGTCAACTGATACTTATGATCGTTGTGGCCAAATAAACTTTGAATATCAAGGAGAAAAAATTTTACTAGAAAAAATAAAAAAAACAATAGAACAATTATCTAAAAAGAGAACTCAAATTCCTCCGATGTATAGCGCTAAAAAAGTAAATGGAAAAAAATTATATGAATTAGCCAGAAAAAATATAGAAATAAAAAGAAAGCCACAAAAAATAAATATATTTTATATAAAAGTAGTTAAATACAAGTGGCCTAGCCTTAAAATAAAAATTCACTGCTCTAGCGGAACTTATATTCGAACTATAGCCGACGATTTAGGCAAAAAATTAAAATGTGGCGCTCATCTTCAAGAATTAAAAAGAACAGAGATTGGCAAATATAAATTAAAGAAAGCAACTAAAATTGAAAACTTAGATCAAAAAAATTGGAATAAATTTTTATTAAAAAACCCGAACAAATGCTCGGGTTAAAAAATAAATTTAATTTCGTTAAACCTCTGTTTCCAATTTAAAGTTGTAAAGCAAGAAAACGATTCCCGAGGTAATTAATAAAACCAAAAAGATTACATCATCAGCCATTGGGCCAGAATAATAGCCTAGCTCCGAAAAAACAGCTAACAATATCGCACAAGAAAGAATAACCAGGCTAAAAATTGATAAAATAATCGGCAAAAATCTTCTTAATCTTGTTTGTAATAAAAGATTAAAAACAATCATTAAAGACAAAAAAGAAGAAAAAAGATAAAGATTTTCCGACTTATTATCTATAGTGACAGCAAAGCCATCATTAACAGACAAAAATTTAGCTCCATAAAATAAAGCAAAAATGAGAGCCACACCAAAAATACTTTTCAAAATTTTTTTCATGATACAAACTATTTAGGTTAAACGTTGTTTTTTTAAAAGAACTTCTAAACATTTAATCACTAAATAATAAAAAAGTCAATAATAGACTTATAATTACTTGACAAAAACACAAAAACTTGATAAAATCTAAAAATAATTAAACTTTAAATAATTAATATTAAATTTATGAAAATTGGTGATTTTTTTAAGGCCCAAGGTCTAAAAATTGATAAAAACACAGGGAAAATAGATAAGGCTGTCAGTGAAGAAGAAAAAAGAACAGAAAGAGAAAAAGAGCTTAAAAAAATGGGCTATGGCCCAAATGGAGAAATTTTAGATAAGAAAAAAATAAATTATGATCCAATAAACGAAAAAGATTATTCTTATTCTGGACAATATAAAAAATTTGAAAAAAAACATGAAGAACCTTATCCTAATAATGCCCCAAACAAAAAAGAAGACAAATTTGATGACTCATCTTATTTTTATGGAGAGCAAGATGATTTAGAAATAGAAAAAGAAAATCAAAAATTTTTAGATAATTTTAGCAACCAAGAAAGTTTAGAAAATTTCATAAAAACTTACGAAGAAAATCAAGAAGAAAATGATTTTGAAAATGAAAATATTTTACTAAACTCAGTTGAAAAAACTAAAAAACAAAAAGAAAAAGACCTAAAAGAATATGAAAAGAAAAAAAAGGAGCTTCCTGAATATTCTGAATTCGAAATAACCATGTTTAAAGAGGCTTTAAACAACAAGCTAGACAAAAAAGAAATTAAATTTGCCGATGGACAAAAAATGACCGAAAAACAAATAAATGAATTAATTAATGAGTTTAAAAATGAAGTTCCAGAAGAATTTGTCAAAACAATTAATAGAAGATTAATTTCAGAAAATTTTCAATGGGAAAACGAAAACTTTAAAAATGAAAAACTTTTAGCCAGTTACTTTCCTAACAAAAAAAATCCCTCTATTAAATATATTTTAAAAGAAACAAACGACACTGATCTACAAACAATAAATAAAGTTTTTGTAGATAGTTCTGTTAAAAAAAATAAAGAAGTAATTAGAGATAGAAATGGATGTTTATTGGTTTTCTGTTCTATGCCAATAAGATATAAAAATAATGCAAATATCAAAAAACCAATTAAGAAATTTACTACGAAATAAACAAAAAGAAAGTTATTTACATTTTGACAAACAAAAAAAGAAGGGTTGAAAAGCCCTTCTTTTTGTTAATAAAAAATAGGTATTGACACCCCCCTAGGGTATATGCTATTACAACAATACTTATAATTAAATTTAATTTTATGAAAAAAAATTTAGACTTAATCCTTTTAATACTAATAATTATTGGAGGATTAAACTGGGGACTAGTTGGGTTATTTAACTTTAATTTAGTTTCCTTCCTTTTCGGAGATTTTTCTATTATTTCTAGGATAGTTTATTCACTGGTTGGTATATCGGCTGCTTATTGGATAAGCTTAATACCAGAAAAGACAAAATAAAAAATAGGTGAATTTAAAAAACAGCAATTTTGGTTGCTGTTTTTTTATTTATAATTTTTTAATTTTAACTTCTTTGTGAAGGATCTATAACAAAAAAGAATGTCATATTGATACGCTTTTGTCAATGGGCGCCCTCGTGAAGAACATTAGAACTAAAGTGATGGATGTAAAATACCTTCCAAAAACTTAAGCCACCGTGCAACTAAATATATAATTATCATTCCTAAACCTCGCTTATTACATCAAAACCTTTAAAACTTCCTGTTATCGCTAGGCCGATGACATTTTTAGCTATTTTATTTTGTTTAATCTGTGCTGCTGTTTCATTCAAAGTTGCCCCTGATCCAACAGCATCATCTATTAACAAAACATTATTATACTGAAAACAATCTTCAACGACAATAGTTTTTTTAGCATTATCTATACGATCATCAAGCTTATTTAATGTTTTTTGGGGGACCACAATACCAGTCTTAATTTTACTTATTTTTAAAGTTTTAACTTGCAACTTTAAATAATTCTCTAATATTTTCATGAATTGAGTTTCTCTTTTTACTGTAGGAGGAATAAATCCAATTCCATCTATTTTGTATTTAATAATAATTTGAACAACTTGTGGCCTTATCACATCTATTAACTCTTTCATTAATTTTTTATTTTGACTTTGCTTAGCATAAAGCAATAATTGACCTAATTTGGTCTTTCCAAAGCGCTCAATACTGTAAAAATCTAAATAAAATAAATACTTTAAAGCTACTTCTTTAAAAGTAGACTTTATTTTTACTGTCCCATTTATTAATTCGTTTTTCTTAAATTTTTTATATTTTTTTAAAGTTTCTACATATTTTTGAGCAGTTTTTTCAATTGGCAATTTGTTTTTATCACACCAATAAATAAATCCCTCCACCCCACTCTTGCGCTCACCAGAGGAAGTGATAATTAAATAATTTTTTTCAATAGTCTCTTTTGTTTTATTGTCTATATCAATTTCATTTTCTGCAACTTTTTCTTTTTTAATAAAATAAAAAACCTTAGGAGGAGTTCCAATTTTGTCTATTATTCCTTTGTGTATCAAATCTATCAAATGTCTATGTATCATTTGTCTAGACAAATCAAAATTATTAGACAATTGATTTACGCTAACCCGGCCATGTTTTTTTATATATTCTATAATTTTTATTTTTACATTATTCATATACTGTTATTATATATGGTTTACAGTTTACTGTCAACTGTAAACTTTTAATATTTTTTGAAAAAATATCACTGCATCATTAATATAGCCTTACAATCCTATTATATAACTATTATGGCAAAAAAAAAATTAAGGGCAAAAGATTTTTGGAGGTTAGAACTTTTATTTGTTGTTTTAAGTATATAAAAAGACCTATTTATTGAGATTTGAACAGGTCTTTATTTCTGGGTGGCTAGAGGGAATCGAACCCTCACTACTGGTACCACAAACCAGTGTTCTAGCCGCTAAACTATAGCCACCATCAACCGAAATATTTAAAAACTAAATTCGGTAAAAATAAATATTATCATTATTTTCCTTCAGGATTCTTTCTGGTTCAGAATTTGGTAATTTAAAATGATAACTTATAACCAATGTTCCTGGACGACACTCTGTTTTAAACTTTTTTTCTAATTTAATCATCATTTCTGGACTTAAAAAACAATAAAGTATATCCGCTTCTTTTAAATTAACTTTAAACATGTCCTTTCTAATAATTTTTATAGAACTACCAGAAAGAGCAATTTGAATTTTGGCTAAAATATAAGGAAAAAAAGAATATTCAACCCCAGTCAATTTTTTGTTACCAAATCTTTGTTCAACTGCCCTTAAAAATCCAGCCTTGCCAGACCCTAATTCGTAAACACATTCATCTCCTTTTAAATCTAAATCTTTCAAAATAGTTAAAACAGCTTCAAACTTAGTAGAAATAAAAGGGGCAAATCCTCGAAAAACAATATTATAAAACTGAACAGAAGCTAAAATCAAAATCAAGATTAAAACAAATAAAACGAAAAAGAAAAAATAAATCATAAATTTGATTTGATTAAGAGCACTTAAATGTGTCCCCGCTAGGAATCGAACCTAGATATTCAGCTTAGAAGGCTGATGTTCTATCCATTGAACTACAGGGACAAAAAATTTTAACAACAAAAACAAGTGAGCAAAAAGCTCAATATTTAATAATTTAACAAAGAGAAAAACAAAAGTCAACTAATAAATTTAATTCATTTTTATTAAATAAAAACAAAAAAATAACAAACAAATTCTATTATTTTTCTCCAGCTTCTTTTTTAAAATAAAAGCTAAGCAAAAACAAAGAGCCAAAAAATATTAAAACATCAGCCAGATTAAAAACCGTAAAATAATAAAGATCTAAATAATCAACAACAAAAGAATGTTTTAAACGATCTATCAAATTGCTTAAAGCTCCACAAAAAATAGCTAAAAATCCTAAAAACTCATAATGTCTTTTTTTATAAAACAAAAAAGCCAAATAGATTAAAATCAAAAACAAAATAAAAAAAATAAATAAATTTAAAATTAAACCACTAAGCGGCAAAGAAAAAGCTATATATTTATTAGCCGTAAAATTAAATTTTAAAATTTCACCTAAAATATTTTTGCTTTCCCAAGAATTTATTGCTAAATATTTTAAAACCCGATCTGCAATAAAAAATATAGCTATTAAAAAAATAGCTATATTTATGATATTTTGTTTTTTTGAAAAAAATTTATTCATTTTCTTCCTGAAGTTTTGTTTTACATTCAATACAAGAACTGGCAGTTGGCCTAGCTTCTAATCTTTTTTCGCTTATTTCTCCCCCACAATATTTACAAATATTATAAGTTCCTTTTTCGATTCTGTTTAAAGTAGAGTCAATTTCTTCTAATGTTTTTTCTAAAACTTTTTCGGCCACAACAGTGGTTGAATATTCACTAATTTCTTGAGCATTCTCATCTGGTTTGTCGCCATACTCAGGAAACTTAGCCACTCTATTATCAGCTTCATGTAAATCTTCTTTTGACAAATCATTAAAGTCAGCCAAAATTTGTTTTTTTCTTTCCAAAAGATCCTTCTTTATTTTTTCAACTTTTTTTACGTCCAACATACTTTTGAAAAATTTTAATTTCAATTAAAATCTTCTAATAAATTCTAAAAATAAGGCCTTTTAAAGGCTTTTACTATTGCTTAGTATATACCAAAAAAATGTTTTTGACAAGCCTAATTTTTTTTGTTATTATTTTCTTGCTTTAAAGCAAAACTAAAGGAGCGGTAGTTCAGTTGGTTAGAATGCCTGCCTGTCACGCAGGAGGTCGCGGGTTCGAGTCCCGTCCGCTCCGCAGAGAATGAACGAAGTGAATAAACGAAGGAGTGGCATCAAACCAATTTATTGGTTTGATGAGGGCTCGAATGCCGGAGCGATGTGCGGAGCTAAGGCGACGCACCGCGAGGCGGGGTCGAGAGTTCTTTGTGAGCGCAACCACGTAAAACGTGGTAAGCGAACTTAGAAACTCGTGACCGAGTCCCGTCCGCTCCGCAAGTAAGTGGATAAAAAAATAACAAAAATATTTTACGTGACAAGTTATTTCCACTCCGCATTTTGGCGGGTATCGTATAATGGCTTTTATATCAGCCTTCCAAGCTGAGGATGGGGGTTCGATTCCCCCTACCCGCTCAAATAAAAAAACAGCTACTTTCTAGCTGTTTTTTTTATTTAATTAAGTCTATCTTTTTTTCTCTTATAGACAAACCACCAAGAAGCAAAGAAAGTAGACAAAGGAACAGACAAGATTATTCCTATGCTTCCGCTTAGGGCTCTTACTATTTCAGTACTAATTGCCTCACTACTAATCATTTGCTCAACACTAGTAAATGGATTTTCTGGACTAACAAATAATATTAAAACTGGCAAAGAAACTCCGGCATAAGCTAGAAAAAGAGTATTGGTCATTGAAGCAATGTGAGAAACCCCGATTTTATGAGCCTTATTAAAAACATCTTTCCAGTCTTGATGAGGATTAGCTTCAACTATTTGTTCAACCGCTGCAATTTGAGCTATTATTATATCATCTATTACCCCCAAAGTTCCAATAATTACTCCCGCCAATAAAAAACCTTTAAAATTTATAACACTTTGTCCAATATTTAAAAGTATAAAAATATCTTCATTAAAGGCGCCCGACAATTTAGCTAAATTAATAAAAAGCCAAGAAAAACCTATAACTAAAGATAAACTTAAAAAAATAGACAAAGCAGATATATGAGACTTGGCATTAAAACCCTCTGTTAAATAAACGATAAATAATAGTATTAAAAAAGAGCCAACAGAAGTAATCAAAACTGGATTAGCACCATTTAATATTTTAGGAACAATAAAAAATATTATTATTAAAAAGGTTAAAAAAAGAGAAACTACAGATCTTAAGCCCTTAAACCTACCAACCAAAATTAAAAGTAAAAAAAACAAAGACCCGATTATAATTAAAATATTTTTTCTAGAATAATCTGTTATATAATAATTATATGAATTTTCGGTCTGATTCCAAGAAGCTAAAACAAAAACTTTTTGCCCTTCTTTATAAATTTTGTTTTCTAGAACTTCAATATTGCCAATTCCTGTAAAAATAATCTCCTTATCTTTAAACTCTTTTTCTAAGCCTAACAGGCGAACATTTTGTTGATTTATTATTCGACCATCATCTCCTTTCTTTTCTTCCTCATCCATAATTTCCAAAACCTCAGCTTTAAAAACTATATTAGAGTTTTCTTTTGAAGAGTCGCTAGCCAAAACAGGCCTATTAACTATAAAAAATACAAAAAATACAAAGGTAAAAACAAATACTTTTCTAATATTATCCATAATATTTGGAATAAAATCTATTGCGAAACTAGCCTTATTTTGCTAATATTATTTTATCTTCGTATTCTAACAAATTTTTTAAGTTTTGAAAAACAAAAAAACAAACAAAAAAATGATAAAAAAAGATTTAAAAAAAAGAGCATCAAGCTCTCAATATTACAGACCAAAAAAAATAAAAATGGTTTATAAAAAAGGAGCTAATATTGGTAATCCAAGAAAAAAGAAAAAAAATATTTTTATCTCTTTTCTGTTTAACAGAAAAACTATTAGAGCTTTTATTCTTCTATTTTTAATAGGAGTTATTATTTCTTTATCAACCATCTTTTTTCTTTCTAAAGACTTGCCTAATCCCAATCAACTTATTGAAAGAGAGATCGCTCAAAGTACAATTATTTATGATAGAACTGGAGAAAACATATTATATGAATTTCACGGAGAAGAAAAAAGAACATTAGTAAACTTATCCGAAATTCCGGATCATGCCGAACAAGCAACCATAGCCATTGAAGATAAAAACTTTTACAAACACAAGGGCGTTAGTTTTTTGGCTATTGCTAGAACCATAATAACCAATGTTTTATATGGTAAAAAAGCTGGGGCGTCAACCTTGACCCAACAATTTGTTAAAAATTCCCTATTAACTTCTGAAAAAAAATATTCTCGAAAGATAAAAGAAATGATTATTGCCCAAAGAATAGAAAAAAAATTCCGTAAAGATGAAATTTTACAAATGTATTTAAATGAAATCCCCTACGGATCTAATGCTTATGGCATCGAAGCCGCTAGCCAAAAATATTTCGGTAAGACTGCCAAAGATTTAGTCTTAGCCGAAAGTGCTGTTTTGGCAGCCCTGCCACAAGCCCCTAGCAGATATTCTCCTTATGGACCAAACAAAGATCTTTTAATTGGCAGACAACAGTATATTTTAGACTTAATGCAAGAACAAGGATATATTAATCAAGAAGAAAAAGAAGAAGCCAAAAATTATCAATTAATATTTAAGGGTCCAGAAACAAATATAATAGCTCCTCATTTTGTAATGCATGTTAAAGAAATATTATCAGAAAAATATGGAACAAAAGAAGTAGAACAAGGTGGTTTAAAAATATATACAACCCTTGATCTAGAAAAACAAAAAACAGCAGAAGAAGCTATAAAAAATAGAGTCGAAGAAAACGCTTCAAGATTTAATGCCAACAATGCCTCTTTAGTAGCCATTAATCCTGAAAACGGACAAGTTTTAGCCATGGTTGGTTCAAAAGATTATTTTAATCAAGAAATAGACGGGCAAGTAAACGTTGCTTTAAGATTAAGACAACCAGGATCATCAATGAAGCCATTAGTTTATGCTACTTTATTCAAAAAAGGTTTTAATCCCAATTCAATTTTGTATGATGTAATTACTAATTTTTCTGCCTCTGGCAAAACCTATGAACCAAACAATTATAATGGCCAAGAAAGTGGACCAATCTCCATTAGAAAGGCCTTGGCTGGCTCCTTAAACATCCCAGCCGTAAAGGCCTTATATTTGGCAGGAATAAATAATGTTATTGAACTAGCTAAAGAAGCGGGCTATACTAGTTTAACCAATCCTGATAATTATGGTCTATCTCTTGTTTTGGGTGGGGCCGAGGTTAGACTCTTAGAACATGTTAACGCTTACAGTATCTTTGCTCGAGAAGGAGAGATAAGCCCCGTGAGTATAATTTTAAAAGTAGAAGATAAGGATGGTAAAATTTTAGAAGAGTTTCAAGAAAGGAAGAAAAAAGTTTTAGAACCAAATATAGCCAAAATGATTAACAGCATTCTATCGGATAATGCTGCCAGGTCTTTTGTTTTTGGAAAAAGAAATACTTTAATTTTAGAAAACAGACCAGTGGCCGCAAAAACCGGAACAACTAATAACTTTAGAGATGCTTGGACAATAGGCTATACACCATCCCTCGTCGCTGGCGTTTGGGTTGGAAATAATGACAATACAGAAATGAAAAGAGGGGCAGACGGCAGTGTAATTGCCGCTCCAATTTGGAACGAATTTATGAAAAATGCTCTCAAAGATACACCCGTAGAAAATTTTTCTGAGCCAGAAATAGAAAAAACTGGCAAAGCTTTAATTGACGGAGAACCAGTTGGCAAAACAATTAAAATTAACAAAGAAACAGGAGATATAGCGACGGAAACCACCCCAGCCGAACTAATAGAAGAAATATTTTTTGCCGATCATCATTCTATCTTATATTATATTGACAAAGAAAATCCCCTAGAGCCAATTCCAAGCAATCCAGAAAATGATCCTCAGTTTAAATTATGGGAAGACCGAGTTTTAGAGTGGGCAAAAAAACAAGACGAACATTATAATCCCGACATTTTAAATCAAGCTGAAAATATTTATGACCCAGAAAATATCCCCGTCTTTTCTATTAAAAATATAGAAGATAATTCAACCATAACTACCGAAGATTTTTCTGTAGAACTACAAGCAACTGCTCCTCGAGGAATATACAAAGTGGATTACTATATAAACGGAAATTTGCTAGACAGAAAAACATCTTATCCCTTTGATTTAAACAAAAATATTTCCTTCTTAAATAACGGCTACTATAATTTAAAAGTTGTAGTTTGTGATGATGTTTTGAATTGTGCTGAAAAGTCTTTAGAGTTTAATCTAGTTCTAAACAAAAACAACGAAAGGCTTCCCTCTAACCTAAACATTATTTATCCAACCAGTGGACTGGCTTTAAATTCTATAGACTTTCCTTTAAAAGTTGAAATGATTATTACTAACCCTGATCAAATAATAAAAGTTGATTTATTTACTAAAAACGAAAAAACAGGAGATGTTAACAAAGTAAAAACAATAAACAATGTTTTAAATAAAACTATTGAAAGTGAATGGGAAATGCTACCAGAAAGCGGAACATATAAACTTTATGCTGAATTTTATGATTGGAATGGTCTTATTAAAAAAAGCAACCAAGTAACTATTAACATAAACTAAAAACATTTTCTTCTTCTATAAAAAAACAATCTATTAAGATTGTTTTTTTATTACACATGAAATATTTTTACTTAAAAGATTTTTGTTTTTTTAGTTCTTCTTGCCTTGTCTCCTCTTTTTTAGCATCAATTTTTTCTCCAATCAAATCAATAATATCTTTAGAAAATATTTTTATCATTTCTTTATTTTTTTCTTTTTTTCGATCATAATTTTCTTCTTCAATAAACAATGTTATATCTGTTAAAGATTTTCCTCCATTTTTAATTTTTTCATTTCTAATTTGATTTTTATTTTCTAAAGTATTGCTAGTTAAATCTAAACAAATTCTAATAAAATTCTTTTGATTATTTTCATCTAAATAATAAAATTTAAAAAAGGCATCAACACCACAATAATCAAGATGCGACCCTCGGGCTGAATAGTATTCCAAATCAGAATATTCACCACCCATTTCATCTACTATAGTCGCATGTAAATCATTAGCGAAATCAGTTGCTGGGTCACAAGAATCAAAACCTCCCAATTGGCTTTCTTCAATAATTTCAAATTGAATGTCCTCACTAATTTCTCTTAAAAAAATATGCCTATTTTTAATAACTCTATTTTCCATTATATTTTGCAATTTTGGTTTTATCTCACTCTTTAAACGCTCAAACATTTCCTTTTTTTCTAATTTAATCCATGACAAAAAAGACTTAGGATCTTTACAGCTCTTATTGTTTATTAAATATTCAGTAGCCAAAAAATCAATCAATCTACTTTCAATATTTTCTACATACCTACGATTATTAATAGAACCTAAATAATTTATTTCTTGCTCCACCCCTTTTTTATTTTCAAAATTTAAATTGTCCATATAATAAAATTAAAGTGTTCCCACCACGAATCGAACGTGGATCTAGAACTTAGGAGGTTCTTGTTTTATCCATTAAACTATGGGAACATTGCTAATATTTATAAATTTAACAAGCTCAAAAACAAAAGTCAAACTATTTTTTTTCTTTGACAAAAGGATAATATTTACTTAAAATTAAAATAGAAGATAAACTCAAAAATTTAATTAATAAATTAAATCAAATCTTATGTTTAAAAAAGATCAAAAATTTGAAAATTTTACTGAAGCAGAAACTATTATTGGAGAATCTGTCTTGGTAAAAGGGAATTTTGAAAGCAATGGAAATTTAATAATAAATGGTTCACTTGAAGGAGAAATAAAGACCAAAGGTGCTGTTTTAATTGGAGAAAAATCAAAAATAAATGCTAACATTTCCGCTCAAGAAATGATGGTTAAGGGTAATGTAGTTGGTAATTTAAATATATCTGACTACTTAGCCATCGGCGAAAATGCTAAAATACTAGGAGATATTAAATGTTCTCAAATATCTATAGAAAGAGGAGCTGAAATAAATGGACAAGTTTCAATCAGTAATCAAGGAAATAAAAAAGAAAAAAATATTGAAATTGAAAAAATAGAAATCAATAATTCTCTATAAAAATCAAAATAAAAACAATTATGAACGTTTTTATTTATGACGCTGTTACTGAAAAATATAAAAAAACAACCAGGAGATTTGAAGAAAAAATTAACACTCTAGGCTTGCAAGGTAAAATTGTATATCTTCAATCTATTAAAAATCATCGGGAAACAATAGAACAAGAGATAAGAAACGGCGCCAAAACAATAATAATACTGGGAAATGACCAAACTGTTAATAATGTTATAAATATTTTAGCTAATATTAGCGAAAATGTTCCTGTTTTTATTGTGCCTATAGGAACTAATAACAGTATAGCAGAATCAATGGGCATAAAAAATGAAAAAGAAGCCGCCTTTATTCTTTCTGCTCGAAGAATGGAAAATATTAAAATAGCAAAAGCCAACCATCTCTTTTTTATAAACAACTGCCAAATTAGCAATAAATCAACTAACCTAAAAATAGATAACTCTTACTCAGTTTATTCTCAAAAAGAAACAAAATATAAAGTAGTAAATCTCACAGACAAAGAGTCTTTTTTAAAAGAAATTAAATCGTCCCCTCAAGACAATATTTTAGAACTTATTATAAAAAACAAAGGAAATGATATAAGCGTTTTTCCAATCAAGAAAAACTTGGAAATAAACAATGATCAAGAAAAAATATTATTAGATAACTCAATTAAAATAGATTCTCCGGCTAGCATATCAATCAGCGATAAAACGATGTCTTTTATAGTTGGGAAAGAAAGACTTTTCTAATGTTCTACGTAGAACAATTTAAAAACATTAAAAAATCTTAAAAACAACTAAAACCAGCATAAAAAAACTCTAACTATATAATAAGCCCAAAAAAACATAAATATTAAAAACTACAAATAACTTTTTGAATTACTAGTAAAACACAAGAACTAATAAATATTTTAAAAATAAAAATGTTCTACGTAGAACATTTTATAATTTATGAAAAGATTTAAAGAGATTATAAAAGGCCAAAGAATTGTTTTAAAAAGAAATAAGCCAAAAATAAAAATCGCTAAAAAAATATTTGAAACAATTAATACAAATAGAAAACACTTAAGGCCATGGTTAGAATGGGAAAAAAATACACTAAGAGAGGAAGATTCACTAAAATACTTGTTTAACGAAGAAGAAAAAACAAAAAAAAGAGAAAAGATCCAGTATGGAATATATTTAAAAAATAAATATATTGGAAATATTGGTATTTTTGACATAGACAAAATAAACAAGTCAGCAGAAATAGGATATTGGCTTTCTCATGAATTTACTAGAAATGGCTATACAACAGAAGCCTTAAAATTAATAGAAAAAGAACTTTTTTATTCTTTAGGTTTAAACAGAATACAAATAAAATGTGATGAAAAAAATATTGCTTCCAGTTTTGTTGCCAAAAAATGCAATTATAAATTTGAAGGGATGTTAAGACAAAACAATTATAGCTATCATTTTAAAGCTTTTCGAAATACCTTAATTTTTTCTAAACTAAAATCAGACACTAAAAAATAAATTAAACTAAAAATAATAAAAAAAATGTTCTACGTAGAACATTTTTTTTATTATTTTTATTAATCAATTATTTGAGATTTTAATTAATAACCTTAACCTCTGGAATGTCATCACCATTTTCTTTCTTTTTAAAAACAATTTTTTGTTGTAAAGCTGTAAATAAAGTAGTTAAAAACCAATAAAGAGTTAGTCCGGCCGGCATAGTCATTCCGATAAAAACAGTAACCGCTGGCATTACATATAACATTTGCTTATTCATTATGGCCGTCATGCTTTCATCTTTAGAGCCTTTTACATCTATAGCTGGTTTTTTAGTAGTCATCATCTTGGCTTGCCAAAATTGGGCCAAACCAGCCAAAACAGCTAAAACAATGCTTTTTTCGGACAAATTAAAAAACCCTAGAGAAATTGCATTTATAGTTTCCGGGTTTTTTATGAATGGATATAAAAGATCTAAATGATTTTGAGCAAAACCATCTCTAAAAACTCTAAAAATGGCTATAAAAAAGGGCAATTGAATTAAAAGAGGAAAACAGGAAGAAAAAGGATTAACTTTATTCTCTTTATAAAGAGCCATTAATTCTAAGCTTAAAGCTTGTTGATCTCCTTTGTGCTTCTTTTTTAGCTCATCTATTTTAGGTTGTAAGTCTTGTAATGCTTTTTGAGATTTTATGGATTTTTTAGATAAAGGAAATAATATTAATTTAACAATTAGTGTTAAAAAAATAATAGCGATACCAAGGTCACCAAAAATATTATACAAGAAAACCAAAAGATTTAATATTGGTTGATAAAAAAAAGTTTGAAAAATTTCCATATTTTTAATTATTTTATAATTTATTTAACAGGATCATGTCCTCCCTTATTAAATGGATTACATCTAATAATTCTCCAACAAGTCATTAATCCACCTTTTATAAATCCATACTTAGAAAGAGCATCAACCCCATATTGAGAGCAGGTTGGCGTAAATCGACAAAAACCATGAGGATAAAAAGATTTTAGTGGACCATGATCAAAGGAAAGCGTTTTTTGATAAATCTTTATCAAAAAAATAGCAATCCTTCTTGGCAAAAAATATATATTCCTAAAAAAACTAATTATCATAAACGCCAATCTTTTTAAAAGAATCTTCCACCTCTTGGCTTAAACCAGAAAATTCTAAATTTATAATATTTTTAGTAACTATTATTATTATATCAAACCCCTTTTTTATTTGCTTTAAATCTCTATTTACAATAGCCCTAATTCTTCTTTTTATTTTATTTCTTTCTACCGCTTTTTTGCTAATTTTAGCGGAAATTATCACGCAAAAACGACTCTCATTTAGGTCGTTTTTAAGAACTTTAAAGCCTAGGACATTACTATAAAAACTCTTGCCATTTTTAAAGGTTTTTTCTATTTCCTTGGTTTTTCTCAATCTATTGTTTTGATTAAACATCTTGTTTATGTTTAATCTTAAAATTTATTTGGTCAATTTTTTTCTCCCTTTTTGTTTTCTTCTTTTAATAATATCCTGACCATCCTTAGTTTTCATTCTCTTTAAAAATCCATGTTTTCTTTTAGCTCTTTTAGCATTTGGTTGATATGTTCTCTTTGGCATACTTTTATATAAAATTATATTTTATTTTGTAAATATCAAAACGAGACGATGTTTTCGTCTTAATTTTAATTATATGGTAAAGTTATTTTTTTGTCAATTAGTTTATTTTCTTGTTATTTTTTTATAAATAATATAAAATATTCATAATATAAAATAATTATAAACAAATGATTATATCAATTAGCGGATTTCATGGATCGGGCAAGAGCACTATAGCCGAAATGTTGGCCAAAAAATTAAATTGGCCGAGATATTATATGGGAGGACTAAGAAGAGAGGCGGCACTAAAAAGAGGAATGACCTTGGCTGAATATAACAAATTGGGAGAAACAGATCCTTCAACAGACCTAGAGGTGGACAATTATCAAAAAGAGCTTGGGCAAATAAAAGATAATTTTATAATTGAGGGAAGAACCTCTTGGCACTTTATACCTCACTCTTTAAAAATATATATTAACGTTGATCATAAAATAGGAGCTGAAAGAATTTTTAAAAGTTTACAGAAAAAAAATAATCGAAACGAAGACAACAATTTAAACACACTAGAAGATGTTATAAAAAGCGTTGAAGAAAGATATAAAAGTGATAAATTAAGATATAAAAAATATTTTAATATAGATGTTTATGATTTAAAAAATTACGATTTTGTTATTAATACTGACAAAATAAGCATTGATCAAGTTTTTGAAAATGTTTATTCTTTTATCAAGAAGGAGTTAGAAAAAGAGGCATTGACAAAAAATAAATAAACACATATTATATAGACAAGGAAAATTTTTTCCTTATTTTTTAGTGAATACTTATTTTGAGTTTATAAAAATAAATATATGCAAGATTTAAAAGAAGTTATTAAGGAGTTAAAACCTGGAATGACTATCAGGGTTTATCAAAAAATCAAAGAATTAAACACCAAAGGAGAGGAAAAAGAAAGAGTTCAATATTTTGAAGGTATTATTATTGCCAAAAAACACGGAAGTGAAGCTGGTGGAACAATTACTGTTAGAAAGGTTTCTGATGGAATTGGAGTTGAAAAAATATTTCCATTAAACTTACCAACCATAACCAAAATAGAAATTAAAAAAGAAGCAACTGTTAGAAGGGCAAAGCTTTCTTTCTTAAAGAAAAAGGGTTATAAAAGAAAATTAAAAGAAAGGGTTGTTAAAAAATCATAGTTAGTATCCCTTGGCGGGCGAGTGGTGAAATTGGTAGACACGCAAGCTTGAGGGGTTTGTGGCCATTGTGGCCGTGGAAGTTCAAATCTTCTCTCGCCCACAAAACACATTTAGGGCGCATAGCTCAGTTGGCTAGAGCACTTCGTTTACACCGAAGGGGTCCAGGGTTCGAGTCCTTGTGCGCCCACTACACAAAAATCATCCAAATTTATTTGGATGATTTTTGTTTTATGTTTATTTGTACAAGGACTCGAAAGCCGGAGGCAATGCACCCTTGTACACCGCCGATCGGGCCGGAGAGCTTAGCGAGCGCAAACTACAAAGAAGTTAGGCGAAGCTTAGTTACCGTAACCGAGTCTTTATACACCAACATAAAAAAGACGGAAAATTTCCATCTTTTTTATGTGTATGTTTATTTAATCTTTTAAACAGCGAATCGAAAGAGCAAAACCATCAAGATGAAAATATCTACTAAGATTAGAATAAGTAGCCATAAAACTACGGAACCAAGAATCATCAACACCGTTTTTAGAAGATGACCAAATAATTGAAGTCGTCCCAATATTAAAAAAACTACCATTAGTATTAAAATAACCGGCTGGCAAAACATTAAATTCACTAACGCCAAAATTTATATGACTTTTTAAAGGTCCATCGTTCCACAAGTCATAATTACCCACTAATTTAGAAGCAACATCCTCCCCTCTCAAGTTTGTATTATCCCAGATAGGATCGTTTAAACCATAAAAAGAGTCTGTGTTCCCTTCAATAATTTTCCATTCTTCATCTGTCGGCACATGCCAACCATCAGGACATAGCCCTTGGCTTCCTTCAGTTATAGATCCATTCATTGCAGCACTCCACTGATAAAGCAAACCATATATATCACAATTACTAAAATCATTATTATAACAATCACACCAGCCTTCATCTGAATCATTTACCCAAGTAACAGAAGAACAACCATTGTCATAATTTAGATTCTCAGCCATCCAAATTTGATCTCCTATTTTTACCCAATCATATTCTTGACTATCCCTTGCATCTATAAAAGTGCCTGATATGCCAGAGAATGGATCTTGTGGTTCTTCTTCTCCGCCTGATTCACTGCTACCAAATATTATTCCTCCCGGAGTCATTTGTTTAGCTCCTTCTGGTAGGTCGGATACTTGTTTACCAGTACAGAAATCAATAGTGTAAGTAGCTCCATTATTTTGAGGTATGTAGGTATAAGTATTAGAAGCTTCTAGACAATCTCCATCAGCGGGGGTAGGGGCAGTTGGAATAGAGTACATAAATGTTTCTTGAGAAGTAGAAGAAACTATAGAGCCACTATTCCATTCTTCTTGAGTGGGATATCTTCCATACTTATTAGCAAATAATTCCAGAGCTGTATGTATTTGTTTCATGTCAGCCATTCTTTTGGCATCTCTAGCATTTTGTCGTGCTTGCTGTAGAGCGACAACAGCTAAAGTAGCCAGTATACCAATAATAGCGATTACCACTAAGAGCTCAATTAATGTAAAGGCTCTTTTCTTAGTGACTAACATAATGTTTGATTTATTTTTTTAAGTGCCAGTGTCTAAAAGAGGTGTTGTTTATATTTATATTATAGCAGAAAAATAGATTAATAAAAAATTATTTTCTATAAAAAAGAAAAATAAATTTATTCACATCTTATAAACAATTGCTAAACAAAAAAAGTGATTGTTCAAACTTGTTTTTTTTACTATAATAGGATTAATTTTTAAACTTAAGAAAAGAACTATGACCAACGATCAAATTTGGCAAGCCGTTCTTGGCGAACTAGAGATAGGAATATCCAGGGCTAACTTTATTACCTGGTTTAAAAACACTTTTATATACAGTATAGAAGAAGAAATAGTCACAATCTCTGTGCCCAATGATTTTGCCAAAAGATGGTTGGAACAAAAATATTGCAAAGCCATAAAATCTTCTCTCGAAAAAATAACTGAAAAAAAAATAAAAGAAATTATTTATAAAATAAATTTAGAAAAAAAAGAAGAGTCAAAAGAAGATAAAAAAAACCCAGGAGAAATTAAAACAAAAATTAAAGAAGAAATTAACAACACCCCTTGTGAACAAAAAACAAATTTGGGAAATTCTGGCCTTAACCCAAAATATTCTTTTAATAGTTTTATTATAGGAAAAGCCAACGAATTAGCCTGCGCTGCTTGCCAAGCAATTATTAAAAACCCGGGGAAGTCATATAATCCTCTTTTTATTTATGGTGGAGTTGGTTTAGGAAAAACTCATTTATTACAAGCAGTTGGAAATGAGTTTATAATAATGAACAAAAAAGTTTTATATACGACCAGCGAACAATTTACCAATAATTATATTGACTCCATTAAAAGTGGGCGTGCCAAAGAGTTTAAAAATTTATATAGAAATGTAGATCTTCTTTTAATAGATGATGTTCAATTCATGGGCGGAAAAGATGGAACTCAAGAAGAATTTTTTCACACTTTTAATCAATTACAACAAGGAGATAAACAAATTATATTATCTTCCGATAGACCACCCAAAGCCATCCCAGCTATTGAAAAAAGACTTATCTCTAGATTTGAATCTGGAATGGTGGCTGATATTGGAAAACCAGATGTTGAAACTAAAATAGCTATATTAGAAAAAAAGGCCAGAGAAAGAAATTATATATTAGAGGAAGAAATATTAAAATATATTTCTAATAGTATTCAAAACAACATCAGAGAATTAGAAGGCGCCCTTAACAAAGTTATTGCTTATCATGAATTTCACAACATAAGCCCAAACATAAAAACAGTAAAAAACATTTTAAATGATTTAACAAATAACAACCAAATTAAACCAATAATACCAAAAGATATAATTGAAGTTGTTTGCCAATATTATAATATAAGCAACAAAGACATGCTGGGAGAAAAAAGAAAAAAAGAATTAGTACTTCCCAGACAAGTGGCTATTTTCTTAATGAGAGAAGAACTCAGCACCTCTTATCCAAGCATTGGTGAAGAATTAGGGGGAAGAGACCACACAACCGCGATTCACTCTTACAACAAAATAAATAAAGAAAAAGAAGAAAACGAAAAATTAAACCAAGAAATAATATCTATTAAACAACTTTTATATGGATCACTTTAGCTGTTATTAAAATCTTAAAAACTAAAATTAATCTGTTGATATCTGGTTTATAAATAATAATTTTTTTGTGTAAAAGATATTTAAAACTTCTAACAACTTGTTAACAAAAAAAGTAAAAAAATTTTTATCAACAAAAAGTCATAGTTAAGTAAGAAATAAAACACAAGCAAGTTAACAGCCAAAATTTAAAAAAAGACCAATTAAAAGAAACAAAATTAACAAAAACAAAAGTTATTAACAGGCCTTATTATTATTATTAGTTTATATATATAAATTATACAAAAAATATGAAGCTAACCAGTTTGAAAGAAAATTTAAAACAAGGTTTATCTATTGTTGGACATCTAACAACCAAAAATATAAATTTACCAATTCTTAATAATATTCTTTTTAGAGCAAAAAAAGAAGGACTAGAACTAATTTCAACTAATTTAGAAATAAGTATTGTTCATTTTTTAAGATCCAAGGTTGATCAAGAAGGTGAAATAGCAATTGATTCTAAAATAATAAACGATTATGTTTCTTTGTTGCCAGAAGAAAAAATAGAAATAGAAACTGTTAATGACGAGTTAAAAATAAAATGTAAAAACTATAAAACAAAAATAAACACTCAAAACAGTAAAGACTTTCCACTTATTCCGGTTGTTGAAAATGAAAATTGTTTTTATGTAAAAACAGATGAATTTAAAAAAGCCGTAGGAAGTGTTTCTTTTGCAGTTGCCCCTAGTGATGGTCGGCCAGAGATATCGGGAATATTTTTTTCTTTAATAAATAAAAATATTTTTTTAGTTGCGACCGATAGTTATCGTTTAGCCGAAAAAAGTATTTCTTTTACTTCTGATAAAAATTTAGATGACAAAAAATTTATAGTTCCAGCTAAAACAATTCAAGAGGTTATTAGAGTGTTAAATAATTTTAAAGATGATGAACAAATAGAAAATGTGGATAATATAAAAATTTGTTTTAATGAAAATCAAATTTCTTTTTCCTTTGGTTCTTCTTTTTTGATTTCTAGATTGATCATTGGAAGTTATCCAGATTATAAACAAATAATTCCAAACAATAAAAAAACTGAGATTTTAGTTAATAGGTCTGAAATTATTAGAGCAATAAAAGCGGCTGGACTTTTTTCTAAAACAGGAATAAATGATGTTGGTTTATCAAGTAAAAAAGATAAATTAATTGTTTTCTCTAATTCCTCTCAACTTGGAGAAAACTTTGTTGAAATTGATTGTAAAACAAAAGGAGAAGAAATGGAATTGTTTATAAATTATAAATATCTTTTAGACGGTTTAAATAATATTTCAGAAGAAGAAATTCTTTTATCTTTTTTAGATAGAAATACTCCCTGTAAAATAGAGACAAAGAAAGATGATAAGTTTTTATATATTGTTATGCCGATAAGACAATAAATGTATTGCTAAGTTGTAGTAAATAATGTATAATTTAATTGTTAGAACATTTTAAAAACTAATAAAAATTAATTTAATTTTTATGAGCGAAAAAAAAGAAATTAAAATTGGTAAAGATTTTGCCTCTTTAGTAACTGGTTTTGTTTTGGGATTTTTAATCGCATTTGCGATTTGTTGGAACACAATCTCTTACATTATTAGAGTTGCAATGGAAAAATAATCTCTAGCCGTTTTTAAACGGCTAAAGGGCTTATAGCTCAGTTGGCTAGAGCGCTTGCATGGCATGCAAGAGGTCATGGGTTCAAGTCCCATTAAGTCCACTAATGATTGTCTATAATAGTGTGGACATAAATCACTTTTATTCTTTATTTTTGTTAATATTAGCAAAAATTTTTTAGTTGATAAAGTGTGGAGAATATTGCTTAAAACATTAATATTTTCTTAAAAAAATGAAAGACATCCAAAAACTAAAAAAAGAAAAAGGGTTTTACCTAGTTTCGGTCGATATGGGTTATGGTCATCAAAGGGCGGCTTATCCTTTTTTAGATCTAGCGGAGGGTGGTATTATAACAGTTAACAACTATCCTGAGGCTAGTGATGAAGAAAAAGAAATTTGGAAAAAAGATAGGGTTAACTATGAGGCAATTTCAAAATTTAAGGCAGTTCCAATATTTGGAAGTGCTGTTTTTTCTATAATGGATTATTTTCAAAAGATAGATCCATTTTATCCTCGAAGAGATTTGTCAGAAAACAGCATTCAACAAAAACATTTTTTTAAGAAGGTTAAAAAGGGTGTGGGAAAAAATTTAATTGAAAAATTAAATAAAAATCCATTACCGATGGTAACAACTTTTTTTGTTGCTGCTTATTTTGCAGAACATTATAATTATCAAGGAAAAATATATTGTATAATTTGTGATGCTGATATTTCTCGAGCTTGGGCACCAATAAAGCCAAAAAGCAGTAGAGTTATTTATTTGGCGCCAAACCTAAGAGTTAAAGAAAGGCTTATTCTTTATGGTGTTAAACAAGAAAATATTTATGTCACTGGTTTTCCTCTTCCCAAGGAAAATATAGGAGATAGTCAAAAAATTTTAAAGAATGATCTCAAAAAAAGATTAGCTGTTTTAGACCCCTTTTTGTTTTATAGAAATAAATATAAAAAATTAATAGAGGCTTATCTTTGCCCTAAATGTGAAATTAAAAAAGCTGACCGTCCTTTAACTTTAACTTTTGCTATTGGAGGAGCTGGAGCTCAAAAGGAGGTTGGCAAGACAATTCTTAAAAAATTAAAAAATAAAATAATTGAAAAAAAAATAAAATTAAATTTAGTCGCTGGTTCTCGTAAAGATGTTTATGATTTTTATCTTAAGGTTTTAAAAGAAGAGTTTCTTAATAATAATGATTTTGTTTCTTTGATATATAATTCTGATAAAATGAAATATTTTAAAGAATTTAATTTAAAACTTAGAACAACTGATATTTTATGGACCAAGCCTTCAGAATTAAGCTTTTACGCAGGACTTGGAATTCCTATTATAATGTCAGAACCAATTGGATCTCAGGAGCACTATAATAGAAGATGGCTTTTGGGTATTGGCGCTGGCGTTGATAGCAAAAATCCTCAATATGTTGACGAGTGGCTATTTGATTTTTTAAATTCTGGTTGGTTAGCAGAGGCTGCTATGAGTGGCTTTTTAAATGCTCCAAAAATGGGAACTTATAATATCGAAAATATAGTTCTCTATAATAAGATTAACGAAATAGATCAAACTAGAATAATGTAATTTATTAAAAAATAAAATGAACTGGTTATTTCTAACAATTATTTCTTATTTAATGCTGGCTCTTGTTAATTTGGGTGATAAGTTTGTGATTGATAAACTTTTAAAAAGCAGCAAGGCTTACGCTTTCTCAATTGGAGTTCTTGGTTCTTTGGTTTTTTTAGCTGCCCCCTGGTTTTTAGAATGGCCAGGATTTTTATTATTATTGATTAACTTTTTAGCGGGCGCTTTTTTTGTTTTTGCTCTTTGGTTGATGTACGAGGCTTTAAAGCAGGGAGAAGCTTCTAGAGTGGTAATTGTTATTGGAGGTATTATTCCTATTTTTACAATTACTTTTTCTGTTTTTTTTCTAAAGGAACAATTTTCTTCTCATCAGTGGTTAGGATTTTTGCTTCTAATAGTTGGAACTTTAATAATCTCTTTTATAGTTAGTAAAAAGAAAAAATTTTTAATCTTTATTGAAAAATTAAAATTATTATTTAAGGGGAATTATAAAAAAAAATGGATTATTTTATCTATAGTTGCTGCTCTTTTTTATTCTTTGTTTTTTATAACAACTAAACATGCCTATGAACAACAAAGCTTTCTAAGTTCTTTTCTTTGGATTAGATTGGGGGGTCTTTTTGTTTCTCTTCTTTTTTTGATAGACAAAGATAGCCGAAAAGAAATTATAAAAAGCTTTACTAAAAAATCAAAAAACAAGGCTAAGATTGGAAAGGGCTTTGTTGTTATAAATCAGGCTTTAGGATCATTGGCTTTTATAATACAAAATTATGCTATCTATCTTGGCCCAGTGGCTCTAATAAATGCTTTACAAGGAATTCAGTATGCTTTTTTATTAATAATTGGAATATTTTTTTCTTTATTTTTTCCTAAAGTATTAAAAGAGGATATTTCCCAAAAAACATTGTTTAAGAAAGTTTTAGCAATCTTAATTATTGGTTTTGGTTTATATTTCATAACAATATGATTTCTTTTTTTAAAAAGACTATAAATTTATTTATTTTTTTTATTATTATTTTATCTCTCGCTTTTTTTGCTATAAAAGTTCCAGATTATTATCCTAAAAATATAGAAGAGCCCTTACCTAAAAATTTTTTTGGAGTTACTTATTCAAAAAAATATGCCACAGAATTGGGGTTGGATTGGAAGGAGATTTATTTAAAAATGTTAAATGATTTAAATGTGAAGTATGTGCGCCTACCTGTTTATTGGGATGATATAGAAAAAGTGGAGGGAATTTTTGATTTTAGTGATTATCTTTTTATGATTGAAGAAGGGGAAAAAAGAAATGTTGAATTTATATTAAGTTTTGGCATGAAAACTCCCAGATGGCCAGAGTGTCATATTCCTGAATGGATAAATATTGCTGACGAAGATTTTTTACAAGAAAAAACTCTTGTTATGATCGAACAAACTGTTAAAACTTTTCAAGACTTCAGTTCAATATATTATTTTCAAGTAGAGAATGAACCACTTTTAAATACTTTTGGCATTTGTCCTAAATCTGATTATAATTTTTTAAAAAAAGAAGTGGAGCTAGTTAGAAACCTTAATAATCGTCCAATAATTATATCTGCCACGGGAGAGCTTAGTTTTTGGTCACGTGAATCAGGTTTAGCAGATGTCTTTGGAACAACTATGTACCGAATAGTTCATAATCCTTTTTTGGGCTATATTAAGTATCCATACTTTGAAAGTTTTTATAAAAGCAAAGCCAAAGCTCTAAAGCTTCAACTGGAAAATGTTTTTATAGTAGAATTGCAAGCAGAACCATGGATTTCTTTAGGGGAAATTTTGAAAACCGACGGAACAGAGCATTTAAAATCATTTAGTATTGATCAATTTAGAGCTAATTTGAGATTTGCGGCTAATACTGGTTTTGCTAGAACTTATCTATGGGGCGTTGAGTGGTGGTATTTTAGAGACATAATTGTAGGTGATTCAAGCTATTTGGATTTAGCCAAAGAACTATTTTAATAAATTTATGCTATCAATAGTTATCCCAACTTTAAATGAAGAAAAATATTTAGGAGCTTTATTAGATTTAATTAAAAAACAGTCTTTTTTGGATTATGAAATAATAGTTTCTGATGGGTTGTCTGAAGATAAAACCTTGGAAATTGCTCAAAAATATAACTGTAAGATTGTTATTGGAGAAAAAGATAAAAGACATCCATCTATTCAGAGAAATCTCGGCGCTAAAATAGCTGCTGAAAAATACATTCTTTTTTTAGATGCTGATACCAGATTTTATGATCAAAATTTTTTTCAAAAAATAATTAGCGATTTTGAAAAAAGAAGATTGGGGGTCGCCGGGTTTTATATGGATTTTGAATCTAAAAAATTTTTTTATAAATTTTATTATTGTTTTTATAATTTTTTTACATTTTTAGCTCAATACATAAGGCCAATAGGTTTGGGGGCAGCAATTATTGTTAAAAAAGAAATACATGATAAAATTGGCGGTTTTAGAGAAGATTTGTTTATTGGAGAAGATCAATATTATTGTGATCAGGCTGCTAGAACTTCTAAATTTAGATTAATTAAAAAAACAAAAATATTTTTCTCTATTAGAAGGTTTGAAAAAGATGGGAGATGGAAATTGTTTTTTAAGATTTTATATGGCACTCTTTATGTTTTGCTTTTTGGACCTATTAAAAAGAAAATAATGCAATATGATTTTGGAAAATATTAAAGCAAATTATTTGTAATAAAAAAAACGAGCTTTTGGCTCGTTATTTTTTTAATAGAAAAAACAAATAGTAACCAATTAAAGTTGTTACTCCAATAGTTGCTATAAATTTTAACCCGAAACCACTTCCCAGAGAAATTCTAGCGATGCTTGTTATTATTATTGCAATAACAAGTGCATTATCTCCTTTTTTGGTAAGATTTATTGATATGAGTGGTAGCAAGTGCTCTATTAAAAAAGATGTTAGAAAGCCGGAACTAAAACCGATAGCTCCTAAAGCTAAAAAAACATTTAAATTTTCCATTTTAAAGAACTTTTTTGTTTCTAATTCTCGATTATTTTTATTATTTCTTTTTTTCTTTCTTCCATTACTTTTTTGTTTATAGCTTCTAGATTTAATCTCATTTTGTTTTCAGTATTAGACGCCCTGACATTAAACCAAAAATCATTAAAAACAACACTCAGTCCATCTAGTTTATTAATTTTACCTTTTTTATATTTTTTTTCAAGAGACTTAAATATTTTTTCTTTGTTTTTAACTTCTTTGTTTATTTCTCCTGAATGAAAATATTTTTTATATTTTTTAATTTGTTCAGAAATATCTTCTTGTTTATTGGAAAATTCTTCTAATAATTTTAAAATAACTATGTTTGGTATTTCAAAACAACCAATAGCCATATTTAAAAAGAAGTGACCTGAAGACTCTCCAGAAAAATAAATATTTTCTTTCAACATTTGTTCTTTGATTAAAGAGTGGCCCACCCTAGTTTTTACTGGTTTTCCTTTATTCTCTAAAATTAAATCTTCAGTTATTTTTCCAGGCCTGACATCAAAGCCAATTTTTGATTTAGGCTTTTCTTTTAGAAACAGTTTTGCTAACAAGCCCCTAATAATTGCCTGATCAATTAATTCACCCTTGTTGTCTATAAAGAATATTCGATCACCATCACCATCAGTGGTTATTCCTAGATCGGCTTTTTGTTTTAAAACTTCTTTTTTTATTTCTTTTATGTTTTCTTCTTTAAGTGGGTCAGCTTCGTGAGCCGGAAAATTTCCATCTAATTTAAAATTTATTTTAATCAATTTTACTGGTAAGTATTTAAAAAGTTCATTTATAAATAGAGAGCCAACAGCATTGGCTGGATCAGCTACTATTTTAAATGGTTTTATTTTCTTTATTTTGACATGTTTTAAGTCATGTTTGATTTGATCTTGCAAAACATTCTTTTTCTTAGTTAGTAGGCCTTTTTTATTTGCTTTTTTTAATTTAGAGTTCAATATTTTTTCTTTTAAAAATTCTATTCCAGTGTTTCCGCTAATTGGAATAGCTTTTTCTCTGGTTAATTTAAAACCATTCCATTCTTTAGGATTGTGTGAAGCACTAACCATTATTCCTCCATCATATTTATACTTAGCTACGGCAAAATAAAAAGTAGGAGTTGCATTCATTCCAATGTCTATAACGTCAGCTCCAGCATCAAGTAAGCCATTTATTAAATGTTTTTTCAAAGACGGGGATGATAGTCTCATGTCCGAAGAAACAACTATTTTTAATTTCTTTATTTGTTTTTTATTTTTTAAATCTTTTTTTCGAAGCTCAATATAGGCTAATCCCAAATCGTAAGCAGTTTTTTCATCTAAATCTTTTTTATATATTCCTCTAATATCATAAGCTTTGAATATTGATGGATTTGTTTGCATAAGCTTAATTATTTATTTTTAATTATAAAATAGAAGGCCCCTAGCCCAACTATTATTGAAATTAAAGAAAAAAACCAACCAACAAATGATAATGAAAAAATTAAAAAAGAAACGAAAACTCCACCCAATATTTTTAAGTAATCAGATATTTTTTCTTTTTTTATTAATTTAAAAATATAATCTCCAACTAAAATAGCAATTAATATCCTACTTAAGAAAATAGCCAAAAGCCAAATCACTAAACTGATAAGAGCTACTGGGAAGGCTATTATTGTGATTGCTATTAAGAAAAAGGCTATTGGTCCTAATAATAAAATAATTGAGCCTGGCAATATTAAGTTTTGTTTTTTTTCTAAAATTATTTTTTTAAATTTATCTACTTTATTTTTAAATAATTTATTTAAAAGAATGGCCACTAAAAATGATGATAAAATTAAATAAATAGTTTTGCTTGTTTTGTTGGTTGATTGATTTTGTTTTTCTGGTAGTCTGTGTGTTGTTTTCCCTTTAACAACTTCATCTTTTAATTTGGCTGGGTTTCCACTTTTATATTCTAAGTTTCCGCTGACAATGGCTGATTCTCCGAACTCTAAACTACTAGAATATTTTTTTCTTTTAATATTGTCGGTGACTAAATTAATATTTTTTTCTACTTGACCATTTATTAATGAGTTATAAGATCCTCCGTGAACACTTCCTCCAATTTTTCCGTTTAATTCTAGCCCAATCGTTTTTATTAATAAATCTTGTCCGACAAAACTATCCTTGCCTAAAATAATTGTTTCTCCTAAAAAATTAATATTTTTACCAACAGAACCATTAATATTATTAACGCTAGAAACAGCTCTTAGGTTTCCATCAATTTGACCGTTAATAATTAAATTTTGAGAAACACTTATTAAGTCTCCTTTAATTTGTCCATTAATTTGAATATTGGGTGCAATTCCAATTACATCTCCCAATACCTGTCCTTCGATGTTTATGCTTTTGCCGCTAAAATAAAGGTTGCCTTCAATTACTTCATCTTTGGCAACATAAATAAAGTCGGCTGATTTTATTACATAAGCTTGACTCATGTTTGGAACGAAAAATAAGAAACTAAAAGCTAGTAGATAAATAAATTTTTTCATAATTGTTATTTTAATTTTATTTTTAATAAGTATATAATATAATAAAATTAGTCTTTAAGCAATATAAAACCTTCAAAAGAAGACTAACAGGTTTCTTTTTAAAATATATTTAATATTGAAGACTCATTATTAAACTGCTATAATTTTAATTATCTAAAATATTAAAAAGAAAGAAGTGAAACAAGCAATTTTGGAAATTATAAATAATATAGAAAAAATAAAGACAGTAGAAGACTTAAGTGTTTTTAAACGTGAATTATCTAAAAAATATAATTTTTCTATTTTACTCAACTCTGACATCTTGCGAGAGTATTTTTTGTTGATTAAAAAAAATAAAATAAGCAAAGAGTGGCAAAAAAAGCATGGAGAGTTTTTTACTTCTCTTTTAAGAAAAAGGGCTATAAGGACTTTGTCGGGTATTGCTCCGGTGGCTGTTTTAACCAAACCATATCCTTGTCCCGGAGAGTGTGCCTATTGTCCCAAAAAACCAGATGTACCTGTGAGTTATTTGCCCAACGAACCGGCTGTTATGAGGGCTATTCGTTTAAAATACAATCCTTATTTACAAACAGTTTTTCGTTTAAAGGCTTTAGAAAATAATGGACATCAACCAAATAAAATAGAATTAATAGTTATTGGTGGAACTTGGAGTTATTTGCCGGAAAAATATAAATATTGGTATATTCTTAATTGCTTTAAAGCTGCTAATGATTATCAAAAAATAAAAAAAGAAATTATTATTGAAAAAAGCGAAAAACAGGTTCAACCTAAAAAAATTCTTAAATATCTTTATTCAGATAAATTAAAATTAGAGGAAATAAAAAGATTGTTAAAAATAGAACAAAGAAAAAATGAAAAGGCTAAATATAATATAATTGGATTAACCCTTGAAACTAGACCTGATTATTTAGATAACAAAGAGTTGTGGCAAATGAGAGATTTGGGTTGTACTCGAGTTGAAATTGGTGTCCAAGCTATTGACGATAAAATATTAAAACTAAACAAAAGAGGTCATGGAGTTAAAGAGATTTCAGAAGCAAGTAAAAAATTAAAACAATTTGGTTTTAAGGTAACTTATCATTTTATGCCAGCCCTTCCCGGTTCTAGCCCTGAAAAAGATATAAAGATGTTTAAAGAACTTTATAGTGATGAAAGATTTCAACCTGATCAAATAAAATTTTATCCAACCACGGTAGTTAAAAATAGTCTATTATATAAATGGTGGAAGGCCGGAAAGTATAAACCATATACTGATAAAGAGCTAGAAAAAGTAATTATTGAATCTAAAAAGTTAGTTCCAGTTTATACTAGAATAATTAGATTAATTAGAGATATTCCAGGAGAATCAATTGAAGCTGGAAATAAAATTACTAATTTAAGGCAAGTTATAAAAGACAGGGGAATTGTTTGTAATTGCATTCGCTGTCGAGAAGCTAAAAATAAAATAATAGACAAAAATGATTTGAAGCTAAATATATTAAAATATAAATCTTCAAGTGGAGATGAATATTTTATAAGTTTTGATAGTAGAGATAAAAAAACCTTATATGCTTTTTGTCGTTTGAGAATTGATAAAAATAGCAATATTGGTTCAGCCATGATTAGGGAACTTCATGTTTATGGACAACTCGTGCCAATGGGAAATGAGAAAAAAATTCAACACAGTGGTTTGGGAAAAAGATTGGTGGCCGAAGCGGAAAAAATTGCTAAAAAAAATAAAGCCAAAGAATTGGCTGTCATTTCTGGTGTTGGTGTAAGAGGATATTATCGAAAATTAGGGTATAATCTAAAAAATACTTATATGATTAAAAAAATTTAATCTATCCCGTTTTTATTATTTCTTTGCTTTTAAATTTTGGTTTTTTTCCAAAGATAGCTATTCCGTGATTAATATATTTTTTTCCATCAATATCTAAATCATGCCATCTTTTAGAAAATTCTTTGTAAGTTAAATAAGTTCTTATAAAAGCTGATGGATCTTCAAATATAAATTTTTTGTCATCATATCCAATTAACACTACGTAATGTCCATCCTCCCAAGCATCTTCCCATTTTATATTTTTATTATTTGTCCAAGCCTGAAGGGGTATTATTATTGGTGCTTTTTTGTCTATAAATTTTTTTAAATCTTTTATAGTCATTTGTCTTGAGTCTGCTTTTAGTCCATATTTTTTAGCCACTTTGATTATGTTTTTTATTTCAGTTCCCTCTTTGGTGGTTTTGGCCATTTTCATAACAGAGTCCTCTCTTATTTCTATTCCATAATATATAAGGGTTGATTGCAGAGCACTAGCACCACAATCGTAATTGTAAGTTTGTCTTAATTCGGGAAATTCCAATATCTTCATGTTTTGTTTGTGTTAATTATATATAGATATTTTAGCATTATATTTGTTTTTTGTAAAAATAATTTGTGTTGTTAATTTTTTTTGCTATAATAGAATTAATTATTAATTGTAAATTATTATGTCTAAACAAAAACAAAAAGCCTTCACCCTCATCGAACTCCTAGTAGTTATAGCCATTATTGGCATACTAGCTACTTTAGCGGTTGTAGCCTTACAACAAGCTAGGCAAAACGCTAGAGACTCTAAAAGAATGGCTGATATG
>JALNZW010000044.1 GCA_023229115.1 Patescibacteria group bacterium
TAGAAAACCCAACTAAACAAAAAGAACATGGACTTTCTTTTAAAGAATTTCTTAAAAAAGAAGGACTAAAAGAACAAGAATTAAAACAAATACCAAACTCCTATGATATAGTAGGAGATATTGTAATAATTAACATAGAAAACGAAGATATAATCAAAAAGTACTCTAAACAACTAGGAAAAGCACTACAAAAAGTAAACTCACACGTAAAAGTAGTACTTAATAAGGCAAAAGAACACCATGGAGAGTTTAGAACACAAGATCTAGACTGGATATATGGAGAGAACAGAAAAGAAACAATAATTACTGAAAATGGATGTAAATTAAAAACAAATGTTGAAGAAGTCTTTTATTCAACAAGACTTGCAACTGAAAGAAAAAGAATAGCTAAACTTGTTAAAAAAAATGAAACTATTGGAGTGTTTTTTGCAGGTGTGGGGCCCTTTGCAATTGAGATTGCAAAATTAGCTAATAATCCAAAAGAAGTAATTGCAATTGAACTTAATCCAATTGGTGTAAAATACTTAAAAGAAAATATTAAACTAAATAAATTAGAAGGAAAGATAGTCCCAATATTAGGAGATGTTAGGGAAGTTTCTAAAAAATATAAAGATTACTTTGACAGAATACCAATGCCTCTACCTAAATCAGCAGAAATGTTTTTAGATTCTGCAATTTATTCTTGTAAAGACAAAGGAATAATACATACTTATAATTTTGTTTCTAAAAACAACCCATATGAAAAAATTGAAAAAATATTAAAAATTAAAGAAAAAGAAAATAATGTAAAACTAAAAATTATAAATAAACAAGTGATTAGAAGTTTTTCACCAGCTGTTGTTCAAATTGTTATGGATATTATGGTTTATAAAACATAATTATTTATATTTATGAATTTTATTATATTCTTTATGATCAAAAATATTTAATAAAAAAGCAATAATTTCAATTTCTGAATCATTATTTGTAAGAGTATATTCCATTCTCCAAAAATTTGGTAAAGAAACTCTAAATAATCTTTTAATATCATATTTTTCAACATAATCTATTGGAATTTTATTTTTAGAAACAGGCTGACCATAATGAGGATTAATTTTAATTAAATCAATCTTATTATTAATTGCAGTAAATATACTCTTTTCAATTTTTGATGTTTTAGAAACTTCATTTAAATAATCATAAACTTCTTTTGCTTCTTTAGACAATATTATTCTTACAATCATAATTCAAAACCAGTATTTATGGCTTTTTTTAAATTATTATTAACATTATGAATCCAAGTTAATCCTTTAATACTAACATAAATTTTATTACTTTCTTCTAAATATTCTAAAATATGTTTTAAAGTATTATGATTTACTTGTTTTGGTAATTGTTTTTTTAATTGAGCAACAGTTATAATTGCACCATCCATTTTTTTTAAAGTATCTTCAACCATAATTACTGTATTTAAAGTTGGAGCATATTTTTTTATTTGTTTCAGCATAAGTATCACTTAGTAATAAATTGTTATTAACCAATGAAGATTAAGTATCAAAAAAAATATAAAGGTATGTTTTTAAAAATTAAAGAAAAAGAAAATAATGTAAAACTAAAAATTATAAATAAACAAGTGATTAGAAGTTTTTCACCAGCTGTTGTTCAAATTGTTATGGATATTATGGTTTGTAAAACATAAAAACAATTTACTTAATTGTGTAACATAAATGCTAGTATTAGGAATATACAGTCCAAAATATTTAAAAATGCGAATTACAATTTAGTATTTTGTAATTTTGTCTTAAATAGTTAATATTCTAAAAATAAAGTTTAAAAGCTAAAAAGAAAAAAATTATTTCTTTTTAGAGGGCTTCTTCTTACTTTTAGAATTCTTCCTTCCAAGTTCTTTTTTTCTCTTTTTTAATTCTTCAATTTGTTTATCAATTATTTTTTCTTCCAAACTAATATTTAGATTTTGGGAACTAATCTCTGTAGCTTTTATTTTTTTGGATTGCAATTCTTTTTTATTTTCTTTTTCTTTAATTAAATTTAGTTCATTTAGATATTTACTTCTCATCTCATTATAGGTAAAAGGGCTTATCTTTCCTTCCAACAATTGCTCATCAAGATAAGATATTTGTTTTAATAGACCTTGGGAAGTATGATTTTTTCTAAAACTATTAAATTCAATTGCAAAGCTTATAAGTATAATAAAAATTCCAATTACTAAAACATATAAGTACAGGTTATTACTTTCACTATTTTCCTTTGAATACACATACACAGAAGCGTCATTATAATTTTGGGAAGTATTACCTAAATTGTCTTCTACAATTACTTCTGAATTATTATTTAGATCTTCAATTATAATTTGAATATCTGCATCATCATAATAAGAAATTACCTTCTCCTCAACCTCATAAAGATAATATGCAATATTTACAATTGAATTTGCAGTTCTAATGTAGCTATCTGCTTCTATATCATTTCCTTTATCTTTATAATATTTATAACCTGTATAATAGTAAATAGAATGATCAAAATATAATTTAGACCAAACATTTTTCTCTGAATTTAGTCCAGAAGTACTTCTTAAATTTTTATTTAAAAAATCATATTTTTCCTCAAAAGAAGAAATATTAAACAAATCTTGAAAGCTCTCATTATCGGAAACTAAGACAGACATTGCAGTTGCAGAATCATACAAAGAAGTTACATACCACCCTCTCTTATAATTCATTTTTGCTGCATTTAATCTTCTTAAAAAATCCTCATCATTGCTTAGATCACTATTTAATAGAATTAATTCATTTTCAACAGAAATAATACTTTCTTGTGCTAAGTTCTTAAAATGATTTGATTCTACAAACTTCAAACTAGAATCTGTAATTCCAATATTTAAAAAATCATTTGCAATATCTACCCAACCAACTGCATAACTATAATCTGAAATTTTAAGCAAACTACTTCCTGGTTTAGAATAGTTTGTAGATTTTATTTTTTCTAATTTATCTTCTGCCCAAGTTAGTCTTTGTTTAGCTCCAATACACCATTCAAAATTATCTAAAGAACATAACTTCAGTCTATTTTTTGTAAGATTAATTTTATTCTCTAGGTTTTGCACTCTTAAATCAAAAATTGTTGAATTTAGACTAAGAACAGATGGGTTTGCAATAATTTCATTAACCGTAGTAATGTTTAAAAAAGTTAAAAATGCTGAATTTGCAGAAGAATATAAAAAATTATTTTCATTATAAGTAATTGAATTATCTAATCCTTCTCTAGCATAATCAAAAATACCTAACATACTTTGTAATATTCCTAAATCTTTAATTGAATTGCTATCCATTCCATATTTTATTTTATTAATTTCTGTATTTGCATCAACTATATATTTGTTTACTAGACTTTTCATAGGTTTAATTGCTGAAGAATATTTTATTTTTTCAGGAGTGAAAGTGTCTTTAATTATAGGTTTAGTTGCATTAATATCAATATCAGAAAATTGCATTCTTGAATATTTAACAACTTCTTTAATATCACTAACCTCTACAATCTTCATACCCCAATTCTGATAAGCATAGTCAACTAGATCAATATCTTTTATTTCACCATCTTCAGAAATAATTTGTTTTCTATTTCCTGCAGGTATTAAAAATATTTTTACCCCAACTTCAGCTGCTTTTTTTGCTTTAAAGTAAATACCTCCAACATCTCCAATTAATCCATCTACTGTGATTGACCCTGTCATTCCTATTTCTTGGCTAAGGTTAACATCTTCAAACATTGAGATCATTAAAAGTGCAATTGCTCCTCCTGCAGAAGGACCATCAATACTGTAGGCACTTGATTCAATATCAATTGTAAAATTGTATTTGTTTTTAATACTGTTTCCAACAACATCATAAGTTGTTTTTACTGCATTCTTCACAGACTCTTGGGTGGCACTACCAACTAAAGATTCATCAATTGAAGAAAATATTTTACCTGTTCCTTCAACAATGGAGACATTTAAAGTTGCAACCATTGCTTCATTATCACTAACTGCAAAAATTTTCATACTTTCATTTGGAATAAGAGCATAAGCTGAGGGAATAGTAATTATTGATATTAAAAATAAGAAAATTATAATTATATTTTTATAGTTCATACAAAGACACCTTTAATGTTTTTTTAATTAAAAACAAATTAATCTAATAATTTAAAATTGATATATATTTATGTAATAAAATGTATATAAATATATTTTATTTAAATTTTTTAAACAAAAGAGCAAATTTTTTAGTTGTATGTAAAATATTTTTTCGCCCTTTCTTTTCAACAGAAATTAAATCTAAATCTTTTAAGATTTGTAGATCTTCAAATGGTCTTTTTCTTGTGATCTTTGCTTGCTCAACAGGTGAGTTTAAAGAGATGTAT
>JALNZW010000045.1 GCA_023229115.1 Patescibacteria group bacterium
CCACAATCGGGGCATAAATTACTTCCAATGTCTTTTTTAATTTCATCATTTCCTTCTTTTTCTTTAAAGTATCTATCTAAAACTATTCCTATTGCGGAAGGACAACTTGAACCTTTACTAACCTTTTCTCCTTTTTGTCTTTTACCATAATAAGATGGGCAAGTAGGTATACTAAGTAATTGATCGACAATATCTTTAACTTGAATACCACCCCTCAAAGCTAAAGACATTAACCTTGATACTGCAATTTGATTAGCAACACAAGTTCCTTGACTACCTCTATTAACAAAGGTTTGATCTATATTTCCATCTTTATCTTTGGTTAAAGTTACCCACAAACTACCACAGCCAGAATACAGTTTTATTGTTTTACTATTTGCTGATTCTTCAGGAGCAGATTTTATTTCTCCACGCTCTAATTTATCTTCTTTCTTTCTTACTGATAATATTTGATCTTCTCTACTTCCGTCTCTATAAACCGTAACGCCTTTAATAACACCTGTTTCCCACGCTTTTAGGTAAACATTTGCAACATCTTCTATACTAGAATATTTTGGGAGATTTATGGTTTTACTTACACTTAAATCTACATACTTAGAAATTACTTCCAAACAATTAATATGTTCTTCAGGTGACATATCCATAGCAGTAACAAAATAATTTTGTAATTTTTTAGGTACTCCTTTAATTCCTCTTATACTTCCATTATTATTAATTATCTTTTCTAATATTTTATTATCATATAATTCAAGTTCCCTTAATTCCTTTTCAAGTATTGGATTAACAACAAAATATTCATCATTTTCAGCAGTTCTTCTTGTATAAACCAGACTAAAAATTGGCTCAATGCCACCATTTACTCCTGCAAGAAATGCTATAGAACCATTAGGTGCAATTGAAATTAAACTTGAATTGCGAACTTTTATATTTTTTTCTTCCCATTTACTACCTTTCCATGCGGGGTATAATCCTTTTTCTTCAGCTAGTTTTTTTGTTTCTTCTAATGCTTCTTGATATAAAAAGGAATATAATTGATCGATAAAATCTAATCCCTGTCTACTATTCATTGAAATCTTTAATGCAAACATTGCATCTGCTAAACCCATTGTTCCTAATCCAATTGGTCTTATTTGCTCAGTTACTTCTTGTATTTTAGAAAGGGGTAATTTATTAACTGAAATCATATTATCTAAGAATCTGACGCTATAATGTATATATTGTTTAAATTTATTCCAATTAAATATTCCGTTTTCTACAAATTTTAATAAGTTTATACTACCAAGATTACAGCTTGAATATGGTATATTCACAAACTCTGAACATGGATTAGTACTTTTTATCTCTCCTAAATGTGGATTGGGGTTTCCTCTATTCATAGTATCTCTAAAAGATAATCCTGGTTCCCCAGTTTTCCATGCGTTAGAAATAATTTTATTCCATAATTCTCTTGCTTTTATTTTTTTATAAACCTTTCCTTCAAATACTAATTCCCAATCACTATCATTTATAACAGATTCCATAAATTTATCAGATATACTTACGCTTACATTCATATTATTCAGTTCGTTTGTATTGTCTTTAGACTGTATGAATTCAAAAATATCAGGATGATTATCATCTAAATCAATTTTTAAAGCACCTTTTCTTGAATTACCATGTTTTATTTCTTCAACAACCCTGTCAAATATTCTCATAAATGAAACTACACCACCAGCTTGTCCTCCACTATTTTTCAAAGGGCTACCTTTAGGTCTAAGTTTACTAATATTAAATCCTGATCCACCACTTTTTTGAAATATCTTTGAACATTCAGCAACAGTATTCATAATACTTTCAATATTATCATCAATACTGACAATAAAACAAGAGCTAAGTTGTTGAACTTTTGTACCTGCATTTAATAGTGTTGGAGTGCTAGGAATAAAAATCATGTTAGACATCATATTGTAAAAGATTTTTTGATATTTTTGTTGTAACGCTATATCTTTTTCTGCGCTTGCTATATTTTTACTTACTCTTAAACATATATTATCCCATGTTTTTTCATTATCTTGAAAATATCTTTTTTGTTGTAATAAATTTTGTGCGTCTTTTGATATGTTTGTCATATACTACCTCCTTAATCAATTCCATCATTCCATCCACAATCACACCTTAATTCGGACATTTCTTCGCTTGCAGGATATCCAAAATGCTCACATTTTGGTTCATAATATGTAATTAATTTTAATCTTTCCCTACACTTAGGGCATATGTTGTGGTATATTGCATATTCTTTAACTATTCTTTTGCTATTATAAATATCTTCTAAGGTGCAATCCATTAGGTGAACCTCACACGACTAAAGTCGCGTGCTTCCAGTATCACTACTAGATTTTCCTGTTTCTTCGTCCTCGTAACCTACTAACTCCACAGGCGTCTTACTTCCCGTAGTTCCTACGGTAGTTTATATTATTTTTAAGCAACACTCAATTCTTTTAATCCTTGCCGTTTAATATTTTTAGCTGCATTTATATCTCTGTCATGTATCTCACCACAATTAGGACATTGCCATTGTCTAACTGATAAATCTTTAACTTCTTGATTTTTAAAACCACAATCACTACAAATTTGACTAGAAGCAAACCAAGTGTCTATTTGATGAAAAGTTCTGCCATACCAATTAGATTTATATTCTAATTGCCTAGTAAATTCATGCCACGAAACATTATTTATTGCTTTTGCAAGATTATGATTTTGCACCATGCCTTTTACATTTAGTTTTTCACTAATTATAATTTGATTTTCATTTATAATTTGTGAAGAAATATTATGTAAAAAGTTTTTTCTTATATTAACTATTTTTTCATATAATCTAGCAACTTTTATCCTTTGTTTGTTTCTATTTTTACTTCCTTTTTTCTTCTTATCTAATTGTCTTTGCAATTTTGCTAATTTCTTTTCATATTCGTATAATATTTTAGGGTTGTCAACCGTCTTACCATTACAATCAATTAAAAATTCTTTTAACCCTAAATCAAAGGCTATTATATTATCATTTTTAGATTTTTGCTCTATTTCAATTTCTACTAGCACTGATACAAAATACTTACCACTTGCCGTTTGTGATATAGTAGCAGATTTAATCTTGCCATCAAAATTTCTATGTAATTTACATTTAATCCATTTTAACTTAGGTAATTTTATTTTGTTTTTATCAAAATCTACTTCTATATTATTATTAGTAAAGTTAGTAGTATAAGATTTTTTATTATCTTTTTTAGATTTAAACTTAGGAAACCCTGGTGTTTCTCCTTGTTTAATTCTTCTAAAGAAATGTTGAAATGCCGAATCTAAGTTATAAATTGAATTTGTTAAAGCAAATTTATCTATTTCTTTTAACCATTGATATTGTTCATCTTTTTTAAGGAATTGATTTAAATGATTATTACAATCTATTTTAGACAAAGACTTTTGTTCCAATTTATATAAATCTATCTTCTTTGCCAAATAATAATTATATACAAATCTAACACAACCAAAAGTTTTAGCTAACTGCGATTCTTGTTCTTTATTAGGATAAATTCTGTACTTGTATGCTTTTAATATTTAAATCAACTCCTTTCTTTTTGATTTTGAATATAACTTTTTATTTGTTCTTCTGTATTTTCTGATACTGTAGCTATAAAATAACTAGGATTTCACAAATGATCACCCCATAGATTTCTTTCATATGTACTATCACCTCTATAATAGAGTAACATATGTATTAATAGAAGTCAAGTATATAAAGGAGCAATACTCTATATTATGTCAACATATGTCGCCACTAACTCATGACTGAAGTCACGAGAATGCGTGGCGACGTTCTTCAAATTCCATTGCTACTTTAAATGGTCTTGATTTATTTCCTGCCAAATGACCAAAATTTATATAGCATAATGAATTATTTTTTAAAACTCTATAACATTCTTGTGCTATATCTTTAATTAATTGCCAACTAAAACCATCTTGTTTCTTGTATGGTGGAGATGCAACAATTAAATCTATTGAAAAATCATCTATATATGTTTGTATACCTTGGATGCAATCAATATTAAAAATCATTTAACCAACTCCAAATCAGCTTCATGGAATAACCAAACACCATTTTCTTTTAAAATATAAATATCAGAACCTTTATATTTCTTTTCTTGTTTTGCTATAAAAATTTTATCTTTATTATCTTTTACAAAATTCATAAACATTGGAGAAAACATTTTTCTGTGTTGTAAAAAATTGTCTACTTTTATTTTAACTTTTTTATTCGTTAGTTTCATATTATGTCTCCTTTATTTATAAAATTCTTCAAATATATCATAGATGTGTTGGTAACAATCTATTGAAAATTCGCTTAGATTTAATTCTTTTTT
>JALNZW010000046.1 GCA_023229115.1 Patescibacteria group bacterium
TAAAAGTGTTAGATCGACGAATTTTTGAAATATCTGTAATCGAATAATTTAGCAACTGTTGATTTCATGGAATCTAAAAAGTAGTTGCGGTGAAATTGTTAACGAAAAGGGTTGGAAAAGTTTATTACAACCCACGTTAATTTATAGTTGTAGAGACGCTCTATACGAGCGTCTATTTTAAAGACAATGATTTTGAAACCAGGAGACGCCCATGTAGGTTAAAAAAATTTGAAACAAGGAGACGCGCATGTAGCACGTCTCTACAAAAAAAATAATTCATATTTTTTGCTACGTTTGAACCTAGGAGACGCCCGTATAGGGCGTCTCTACAATTTATTAAATGGGTGTTTGAACAAATTGTTATGTTTTAATCTTTTAATAAATGGTATACATTCGTTATCTTAAACAAGGTTTTTTGAGGATTTTGATGAGGAAATATGGTAAAAAACATAAGAGTAAAACTGTTATGTTTAAGTAATAGTCGTTGTTTTAAAGGATATTTATTTATTTTTTAGTTATAATTATGAGGTTTTTGGCGAGTGTATAACTACGTATACTTTTTTAGAAGGTTGTTGGTTTTTTATGGTTGTTTGAGGTCATAGCCCCTATCAATTCATAGTTGTGGATCGTTTATAGGAATTAAAATCAGAATTTGTAAATTTATTATAATTCACATTAATTGATAGTTGTAGAGACGCTCTATACGAGCGTCTTTTTTAAAGATATTGATTTTAAAATCATGAGACGCGCATGTAGCACGTCTCTACAAAAAATGAATTCATAAAATTTTTACTACAAATAAACCTTGGAGACGCGCGTGTAGCACGTCTCTACATTAGATTAAATTGGTGTTTGAGGAAATTGTTATGTTTTAATCTTTTAATAAATGGTATACATTTGTCATCTTGGATAAGATTTTTTGAGGACTTTGATGAAAAAACAGGGTAAAAATAGAAAAGTAAAACTGTTATGTTTGAGTGATAATCAGTGTTTAGAAGAATATTTATTTATTTTTTAGTTATAATTATGAGGTTTTTGGTGAGTGTATAACTACGTATACTTTTTTTGAAAGAATTGATTTATTGCAAGGTGGTTTGAGGTTTAAAACCCTCAAGGAAATGGGCTTGAGTTTACTTTTTGGAAGAATGATTGCTAAGAATATCAGAGTTGGTTTTAATTATTGAAGTAATATAGAAATCGAATAATTTCTTAATTATCTCTATTTAAACTAAAATATATCTGTCTAATTAGTTGTTATCGGTTTTGAAAATAAAAGACAAAAATAATACAATTGAGCTGTTAATTGTTATATATTTTATTAATTATTTGCATTTTTGAATACGAATAGCTCAGCTAGAATATCAGCTGAATAGATTTTCAGGGACTATGAGTGTATTTCTAAACTTATTTTAGTTAGTACAAAGACTTTTATTAACCTTGATTCAAGCAATAAAAAATATTTTAAAAGGGAAACATAAGTCTTTTAGAACAATGCATTTTTTATATTAAGGGGTGAGAAAATTGATTTTAGAATTTTTAAATCAAAACATCGGTGCGTTTTCTGTTTTGTTTTCTGGCTTATTAGCTTTAGCAACTGTAGTATTTGTTGTACTGACATGGAAGCTTGTTTCAGAAACAAAAAAGATGAGAAAAGTTCAAACAGAACCTAAAATATGTGTTTTTATTCAACCAAGAGAAGAGTATATTGGATGAATTGATATGATTTTGATAAATGTAGGAACGGGACCTTCTTATGATTTAAAATTTGAAGTAGAAAAGGATTTTGAATATGCTAAGGGTAAATTTTTTTCTAATTTGGGATTTATCAAAGACGGTATAGGATATACGGCTCCTGGTCAGAAGTTACAATTCTTTTTGACAGCTTTAAATGAAGATTTTGATCAAAAAATCGAAAGTGAAATTGAAGTAACTGTTTCTTATAATGATGTTTCTAGAAATCGATATGAAGAATCATTTAATATAAGTTTTTCTCAGTTTAAAGGGTTGTCGCAGTTAGATACGTCTTCTTTAAGTAAAATTACTAGGGACATAGAAATAATTAAGAAGGATTTTTCTAGAGTAGTAGATAGAAATGGATTTATAAAAATTATCTCTTATACACCGGTATCTGCTGAAATAGCAGACTGCAAAAAGATCGAAGAAATATATGAAGAATTCGAAAACAATAAAAGGAAATTTCAAGAAAAAAATAATAATAGGTAGATTATCTTGTTTTTTTGAATTATTTGTGGTTACATTTTAATATTAACCCCCCTTTCGGGGGTAAAATGGGTTATTTATTTCTTTCTTTTCCTTAATTCGATAAATATGCTTATTATGATTAGTATTATATCAGGTATTTTATAGTAGGTACAAAAACATAAGAACTATAGATGAATTATAAAATATATTTTTTTTCGTTTTTTGATCGAAGTAGCGATGATTTTTATAAAAGAGTATAGAAAAGATAATGCTGGAAATCTTATTAAAAATAATTGTAGCTATATATCTAACCAAAATAACCCATTTTGTTTCTAAACCATTTTTATCACCTCCCCTTGTCATATTTAAGCATCATATGATGTTTATAAGCATTATATCATACGTTGAAAAAATATTAAAAAGCAATTTATTAATGCTTAAAATAAATAAACACTTTTTTAGCAAGAATACAAAAATATTTCTTAGTGAGGTGAAATATAATATATAATGGTTCTTTAAAAAAAGACGATAGTTCTAATGTATTATCTTTATCTAATACAGAAGCAAGGGAATTCTTTTTAAAAGCTGAATCATTTGTTAATTTTGATTTACCTACTTATTTTGATTTTAGCAACCTTTTGACAGAAGTTTCTAAAATTTTATCTTCTCGTAATTTATCAGATTTTTGTAAAGATAAACCTTACAAGTATGAAGAGGTAAATTATATATTGTACAGTAATAAAGAAGGCAAGTATTCCTGGAGACCTTTACAGATTATAAATCCTGCCCTTTATGTATCGTTTGTTCACCTCATAACCGAAGAAGAAAACTGGAGAGATATTAAAGAAAGATTTAAGGAATTTCAGGCTGATCATAATATTATTTGTATGAGTATTCCAATTGTGAGTACAACAAAAAGATCTGATAAGGCAGAGCAAATTTCATTTTGGTATAACAATGTTGAACAAGAATCTCTTAAATTAGCTATGGATTTCGATTATGTTATTCATACTGATATTGCAAATTGTTATGAAAGTATATATACACATTCAATACCTTGGGCTTTACATGGAAAAGAAGAAGCTAAGAAAGAGAAAAACGATAAAAATTTATTGGGGAACAAAATAGATAAGTTGATGCAAGATATGAATTATGGACAAACAAATGGGATTCCTCAAGGAAGTGTTTTGTCAGATTTTATTGCCGAAATTGTTCTGGGAAGCATAGATTTGAAGCTAAGTGAAAAAATTCGAAAGGAAATTGGTTCTATTAATTATAAAATTATTAGATACAGGGATGATTATAGAATCTTTACTAAGGATAAGGTGCCAGGGGAAAGAATTTTAAAGTTATTATATGAAGTTTTGCAGGAATTCAATCTTAAGTTAAATGATAAAAAGACGTATCTAGAGAATGAAATAATTCTTTCTGCAATAAAAGAAGATAAAATAAAGTATGCCGAAATTAACAAATCATTTTCAACTATTCAGCAGGAATTGTTAATTATATATAAGTTTTCGAAGGATTATCCAAATAGTGGCTCATTAGTAAAATGGTTGACAAAGCTACATAAAAAAATTAGTAAAAATCCTAAAAGACTTAGGCGAAAGAAGGAAAATGTGGAAGTTTTAATTTCTATTTTAACTGAGATAATGTTTAGAAATCCACGAGTGATTCCTCAAAGTGTTGGAATTATAAGCATCCTCTTGAAAGAATTAAATATAGAGAAAAAGATTAAAGTTATAGATAATATTCAAAATAAGCTGTCATCCATACCTAATATTGGATTTTTAGAGATATGGTTGCAAAGATTAAGGTATCCAATTAAACAAGATAATAAATTTGACAATAAGTTATGCAAAAATGTGAGTGGAAATCACGATTCTATTTGGAATATAGATTGGATAAGCCAAAAGGAATTAAAAGATAAGATAACCAAAACTGATTTTGTAAACAGAGAAGAGTTAGAGAAATTAAGTGAAATTATGCAAGTATCAGAGATCAGCCTTTTTGACATATATTAAAATTTGTGAGTATCTTTTATTATCTTTTGATCTATGAGGGTTGTTCATAGCTTAAACTTAGATGTTTTAAATAGTAAAATAAAAAACAACATTACTTTTGCAAATTATACACATTAAAAATATGGAAAAGGGGTATGATGTG
>JALNZW010000047.1 GCA_023229115.1 Patescibacteria group bacterium
GAAAAGGAAAAGATTAAAAAGATTTTGAACGAAAGGCTTGACCTATCGGCGATGTTATTAAGTGGTAACCTTCCCCACGAACTTCTTGTTATCGCTCAAGAAGAAGGCGTTGAATTATTTCCAAAAAGTTGGGATGATATAGACGCTCATTGTTCCTGCCCTGATTGGGCAAACCCTTGTAAACATCTGGCAGCGGTTTATTATATTATAGCAGATGAAATAGATAAAGACCCGTTTCTAATTTTTGAAATGCGTGGTATGAAGAAAAAAGAATTAATGGAAATCGCCGAAGAAACGGGGAAAAACACAGACCCGCTTTTTACAAATGAGGTTGAAGAAAAATCAAGCCCTAAAGAACAACCGGAAGTATCTTACGAACAATACGAAATTGAAAAGGTAATAAAATTACTACCAGATGAGGCATATTTCTATGATGGAGACGACTTCAAAACTCTTTTGCTAAATATGTACAATAAATTACCTAAAATATTGTTAGAAAATACTGAAAATATAACAGAGAAAATCAACCCTTATTTCAAAGATACTGATATAACCTTCTTATATTCTCCCATAACTCCCAAAGTAATTTTAAAAGGAGAAGAAATAAAAGAAGCCAAATTAAAAAAAGTCAACAATCATTTTGAAAGTACAAGTCAAGATTTCTTTGATCTATTTGAAAGCATTTCTCTTATCCAAAATGATGGCGATAGTGAACAATCTTTATTTTTAAAAAAATTAATTTCTTTTGCTCATAATCTCATAGACTTAAAAGCCTACATACCTTTTCCTAAAAAAATCGACGAAAACAATTTTGTCATTGACTATTTAGCAATTGATTTTAACGATTATATAAAAGAATATCTTGATTATCTCAAATCAATCGTTCCAATTGGAATTGTAGTAAACGAAAAAGATCAGTATATGAAAAAAGACAAAGTAGTTGAATACCTTATTTCACAGTACATAAAATACATAATAGCAAAATATTATACGGTAGAAAAAGAAAATAAGATAACTGAAGTGTTTTTTAAATCCAAAGTTTATATAGCAGAAAAGTTTGAAGAAAAAAGAACCTATGAGAGCATTAAAAATTACCTCGAACCTTTGTTTTTAAGACAAAGCAAACATCAATTGGTAATAAGCTTGGAAGAAATAGGAGAGATGTTTTTTAACCTCTCTCTTGATATATATAGAAAAGACGAACCCTTTGATACATATACAGACATTAAAACTTTTTTTGAAAGTAACGAAGAAGGAAAATCAGATGTATTGAAAGAAATCGCTACTATTGCCAAATATGCTGAATTCTTTGGGCAGTTTTTAAAGAAAAAAAGTTCAAAAATAACTGTTATTCCACAGCAACTAAGCGAAATAATGATAAATGCGATGCCAATACTCAGGCTTTTAAACGTTGAGATACTAGCCCCAAAAGGCCTCCAAAAAATCTCAAGACCGAAATTGGCTGTAAAAGCTAGCTCTTCTACCAACAATCTTTCTTTCCTTTCTTTAGGTCAACTACTAGATTTCGATTACAAAATAATAGTTGGAGAATCTGAAATTTCTCTCGAAGAGTTTAAGACTTTAGCAGAAAAAACAAAAGGAATAGTTAAAATTAAAGAAAATTATGTTTTTTTGGCTCCCGATGAATTTGAATCTATAATGCAAAAGATAGAAAAAATAAAAATTACGTCGAATTTTGAAGCATTAAAAGTTATACTATCTCGCCAAATTAACGGCTTGCCGTTAATCTTAGATAACAACCTTGAAAAATTCTTAAAAGATTTAAGAAAAGTATCTCCGGTAAGAATACCAAAATACCTCAAAGCAGAACTAAGGCCTTATCAAGAAATGGGGTACAGATGGCTTTATACGAATATTAATAAAGGGTTCAACGTATGTATTGCTGATGATATGGGGCTTGGAAAAACTGTACAAGTTATTTCAGTTATATTAAAAATGAAAGAAGAGAATAATATAAAAGAACCTGTTTTAATTATATGCCCAACAACTCTTGTTGGGAATTGGTTTAAGGAATGTGAAAAGTTTGCTCCGAATCTTAAAGTGAGTATCTATCATGGCATGAACAGAGAATTCCCAGAAAGTTCCGAAGTCATTATCACAACATACAGTATTGTAAGGAACGACATAAAATTCCTAAAAGAAAAAAGGTTTTCTATGGTAGTTATTGATGAAGCTCAGAATATTAAAAATCCCGATGCTCAACAAACAAAGGCAGTAAAATCTTTAAATGCATCAAGAAAGATTGCTATGACTGGAACACCCATTGAAAACAGGCTAATTGAACTGTGGAGTATTTATGATTTTTTGATGCCTGAATACTTGGGAAAGAAAAAAAGTTTTGTAACTTTATTTGCAAATCCCATTGAAAAAAATGGTGATACAAAAGCAGTAGAAAGACTTCAAAACATGATTAATCCATTTTTAATAAGAAGAATAAAAACGGATAAAAATATAATAAAAGATTTACCTGAAAAATTTACATACAACGAATACATTTATCTAAAGCCTTCACAAATAGCGCTATACAAAGAAGTTGTAGAAAATATTGAAGAAGAACTAGAAGCCATGCAAGAAAACGGCATTAAAAGAAAAGGATTAATATTTAAGCTGCTAACTTCTCTAAAGCAAATATGTAATCACCCAGTAAATTACACAAAAAAAGGCATTCCCAACGCCCTTGATTCTGGAAAAACTGAGAAACTTATGGATTTAATACAAAATATTATAGAAAAAAACGAAAAGGCCGTATTATTTACACAGTATAAGGAAATGGGAGATATATTATCAGAAATTATTTCTAAAGAACTTAAAATCGAACCGTTGTTTTTTCATGGTCAATTAAACAGAAAAAAACGTGATGAACTTGTTAATAATTTCCAAAACAAGCATAGATATCCAATAATGATACTCTCTTTAAAAGCAGGCGGAACTGGCTTAAACCTTACGGCAGCTAATCATGTAATTCATTATGATCTATGGTGGAATCCTGCTGTTGAAAACCAGGCTACAGATAGGACATTCAGAATAGGCCAAACAAAAGATGTTATAGTGCACAGATTTATTTCTTTGAACACCTTTGAAGAAAAAATTAATGAAATGCTTGAAAAAAAGAAAGAATTAACTGAAAACATAATAACAAGTGGGGAAAATTGGATAACCGAACTATCTAACAAAGAAATCAAAGATTTGTTTAAATTTGAGAGTTAAGTCCATCCCTCCATTCGATTCTATGAAGGGGTGATTAGGAAGCAGATGAAGAAAAAATAGACAAAATAAAGAAAAATATTTTGAAAATAACCATAGACGAATTAAAAGAAATTTTGAAATAAAAGTATAAGACTTCCTAAATAAATATTAATTTACTTTTTGAAAAAATTTAGGTTTAATTCCCCTTTCCTCAAAGGGGAATTTTACTTTTCGACTAAAACCTTCACTATTATGGTATAATCTAATTAGAAGACTTAAATCCTACAAACAAAGGAGAAAACGATGCCGAACAAAGACTCAATATTCAAAGAACTCTTTGAAGACAAAGAAATATTCTATGACTTTCTAAAAGCCTTTCTACCAAAAGAAATAACAGATGAAATAAAAGTAGAAGATTTAAAAAGAGAACAAACAGAACTAATAACGAAAGATTACTCAACCAAAAGGACTGACATATTATACAAAATAGAAAGAAAAGATAATCAAGACATTTACATATATCTGTTATTAGAACACCAAAGCCGAGTAGACCAACTAATGGCATTCAGAATGCTTGCATACAAGGTAAGAATATGGGAGCAATATGTAAAAGAGCATAAAAAAGAATCTGAAAGAAAAGATTTCAAACTACCGATGATAATAGGGATAGTATTCTATGATGGAGAAAGAGAATGGACTTCACCAACAGATGTAAAAGAAAAGATAATAGATATTACAGCCATGAAAGGACACTCAATAAAAGCTAAGTATGAACTAATAAGTCTAAAAGCATTAGAACAAGAAACACTGTTAAAAATGAAGAATGCGCTTGGGATAATACTATTAACAGACAAGCCAGATTTAAGGGTAAAAAGCATAGAAGAACTAATAAGAATAATAAGCAAAGAGATAGTAGCAAACATGACAAAAGAAGAACAAGAAAAATTTGATAGACACAAGAATGCATTCATAGAACTATTCAAAAAAAGAGTTGGATTCAAAGAAGACATAGAAGAATTCAAAGAGATAGAAGAAATGGAGGTGCCAAAAATGTTTGACACGTTAGAAAAGATAGCTAAAAGAGATAGAGA
>JALNZW010000048.1 GCA_023229115.1 Patescibacteria group bacterium
TACATCGTTTCGTGTTTCGCCAGAAACAAAGATAGCTAAGTCTGATAATTTCAACTGTTTCTTAAACAGACGCCAAACAATATTTGTTTTTACCTCCCCTATAATCCCAGGTAGTTCTGCTAAAAAGTTCTCAGGATGATATTCGTGTATGTCGTAAACTATTTTCTTATTCCGTTTTTTGGCTATTTTAAATGGTTCAAGTGGTCTACTTGCTAAAAAATGATGCATGTATAATATGTCATAATCTTCGTTTTTAATTAAATCACAAATTATTTTATCTAATGCCCTTCTATTTAACAATTTTCTTAAAGGATTGCCTTTAGTTCCTTTTGTATATTTAATTGGTATATACGTAATATTTCCATCCTGGTACTTTTTTTCTTCTCTATCAGTCCAATATTGGTATATAATCTCATGTGATTTAGAAAGAGAACTAACGGTCCTGGAAACTCTTTTATCAAGCTTTGGGTGCATGTATCCGATAATAAGTATTTTCATGATTTCACCTTTATATTGTTTGACCAAATGCTGTTGAACTATAATGTAATAATTATACCATTCTTAAGCGGTAAGTTAAAGAAAATAAATAAAAGTAACAAGATTTGTTATAACAAGCGTTAATTCAACGTTGTAGAGACGTGCTACACGCACGTCTCGTTTTTTGATTTTAAATAACGATTAAACCTTGAGACGCCCATATAGGTCGTCTCTACGTAATTTTAGCATATAATTTTTGGTTATGATCTTAATTTCTCCTTTGGCAACCATCCTTCATCATTGTCTATAAGTTTCACACACCATAACCAACCATTAAGTTCTTTTATTCCTTTAACAATTTCATTTTTTTCAACATTCAGTTCCTTTGCAGTATAATCTTCTAATATTATTCCATATTCATTTTCTATAACAAGTAACTGTTCTGGAACCCATCCCTCAGTCCTATTATCCAGTGTATAACAGTATCTCCATTTTTCCCAATTCTCTGGTCCATTATATTTATCTCCTACTTTCACTTTTGTACCTTTTTTGATTGTAATTGGATTTGGATAATTGCTTTCATGTGCCTCAGCTACTTTATAATACATATTTGGTCACCCCTTTTTCAACTTGTCCACTCCTAATGCATCTGTAAACCAATAAGTCCCTGCAATGTTTACTCCCAGAGCATCATATTGTATAAATTATAACAAGATTTGTTATAATTTATGCAAAGTTGGGTAAATTTCAAATATTTAAAGGGTTTTAGTGGATGTAATGAGAGTTTTTTTCAAAATTAATTTGAAAAAAATCAACATTATGACATTTTACGACATATTATATAATGTTAACTTAAATTTAATATGTGATTGTTATAATAGGGGTGTCGATAGTGGGAGAATTTAGTTCAAAAACTATTAAAGAGCTAATTTCATTAATCAACGAAGAAACATCTTCGAATAGTTTAAAATTATTCAAAAATGATGTAAAGAAATTAAAAGATAGAAACTTATTATTGAAAATCTTTTCTGCAGTACGTGAGATTAAAATAGATTATTCAGTTGGAGACTTAAAAACTGGAGATCTGTGTGGAGTTAGAACAGTCAAAATTAACTACAATAATGTTGCATATAGAATTGCGTATTATGTTGATAAGCCGATCTTGGATTCTGAAAAGGTGAATATAATGTTCATTCATGTAGGTTCAAGGGGAAATTTTTATAAAGAACTAAGGGATTATTTTAGAAACCAGAAAAGCATCTTAAAATATATTAATAACAAAGCTATTTAATATTTCAATATAAGGAATAACTTTAATGTTTACAACGGAGGAGGAGTATTATAATATGATCAGTATTGGTGAGTTAATAAGCATTTTTTCTGAGTTATCCGCTACAAACAAAAAAAGATTATATAATTTTTTAATTAATGAATTCTCAAAGGTAAAATCAGAAGAATATATTGAATTTGTTGGTTTGTTAAGAGATTTGGAAGAAGATTTGTTGTATAGTGATGAGATTGACGAAAAAGAGGAGAATGAGAAATTATATTTTACACAAGATGACTTAGCGATCATGACAGGTTTATCAAAAAGGCAGGTACAAAGAATCCTAAAAAGTAATAATATTGAACCTTTAAATCCTGGTCAAAAACCTCTGTTTTATGATTTAAATGAATTTGAAAAGTATTATTTTATCGCTAAGAATACCTTTAGAGAACAACAAGTTGAAGATAATAGTTTTGTAATTGAGGAAAGGAAACAATTGAAAGTAGAAACGCTTTTCAATAATACTACTAATATTAAAAAAGAAATTGGGCCATTAATTGATTTAAACATAATTTATGATAAAAATTCTTTTATTTCTGAATTCAAAGGACGTGAAGAAAGTGAAAATCAGCAATTTGCAGTTAGAGTGGGATAGGATAAAAAAATTTGAATATCAGATTGATGATGAAATAATTGATAAAAAGCTTACTCCAAAACTAAAATTAGAAGTTCAACATAATTTTTTGGAAAAAACAGATGATAAACCCTATAGGGCTACACTTCTTTTAAAATATAACGTGAGGTTTAAGGAAGGGAAAAAGATATATCTAAAAATGAATATTGAGGTTGAAGGCTCATTTATTGGGAATCCAAAATTAGATGATACTGAGTTTAAGAAATTAGTTATACATTCTGGTATTCTTAATCTTATTCAGATAACAAGAGCAAAAGTTACAGCGATAAGTGCAAATTTTGGATTTATCCAACCTATATATCTTCCAATGATTGATGCGACAGATCTAGTAAATAAAAAAATGAAAGAAGTGTTAGGATAATAAGTTTTTGAAAGGCACTTTAGAAAGAAAGATTTTCTAAAAATGGAATTTTGAGGGGGAGGAAATTTAATTTGAAAATTGAAAAAATAGGTTTAATAACTTATCATTATAGGCATTTAAAAACTGAGCAGGTTCTTTTACAATTATTAAATAAAAAGTTGCATTACGAAATATTTGCTTTGCCTTTTAAAGAGAGGAAACCACGAGAGATACTTATAAACCATAGACCAAATCAGTCTGAAGCAGTTTGTCCCGAAGATATAGCAAATAAATATAAAATTCCTTATCATGTGTGCCAAAAAGATTCAGATATTTTCCCCAATTTTGATGTTTATCTTATATTAGGTGCCAATATACTTTCTCCTGAGTGTGTTAGAGGCAAAAATATTATTAATTGTCATCCTGGAATAATACCTTCATGCCGAGGGCTGGACTCTTTTAAGTGGGCTATATATGAAATGAAGCCACTTGGGGTGACATTACATTATATTGATGAGAATGTAGATGCTGGAAAAATAATAAGCGTGGTTCCAACACCTGTTTTTGAATCAGACTCAATTTTAACTTTAGCAAGAAGACATTATGAAAATGAGATAAATACGCTTATTAATTTTGATTTTTATTTAAATGACCCTAAAAATCCGTTCGAAAATATAGAAATAGGAGAACCTAAGAAAAGAATGAAAAAATCTCAAGAACAAGAACTTTTTAACATTTTCCCAAAATACAAAGAAAAATACAAAAATGTAATTATTAGATAATAATGAGAGATTGTACTAAAATTAAAAAAATTGTTGGGTGTAGTCATTGGAGATAACGTAGTAATTAGAGAAGGTACTATTTTAGGAAATAATGTACATATTGGAAACAATTGTGTTTTGGGTAGCGATGGTTATGAGGTTGCGAAAATTTTTGGGTCTAGTAAAATTGTGCCTCATACGGGATTTTGTATTTTGAAAGATAATGTTGAAATTTTAAACAATTGCTGTGTGTGTAAAGGGCTGTTTAGAGGGTACGATACTATTATAGAAGAAAATGTTAAAATAGATAATATTGTGCAAATAGCACATGCAGTTAAGATAGGGAAAAACACAGAAATAGGTGCTGGAGCTGTTATCTCTGGAAATACAATCATAGGAGAGAATGTATGGATTGGACCAAACGTTACTCTTTCTAATAAAATTAAAGTGGGAAACAATGCTTTTGTTAGTTTAGGTGCAGTTGTTATAGACAATATTAATGATGGAGAAAGAGTTGCGGGTAACTTTGCCTATGATACTAAAAAGTTTATGAAAGAATTTAAAATGAAAAAAAGTGAGGAGTAACAAGTTTGGAAAATTTTATCAATAAAAAACTCAGGTTTTATGGTAAAATTTACAGAGAAATAATATTACTTTTTTTAGTATTTTTAGAACATAAAAGAGTGAGTTTATGACGTAGTTATTCTAAATCTTAGGGAGGT
>JALNZW010000005.1 GCA_023229115.1 Patescibacteria group bacterium
GCTCCACCGCTTGTGCGGGTCCCCGTCTATTCCTTTGAGTTTTAAGCTTGCGCTCGTACTCCCCAGGCGGGATGCTTAACGGGTTACCTTAAATTAACAACACTGGAAGGGTCGATACTTCCAATATTTAGCATCCATCGTTTACGGCGTGGACTACTGGGGTATCTAATCCCATTCGCTCCCCACGCTTTCGTCCCTGAACGTCAGAACTGTCCCAGCAATTTGCCTTCGCATTGAGTGTTCCTGCTGATATTAACGGATTTAACCCCTACACCAGCAATTCCGATTGCCTCTTCCAGTCTCTAGTTTATCCATCTCTCCCGCAGCCCCCTGGTTGAGCCAGAGGATTTAACAGGAGATGCGACAAACCGTCTACGGACGCTTTACGCCCAATAAATCCGGATAATGCTTGGGGCCCTCGTATTACCGCTGCTGCTGGCACGAGGTTAGCAGCCCCTTATTCATTAGGTACGGTCATTGATTCATCCCTAATAAAAGTACTTTACACCCCGAAAGGCTTCTTCATACACGCGGCGTCGCTCCTTCAGGCTTTCGCCCATTGAGGAATATTCTTGACTGCAGCCTCCCGTAGGAGTCTGGGCAGTGTCTCAGTCCCAGTGAGCCGGGTCATGCTCTCACACCCGGTACCCGTCATAGTCTTGGTAAGCCATTACCTTACCAACAAACTGATAGGCCATAGACCCCTCCCGAAGCGCCGGAGCTTTAATTAAAAAACATAAGTTTTTTAATACCATCGAGTATTATCCTCACTTTCGTAAGGTTATCCTCGTCTTCGGGGCAGGTTATCAATGTGTTACTCTCCCGTTTGCCATGCTTCTTTACTTATTACCGCGTATGAATTTCAAAGAATAAATATTATTTTATTTAATATTCATTCCTTATAGCTCTTACGCAGTAAAAAGTAAAAAAGCATTCGACTTGCATGCCTTAGACACGCCGCCAGCATTCATCCTGAGCCAGGATCAAACTCTCAAAACAAAATATTGAGAATCTTGATTTCTCAAGATAAAAATCTTTGCATTATTTTTGCTTGCTAACCTAAAAATAGGAAAAACAAGTCCGAATTGATGCCTGTTAGCATCAAAATCTCACCAAAAAAATTTAAAAAGAACAAATGTATTTTAATTTTATAAATTAAATTACATGATCTTGGCGACGGTCTACTCTCCCGGGACTCATGTCCGAGTACCATCAACGCTAAAGGGCTTAACTTCCGTGTTCGGGATGGGAACGGGTGTACCCCCTCCGCCTAGCCACCAAGATTATGTAATCTAATTATATATTATTAAAACCAAAAATGTGAGAAAATCAAATGATTTATTAGTACTCCTCAGCTCAATCCATTACTGGACTTACACTTAGAGCCTATCAACCTCATAGTCTATAAGGAATCTATGAAACCTAATCTTAGAGACAGCTTCGCGCTTATATGCTTTCAGCGCTTATCTAAACCGAAGGTAGCTACCCAGCAATGCTCTTGGCAGAACAGCTGGTACACTAGAGCTTCGTCCTTCCTGGTCCTCTCGTACTAAGGAAGGGCCTCTTCAAGTTTCCACGACCATAGTGGATAGGAGACCGACCTGTCTTACGCATGTTCTTCACTTATTACTAAGTGCATGGACTATACCTTCACCCTAAATTGTTAGGGGGTTGACGTGTTAGTTCTAAAAAGAACTCTCTTCTCTTACATTTATCTTTTGATAAAATGGAATCAGTCTCTAAGGGGTCAACTTATGTTTTAAACATAAGCGACTTCCCTTGATATTATCCTAACATATGACAGGTTATTATACAATAACTATGTTAGGACTCCATCAATATGAGTCAACTTTTTCAATACCGATTACTCGGTAAGGCCGCCGTATCTTGTCTTTAAGGGTTCAGATTGTTCAAAAGCCAAAAGATTTAGCTTCTAAACGGTCTGAACCCAGCTCGCGTGCCGCTTTAATGGGCGAACAGCCCAACCCTTGGGAGCTTCTCCACCCCCAGGATGCGACGAGCCGACATCGAGGTGCCGAACCACGCCGTCGCTGTGGACGCTTGGGCGTGACTAGCCTGTTATCCCCGGAGTAGCTTTTATCCGATGAGCTTCCACCATCCTACATTGAATGGTCGGATCACTAAGTTCCGCTTTCGCGACTGCTTGACTGGTAGGTCTCGCAGTAAAGCTGGTTTATGCCTTTACACTATCTCTCGGGTTTCCATTCCGAGATAACCAACCTTTGTAAACGCCTCCGTTACCTTTTGGGAGGCATCCGCCCCAGACAAACTACCCACCAGACACTGTCCCACGTAAAACGTGGTTAGAATTAAAAGCACACAAGGGTGGTATCTCACTGGCGCCCGAAGGCTCCCACCTATTCTGAACATGTATACCCCTAATTCAATATCAAGCTGTAGTAAAGCTTCACGGGGTCTTTTCGTCCTACTATGGTTAACGAGCATCTTTACTCGTATTGCAATTTCGCCGAGTTCTTCGTTGAGACAGTGAACAAGTGGTTAAGCCATTCGTGCAGGTCGGAACTTACCCGACAAGGAATTTCGCTACCTTAGGACGATTATAGTTATCGCCGGCGTTCATCCGCGCTTCAATTCAGAGCTTCTCCCACCGAAGTGAAATAACCCCTCCTCTTAACGTTCGGACACTGGCCAGGCTTCACCCTCTATACATCATCTTTCGATTTAGCAGAGAGCTGTGTTTTTGTTAAACAGTCCCTTGTTCTCTTTAGCTGCGGCCACCCATAGGATGGCAGGCCTTATCTCGAAATTACGGCCGCTATTTTGCCGAGTTCCTTAACGAAGATTCTCTCGTACACCTTAGGCTTCTCGCCTCATCTACCTGTGTCGGTTTTAGTACGGTTACTATAGTTTTTAACCCTAGAAGTTTTTCTTGACAACTCTTCAGCCTAGATTGGCTCCGCCGAAACTTCACCTCTAGACGACTTCTTGAAATTGTTGATCCGGATTTGCCTAGATCATTTCTTGAAGCAATCAACGTTCATACCAATAAAACGCCTAAACCTTAGAATTGTGTCCCTCCATCAGAAACTACAGTAGTGCTGGAATATTAACCAGCTCATCCATCGACTTCTCTTGCACTACACAAGATACGCCTTAGGACCGACTAACCCTGGGTCGATTTACGTTGCCCAGGAAACCTTAGATTTTCGGTGGGCAGGGTTTTCACCTGCCTTTATGCTACTCATGCCAACATTCTCACTTCCATCCGCTCCACCAAGACTCACGACTTGGCTTCAACGCTGAATAGAACGCTCCTCTACCACTCTCTGCTAAAAGCAGAAAGTTCGCATCTTCGGTAATATGCTTAGCCCCGATAAATTTTCGGCGCGGAACAACTTGATTAGTGAGCTATTACGCTTTCTTTAAAGGATGGCTGCTTCTAAGCCAACCTCCTAATTGTCGCGGTCACAACACCACCTTTTACACTTAGCATATATTTAGGGACCTTAGATTGCGATCTGGGCTGTTTCCCTTTAGACTGATGAACCTTAGCGCCCATAGTCTGACTCCTGAGCTATATTTAATGGTATTCGGAGTTTGGTTAAAGACGGTACCTTGCGGCCCGCCCTCATTCAGTGCTCTACCCCCATTAATAAACACTCAAGGCTATCCCAAAAGATATTTCGAGGAGAACCAGCTATCGCCGAGTTCGATTGGAATTTCACCGCTAACCACAGCTCATCCCCTAGTGTTGCACGACTAGTGGGTTCGGTCCTCCATGTGGATTTCTCCACACTTCAACCTGGCCATGGTTAGGTCACCCGGCTTCGGGTCTTGTCCATGCGACAGATCAATTATCATATTGAAATAAGAAGCATCTTATTCCAATAAGATAACTGAAACGGGCTATTAACCCTCGCTTTCACTTCGCATATTTTCCATAGGAACTTATGCAAGCCACATAGAACAAACTCGTTGGCTCATTCTTCAATAGGCACGCCGTCACCCTAATAAATTAAGGCTCCGACTCCTTGTAAGTATATGGTTTCAGGTACTATTTCACCTCCCTCATCGGGATGCTTTTCACCTTTCCCTCACGGTACTTGTTCACTATCGATCATAAAAAGTATTTAGCCTTGGGTCATAGTCAACCCAGATTCATACGGGATTTCACGAGGCCCGCACTACTTAAGAACAACCATGCTAAAGTAATATTTTTTTCACTTACGGGACTATCACCCTTTTTAGTTGAACTTTCCAGTTCATTCAGTTAAAAATATTATTTATGACTTTAGTCCATTTTATTCAAGAAATGATAACGATTGTCTTGCAACACCTTATAAACATGTGGACTTGACTCCTTCAACAATATCTCTTTCACAAAAGTAAAATTAATAATTGCCCGGTTTATAAAGTTTAGGCTCCTCCCTTTTCGCTCGCCACTACTAAGGGAATAAATATTTTTCTCTTTTCCTCCGGCTACTAAGATGTTTCAGTTCACCGGGTTATCCCCCTGCTAAACGCAGGGCACCCTATCTTCAATAGGGTAGGTTTCCCCATTCGGAAATCTTCGGCTCAAAGGTTGCTTGCCACCTCCCCGAAGCTTATCGCAGGCTGCTACGTCCTTCATCGTCTTTTTATGTCAAGGCATTCACCATATACCCTTAATGAGATTTTCCCACATTTCTAACTTTAAAAAATTAAAAATGTATCTCTTATATATATCTTCGTAATATATATTATCTTCTATATTTATCTTCTATATTTTTTTCTAATATTTTCTTCGAAATAAAACTTATTATTTGAAATTGCGTAAGAAATAATAAGTTGTCATTTTGTTATTAATGTTCTCGGCAATAAATGCCAAAAATTTTGAAATTAAATTTTATTAATTTTCAAATTTCTGAAATCTATTATTTTGACAAAGAAAAAAACCGCCTCAAAAGCGGTTCCCAAAAAATCCAAGTTGGAACCGCGACTAAAAATTATTTTTAATTAAAAATGAATTAGACATATTCGAACTTGTTTTTTTAAAACAGTGAGTTCATTATATATTATTTTTTAAAAGCTGTCAACCCCTTAATAAATAAGGGTCAAATAGCTATTTTTAAAACTAATTATTTATTTATTAAATAATTAGTTTTAAAAGAATCAATAAACGACTCCACTAAAGAATAAACATTAGAGACAATCATTGATTCATCATTACTAAAAAAACCAGAAGAACTCCAATTACTAGTTCCAGTAACTAAAACCTTGTCATCAATTATCAAAGCGTGATGATGAAGGAAGGAATTTAAAATATCATTTCTTAATTCTTGAATTTCAAATTGTCTTTTTTCGTCAGTGACAACCTCTAAATTGCCCTCAACGCCCACTTTCAATAAATCTTTAAAAATTGAACTTTCATGATTAATATTTACTTCATCAGTAATAATACTTATTTTTATTTTCGGATCAAGATTTAAAATATCTTTGGCCAAAGACCTATCAGTCCACAACCAAATCATCATCCTAATTCTTTCTTCCGTTGATTTAATTAGCTCCGACATTCTTCTTTTTAAATTAACGCTTTCATTTCCGGGAGAAAACCAAATCTCCACAAAACCATTAGCATACTCTATTCTAGCTGCAAAAGGATTTATACTCTGATCTTTCTTCTCTTTTCCATGTAATCCAGATTTGATACTATCAAATTCTTTTCCAAAAATTCTAACGAAAGAAACGTCCTGTGTTTTTAATATAAAACTAGGATCATATTTCTCTTGTAAATATGTAAAATTATAAGAACCAAAAAACAAAACACCTTCATCTAAATTACGGTCAATAATCATAAACTTATGATGCATCAAATAAGACTCCGGAACCAAAGACAAAGATGAAGAAGAAAATTTTATATCCTTTCTGTTTATATATTGATCAATGTCAGCAAAAAAAGTGTCGTGAGTTGGCTTCCCTTTTTCACAAAGCAAAACATCAATCTTTACCCCCCTGTCGATAGCTCTTATTAAAGCATCTTTAATATCAGAATGATTCATCGAATAAACGGCGATCTCAACACTTTCCCGGGCATTGTCAATTGACTTAATTATTTCCTGTGAAAAAATATTTTCACCCAATTTATCATTAAAAAAAACCTCTGATTCAAAATTATAGTCAACAATTATTTTTTCTCTAGGTTCCATTACTATGTTTTTATTATCCGAGAGATTAGGCTTTTTAGATAAATAAAAAAGAGAAAAAACTAAAAGCAAAAGGAACAATGAGCACACTATAATTAAAATTAAATTATATCTTTTCTTTAATTTCTTTTTTGTTGATTTCATATTTTTTATAATATTTTAAAATTTCATTATCCTTCTTCGAAAAAACTACTATAATTGAATGATTTAATTCTCGACTAAGTAGGCTCAACATCTTGTTTATTTCATCATAATTCAAATCTATCCATAAATTATCAATTACTATTAAATCTGGCTTGTTAACCAAACAATGAGCACATTGAACTGCAAAAGATTTAATAAAATTGTTCATTAAAAGCTCTAAGTTTGTATTATAATTAGAATCGTTGCCAATATTTTCAACTATCAAATCAAAAGATTGAATAATTTTAATATTTTTCTCTATTTCATTTATAGATATAGTTTCCTTATCCTTGCCTACTATAAATTCAATTAACGTTCTAGAAGATTTAAATAAGGGGTCAAAAAAATAGGGACGAGGTTGTGATTGTGACCAAATAGAATAATTTATTTTTTTTTCATCATCAATTTTAATTTTCCAACTTAAAGGATTAACAGTTTTTAATCCAGAAATTGTCATCGCCAAAGAGCTTTTGCCAGAAAAATTATCACCCACAAACAAATAGCGACGACCCCTCTCAAAAGAAAAAAACAAACGACGATAATAAGCGCTATTAAGAAATAATTTGGTCTTTAAGTTGCTAAAAATTATTTTTTTCTTAATTGATGTGGCTGTCCTAGAAAAAAGAATTCTTCTCGGCAAAATAGATAAAATTATTCCTAACCAAGCTGGATAAATATAAAGACCGATAGAAGACGCCTCATACAAAGCGCGAGATATATAAATAACTAAAAATATTAAAAATAAATAATTAAAATTATGATTTTCAAAATAATTGCCAATATTAGTATTCTGAAAATTTACAAAAAAATAAATAATTATTACAAATAGAAAAACCAATTTACCAGCCAAACGAAACCACAAATCTCTACGAATCCTAAAATAAGTATCAAAATCAACTAATCTATCAAATTTTTTAAAAAAATATTTACCTTGAAAAAATCTTTTAACAAATGATTTATCAGAAAAATTAAAACTAATATGTCTTAATATTTGGGAATAAAAAGTAACCTCTTTAGAAATATAATATCTTGAGATTAAATAAGACAAAGCAATAATTAAAATTGAAATTAAAATAAAAATAAGTGATGGCCACAAAATATTGAAATTTATTAAATAAACAATATAAACAAAACAAATAAAATAAAAAAGCCAACGCACAATAGCAAAGAACACTCTAGTCACGAAAGAAGACAATAAAGGTAAATGATAAGAAACCTTGGCCATCAAACCGGCCTGCCCCTCACTATTTATCTCCTCCTCCCTTCTATTTAAATAAAAAGAAACAATTCTTCTTCGAACTTCATTGGTGAGATAAACCGATAAAGTTTTTTCTTTTTTTAAAGAAAAATAAGAGAAAAATATAAATAACAAAGAAACTGAAATAAATAAAATTAAAACATTTTTGCCAGAATAAGATAAATCAAACTTATCACGACTAATTAGAAGTAATAACAATTCCAATAAAGTTTGGGACAAAATCAAAATTAACGTTAAAAAAAATAAAACCTTATTCTTCGAATAAAAATTTTTAAAAAAAGAAAAATACAAACTATTGTCCCTTGGAAGGCCCAAAGAAGAAATACCAAATCTAAGACGCTTTAGTTCTTTAATATTTTTATCCTCTTTCATAATGGAATTTTGAATAAGTTTTATATAGCGAAGTAATTGATATTTTATTTTTAGATAATTCAGAAACAAGCAATCTCCTATTGCGAGAATTATACTCATTAAACAAAAATTTAGTCAAAATTTGAAAAAAATATTCTGATAAATATTTTATTTGTTCATAATCATTAACTTGCGGTTTGATTCTAACTATTTCTTCAAAAACATAATTAAAATTTTTTTGTGGATTTTTCATTAATCTCTTAACAATTTTAATTTTATAATCTTTATACTTATTTCTATTAAGCAAAAGAGAGTTAAAATTATTTTTTATTTTTTTAACAAAATCATCGGGCAATGAAATTAAGCCATTTAAAAAACTATAACCTAAATAAGAAAAATGATCGCTAGCCTTTCCTAGAAAAATTTTATCTAAATTTATTTTTAATTTTAAATCAGAAACGTCTTGTAAAAAATCTTTTTTATTTTTTTCTAATTTTTGTAAATCAGGGTCAAACATAATTAAATCATCTCCTAAGCGCAAATAAAACTGAGACCTGGTAGAGTATTTAAAATCAATATCACTTAAATAAAAATTAGTTAAAAGGCCAAAAATTGGACAACCAATTACTAAGCCCCTGTTGGGTTTTAAAAAACTACCCTGATAATAAAAACGAACATTAACAAAAAGTTCTAATAACTTTAAAACAGATTTATCTTTTATAAAGCCAGAAAGCTTTTTCATCATTAAGTCTTTATCAATCTCACCAGAAAAGTTGCTTAAATCGGCTGTAAAAACATAGTCACCCTTGAAAGATCGACGATACTTACGACAAACAAGTTGAGCTGCTCGATAAGCAGATTTTCCAGGACGATAAGAAAATAATCGATCAGAAAAAATAGCATTAAAACTGTCAAACAAACATCTATAAATAGCCTGGGCCTTAATTCTTTCCTTAATATTATATATAAAAATTTCCCTATCTTTCTCAGGTTTGTGTTTTTTAGGAATATAGATATTTAAAGCCGGATCAATTTCAACAAAATTAATCATTTCATTTCTAATCTGTTTTATTAAATCAAAAGCTGATAAATTAAAAGAATTTAAGTTTAAACCGTCCAAGCCTTTATATCTATTAGCCTTACCTTCTAAATAAAAAAGTTCAAAAACTTCATCGTAAGCCTGTCTAATGTTATCTAAAGATGTTATTTTTTTAAACATTTATTATGGAATAAAAAGCGAAAAAATCACCCTCAATATTTCCTACAATCAATAAAATGATTATAAAAAATTTTCTATATAATGAAATGATCTGAAGGGTAACGCTGGATTTAAATGATGTGAAAAATCGTTTCTAAACCGGATTATATTTTTGCATCTTAAATCCGATTTTGATGCCCATAAAGGTTTTGAGGGTGATTTACTTCACTTATATTGAATATATATCAAACAAGACAAAAGTCAAAATAAAAATATATTTCTTTTAAGATTATTTTAAGTAAATTTTGCTATTATTTTGAAATGCTAAGAAAAAAAATCAAAAAATCTTTTGTTATTTTTTTATTATTATCAATTAATACTCTCTATTTTTTGAATCAACTAATAAAAAATAAAGAAAATAATTTAAAAATTTACTTTTTAGAATCTGGACAAGCAGACTCTATATTAATTAAAACACCAGAAAAACAAAACATCATAATTGATTTAGGCAGTCAAATTGGTTTAAAAAAATTAAATCAAAAAATACCTTGGTGGGATAAAAAAATAAACTTATTAATAATAACCCACCCCCATGACGACCACATCGCTGGAATTCCACTATTACTAGAAAAATATAAAATAGAAAAAATAATATTTACTGGAATTGAGTGCGAAACACCCCTTTACCAGGAAATACTTAAACAAATCAAAAATAAAAAAATAGATTTATTAATTCCCCAAGAAAAACAAAAAATAATATTAGGAAAAAAATGTGAACTAAATTTTCTTTACCCTCAAGAAAGTCTTAACAAAAAAACCATTGAAAATCTTAATAATTCTTCAATAATAAATCAGCTAAAATGCAATGGCATCATTTCCTTGTTTATGGGCGACGCCGAAGAGATTGTTGAGAAAAAAATATTAGAAAAAAACTACAATTTAAAAAGTGATATTTTAAAAATTGGACACCATGGTTCAATCAGCTCCAGTCATCAAGAATTTTTAGAAAAAGTTAAACCAAAAATATCAATTATCATGGTTGGAGAAAAAAACAAATTCAACCACCCTCATTTAAGAACTATAAAAAAATTACAAAAAATCGGCTCCCTAATTTTTAGAACCGATTTAAATGGAACAATAACTGTAAAGGTTGAAGAAGGAAAAATAGGATATCAGATTGAAAAATCTACTCAGCAAATAATTTATTAGTTAACAGGCCCTCAGCCACCTCCATACTAATTAACCCTCTATTGGTTAAATCCTTAATACTTCTTTCAAAACTAATCATTCCTTCACTAGAATGAGTCTCAACAATACTTCTTATTTGAGATATTTTTTGTTCTCTAATTAAATTTGAAATAGCAGAATTATTTAACAAAAGCTCTCTCACGGCCACCCTACCACCATTTACTCCAGGAACAAGCACCTGCGAAAGAACAGCTGATAATATCAAAGATAGTTGAGACTTTATCTGATTTTGCTGATGAGGAGGAAAGATATCAATAATACGATCAATTGTTTGTGAAGCATTGCAAGTATGAAGTGTTGCTAAAACTAAATGCCCAGTTTCAGCTAAGGTAATGGCAGTAGAAATAGTTTCCAGATCTCTCATTTCACCTACCATAATAACATTAGGATCCTGCCTCAAAACATGTCTCAAACCACTGGCGAAATCAGGCATATCCGTTCCCAGTTGTCTTTGACTAATTATACTCTTTTTAGGTTGAAAAACAAACTCAATTGGATCTTCAAAAGTAACTATATTACAACTACGACTATTGTTAATATGTTCAATCATGGCTGCTAACGACGTCGACTTGCCAGAGCCAGTTGGCCCGGTTATTAAAATCAAACCTTGGTTTAAATTTAATAAATTATAAACCTGACGAGGCATATCCAAAGAATCCATAGTTGGCATCGATTCATTTATAATCCTGGCTGTCATTTTTATGTTCCCTTTTTCAAAAGACAAATTTGATCTAAATCTATAATTTTCAAACTGATAAGAAAAATCCAAATCTTTTTTACGATTAAATCTATCAATTTGTTTTTTATCTAAAATGTGTCGAATTGCTTTAATCATTTCTTTGTTAGTAACAACACTTAAATCATAATTTTCCAAAGAAGGTGTCAAGGAAGAAATGCTCTCAGAAATTTCACTGCTAACCAGTTCATCATCATCAGACAAAACGTATCTTTCCACAGAATTGCCACTATCCTCATAAGCAGGATTCATTAAATCAACTGGTTTTTGCTCATTACCAAGAAAAAGATCTTGTTCCTTCCCAATATTAGAGTTAAAAGAACTTTCATTGACTTTAAAATCTGATAATTCTTGAAATTTATCAATTGAAACCAAAGCACCATCTATTCTCAAAACTGGGCTCAAACCAGATACTAGATGAACATCGGAAGCTTTTTGCTCAATGGCTATTTTAAAAATTTGATTTATATCCATATATTTATTACCAACTTTTTATTTTTAAACCTTTGTCGGCTGCATCTACTTGGGCTTCTTGTTTGGAACTACCTTTTCCAGTAGAAACTAATTCTTCATCCAAAAACAAACCAACAGTAAATTTTTTATCATGATCAGGGCCCTCTTCTTTTAAAACTTTATAAACAGGGGTTATGCCTGTTTTTTCTTGAGATGATTCTTGAAATCTTGATTTAGGATCTAGATAAGATTTATTTTCAATTATACTATCCAAATTAATAATTATTTTATCAAGCACGAATTTTTTTGCTGGTTCGATTCCTTGATCTAAATAAATTGCCCCTATCAAAGCTTCAATGGCATTAGCCAAAATATACTGCCTGGCCTTAGAATTTTTATCTTTAGCCTCACCCTTAGAAAGCAATATATTATTTTCTATATGTAATTTATCAGCAACCTGATAAAGCATTTTAGCATTGACCAAGCTAGCTCTCCAGTTGGTTAGATCACCCTCCGGATTATTAGGAAAATTAATAAACAAATATTCGGTAATAATTATTTCCAAAACAGCATCTCCCAAAAACTCCAAGCGTTCATTGTGTCCAAAGGGAAAATTATGATTTTCATTTAAGTAAGATCTGTGAGTTAAAGCTTGTTGTAAAAAATCTTTATTTTTAAAATAAAAACCAATTTTCTTTTCAAAATCTTTAAAATTTGTCATAAAAAACAATAGACTCGTTGCTTAATAATTTTTTAAAAAATATAAGAATTAAAAATTATTAAGTAACAGGTCTAATAAAAATATTAAATGGCCGAGTCTTTTTTTTGTTCATCAACAGGGGTTTCCTCCTTCTTTTTTCTATCTTCGGCTATTTTTTCTCTTTTATTTTTTTCTTCTTCTGGCATGTCGGCATAAACAGAGCCTAAAACTCCATTAATAAATTTCCCAGAAGCTTCTCCCCCAAAATTTTTTGCCACTTCAATTGCTTCATTAATGGCAACTTTAGGCGGCACTTCAGTGGCCACCGCTAACTCATAGATACCCAAACGCAAAACATTGCGATCAACTGAATTAATTTGATCTATCGGCCACTCAGTAGCATATTTTTTGATATAAGAGTCTATAAGTTCAATATTTTTAATAACTCCCTTAGCCAAGCTAATGGCAAAGCCTTGATCATCAAAGTCTGGTGCAAAATCAGAAAAATCCCTCTCGATAATATCGGAAATACTTGAAATTTTTCCATTAAAATCCCATTCAAAAAGTGATTGCATAGCAATCGTTCTCGATAAATGTCTGTTAGCCATAGATTAAACAAAAATAAAGCATGAAAATGCCTTATTTTTTAGTTTTATTTTTGATTTTTAAAACAACCTTACCATTATAATTTCCACAAAAAGAACAAGCAGTATGTGGTTTAATAGCTTGTCCACACTTTGAACAAGTCGCTAAAGTTTGTTTTTTTAAAGAATGATGAGATCTCTGCTGCCTAGTGGAGGAGCTTGTCTTCCTTTTCTTTGGTACTGACATAAAAGTATTTAATAAATTTTAAATTAATTCTGGATTTATATTATATTTTATAATGCATTTTGTCAAATCCCATAACTACCTAATAGGACGCAAAAGTTTATTATCAGCAAAGACAATCACCTCACCATTATAAGTAAAAAATTTGCCAGTAGTAGAGCTTGGATTAAAAGTATAAAGAATATCTCCGTCAATATTATATATTCCACTATTTCCAACTGCATGAAGTTCATTATCAACAATAGCTATTTGGCGAATCCCACTAGGGACTGCTGATAAATCCCAAATATCATCTTCATTATCATATTTATAAACACGACTAGAGTGCGTACAGTAAAGCTCATTATTAAAATCAAGCATAAACTTATGTTGAACAAATATAGCCTGAACAACCGGCGTAAAAATTGACGTTATGTCATTTTCCCTATACCTTATTCCATAGCCAGGCAACCAAAGACGACTGCTATTAATAGAATCATCTAAATAAGAAAGGGTAACATAAGTATCAGAACTAAATAATTGAACCAAAGAATCGATATTATATATTTTCCCAATATAAGAAAAAATAATATCACCATTCCAACTAATTACGGAGTGACCAAAACGATTGTCTGTGCCAGCTTGAATAGTATTTATTTGCCAGGTATTTGTATCTATTTCTGATAATTTAGTATCACCGGAAGTAAATAATCTTCCTTGAAGATAAACCAAAGTGTGTCCCGACGAACCAATGCCGCCAACTACACCCAATCTTAAATCGGTAGGATGAAGCAAAGTGTATTCACCACCACTATATTTCCATAATTGTTTATCTGTATCAATAAAAATTAAATCCGTACCAATCGGAACAACATCAACTACATTTTTTTCGAACTCAAAAAAAACTTCATAACTACTATATTCAGGCACTACTGGCTCTTGTGGGTTAAAATAGGCATCACAACTATCAGTAATTATACCTCCAGGAGTTAGGCATTTTGGACCATCGTCTAAATCAGCTATTGAATTTCCCGTACAAAAAGAAATTTCATAATCAGCACCATCATTTTTTTGAACATAATAATAAGTATTAGAAGAATTCAAACAATCTCCATCAGCTGGGCTGGGAGCTGCTGGAATGCTTTGCATAAAAACATCTCCGCTGGAAGCTGAAAATATCATACCAGAATCCCATTCATCACTGCTTGGGTATCTACTATTTTCATTAAAAAATAATTCTAGAGCTGTTTGAATTTGCTTTATGTCGGCTACACGTTTAGAGTCTCGAGCGCGAGAACGAGCTTGTTGTAAGGCTACAACCGCTAAAGTTGCTAGTATACCGATAATAGCTATTACTACTAGAAGTTCAATTAGAGTAAAAGCTTTTTTCTTAGCGTTTAACATAATACTAAATAATTTATTTTAATTTTACTTACAAAACAAATTAAACACTAACAATTTTATCAAACTCATCTTTTTCAATTGTTTCTTTTTCCATTAATACTTCAACTATTTTTTCTAAATAATTATTTTTTTCTTCTAATATTTTTTCTGCTCTTTTTTTAGAAATATCAATAAAACTAAAAACCTCTTCATCTATTTGTTCGGCCACTTTTTCACTATAATCACGTTGCTCATGAATTTCTTTTCCCAAGAAAATCATCTCTTCCTTTTCTCCAAAAGTTCGAGGACCAAGCTTGTCACTCATTCCATAATCAGTGATAAGTTTTTTAGCAATATTAGTTGCCCTCCTTAAATCAGAAGTAGCACCAGTTGTCACCTCTCCAAAAATCTTTTTTTCAGTTAAATGACCAGCCAAAAGAACTGCGATTTCATCCAAAAAATAATCTTTACTATACATTCTCTTGTCACTTGATGGTAATTTTAAAGTATAACCGCCTGCTTGACCGCGAGCAATAATGGAAATTTTATGGACTGGATCGGTATTAGGTGAAAAATGAGCTACCAAAGCATGACCAGCTTCATGATAAGCTGTAATCTTTTTTTCTTGTTCGCTTATAACTCTACTTTTTCTTTCTGGACCCATCATAACTTTTTCTATAGCCTCAAATAAATCTTCTACATCAATACTCTTTTTGTTAGCACGAGCTGCTAAAATAGCCCCTTCATTCAAAACATTAGCTAAATCAGCCCCACTAAAACCAGGAGTTCTTTCAGCAATTAATTTTAAATCAACATTTTTTGATAAAGGTTTCTTGCGAGCATGAACATCTAATATTTCTTGTCTATCTTTTAGATCTGGCAAATCCACAACAACTTGACGATCAAATCTTCCTGGGCGAAGCAAAGCTGGATCCAAGACGTCAGGTCTATTTGTAGCTGCAATAACAATTATATTAACAGTTGGATCAAAGCCGTCCATTTCCACTAATATTTGATTTAAAGTTTGTTCTCTCTCATCATGTGAACCACCAAGACCAGCTCCTCGACGACGACCAACAGCATCAATTTCATCTATAAAAACTATGCAAGGAGAATTTTTTTTAGCTTTTTGAAAGAGTGATCTCACGCGAGAAGCACCAACACCAACAAACATTTCCACAAACTCTGATCCCGAAATGTTATAAAAAGGAACATTGGCCTCGCCAGCCACAGCCTTAGCCATTAAAGTTTTTCCAGTTCCAGGACCACCCAAAAGCAAAACCCCTTTGGGAATTTTTGCCCCTAAATCATGGAACTTTTTAGGAAATTTCAAAAATTCAACTACTTCCGACAACTCTTGTTTGGCTTCTTTAGCACCAGCAACATCTTTAAAACTAACTTTATTTTTTTGCTTATTATCAAACTCTCTAGCCTGAGATTGACCAAACATCATAGCCTTAGAATTAGCACCAGACACCCCCTTCATCATGAAATAGATAAAAACAGCTACTAATAAAAAAGGAATTAAAAAAGGCAAAACAGAAAGCAAAAAAACATTCAGTTGACTTTCCTCTTCCACTTTTATTTCAATTTTAGAAATTTTTTCTGATGGAACAGAAAAATTATTAAGAAGATCAGAAAATGATTCTCCCTCTTCTTTTTTAACAAGTTTTTTATCACCTGAATTTAAAACAACATTAAGATTATTTCCGTTTATAGACACTTCTTTAATTTGCTCATCCTTAACCAAAGAAATAAAATTATTTACCCCAATAACTTCTGGCTTGCTTACTCCTTCAGAAAAAACACTAAACAAACTAGCTATAACTAAAAAAATAAATAAAAATACTAAAATATTTTTCACCAAAGATTTCATAAATCAATCAAAATAAATTTTAAAATAAAAACCAATATTCGGTCTTTGTTAATTATATATTATTTTTAAACTCTTGTCCAAACAAAAAAACGAGATTGGATCTCGTTTTTTTGTTTTTAAGCTATATTATTTTTTAGGCTCATCTTCTTCTTTTTCAGTCTTTTCAATTTTTTTTGTCTTTTTATCTTCCTTAATTTCTTCTTTTTTTTCCTGAACTACTTCCACCTCATCTTTTTTCTTTTTTGTTTTTTTTCCATCAACTAATTTAAGACCTAAACGATGATCACTGGCTGAGATAGAAATTATTTCAAATTCTTTTTCTTCTCCGGCACTAAAAAGGTCAGTTATTTTATCTTTAGGATTAATACCTAATTGAGTTACGTGAGCTAAACCATGAATTTCTTCATCAAGCTTAACAAATAAACCAAAAGGATTAACTTTTAAAATTGAACCCTTAACAACTTGTCCAACTTTATATTTTTCAACTGCTTTTTTCCAAGGATCTTCTACTATTTTTTTAGCACTTAAGAAAATCTTATTATTATCCAAGTTAACTATTTCGGCCTTAATGTCGTCACCAACTTTATACATCTTGTCTAAAGAATCAATTCTTTGCCAAGCTAACTCAGAAATATGAATTAAACCTTCCATCCCTTCACCAAAACTAATAAATACTCCAAAATTAGTAACAGCTGAGATTTTACCATCAACAACCATTCCTACTTTGTACTTATCAATAATATGTTTTTGTTTTTTGTTCCAAACATCCTTTTCACTAAAGATTATTTTATCTGAATCTTCTCCAAGATTAATAACATTTACTTCAATTTCATTACCTACAAAAGATTTTAATTTTTCTAATATTTTTTGTTTGTCACCACCACTAACGCGAGGATAGTTTTCTGGAGACAATTGTGATACCGGCAAGAATCCAGTGATTTGATTATGTTTTACTAATAGACCACCCTTGTTGGCATCTAAAACTTTAACTTTAATAACCTCTCTTTCCTTAAAAGCTTCTTCTAATTTAGCCCAAGCTTTTTCTTGCCCAGCTTGTCTGAACGATAATTCTAATTCACCATTTTCATTTTCTTCATCAATTACAGTAGCTTCAATTTCGTTTCCTGGTTTTAGATTATCAAAGTCATCAGCATCAAAATACAATTCTGGACCACGAACAATTCCAACAAAGAAACCGCCGATATCCATTCTAACTTCTGATTTAGAAGCTGAAATTATTTTTCCGATAACAGTATCCCCAACTTTAGGAATTTTAATGTCATCTTTCTCCAACAAACTAGCTAAGATGCTATTTTTGTCGTCCATATAAATTTATCTTTATATATTTTAAAAATTTTAAAATAAAAAAAGATCCATTTAGCCCCAAGCTTAATTAGCTTGAAAGCTCCCCAGGCGCCAAGCTGAGGATTTTTATAAAAAGCGCTAAATTTAATTGTTAGTTTAATATTATAATAAATATTTAAAAAAAGCAATACTTTATTCTTAAAACCAAAAAGCTCAAATAAATTGAGCTTTAAGCATTATTTTAAAAAATTGAAATAAATTTTATTGAGAAAAACCGACCAATCTAATAGCTCTAACTTTGTTATAACTAGTTTTTGGTTCAGATGGCGCTGGTATAGCTTTAGCATTTTTTATAAAGAAATTAAAAATTTTATCTTTATAAGTTATTGGTGGCTCTACATAAAAAATATTTACTTCACTAGCAGGATCTATTGGACTTTCAGTTGATGTCCAATAATAACCAGATAAACCAGCTAATTGCAAATCACTAGGTATAATATTGGCTAGTTCACTATATGATGGCAAAAACCAATCATCATAACCTCCTCCCCTATAATCACTAACCAACTTAGCAGCTCCATTTGATCCAACACAACTCGGATCATAATTTAAAATATCATTGGTAATATCAATGCCACAATACCCATAATAACTAGAATTATTAGTAATTTCAATTCCTGAACAACCCCAAGGAGTTCCAGCGCTTTGATCCTCTTCAGCCACAACCAATGCAAAGTCTTGCCAATTATTAGTCGGACAACTTACAGGATAAGCCGAGGTTACTCTATAAACAACAATACCTCCACCACAGTTATCACCAATATCTGAATCAATCGTACACTCCGGCTCTAACTCCGGCTGAGATGGAATTTCGTTAGAAGAGAGAATTATTCCACCTGGAGTTAAATATTTTGTACCATCTGGCAAATCAGCTATTTGCTTACCAGTACAAAAATTTATAGTATAAGTATCACCACTTGCCGAAGGAATGTAGGTATAGGTATTAGAAGCTGAAGTGCAATCACCATCAGCAGGAGTAGGAGCGGCAGGAATAGAATACATAAATGTTTCTTGAGAAGTAGAAGAAACTATAGAACCACTATTCCATTCTTCAGTAGTTGGGTATCTTCCATTTTCATTAAAGAATAGTTCTAAAGCGGTTTGAACTTGTTTCATGTCTGCCATTCTTTTAGAATCTCTAGCGTTTTGTCTGGCTTGTTGTAAGACTACTACTGCAAGTGTTGCCAGTATTCCAATAATGGCGATTACTACTAGCAGTTCGATGAGAGTGAAGGCTTTTTGTTTTGGTTTGAACGTAGGTTTTTATTTGTTTTTTAAATGTCAGCACAACGAGTAAAAAATAATCTCCTCTGTCATCCCAACGAAAGCTGAGATCCAGCTTATTTAGTGGAGACAATTATGCTGTATTATAATTACTAAATTAATTTATTTTATTTTAATTATATTTATAATGATTTTCTCGGAAATAGAGTGTCTAGATATTAACTCTGAACCCCAGCTTTCGCTAGGGTGACAAGAAACTGGAGCAACAGAAAAGAACAATGCCTTTAGATAAATTCCCCTTCCTCCCACGTATAGACAATTTTACAATTTAACAAGCGACTTGCTGAAATAACAGGGAAAAAATGATATTCTAGTTATCCTAATGATCTTAACAGTCTTAAACCTCTTAATAATCCTACTATATACCTATTATAGCAAAAAAAATTAAAATTAAAATAATCTTAAATTTTCAAATATTTTTTTACATCCGAATCTTTAATTCCCTCCCCAATAATTGCCAAATTTAATTTATTATTCATAAATAAATTATTAGCAACTCTTTTTATGTCTTTACTGGAAACCTTCTCAACTTTTTTCAAAACTTCATCAGGAGATAAAAATTTATTAGAAAAAGGAAATTGATGACCATACCAATTAGTAAAATCATCTGTTCCTTCCATGCCAACTATTAATCTGCCAGCAAACAAATCTTTAGCCTTCTTAAGTTCCTCACTAGAAACTAAATCATTTTTTAACTTTTTATATTCACTTAAAATAACTTTTATAGATTCTTCTAGTTTATTTTTTGGAATTCCAGCTTGGACACTGATGTAACCACAATCAGAATAAAGCTCTACTCCGCTTCTAACATAGTAAGCCAAGCCTCGACGCTCTCGAAGTCCAATAAACAAACGAGAGCTCATTGAACCACCAAGAATGACTGATAATAATTTTAAAATTCTCTCATCTTTATGTCCGGCAGGAAAAGCTCTAAAGCCCAAAGATAAAGTGATTTGATCAGTTTTTTTATTTTTTATTTTTAGATTGGGAGTCTTTTGTTTTTCAATTACCTTAATTTTATTTTTGTACTTATTCTTCTTAAAATTGCCAAACTTTTTTTCTAAACTTTTCTTTATTTTTTCTTCCGAAAAATTTCCAGCTACAAAAATTGCTGAACCATTAGCTCCATACTGACTATTGTAATAATTTAAAAAATCTTGACGATTTAAATTTAAAATATTTTTTTTGAAGCCAATAGTTTCCCAACCAGCTGGAGTATTACCATACAAACAACTTTCAAAAACATCCTCAATATGCATCAAAGGATTGTCTTCATACATATTTAACTCTTCAACAATAACTCCCCGTTCCCTATCAATTTCCTCTTGCTCAAACTTAGAATTTATCAACATGTCACTTAAAACATCCAGGGCAATATCAACTTTAGCCTTTTGAGATTTAATATAATAGCCAGTATACTCTTTGCCGGTAAAAGCATTAAATTCAGCCCCAATAGAATCAAGCTCCCCTGAAATATCTCTAGTTGTCGGTCTTTTTTCTGTTCCCTTAAAGAACATGTGCTCTAAAAAATGAGACAAACCAGAATTCTTAAGATTTTCGTATTTTGAACCCGTCTTAAACATCACCAAAGTTGTTACTGATTTAGAACTAGGAATTTTAAATAAAAAAGCGGGCATTCCATTTTTTAAAATTATCTTTTTTAATTTCATATTTATTTTAGTTTTATTAATTAATAAAAATTAGTTTACAAATTTTAGATTTTAATTATAGCAAATATATGATATAATTAAAATAAGAAAAATTATTTTAAAAATATGAAATACAAAATAAAAGATAACAACATAATTATTAATCACAACAAAAAATATAATATAGTAGCCGTTAGAGATCGAGCACAAGATGAAAAACCAAGGGAAAAAATGATACAAATAGGCCCAGAAAATTTATCATCAGCCGAACTTCTAGCTATTATTTTAAGCTCTGGCACTAAAAAAGAAGAGGTCTTAAATATGGCCGACAGAATACTTAAAGAATATGGTAAAAATGCAATAATTAATGAAAAAAATCCTAAAAATATAGAAAAAGAATTTGACTTGCCACTAGTTAAGTCTTGTCAAATAGTTGCTTGTTTTGAACTAGGAAGACGCTTTTTTAAAGAAAACAAAGCTGGGACAATAACTATTAGAAACGCCAAACAAGCCTTTGAACATTTAAAGGATATGAGCAAATTAAACAAAGAACATTTTCGCGGCCTTTATTTAAATAATCATTATAAACTTATACACAGTGAAACCATCTCAATCGGAACATTAGACGCTAGCATTATTCACCCTCGTGAAGTTTTTAAACCAGCCCTAGAATATTCAGCTAGCGCCATCATTGTCGCTCATAACCACCCTTCCGGAAATTTAAAGCCGAGCAAGGAAGATGTTGAGGTAAATCAAAAATTAAAAGAAGCTGGCGAAATATTGGGAATTGATATTTTAGATCATTTAATAATTTCTAAAAATAAATTTATAAGCCTATCTTAATGAATGAAAAAAATTACAAAATTAAAAATAATTTTTTATTTTTAAAAGATCAGAAAAGTGCCAGAGAACATATTAAGCAAAATGATTATTTTGGAACAATCGCTACTATTTTAAATTTATTAGCTCAAGATGAATTCATAGAAAATAAAAAAGAAATCAAAAAATATTTAAAAAAAATAAGTAAAGAACTTCTCTACTTACAAAAAAATTATCAAATAAAAAAAAGACCCTGAACCTAAGTTCAGGGTTTATTAATAACTTGAAAATTTTTCTCAAGAATTTTTCGTCAAATAAGTTTCGAGCTCTTTCTTTTCAACAAAAGATTTCAATCTCTCAAAAAGAAACTGGGGATCAACTTTGCTAGGAGTTTTAACTATATTATTTCTACTCCCTCTGCAAATAAGACGATAACCAGGATCAATAAACCAATTGTCTCCATAGCCAAAAAATTCCCCGGATCTTTCAACCACTTTACGAATTACAGCAAAAGTTTCTTCGTTTCTAAGATTTGGATCAATAATAACAACACCGACATTAAAACCGTCAACATAAACCTTAATTTTTTTACCCTGAGCAGATAAAAGCCCGCTAGGAATTTCTACGTTCTTGGTTAAAATAACCTTATCAGAGTCAACATTTTCTAAATTTTCAAAAATCTTTTTTTTCCTAATTTCTAAATCAATAAAATTATTTAAATTTTCGGAAAATTTTTGAACAACAACTAAATCATCGTTGTTAATTTTATAGCCCCAAAAAACTTGAAATAAACCTTTAAACGTTAAAGCCTCCGATCTTTCACTGCCATTAATTTTAAGGGACCGCAAAAAATTCTGACCCTGAGAATCATGTTTGTCAATAAATTCTGACAGAGCATAAATAATCTTTTTAAAATCAGAATCAATTTTTTCATGATTTTTTCTGAATAAAGTTTTAAAACAAGAATAAGTGCGATTGTCTTTAAACTCTCCCTTAATGCCCTTTCCCCCGGCATAAATATCTAAGGCCAGGTCATTTTCACTCATTCCTTCTCCGTCCCAGTTGGCTGGTTTGAAAACAACATTTACTTCCTCTAGATTTTTTTTAAGAACAAATCTGAGAGTAAACCAAATTGAACACATCGCATCAATATCGATGTTGCAATGTGTAAAGATTGTTTTTTTCTCCATTATATATGATTTTTATTTGATTTATTGTCAAAGTTCAAAAAACTCCCAAAAAAATTGGTAGTCCAACTACCCACCATATCATATTTATAAAAAAAAGTCAATAGACAACAATATTTGCTTTTTTATTCCAAAAACCCTATTATATTTCTGTTCTTTAAAAAAATAAAATCATGAAAAATTTAGTGGCCAATTCAATTCTTGCTCTTTTATCGTCCCTTCTGTTTCTTCTTATAACAAAAATTTCTATCTATTATTTTCCAATTATATTACTGCTAAGTTTTCCTTGGAAATTAAAAAAAGATATTTATTCTATTTTTGGTGGTTTCAACAATGAGGGCAATGTCTATTCTCTTTTAGGAATAATTCAAATCGCCAAAAGAAATGCAAAATCTTTGTTTTCTTTGTCGATATTACAAAAAGCTGAAAGGAGGTGTAAAATAATAATAGGAATAAGCTTAAAGCAGACAGCAGGAAGAAGTTCTGAGCAGTGCTTCGGTATTAGTATAAAACAAGAAGCTCAAACTAATTGTCGCTTTTGGTTCGGAATAGTATTCAAACAAAGAGCCAAAGAAAATGCTGCAATCTTAATAGGCCTGGGCTTTAAACAAAAAGCCGAAAAAAGAGCTTATATCGGCTTTGGTGGAGTTATTAAGCAAGAAGCTGACAAAACAGCCATGACTTGGAATGGAGCTAAAAGAATACTTAAAAAAAATTAAAAACCACGGATCAAAATTGATCCGTTTTTTATTTTGGATTTTTATTTCAAAAAATGTTAGAATAAAAATAAAATAATAAATAAATATGTCTGAAAAATTAATTATAATTGATGGCAATGCTTTAATTCATCGTAGTTTTCACGCCCTGCCGACAACTCTTCAAACTAAAGATGGGCTTATAACCAATGCTGCCTATGGCTTTGCCTCCTTTTTAATTAAAGCTTTAAACGAAATTAAACCCAAATATGCTATTTTAACTTTAGATAAAAAAGGACCAACCTTCAGACATGAAAGATATAAGGAATATAAAGCCACTCGAATCAAGGCTCCCCAAGAACTATACGATCAAATTCCACTAAGTAAAAAAATAGCGGAAGCTTTCAATATTCCTATCTTTGAACTAGACGGTTATGAAGCCGATGATTTAATTGGTACAATTAGTCAAAAAATATCTCAAGAAAAAAATAAAATAGAGACAATAATTATTACTGGCGACATGGATACTCTGCAGCTAGTCAATAAAAAAACTAAAGTTTATACCATGAGTCGAGGTTTATCAGATTCCGTTTTATATGATGAAAATAAAATTTTAGAAAAATACCAATTAAGACCTGAACAAATTATTGATTTTAAAGCTATTAAAGGTGATGCCAGCGACAACATCCCCGGAGTACCTGGTATTGGAGAAAAGGGAGCAACTGATTTACTTTTAGAATTTAATAACCTAGATAATATCTACAAAAACATCAAAAGCCCAAAAATAAAAGAAAGAACAAGGGATTTGTTAATAAAAAATAAAGACCTAGCCTATTTAAGTCAAGAATTAGCTACCATCAACAAACAAGCACCAATAGAAATAGAACTAGAAAAAAGTAGAATAAAAAATTTTGATAAAAACAAAATAAATAAAGTTTTTAGTGAACTAGAATTTAAATCACTTCTAAGCCGAGTCTTAAGCCTAGATTTCATAAAATCTTCGCCAGAAAATATAGAAGATAAATTCATCAGAAATCAAGAAAAGTTTAAATATGAATTAATAAACAATGAAAAATCTTTTACAAATTTTATAAAAAAAATTGAAAAAGTAAAATCCTTCTCAGTTGACACTGAAACTGATTCGCTTGATCCACTGAAGGCAAACTTACTTGGAATAAGTTTTTGTTGGAAAGAAAATGAAGCATATTTTATAGAATTAAAGTTAAAAAATAAAAATAATCTGAAAGAAAAAGAAAACAAAACACCCAATCTTTTTGAGACCATTGGAGTAGAAAAAGAAAAAATAGAACATCCTTGGTTAAAAAAATTAAAAATAATAATTGAAAATGAAGATACTGAAAAAATTGCTCATAACTTAAAATATGATTTACAAATTTTATTAAATCACAAAATAGAAGTTAAAGGAAAAGTCTTTGATACCATGCTAGCTTCTTACTTATTAAACCCAGAAAATAGACAACACAACCTAGATGCTTTAAGTTTTTCTGAATTGAATTGGGAAAAAATTAGTTCTAAAGAACTACTAAACAAATCACTTAATTTTAGAGATGTTAATGTCGAAAAACTGTCACTCTATTCCTGCGAAGATGCTGACTGTACTTTTAAGTTAAAAACTATATTTGAAAAAAAATTAAAAGAAAACAAGCTAGAAAAAATATTCAAAGAAATAGAAATACCTTTAATCGAAATATTGGCTCATATGGAAAAGAATGGAATTGTTTTAGATGTGGATTTTTTAAATAATCTAGGTTCTTACGTAAACGGAAAAATTAAAAAAATTGAAAAAGAAATTTTTAAAGAAGCTAAAACAGAATTCAACATCAACTCCACTAAACAATTAAAAGAAATTCTTTTTGAAAAATTAAAACTAAACACCAAGGGAATCAAAAAAACCAAGACTGGATTTTCCACCTCAAGCGAAGAATTGGAAAAATTAAAAGACTTACATCCTATAATAGTTTTTATACAACAATACCGAGAGCTTAGTAAGCTAAAATCAACTTATATTGACTCCCTACCCAAATTAATCAATCAAAACACAGAAAGAATTCACACCAGTTTTAACCAAACCATAACTACTACTGGCCGATTATCATCTTCTGATCCCAATTTACAAAATATACCAACCAGAACTGAGTTAGGTCAAAAAATAAGACAAGCCTTTGTTGCTCCAAGCGACTGGGAACTTTTAAGCATTGATTATTCTCAAATAGAACTTAGAGTTATGGCTCATCTTTCTGGAGATAAAAAACTAATTGAAGCCTTTAAAAAAGGCCAGGATATACATAATTTTACTGCGGCCTCTATTAATAATTTAAAAATAGATGAAGTAAGTGAAAAATTAAGATACCAAGCCAAAGCTACAAATTTTGGCATACTATACGGGCAAGGACCCCATGGCTTGAGTCAAACAGCTGGAATACAATATCAAGATGCTAGAAATTTTATAGAAAAATATTTTCAAGTTTACTCTGGCGTAAAAAAATATACTCAAAATTTGATTAAAGAAGCTGAAAAAAATGGCTACGTCGAAACCCTTTTTGGCCGCAAGAGACATTTGCCAGAAATAAACTCCAGCGAAATAATGAAAAAAAAATCAGCCGAAAGAATGGCCGTTAACACGCCAATACAAGGAACTGCTGCTGATATCTTAAAATTAGCTATGATTAAAATTTATCAGGAAATTAAAAATGAAAATGACATCAAAATGCTTTTGCAAGTTCACGATGAATTAATATTCGAAATAAAACAAGATAAAATTGAATATTATTATCAGAAAATAAAAAATATAATGGAAAATATTGTAAAATTAAAAATTCCATTAATCGCCGAGGGAAAGGTTGGCAAAAATTGGAGAGAAATGAAAAAAATAAAAAAGGACTCTAAATAAAGTCCTTAAAAATCTTCATAAATCTTTAATGGGCGACCTCTTTGAATAAATAAACCAAACAAAAGCAAAATAAATCAATAAGGTAGCAACAAAAAGAATCAAAATGTATATTGGCCCACATAAAAAAAGGATAGAGAAGAAAATAAAAATAATTCCTAATAATAAAAAATTAATATTTTCAAAGGACCTATACCAAGAAGACACCTCCATCGTTCCCACTAAAAATAAAAGCATAATCAACCAAAGGGCTTGATCCCACCAACGAGAAATTCCATATTTTTCTAAATCAACCCCAAACAAATAAGATAAATCATCAATCCCCATTATTGGAACCTGACCAAATTGTTGATAATACCAAAACCAAAAAACTAAAGGCCAAAAAACAATTAAAAAACAAGAAAATATTCTTATAAAAGCTAAAAAATATTTTTTTAAGAAAAATGCCACTTTTGGCAAAGAGTTTTTAAGCCTTAATAAAAAAAGATAAAAAACACCATTTCTTTTTTTGCTAATTTTCTCCAGAACAAATAATAGCAAGCAAACAACTGATAGTATGGTAATGCTTATCATGGCGAAGCCCTCCTTTTTATAGGTTTGTTTTCAAATAACTAATTTTACTATATACTAATATCAGAAAAAATCAATATATGAAAAAAACAACAAGAAAAAAAGAAGAAAAAGTAGCTCTTTTAGGTTTAGGACTAGAAAACCAGTCCTTGCTTAAATTTTTAATAAAAAAATATCCAAAACTTGATCTAACAATCTGTGATTTAAGGAATGAAAATGAAATAAATAAAATATTAAAAAAAATAAAGATAAATAAAAAAATAAAACTTCAAACCGAAAGAAGTTTTAATATTAATCTTGATAAATTTTCTTTATTGTTTAGATCTCCTGGTTGGCCGATTTCTTGTCCAGGCATACAACAAGCCTTACAAGCTGGGAGCAAACTTTCCAGTCCCATGAATCTTTTTTTTCAACTTTGTCCAAGTAAAAACATAATAGGAGTTTCAGGAAGTAAAGGTAAAGGGACAACTTCTTCCTTGATTTTTGAAATTATAAAAAATAATGGAAAAAAATGTTTTTTAGGTGGAAATATAGGGATAGCACCATTTGAATTCATAAATAAAATAAAAAAAGAAGATTTTATAGTTTTGGAGTTATCTAGCTTTCAATTAGAAGATTTAAATTACAGCCCTCAAATAGCTGTTTTAACTAATATTTTTAAAGAGCACCTTTCTTCGGCCGACCCCTTTAATCCCAACTTTCACAAAAATTTTAAATTTTATTTGGATGCCAAAGTAAACATTACTGCCTATCAAAATAAAAAAAATTATTTAGTAGCTAACAAAAAATTAGAAAAATATTTAAAAAAATACAAAGTAGAAAGTCAGATTATTTATTTTCAAAAATCGAAAACTAAAAGCAAGCTAGTTGGAGATTTCAATCAAGAAAATATTGCCGCTGCCGAATCAGTTGCTAAAATATTAAAAATAAAAAAAGAAATAGTTCAAAAAACAATAAACAAATTCACAAACCTAGAACATCGACTAGAATTTGTCAGATCTTTAAGTAATGTTAATTATTTTGACAACAGCTTTTCAACTACGCCAGAAAGCACTATAGCTGATTTAAAATCCTTTAAACAAAACATAATACTTCTGGCTGGGGGATCAGATAAGGGAGCTAATTTTACAAATCTAGCCAAAGAAATTAAAAAAAGAGTTAAATTAATAATATTTTTCCCAGGCAAAGGCTCTGAAAGAATTATTAAAAGTTTAAATTTAATAGATTTCCCTAGCAAAAAAATTAAATTAAGCCCAAGCATGAAAACAGCTGTAAATTTAGCTTTTAAAAACTCTAAGGGGGGTGACACTGTGTTGCTATCAACCGCTTGTGCTAGTTTCGGAATTTTTAAAAATTACAAAGAAAGAGGCAGCCTTTTTCAAGAAGAAATTAAAAAATTATGATTATTTTTTTATACGGCGACAACGATTTTAAAATTCACCAAAAAATAAAAGAACTCCAGGATAAATTTATCAAAGAGATAGACCAGGGCGGACAAAATATCTGGAAACTTGAAGGTGAAAAAATTAAAGCAGAAGATTTAAGCTCAAAACTAGGATCTTCTTCTCTTTTTGTTAACAAAAAAATGCTTATAATTTCCAATCTAATAAAAAACAAACAAAAAGATTTTTTGAAAACAATTCTAGAGTATATTAAAAAAAATAAAATAAGCGAGTCTCCTGATATTCTTATTTTTAGCGAACAATATCTTAAAAACAAGAACAACAAAGGCCTAGTAAAAATAAATAATGAGAAAGAAAGCCCTCTAAACGCAAGTGAAAAATCTTTTTTCGAATTTCTTCTTCAGGAAAAATATGCTCAAGAAATAAAAAAATTCAACAACCAAGAATTAATAAATTTTATTCAAAAAGAATTTAATAATTATTCTCTGCAAATTGAAAATCGTGAAGCACAAGAAATAATCAACCTAACATCAGCTGACCCTTGGATGATAAAAAATGAAATTAAAAAATTGAGTCATTTAAAATTATCGGATCCAAATAATAAAAATATAGAAAAAAAAGATATTGAAGAAAATATATTTGAAAAACACCAAGAAAATATATTTGCCTTTACTGACAGCATTAGCTCTAGAAACATCAAACAATCCTTGGACATATTAGAAAAGCAATATTTGGCCGATCTAGAGCCAGACTACATATTAAATATGTTAGTTAGACAATTTAAAATTCTATTACAAATAAAAGAGGCTCTAGAATTAAATTTTAATACCAATAAAATAATAAGTAAGTTAAAATTACATCCTTTTATAATAAACAAAGGAATAAATCAGGCTAGAAATTTTGATAAAAAAACACTTAAAAGCATAATTAATCAATTAGTAGATCTTGATAAAAAAAATCGCAGTGAGTTTTGTGATTTAAAGTCAGAAATCAATTTAATTATCAATAAGTTATAAGCACTTGCCTTTTGTTTTTTTATTTGTTATATTCATTATCGAATGGACAAAAGTCTATTATTATTTTTGTTGAATTCCATTTTGGGCAATTAGCTCAGTTGGTTAGAGCGCTACACTGATAATGTAGAGGTCGGAGGTTCAAATCCTCCATTGCCCACCGAAAAAATATAGCGGGGTAGAGCAGCTGGCAGCTCGCCAGGCCCATAACCTGGAGGCCGTGGGTTCGAGTCCCACCCCCGCAACAAGAGCCTCGGTAGCTCAGTGGTAGAGCAAAGGACTGAAAATCCTTGTGTCGTCAGTTCAATTCTGACCCGGGGCACAAAGGCCCTCGGGGTGTGGCCCAGTTGGCTAGGGCGTCTGGTTTGGGACCAGAAGATCGTGGGTTCGAGTCCCGCCACCCCGACATTAAAATTAAAAATTAAGAAATTTAAGAGGCTTAACAATCGATTATTGCTAAACCCCCTAAAGATCTTAATAAAATTATTAAGTTATTAAAAAGAGTAATTATTAAATAATATGCCTAATAAAAAAAATGCTAAAAAAGAGCTAAGAAAAAGCGCTAAAAGGAACAAGCAAAACAATGAAGTTAAGTCAAAAACAAAAAATTTAATTAAAAAGACTAAAAAAGAAATAGAATCCAAGGACGCTAAAGTAAAAGAAAATTTTAGTCAAGTTGCTAAAGCTATTGATAAAATGGCTAAAAAAGGAATTATCAAGAAAAATACTGCTGCCAGAAAGAAATCAAGATTACAAAAAAAAATAAATAAAATTTAATATAATTTATTTTAAAAACCTAATCTTGGTTCTTGGAATTTATCCATTTCTCGGATTAGGAGTAAAAAAATGTTAGACAAAAAAGCTAAAGAAAAAATTATTAAAAAATTTCAGACTCATACTAACGACACTGGATCTTCTCAGGTTCAAATTGCCATTTTAAGCGCTGAAATTCAGGAATTAACAGAACACCTTAAAAAACACAAACATGACTTCTCTTCTCGTCGTGGGTTACTTAGAAAAGTTTCTGAAAGAAGAAGGTTATTAAAATACTTACAAAAAGAAGATCAAAAAGCATTTCAAGATTTAGCTATAAAGCTAAAACTAAAAATTGCTAATAAAATGGTAGAAGAAGAACAAGAAAAAGCTCTTAAAGAACAAGAATTAGAAAAAATGATTAAAGGAGAAGATAACGATACAGAAAAAGCTGATTAAAACTATCTAATAATTTTCGAACAAACATATGGTTAAACACAAAGAACAAAGGGTGGGAGTTTTGATTGACGTTTCTAACATGTATCATTCGGCCAAAAATTTGTTCGGAAAAAAAGTAAACTTTCAAGAAATACTAAAACAAGCAGTCGCTGAACGAAAACTTATTCGGGCGACTGTTTATGTTATAAAGACCGAGAAAGAAGAAGAGTTCCCCTTTTTCGAAGCTCTTAGCCAACAAGGATTTGAGGTTAAAATGAAAGATCTTCAAATATTTGCTGGTGGCGCTAAAAAAGCTAATTGGGACATTGGAATTGCTATTGATGCTATCAAATTAGCTGATAAATTAGACGTAATAGTCTTAGTTTCTGGAGATGGTGATTTCCTTCCTTTGATGTCCTATTTACAAAACAACAAAGGATGTTTAGTGGAAGTAATGGCTTTCGGTAAAACAACTTCCAATAAATTAATAGAAGAATCTGATGATTTTATAGACATGGGAAAGGATAAAAAGTTTTTAATTGGAAAATAAAAAATAAAACAGAAGTGGGTAAGATTTTAAACTTCAAGCTTCAAATCTCTTTGAAGCTTGAATTTTAAAATTAGTTTGGCCATTAAATACAGAGGGCTGTATCAAATACAGTACTTAAATTTAATGGTCAAAAAAAGAAAACTATGTTAGAAGAAAAAAAATTTTCAGGAGAATGGCTTGGTCGAGAACTAAGCTTTAGAACTGGCAAAATGGCCAGACAGGCTGACGCCTCTGTTTTGGTCCAATATGGAGAAACAGTTGTTATGGCCACAGTTGTTCAATCAAAAAACGAAAGAGAAGGTATTGATTTCTTTCCTTTAATGGTTGAATTTGAAGAAAAACTATACGCAGCTGGAATAATTAAAGGTTCTCGCTGGGTTAAACGAGAGGGCAGGCCTAGTGATCAATCTGTTTTAACTGGCAGAATGGTTGATAGATCAATTAGGCCTCTTTTCAATGATGAAGAAAGAAGAGATGTTCAATTAATACTAACTGTTTTATCAGTTGATGGAGAAAATGATTATGACATCGTTTCCCTAGTAGCTGCCTCAGCCGCCTTGAGAATCTCAGGAATAGATTGGGATGGGCCAATTGGTGGCGTAAGAGTTGGTTTGATTGAGAATCAAATGATTTTTAACCCAAGTTACGAACAACAAGCCATCAGCAAACTAGATTTAATTGTAGCTGGTACAAAAGAAAAAGTAATCATGATTGAAGCCGGCGGACAGGAAATAGCAGAAGATGTTATGTTAGAAGCTATAAATGCTGGACAAGAAAAATTACAAGGAGCTATTGATTTAATTGAAAGATTCAAAGAAAAAGTTGGGGTAAAAGAAATAGAAGAAAAGAAAAAAATGCTTAGTGAAGAAGAATCTAAAGAAAAAAACAGAAAAGAAGATTTACTAAAAATAGGAGAAAAATGGTTATCAGAAAACATAAAAAATATTTTATTTGAAAAAGTATATTACACCAAGGGAGAAAGAAAGATGGCTGTTCGAAAAATAAAAGAAGGTTTAGACGAATATCTTTTTACTCAAGGAATAAGTAAGTCAGATCGAGATTTCAGTGTGAAAAAATTAGCCGAAAAAATGATTGAAGCTGAAGTAACTAGGGCAATTTTAGAAGAAAAAAGAAGAGTTGACGGAAGGGCTTTAGACGAAATAAGATCTTTATCTTCTGAAGTTTCTATTTTACCAAGAAGTCATGGAACCGGTCTTTTTACTCGTGGAGAAACCCAAGTTATGTCAATTGTGACATTAGGTTCACCAGGAATGGAACAATCTTTAGAAGGAATTGAAGGACAAAGCAAAAAAAGATATATGCATCATTATAACTTCCCTCCTTACAGTGTAGGAGAGGCTAGTCCTCTTCGTGGTACTGGTCGCAGAGAAATTGGACATGGCGCTTTAGCTGAAAAAGCCTTAATTCCTGTTTTACCAAATAAAGAAGACTTTGCTTATACTGTTCGTGTTGTTAGTGAAACTTTAGGTTCAAATGGCTCTTCTTCAATGGCTTCAACTTGTGGATCAAGTTTGGCTTTAATGGATGCTGGTGTTCCAATTAAAAGCCCCGTTGGCGGAATAGCTATGGGCTTAGCCTCTAACGAAGATATGAGCAAATGGGAAGTTTTAACAGACATTCAAGACTTAGAAGACGGTAAAGGTGGAATGGACTTTAAAATAACTGGTACCAGAGAAGGATTAACAGCTATTCAATTGGATACAAAAACAAACGGTTTAAGTGAGGAAATTATTAAAAAAACCTTAACAGAAGGTCGAAAAGCTTTAAATAAAGTTATAGATTCACTTCAAACTGCCCTACCAGAATCAAGAAAAGAGTTATCACCTTATGCTCCTAGAATTATTAGCTTCCATGTTAATCCAGAAAAAATTGGCTCAATTATTGGTCCTGGAGGAAAGATAATTAATAAAATAATTGAAGAAACAGAGGTAACAATTGACATTGAAGATGATGGCTTAGTTATTATCTGTTCACTCAATCAAGAAAACGGCAAAAAGGCAGAAAAAATGGTAAAAGATATTGTCAGAGAATTCGAAGCTGGAGAAATTTTCACAGGAAAGGTTGTTAGATTAATGGATTTTGGTGCTTTTGTAGAATTACCGGGAGGGCAAGATGGCATGGTTCATGTCAGCGAATTAGCTCCTTACAGAATTGGTAAACCAGCTGATTTTGTCAAAATTGGAGATATGGTTACTGTAAAAATAAAAGAAATTGACTCTCAAGGAAGAATTAACTTAAGCATGAAAGGTCTAAATGAAAATGAACCATTGTGGAAAGATAAAAAAGGTGAATCAAAAGGAGAATCAAATGGTTTTCACAAAAAACCAAATTTTAATAAAAAATACTAAATATTGACTTTTATCTATAATTAAGATAATATAACAGAAGCTATAGGTAAATAATTGTAATAATCTATCATTTTCGTAATTACGCAAAATGGTTGACAAGAAAATATGTTAATGATTAAAATGGCCAAAGTTGGTAAAACAAACAAAAAAGTTTTTCGAATTATCATTTCGGAAAAAGCTAGAGATCCTTATGGTAGAGCCCTAGAGATTCTTGGTTCTTATGATCCTTATGACAAAAAGCTAGACGTAAAAACTGATAGAGTTAAATATTGGATTTCTCAAGGAGCTCAAATGACTGCTTCTATCAACAACTTGTTTGTTGACAACAAGATTGTCGACGGAGGAAAAATCAAGAACTCTAAACCAGGAACACCAAACAAAAGAAAAACCGAAAAAGTACAAAAAGAAAAAGACAAAGAATTAGCCAAAGCCAAAGAAGTTGAAGATGCTAAAAAAGCTACAGAAGAAACTAAAAATAAAGAAAACGAAGTTCCAGCTGAAAACAACGAAGAAGGCAAGACAGAATAATTTAGTTTGACTTTTTGTTAAAATACCTTTAAAATTTAAACAGCACCGTTTAGGTGGTTAAAAATTAAGAAAATTCTTATAAACTTGTGTGATGAAACAATTTATAGGGATAGATCGACGATTATGTCGGAAAATCAAGACAAGAAATTCTTAGAAACGATCATCGCTTCTATTGTCAGCCAACCAGAAGCTGTATCAGTAGAGAGAACAGTTGATGAAAGAGGGGTTCTTTTGACTTTAAAAATTGATCCAAGCGATATGGGATTTGTTATCGGTCGCCGTGGACAAACAGCTCAAGCTATCAGAACTTTATTAAAAGTTGTTGGTGCTAGAAATAACTCTAGAGTAAATTTAAAGATTTACGATCCAAATAACGGAGTTAGACCAGAAAGAACAGAAAGAAGAGACGAAATTGACACATCAGCTATTGATGATTTAAAAATCTAGTTATTAAAAACTTAGATATAAAACAAAAAACCACTTATGTGGTTTTTTGTTTATAAAAATATATGAAATTTAATATCATCACTATCTTCCCTGAAATTTTTTCATCTTATTTTAATGAAGGAGTTTTAAAAAAAGCAATTGATAAAAAAATAATAAAAATAAAAACTCATAACTTGCGTAATTTTACTAACGACAAAAGAAAAACTGTTGATGACACTGTTTATGGAGGTGGCGCTGGAATGCTTTTAAAAATAGAACCATTATATAAAGCTATAAAGAAAATTGCCCAAAAAAAGAAAACATCTGGACAAAAAATAATATTATTATCAGCTAAAGGCAAAGAATGGAACCAACAAATGGCTCAAAAATATTCTAAATTAAAATCATTAACTTTGATTTGCGGGAGATACGAAGGTGTTGATGAAAGAATAAAAAACTTTATTGATGAAGAAATTTCAATCGGTGATTATGTTTTAACTGGCGGAGAAATTGGAGCGATGGCTATTATTGATTCTGTCTCTAGATTATTACCTAAAGTCTTAGGCAATAAAGAAAGTATTAAAGACGAATCTCATCAAAAAAAAGATATATTAGAATATCCTCAATATACCAAACCAGCTGTTTTTAAAGTCAGCAAAAAAGAATACAAAGTGCCCAAGGAATTAATTTCCGGCAACCACCAATTAATAGAAAAATGGAAACTTGACAATAAATCAAAAAAATAGCAAAAAACAAATTATAAACAAAAAACACCTTTATTTTATTGGTGTTTTTTTGTATTGACATTTTTATAGTTATATGATATAATAGTCTGTTGTTCTTTAAAATTGTTAAACTAAAAAATCTGAAATCATGAGAAGAAAAGTCGTTTTTCTGTTTCTGGCTGTGATCGGCCTAATGTTTTCCTCCTGCGAAAAAGAGGATTATTTCATTGTTAACCCAATTTCTGAAGAAGAAACCCAAATTTCTAAAGTTTTTTACACTTATTCACCAATCTCCACTAAAAGCACAAAAGATGGTCAAGATGGAGAAAAAACTGGCGAAGTTATTGATGGTGATAGTTTAAACTTTGAAACACCGGGCACTCTTGTTTTTCACACGATGCCACAAGACACAACTTGTACCTGGAATATGGGAGGAAGCTCCTATGTCCAAAAGGATCAAATTCTTCACGGATTTAGTAATTACGGTAACTATAATTGTTCTGTGGTCGGTGAAAACACCAATCTTCGTAATTTCACTGTTGTTATTAAAGAAGACGAAGGAGATGGTGATGACGATGATAATCCAAGCGATACAACAAGCTATAATATAGCTTTGGTATCAAAAACTGATCGAGGAAATTACTGGGAATTAATCTTTAATGTTAAAAATCAATTCCCCGGTTACGACATTAGTGGCTATGGACACGTTGGTAACGGTTATACAGGAGCATCTTGGACACCGCAAAATTCAAACATTACCAATCATCCAACCTTAACCAATGTACTGGTTTTTTCCATGAGTATCCCAAAGACCTACAACGGAAAAGTTAAATTCTGTTTAACTTTTGGATCAAATTGGTTTAATCCCAACCTTGATAGTTTAGGAGGAGTATTTTGGAACACTTCTACCGCCAATGACCCCAATGAACAAATATGGCAATTTAATGTCATTGGTAATTCCTGCGCTATGACATCTTGGGATGGGGTAACAATTTCTCCCGCTGGAGAAAATACTATGCCCGGCAAAATGAATGATGGCCTAATTGGATTCACTATCAACAATCAAGTTGGAGGTGATGAAAGCTTGACCATTTATGTCAAATCGCCAAACTCAAATGAACTTCGCTATGCGTCGGACTCCACCTCACACTCAACTATCCCTGTTCAGCTAACAACTTTACAACTAGAAGGAGTTGTTGGATATGACGATTGGAAAAAGTGTACAATTCCCAGAAACCAAATCAAAAAATATCTTTGGTTTCATTTCGGAACAAACACTTCTAATACTTACACACGCAGTATTGCTTGTGACGAATCCGACTTGTTCGTTGAAAGCCAATTAGCTTTCCGGATAATGGGATAAAAATTTCAAAACAAAAACAAAAAGCCCTCAAATTATCGAGGGCTTCTTTTTTTATAAAATACTTTATTTAATAATATACAAATCTTTATCTTTAATAATACTGCCATTAACCATAAAACCAGCTGCTTTTTTATGACCACCCCCACCTAAAAAAGAAGCTAAATAAGCAACGTCAATTTTTTCAACATTTTCCCCTGAACCAACTCTCAAACTCCCCTTTATCTTTCCTCTTTCTTCTTCTCTTAAAAGTAAGAATGTCTTAGCATCAGACAAACTACTTATAAAACCAACAATATCACCAAAAACATCACTACCCAAAGCGTTAGTTGACTCTTTAAAAAAACGTAAATTATCATAAGTCAAAACAGAAAAAGCAATATTATATTTTTTATTTACCTTTAAATTAGCCAAAGCCATGCCCCACAACTTCATTTCCCAAAAATTTTTATTACGCCAAGTATTCTGAAGCAGTTTGGGAAACTGAGCCCCCAGACTCATCATCTCTGAGGCTATTTTTAAAGTTTTGTCACTAACAGATGAATATAAAAAATTACCAGTATCAGTCAACATTCCAGCTAAAATACAATTAGCTACATTACGATCTATTTCAATTTTATTTTCTTTCAAAAAATAATATAAAAGTTCGGTATTAGATGATAATTGAATTTTAATTTCAATATCAGCATAGCTGCCAACTTTTACATGATGATCTATTTCAATAACTTGAGTATCTAACATTAAATCTTTAATATTTTTAATATCTTCAACCAAAAAAGTTCTATCCAAAGAGCCACAATCTAAAGTAACAACAATGTCAAAAAAATTTAACCAATCCTTGTCAAGTTCTTGACCTTTGTTATATTTAGATTTAACAACTTTCAATAACTCTTCTTTACTAGAAATAATATTTTCAAATCCAGGTAAAAAATAATAATCATCAGTCTTTTTTTCGGCCAAAGCTAGAAATTCCTTGCCCATGCGTTTAAAGATTTCAATAAAAACACCCAGAGAAGAAAGAGCGTCAACATCTGGATTAATGTGAGAAACTAAAAGAACCCTATCAGCCGAAAGGATTCTTTGCCAAGCTTTAATAAAATTTTGTCGATCAATGTCGGAGATCATATTTTTCTAATTTCTTTCTTCTTCTATTTGTTTAAAAGCATCATCCAGCTTACTAGCCACCTTAAAACCATCATCAATCGCCCAAAAAATTTTTGGGACTCTAACCAGGCGAGCTCTTTCTTTTAAGACTCTAGACAAATGACCAGTTTTAGATCGAAGTCTTTTAAGGGCTGTGCCCGAAAAATTATCTGGTAAAATCGAAACAAAAACCTTAGCCGTGGACATATCAGAAGAGCACCTTACTTCTGAAATAGTAATTAAAAAATTGGGAGCCTCGACTTCACTGCCTATTATCTCAGCTAGATAATGTTTTATTATTTCGTTTAATTGTTGTGATTTAGACATATTATTTGTTAAATATTGTATAATTATAACACTTTATGTTGTTTTATTCAAGATAAAATAAAAAAGATCATAATTGACCTTTTTTAAAAAACAAACAGAGAAATAATTAATTAAGCTGGCAAATCATCAACTGATTCTTCCTCCTCTTTATAAAAATGCAAAGCATCTCCTATTTGAATCAATGGCTTTCCTTCATATCTCAAACCACACTCTTGCCCTTTATCAACAAAATTTACGTCTTGCTTTCCTGACTGCAATTTATCTATTTTACCTTTATCAATAAATTCCTCTTCACGCCAAATTTCTAATAAAGAATTTGACTCCACTTGACCATCAATAATTTTGCCTCCAACAATTTGAGAATCATTTTCAGTTCTAAAAATAGCTAAGACTTTTAATTTTCCAATATCTCTTCTAATTATCTGAGGTTTATAAATATTTTTCATTTCCAACTTAACATATTTTATTAAATCATAAATAATACTGAAAATATTTATTTTAATATTTTTTTCTCTAACCAAATCCTCTGTTTGTGGTTGAAGCTTAACATTAAAACCAATTATCTGAGCATTAGAATCTTCAGCTCTTTTAATATCTCCTTCGGCAATATTTCCCAAGCCTTTATGTAATATTTTAACCTTTATTTTCTTGGTATTAACTTTCATTAATGATTCTTCTATAGCCTCGGCTGATCCCAAAAAATCAGCTTTAATTATCAAGTTTAATTTCAAGGATCCATCATCGACTCCCTCTGTTGTTGCAATGGTCTGTCTATCGGCTTTTGATTTAGCGGCCATTTTTTTCATTTTTACTTTTTCACCCTCACCGACTTCCAAAATATCCCCAACCTCTGGCAAGGTTTTTAAACCCAAAACTCTAGCAGGAGTAGATGGTCCAGCACTTTCAATAGTTTCTCCTTTATAATTTTTCAAAGCCTTAACTTTGCCATAAATAACACCATTATAACAAAGTTGATCTCCCACATTTAAAGTTCCATTTTGAACTAAAACGGTGGCTACTGGACCAGCACCCTTGTCAACATTAGATTCAATAACAGTTCCAACAGCGTCGGATTCGGGATTGGCTTTTAAATTAGATGTTTCCATTTCAGCTGACAAAAGAACCATATCCAAAATATCATCTATTCCTTGTTTTTCTAGAGCTGAGACAGGAACGCAAACCGTTTTACCTCCCCAATCCTCTGGAATTATATTTAATTTTGAAGATAAATCTTGCTTAGTACGATTAATATCAGCTTCTGGTTTGTCAATTTTATTAATAGCAACGATAAAAGGAATTTTTGAAGCTTCAATAATTCTGAAAGCTTCAACTGTTTGTAGTTTAACGCCATCATCAGCAGCGACCACTAAAATAGCTATATCAGCTACCTTAGCTCCACGACTACGCATGGCAGTAAAAGCTTCGTGACCAGGCGTGTCAATAAAAGTAATTTTTTGATCTTTTCTAACAACCTGATAAGCACCAATATGTTGAGTAATTCCACCTGATTCTCCAGCTACAACATTAGCCTCTCTAATAGCATCTAATAATTTTGTTTTTCCATGATCAACATGACCCATTACCACCACAATAGGGGCTCTTTCTAATAACTCTTCTTTACTTTCTTTAGCAATGGACTCAGCCAAAACTTCTCGACCGCCAATATTTTCATTTTTTTCACCACTCTCCTCTTTTAAAGAAACTTCTAAGTTTAAACCAGCTCCAATAATCACGGCTGTATCAAAATCAATTTTTTCATTCATAGAAACAAAAACACCATTTTTCATCAATTCTTTTAAAACAACATTTATTGGTAAATCAGCGATTGAAGATAGTTCTTTGACGGTAATAAATTTATTTATTTCTACTTTTTTTATTTCTTTTTCAACTGAACCCTCCTGTTCTTTTTTCAAAGCTTCTTCGGCTTCTCTTTTTTTCTCAATTTGAGCTACGAAAATCGGCCAATTTTTAATAATTTTTTTAGCAATCATTTTATCAACCTTAATTGCTTTTTGACCAATATTAAAACCCATTTGAGGAAGCAAATGGCGTAATTCATAAGGAGAAATCTTTAAAATACGAGCTAATTCAGTTACATTCATTTATTTATACTTAAATTATTTATAAACCAAAGAGAAAAAAAACTAATTTTACCTAATTTACAGTTATTTTATAACATTTTATGCTTTTAGTCAATTTAAAAACAAAAAAATAATTAACTTTTTATTTTTTAGCAAACTCACAGCCACAATATTTCTGACAATAAAAACCCTTTTCTTTAGCTAATTTATTTGATTTCTTTGATAAATCAGCTTGATTAAAATCTAATTTAATAAATTTCAATTTTTTTTCTAAAGAAATTTTATTAGCCAAGACCTTAATTCTTTCGGCGTCTTTATAAGGACTAACCAAAAGGGTGGAGTAAAAATTATTAATACCCAATTTCTTTGCTTTTAAAGCAGTTTTAAATAAACGATCTTGGTAACAAATAGTACAGCGCTTTCCCTTCTCTGGCTCTAATTCTAAGCCTTTAATTTTTCTTAACCAATCACCATGTTGGTAAGGCTCAACTTCTAACTTCAAACCAAACTCTTTACTCATTATTTTTACATAATTTAACCTTCTATTAAATTCTTCCAAACTATCAATATTAGGATTATAAAAATATAAAATTATATCAAACTTCTTTAACAAAATATCAGAAATAAGACTAAGCCCACAAGGCGCACAACAGATATGAAGTAATAATCTCTCTCTTTTATTTTTTTTATTTTCCAAATAATAAAGAAAAATAATTAAAAAAAACATTAAAAAAAGCAAAAAGGCTAGGGCTAAAAATTTACCCTTGCTTTGCAGAAACAATCCAGACAAACCAAAAATTACCGAAACAAAATAAAAGAAAAAAACTGCCTGTTTTTGACTTAAGCCTAAATCAATTAAGCGATGATGCAAATGTTTTCTATCCGAGGCTTTAAAGGGATTTTTACCAGAAATAGTTCTTCTAATAATTGTCCACAAAACATCCAAAGCTGGAAGACCAATAACCAAAAGAGCTATAGCGATTTTTCCACCAGAAATAATAGCTAAGACTCCCAGAACATAACCTAAAAGAAGAGAGCCACTTTCTCCTAAAAATATTTTAGCTGGATTAAAATTGAAAACTAAAAAACCACAAAGAACAGTAAAAAACAAGAAAGAAGCTAAAGCAATGTCTGGTTGATAATACTTATCACTGATAGTAAATAAAAATATAACCAAAGCACCAATAGCTGAAACACCCGAGGCTAAACCATCTAAACCATCAAGTAACTTAGTAGTATAAGTCATTCCTAATAACCATAAAAAAATAATAGCCGAACTCAGAAAAGTTGAAAAATAAAGAAAACCTCCAAAGGGATTACTTATTTTTTCAATATTAACACCACCTAAAATAACAGCGATTGAAGCTAAAATCGGCCAAATAATTTGCCATTTAGCTGATAAATTATATTTATCATCTAAAACACCGCCCATTACAATAAAAACAGCTCCAATAAAAAATCCCAACCAATGAGAAAGCTCTAAATTGCCAGATAAAAGATCTTCTTTAAATATAAATAAACTTAAAAAATAAGCCAAAAAAACAGCTACCCCGCCTAAAAGAGGGACTGGTTTTTTGTGAATTTTACGATTTTCACCTGGTTTATCTACTATTTTAAAATAAATAGCTATCTTTTTTATAAAAAAAGTAAAAAAAATAGAAATTAAAAAAAATATTGTAAAATATAATAAAAACATTTCTTTGTTTAAGATTAAGATAATTAATATTGACTATTTAACAAATACCTGATATAATTTAAAAAGGTTCATTTAAAATAAAAATATATTATGGTGGTAGAAACACAACAAACATGTTTTGTTGACGACAAAATCGCAAGCAAAATGGAAGAAGTTCAAAAAAAATTGACCAAAAAAATCCAATCGGCCAAAAAAGCTATTAAACTTTTTGAGTCAGGCACAGTTGAAGAAGCTTATAAAAAAGCCATGGAAGAGGCCAAAAACATCTCCGACGAAATGGAGAGGAACTTCAAAGTTTCAATTATAGAAAACGAACAGCAAAGAAATATTGCAATTTACAAAGCTGCTCAGAATTTTTTAAAAAACCACAGTCAATAGTTGACAAGACATCCACCGCCCTCACATTATCAGTGAGGGCTTTTTTTATATAGATCTCCCTCTCTCAATTTTGACATCACCATTTTCATCTATAAAAACAGTGTCTCTTCTCTTTAAACTGCCAGCTAAAATTAAATTAGCAATTTCGTTTTCTATTTTATCTTGCAATAAACGACGAAGTGGTCTGGCGCCAAACTTAGGATCATAACCGGCCTCAGCTAATTTCAATAAACCATCATCATCATACAGCAAAGAAACCCCCTTAACCTCCAAGCTTTTAGCTATCTTTTTTACCATTATTTTAGCAATAGCCAAAATATTTTCAATAGTTAATGGCTTAAAAACAATAATACCATCAAAACGATTTATCAATTCTGGTCTCATTATTTTGTTTAAATGATTATCAATTAACTCCTGTTTAATAATCGCCGATTCTATTTGATTTTTTACTGCTTCTTGAATAAATAAAGAACCAGCATTGGAGGTAGCAATAATTATAGAGTTGGTAAAATTAATCGTTCTTCCCTGCCCATCAGTCAAGCGACCATCATCTAAAATTTGTAAAAATAAATTTAAAATATCTGGATGAGCTTTTTCAACTTCATCAAACAAAATCAAAGAAAAAGGTTTTTTTCTAACTGCTTCCGTTAAATAACCTAGCGTTCCGTCAACATCACCAATCATCTTTTTAACACTATCAAAAAGCTGATACTCACTCATATCAAGACGAATCATGTAATCTTCGGCTCCAAAATAAATTTCCGAGACAGACTTAGCTAGTTCGGTTTTTCCTACACCAGTTGGACCCAAGAAAAGAAAGCTAGCGATTGGTCGACTACCCTCTCTTATTTGAGCCCTAGAACGCCTTAAACTGCCCGATACAGCTATAACTGCCTCTTCCTGGCCAATCATCCTCTCGTGAATTTTTTCCTCCAAACTAAGCAATTTTTCGCTCTCAGAGACTGAAACTTGAGAAACCGGAATACCGCTTATATCGCTAATTATTTCGGCAATATCCTCCTTAGTACATATTTTTTTACTAGGATCTTTTTGAGATAATTTGGAATTTCTGACAGCCACTGACTTAATAATATTAACAGCCTTGTCTGGCAAAAACTTATCATTAATATATCTGCTAGAAAGATTAACAGTCTCTTCCAAAGAATTATAATCAAAATAAATTCCGTACTTACTTTCAATCCAAGAAATTTTACTCTCAAGCATAAAAATAACATCATCAATTTCTGGTTCATTTATTTTGATGGGTGCCATAACATTAGAAATAGCTCTGCCTTCTAAATATTTAGAATAATCCTCAGTAGAGACGGAAGCTAGACAATAAAAATTTTGTCTACTCAATGTTTCAGCTAAAACCTCTGAGAGTTCCAAACTCTCTTCTGAGCCAGCGGTAATTCCCATCATGTTTTGAATATTTTCAATATATAAAATAACATTTTTTGACCTAAGTATTTCGTTAATAATAATCATCATTCTTTCCTCGGCCACAGAAGGAGAGGCGCCACTAATTAAACGAGACAAATCAAGCTCTACCAATCTTTTATCTTTTAAAAATTTAGGGACTTCCTCTTTAACCATTAGTTGAGCCAAGCCTTCAATCATGGATCGTTTTCCAGTCCCAGTTGAACCAATTAGTAAAACTCCATTTTGTTCACTCTCAAAAGCCTCAAAAATCTGTTTCATTTCCTTATCTCTAGCTACACAAGCTTCAAAATAGCCATATTTAGCCATTACAGTTAAATCTCGAGAAAAATAATCTAAAGTTGGAGTAGCGATGGCTGTATAAGCCTTATTCATACCACTTCCTGGCTTTAAACGAGCCATTCTTCGAAAGGTCTTGTAGTCGCGATACATTTGATCATTAATCCTAAACCATTTAACTGCATTTTTAATTTTGTTTTGAGAAATATCTAGTTCATATAATATCTCCTGTAAAAGCTCATTTTTTTCATAACAAAAAGAAACAACATTTAAAACACCAATACTTTCATGTTTATTTATATAAGCATCATAAAAAGCTGAAAGCAATATTTCTTGAACATTGTCGGATAAAATAATTTTTTCATTATTTGTCCTCTGTAAATCAGGGTTGTCCAAATATTTTTTTAAAATTTCTAAAAGTCTATTAATATCAACATTCAACCTAACTAATAAATTTTTAATAACATTAGATTCACATAGTAGCCAAAAAAGATGCAATGTCCCTAGCTCTTTTTGATTAAATTTTCTAGCTAATAAATAAGAATTTTCTAAAATTAGTAACATCTCTTCGCTCAAAGCTAGAGAAATGTCGATTTTAGGGAGTTTATTATAGTCACCAAGATTGCTTACTTTTTTTTCTTTAATTTTTTTTATTTTTTTTAAAGAGAATTTTTTTTCACTTATTCGATAAACAATAAAAGCATCAAAGATTATTGAAACTAGAAAAAAAGAAATAAAAATTGAATCACTTTTCCAAAAATAAAATAAATCTGAAAAACCAAAAGTAGACAAACTAAAATTGAGGTAAAACCAATAACAAAAAGAAAGCAGTCCTGCCACCCCTAATAAATAACTTAAAAAATTAACCACAGCATCAACTCTTTTTTTTAATCTTCTTAAGGTTATTAAAGATAATTTTAAATCTTGTCCAAAAAATAAAAGATGATTCAAAAACAAAACAGCAGTTCGGCCATCACTTTTTTTAAAAAAATCTTCTTTTTGAAAAAATTCTAAATTGTTTTTATCATCATTCATATTTTAATTAAAAATTCTGACAAAAATTAAATAAACAACAACTGGCAATATGGCTAACCAAAAAACAATTGCCACAACAGACAAAACCACAAAGAAAATAAAGGCAATAAAACGGAAAATTATTTGAAATATTCTAACAACAAAACTAATAGCCCTTCCCGTAAAATCACTCTGTCCGTACATCGGAGTAAAAAGATTTTTGATCCAAGTCCCAGCTCCAATTATTATCCATTGTTCACCCAAAAAAGAAGCGACATTTTTTAGAAAACGCACAAAACCAACTGTATACCACCATAAAGGAAAGTAAGCAAAATCCCAAAGGATTTGTATTGATATTTTACTTAAATAAAAGAAAAAATTGTTGTTCATATGAAATAATATTAACAAATTATTAATAAATTAGCAAAATATTACCACTTCTCGTTGTTTAGGACATGATTTTCACCTAACTCACAAATAATTAGGTTTACGACATTGTTTTTATCATATTCTTATTGTCATCCCAACTAAAATTGGGTTCAGGCTTAACACCATTTCCCTCGCCACCCCAGCAAAACGTTAATAATATATCATTATAAATATCTATCTAGATAGTATAGCAAAAATAAATTAATATTATTAAATTTAAACAACTTTTATAAAAATTAATATTTTTTAGCATTTATAATTGACTTTTTAAAAAAATTTTGCTATTTTTAAAAACTGTTTTTATAGTTCTTTTAAAAAATAAACCAAAAAAACAAGGAAAATGAACATTAATCAAGTTATTGACCTGTCCAGATTAGCAGAAGAAAAAAATCTTTCCCTCAAGAAGATAATTGAAATTATTGATTTCAGTCAAAAAACTGGCCCAATATTCGATTCTTTTGCTCAATTTTCATTACCAATAAACAAAGAAAAGTCATTATCGGACTTACTGCGAGACGGAAAATACAATCTGATTGGAAACCGAATTGATTCAATGAATCTAGAAAAAACAAAAAAGAAAATTGTAGAATTAAAAATTTTTGATCTTAGACAACTAAAGCCAAGAGACTCTTCCAGCGAAACCATTTGCTTAACAATGAAAGACCAGGGCTTTAAAGCTTCTAACTTTCTAGAACTTCTTCACTTGGGCGCAATATATCCCGACCTGCAAAGAAGATTTCCAATAGTAGCCTTGGGCTCTATCTGTATAGCAGCTCAGGGTCGAATAGGGGTTCCTTACTTAACAATTAGAGACTACCAAAGAATGATTAGTCTTAACTTTTTTAATTATTCCTGGAAGCCTCAATACAAATTTCTAGGAACAAAAATTGATTAAAAACTAAAAGCCACCAGTTAAAAACCGGTGGCTTTTCTATTTTAAGAACTAACAAATATTATGTTTCAATATCTCAAAAATTTCATATTTAAACCAAAAAGACAAGAATTTATTTAACCGAAACCAAAATATTATCTTTTGTGCCAACGTCTATAGTAATTTTGTCACCATTCTTAACCCGTCCTTCAACAATATTTAAAGCCAACTCATCTAATATCATGTTTTGAATTACTCTTTTAAGCGGTCTAGCGCCAAAACTAGGATCATAACCTTTTTCAGTTAAATACCTTTTAACTTTAGGGGCAATTTTAATACTAATATTTTTATTTTTCAATCTAATCTCAACCTTATCTAACTCTAAATCAATTATTTTCTCCAACGATTTTTTGTCCAAATTTTTAAAAACAACAATTTCATCAATTCTATTTAAAAATTCCAATTTAAAATAATCTTTTAAAATTCCATCTATTTTTTCTTTAATCTCCTCCTGCCTCAACTTAGTATTTTGTTCTTCATTTTCTCCTCCACCAAAACCAATAGAATATTGTTTAATAACTTCATTACCTAAATTAGAAGTCATTATAATAATAGTATTTTTAAAATTAACTTTTCTTCCTTTAGAGTCAGTTAAAACTCCATCATCTAATATTTGAAGTAAGATGTTAAATGTTTCCGGGTGTGCTTTTTCTATTTCATCAAATAAAATAACGCTGTAAGGACGACGACGAATTTTGTCAGTTAGCTGTCCGCCTTCATCATGGCCGATATAACCAGGAGGCGAACCAATAAGTTTAGCCACACTGTGTTTTTCCATAAATTCACTCATGTCCAAGCGAACCAAAGCATTTTCATCATTAAAAATAAAAGAAGCTAGAGTTTTAGCTAATTCAGTTTTACCAACACCAGTTGGGCCAACAAATAAAAATGAGCCAATCGGTTTTTTCTCTTCACTAATCCCAGCTCTACTACGACGAATAGCATTAGAAACCGCTTTAATGGCTTCATCTTGCCCAACGACTCTTTGGTTCAATTCTTCTTCTGAACGAACAAGCTTTTGTGTTTCACTTTCTAACATTTTATTAACTGGGATTCCTGTCCAACGAGCTACAACTTTAGCAATATCCTCCTCATCGACCTCTTCTTTTAAAATATGCTGTCCCTTTTTTTGTATTTTTAACAAGTCATCTTGCTGTTTTTTAACTTCTTTTTCTAATTGAGGAATCAGAGAATACCTAATTTCAGCCACCTTAGTTAAATCATCTCCACGACGCTCAATAATATCAGCTTCCATTCTAAATTCATCAATTTTCCTTTTTGACTCTCTAATTTTAGATATAATATCTTTTTCATTATTCCAATGAATCTCTAATTGATTAGCCCTTTCTTTTAATTCCTCTAAATCTTTATTTAATTTTGTTTTTTTAACATTCGAATTTTCTTTTTCTCCTGCCGCCAAACCAGCCTTTACAATTTCCATTCTTTTAATTTCTCTTTTCATGTTATCCAATTCTTCTGGCATAGAATCTATTTCCATTCTTAAAGCCGAAGTAGCTTCATCAACTAAATCAACTGCCTTGTCTGGTAAAAAACGATCAGTAATATAGCGACTGGAAAGCTTAGCCGCTGATACTAAAGCTTCATCAGTAATTCTAACTCCATGATGAACTTCATATTTTTCTTTAATACCCCTCAAAATAGAAATTGTATCTTCAATGCTTGGTTCGGCTACATAAATAGGCTGAAATCTTCTCTCTAAAGCAGCATCTTTTTCTATATACTTTTGATATTCTTTGGTAGTAGTTGCCCCAATTGTTCTAATTTCACCCCTAGCTAAAGCTGGTTTTAACATATTAGAAGCATCCATTGAACCTTCCGAAGCTCCCGTACCAACTAAAGTATGAAGCTCATCAATAAATAAAATTATCTTTCCGCCTTGAGATTTAATAGTTTTTAAAACTGATTTTAAGCGATCTTCAAACTCACCTCTAAATTTAGCCCCAGCAACTAGTGATCCTAAATCAAGAGAAACCACTTCTTTATCTTTCAACATCTCCGGAACGTCTCCACTAACAATTCTTTGAGCCAATCCTTCAACAATAGCCGTTTTACCAGTTCCGGCCTCACCAATTAAAACTGGATTATTTTTTGTACGACGAAGTAAAACTTGCATAATACGACGAATTTCTGTGTCACGTCCAACAACCGGGTCAAGCTTTTCTTGACGAGCCATTTCAGTTAAATTTACTGTATATTTTTCTAAAGTTCTAAATTTATTTTCTGGATCTGGATCACTTATTTTTTGATTACCACGAAGCTCCTTTAAAATTTCCAAAACCTGGTTATAATCAATTTTAAAACCAAATAAAACATTTTGTGCCGGAGATTTAATCCCAATTAAAGCTAAAAAAATATGCTCAGTGGAGATAAATTCATCTCCCATGCGATCAGCTTCTTTTTTAGCTCTATCAAAAATAGCAGCTACCTCACCCGTTCCTTGAACGGATTGGACTCCTTCAAAATTATTTTTAGGAGTATCATTTTGATAGCCCTTAAATTTAGGTAGCTTTTTTATTTCAATAACAGTATAATTTTCAATTAGTTCTGGATCTATTTTTAATCTCTCCAAAATAACCCTAACCAAGCTCTCAGTCTGTTGATTTAAAGCCAAAAGAAGGTGAAGTCCCTCAATATATTGCTGGCCAAAATCAGTAGCAATCATTTGAGCATTAATTATCATCTCCTGAGATTTATTGGTAAATTTATTAAACATTTTATTTAAAATTAATTTTTATATTTTAGCAGTCTAACTATTTGACTGCTAAGATTATAAATAAAATAGACACCACTGTCAAGGCTTGACTTTTTTAATTATAAATGATATAAATATCAAGCACATTAAAATAAATGGGATGGATAAAAAAATTTTTTCTCAAGAAATTGAAAGAAAAGAAGAACTTGAACTAATAACTAAAGCTCAATCTCTAATTAATTCTCACTATGAAATTCAACAAGAAAAACTCATAGGAGAAAAAAGCGAAAAGGAGTTAGAAGGATTAGAAGAGTTTAAGAAAGAACTGTCCAGACACATAAAGATAGACAAAATGAGTAATGCCGATATTTATAAAATGGCACGAAAACTTGTCATCGAAACAGCCAAAGAATTAAAAAGAACCTACTAACAAAACCCCCTCAAACATTTGAGGGGATTTTTTTATTTAGCTTCTTTGATTATTTTTTCAGACAAACTAGTCAAATCATTGTAAATATTAAAAGCCCAAGAGGCTATATATTCCCTTTCTCCTTGAGGATCTTTTGGCATCCTATTCATGTCTATAAAAACACCTTGTTTATAAGGAAATTCAAAATACTCTCTTTGAGACATTACATCTTTTAGTTGTTCAAAAGAAAAACTTTTTCTATCTTGTGCTTTAGCCTCTGCTCGTAGTCTAATTTCTTCCGGAAAATCTTTATTAAAATTAATATTAATTAAACGAACCAATATTTTTAAATCAGAAATCAAAGTATTATGATAAGACCGACGCAGACCATCAGAGCTAGAAATAGCTGCTTGATATTTTTCTAAATCATCATAGCTATCTTTTTTTTGTAATTCCAATCTAGTAACCTGAGTTAAATAATTTTTAACATCTTCTAATACTTTAGAAAAATAATTTAAAATAATCTTTTTGCGAGATTCAATTATCTCCCTTTCTGCTTGGTTGTCAATTTCGGACTTTAAATCAGCTGATTTAATTAATTCAACTGATTCATAATATTTTTGAGCTGTTGGACCAAACTTTTTTTCTGACAAATCCCTCTCTCTTTGAGGTTTGTTTTTATTATATTCTTCAATTTCTTCTTTTTCTTCTCGACTTAATTTTTGACCATAAACATCTGGATGTTTATATAAATCACGAAAGAATTTAATATCACTCATATTTTATATTATTAATTATTTTAGGCAATAATAACATATTTAGAATAATTTGTCAAAGAATGTGGCATTGCAGCGAAACGTTTACACTCGCCAGCTCACTCAATCTTTCCATTGGTGTTTTTCCGTCCATTCCCAATCCTCGATGTTTTTTCTGATAATTATAGTAATGCATAAAAAGATTAAGTCTGTATTGCATTTCTTCTAAAGATTGTCTGGGCGGGAAACCGTATTTCAAAGCTTTCTGATTCAAAGTACCATGAAATCTTTCTATCTTGCCATTTTCTTCTGGACAATAAAGTGTGTTCAAGCGATGGACTATGTTATATTTTTTTAATAACTCTTTTAATTTTAAATTGGTAAATTCTCTTCCTTGATCTGTTCGTATTTTTAAAATAGTAAATGGAGCTCTTTCAATTACTTTTTTAACAAAATCTATAGTATTATTAGCATTAGCTACTTCATAACTCCAAACAAATGCCCACCTAGAGGCATCATCAATTATGGTATATATTACCTTGCCCTGTTTATACCCATGCGGATATTTGGTGTCCATCTGCAATTCTTGTCCTGGCACTTGGTGAGAATACAACTGCTTCTTCCATTGTTTTTTGGTATCTATATAATATTTAGTATAGCGGATGTTGTTTCTTTTTAAAATACGATAGATAGTAGTAGGGTGAATATTAATATTATGTTCAAACTTAACTCTATCCGAGAGGGTTTCTACTCCATCAAAACGATGACTTCTGGCTAATTCGATAATACACCTCTCTATTGGCTCTGAAGTTTTATTGTGAGCCAAAGAACCGCTACTTCTGCTTCTTTTTTGAACAATTCCATTTAAGCCAAATCTTTTATATCGACATAACCATTTATGGATAACTTGTCTAGACACAGATAATTCTTTAGCTACAGCAATCACTGTTTGTTTCTTATCAATAATGTTATTTAACTTCTCTTGTTGTAGTTGCATATATCTTACATCATATAAATTCATAGCTTTATATACTTAATGATTACATTATTAAGTATATAATTTGTCATTCAAATGTGTAAACCTTTTTGCAGCAATGTTAACAAAGAAAATATTATCTTTTATTTTTATAGGCATTGACATTTTATTTCAAATATGATATAGTACATTCATTGCACATTAAGTTTAACCTAAAAATTAAAAGGATGGATTTAGTAATCATTAAAACTCCAGACCCAATTTTTGGGCAGGAAGCTGTATGTTATTTTAACCTACGACCCATAAAGGGTGTTTGGCATGCCGATGTTGTATTTACTGAAAGTCGAATTGGTGATCAGGGGCTAAAAACAGTCCCCTGGAAAGAAATTAAATTTCTCAATGATCCCAACGACGAAAGAAAAAATGGTTATATGAGGGACCACTTGCAAGAAAGAGCAAGTCACATCGAAAAAGCTACCAAGTCTTTCAAAAAAGTTACCAAAAAAATTTCAAGAATTAAAAATTTGTTAACTAAGGAAATTTTGTTTAAAAATCTCCTATGGGGGATGAATTAGCAATTTTTGAAACAAAAAAAGCGGAAAAATATTCCGCTTCTTTTTTTGTCTAAAAATTTTTATTTTTCTTTGATATTAAAAACACTCTTGATAGCTTCACTTAAATTTCTACTGAAAATAAATTCTAATTTTTTAAAATTATTTTTCATTCTCTCTTTTTCTGATTCTGATAAAGAGTTCGGCAATAAAACATCAGTAAAGCCCATTTTTTCAATTTCTCTCAGGCGCATATCAAGATAAGACACCGGACGAAGTTCGCCTCCTAAACCCAACTCTCCTAAAACAGCAGTTTTGCCTAAAATTTCTTGATTTAAAAAAGAAGATATAATTGATAAACAAACTGCCAAATCTAAGGCTGGATCACTAGCTCTTAAACCGCCAACAATATTTAAAATGATATCTTGGTTCATTAAATCTAGTTTTTGCTTCTTAGATATAACTGCCGCTAAAACTTGCAAACGATTTAAGTCAAAACCAGACGATTTTCTCTGTGGGTAACCAAAAACAGTTCTACTTACTAAAGCTTGAACATTAATTAAAAAAGGACGATTACCTTCAACTACACAGGAAAAAATAGAGCCAGGAAATGAATGCGACAAATCATTATCTAAAAAAACAGAGCTGGTATTTTTAACTTCTTCAAACCCAAAACTAGTCATCTCTAAAACACCAATTTCATTAACACTACCAAAACGATTTTTACTAGAGCGAAGAACAGAATAAGCTCCACGACCATCATTTTCTAAAGACAAAACAACATCCACTATATGCTCTAGTGACTTTGGCCCAGCCACTTGTCCATCTTTAGTAATATGACCAATTAAAAAAACAGGGATGTTATATTTTTTAGCCAATTCCATGAACTTAACAGCAATAGCCCTGATTTGACTAACACCACCAGCTTCGCTAGGAAGTAAGGCCGAATAAATAGTTTGAATAGAGTCAGCTATTAAAAGATCCGGCTTATTTTTAATGGCCGTGGCAATTATTTTTTCCAAATTAGTTTCACTAACAAAATCAAAAGACTTTAAATTGCATTTTAATCTTTCTAATCTTAATTTCACTTGACCAGCTGATTCCTCTCCAGAAACATATAGCACCTTAGAAAAAGTTTTATTGTGTTTAACTATAGAATCAGAAATTTGAGCTAGCAATGTTGATTTTCCAACTCCTGGCTCACCACTAAGCAAAATTAATGACCCTTGAATAAGGCCACCACCCAAAACACGATCCAACTCCGAAACTCCAGTTTTAAATCTATCAGATACTAACCCAGAAATATTTTCTAAATTAACAACTTCAACTGAAGCTATTTTATCTATAATGTTTTTTTCATTATTTTTTTTCTCATCAGACAAACTTTCCACCAAAGTTCCCCAACCACCACATTCTAAACAGCGCCCACTCCATTTAGGAAATTGAGCACCGCAATTTTGACATTCAAAAATTGTTTTTATTTTAGAAGACATAAATACTATTCATTTTTTCTCAATTCATTTTCAACTATCTCTTCTAGTTCGTCTTGATCAAGATTCCCTAAAAAATCTCTATCATTAATATAAATATAGGGAATACCTAGAACGCCTAGATTCTCCGCCTCGATAATATTATTTAAGATCAAATTATCAACATTATTTTCATTCATACATGACAAAAAACTGTCTAAATTTAATCCAGCTTTTCCGGCTAAAACTAAAAATAAATCACTATTTAAAGTAGAAAATTTTTCTCCTTCTTTATAAAGCAAATCACTATAAGCCCAAAAATTATTTTGCTCTTGAGCGCAACGAGCAGCTCGAGCAGCTTGATAAGAAAATCCTTTTTTATCTTTTGTGTCTGGATAATCCTTCCAGGTAACCGCAATTTTATCTTGATACTTATTAAAAACGTTCTTAATAATTTGAACTTGCTCAAAACAAAAAGAACAATTAAAATCAGCAAAATAAAAAATTTTTATTTTTTTAGAAGAATTCTCTCCTAAAAACGGATCCAAATTACTAGTAATAGGACTACCAAGGTCTTCATTGTTTTGATTCTGCATATTCAAAAAAGGATCACTCGCTTGACTTATTTTTGAACCATTTTCGATTTTTTCAATTTCAATCATGTCCTTCGCTAGAAAAAGAGAATTTTTAAACCAAGCTAAAGAAAAAACTAAAACTAAAAACATTAAAACAGAAACTGAAACAAAAATAACACCAAAATAATCTTTTTTATTTTTAATAATTTCTTTTTTACTTTCAACAACTTCTTTTTTAACTATTTTTTTTGTAGTTTTATTTTTTGCAATATTCTTAGTTTTTTTTGTTTCTTTAATGCCTTCTTTCTGTTTAGATTTATTCATATCTTTGTTTAAATTAATAATTATTGCCAGGAAGCACTATCCACTAACCACTCCCCCCCTTCCTTAATATAGTTTATTTTTATATTTTGATTAAAAACACTTTCTCCTCCAGCATCTTTAGTCTCAAATCTTTGAGTAGATACAAGAACTTCAACTTGACCACTTTCTGGATTAAAATTTTCTATCTCCGGAGAAACAAAAACCTTAGATGTCATTCCATAAAACTCACCTGAATATTCTGAGTTATTTTTTAAATCAACAACATAAGAATCAGCCCAAGACTTCATCTCTTTGGTCATCAAATATTTAGATTCAACTATGTTTCCATAATTACCATGACTAGAATAAGATCCAAATCTTTCAGCAAAATTAGCCGCCATCTTTTTAAAATCCTCTTCGCTCCACTCTCTATCTCTTTCCAGCTCCTCATCAAAGGTATAAATTACCTCGCTCTTTGCTTTCATTTCTTCATATTTTTGCTGTTCAGTTTTTTCCTCTATCTTTTCTTCTGGTTTAGAAAAATGATTTTTCTTATCACCACCTAAAAAAGCAAAATAAATAAACAGTAAAATTAAAATAAAAAGGATTGCTATTAAAATTTTACCTATTTTTTTCTTGTTATTTTCCATAATTTTATAAAATTATTTTATATTTTTAATTATTTCCTTCTTGTTCTCTTTGTTTGCGAGCAAACTCTTTTTTAGCCTCTTCTTGCTCTAATAATTGACGAGGGTCAGAGGTTATTAATTGATCTTCGCTATAAGAAGCAACTATTTTAATGGCCACATGCTTATTGCCAGCAAAGAAAATACCTTCACCAACGCCACATTCTAAAAGTAAAAATTTTTCACCCTCAGTCAACATAAAGGTTTTCTGCACCAAATCAATAGCGGCTGGAGATTGTTTCAATAAAATCTGCAAAGATGAATTAGTAACAATAGCTTTGCCATAAGGAGAAGTCAAAAAGTCATTAACATCCTGAGTGATAGTAGTTACTCCCAAATAATACTTACGGCATCTTTTAACTAAAGCAAAAATAAATTTAGCACTATCTTCGTTTTGCATCATCCACCAAGCTTCATCAATAATCAGAACTCTTTTCTTGGTTTCACTTCTAACTACATTCCAAATATAATTAACAATTGTATAAATAGCCATCGGTCGAAGTTCGTCCTCCAAATCTCTAACGGAGAAACAAACCATTTGATTATTCATCTCCACGTTGGTCGGATTATTTAAAAAGCCAGAAAAAGTTCCTTCGGTATATTTTTTAAGTCTTTGGGCTAAATCAGATCCACCCTCCATACCATCCAAAACTTGTTGAAAATCAGATAAAATTGGTGGCTCTATCTGTGATAAATTAGAATCGGGAGTAATATCTTTTTTGGCATAAGTTTCAAGTAAAGCTCTATCAACCACAGAGTCTTCATCATAATTTAAAGCTCCAGTCATTAAGCGAACCAAGCCCTTTAAGGTAATAACAGCACTTCTAATTATATCTTTTGGTTTAGCCTCGCCACCAATAGCTCTCGGCAAATCAAAAGGATTAATTTTACTTTCACTAGCCAAAGAAATATTTATATAAGTACCGCCAACAGCATCTGATAAATGTTTATATTCATATTCAGGATCAATAACGATTACATCTGAACCCATCATTAATGATCTTAAAACTTCCAATTTAATACAATAACTTTTACCCGCTCCAGAAGTAGCAAAAACAACTGAATTAGCATTTTGTAAACTAAAGCGATCAAATAAAATCAAGCTATTATTATGACGATTTATTCCATAAAGAACCCCCCTGTCGCTGGTCAATTCGCTAGAAATAAAAGGGAAAGAAGAAGCGATAGGAGACGAATTCATGTTAAAAGTAATATAAAGGTCGTCATTTCCTATAGGCAGACAGGAATTAAAACCTTGTTCTGCTTGATAAAAAGCTCTTTTAGAATAAACTAATCTAGACCCAAAAACATCTTCAACTTGGTCTGATAAACGATCCAGTTGCTCTAAATCATCGGCATAAATAGTTATATACAGGCCAAATTGAAAAAATCTTTCAGTTCCTTGAGTTAAAGAGTCTCTTAAAGATTCAATATCACGTAAAGCTGTTTCTCTAATTGGATCTCTTGGGGCTCCTTTTTCAGAGTCAGACATAATTTGAGCCTCCAAATTACCCACCCTAGACTTTAATTGCTTTAAAATAATAGCACTCTTAACTGGATAAAAAAACATGGAAACATCAAAACATTCATTTAAATTAATAATAGGAGCAAACCAGCCAACACTGATATATCTAGGATAGGTTATAACAAAAATTGTTCTTAAAAATTTTTGTCCCAACATTAAATAAGTCGGATTAACTTTAAAGCTAGCAGGAGAAATTAAATCCCTAACAGACAAAGCACCACGAAGCAAGGCTTTTTCTTCTTCAATTAATTCCCTGGTAATATTGATATCCTCTTCCTTGGCGCTAAAACGTTGTAGCTCCTCTTCAACAATACCTTTCTTTTTTTTCTTTTCTAAATCTTGTCTTTGACTTTTTAAATCTATCATAAAAATATTTTATAATTCTACTTGCAAATTACCAATATCAGTTAAAACTTGATTTTTAACTGTCTCCGGATTATAAAAACCATAATAAAGTTCAATCAACTCTTGCGTATTTAATTGATTGACATCAACCCCCAAAGACATTAAAGCTGAAATAACGCTATCAACCCTTCTAGATAAAGATTCTTTATATCGTAAAAACTTAACCTCCTTCAATCTAAAAATACTAGCTGGTTTTAAAGCCTCGGATAGAAGAGAAAAAAAACCTTTACGCTTGTCTCCAGCCGGATTATAAGAAACAACTACAAAAAATTTTTTATTCATAATTTTACCAATAGAAACAAGCTCTTTAATATATTCCATGTATTCAGCCGTCTGAATCTTTAATAAACGATTAGTCTGTTCTCTTTCTTGCTTTTTTAAATAATCAAGATAATTTTGAACATTTAAATCCCTAGACTGAATTACAATCTGTAAAGGAGTATTTAAATTATTTAAAAAACTAACATAAGCAGAAATAATAGCATTTTGTTCATCTTCACTTTTCAGGGCAAAATTAATACTAGAAACACCCAAAACAGCCCTTAAACTACCGTCTTTCATTACTACTGTATCATACTTAATCTCAGCAATGTCCAAATATTGCTGAGTTGATGCTGCCTGCATTTTTGATTTTTTCTCGGCCATATTCTAAATAATCTTATGAATTAAAATCAGTCTCACTAGCTAAAATTTTGTCACTATCATCCCCCTTATATCTTCCTTTAGTATCAACTACTAAAGAAACCTTAGCCAACTTAGTTTTATCTAAATATTTTTGTCTAGTAACAATATTCTCGTACTTAAAATCTTTTTCCTCTTTCTTTTCGATGGTTGCTGATTTATGATTCCAAACTCTCAAACTTGGTTTTTTCATTGTTTGTACAAAATTCAAAACAAAATAATGAAATGGACGACCATTAACCTTTAAAAAAGCAACTGTTCCAAAAATACCAAAAATAAGAACGCTAGCGATAACAAAGCCCATAAAATCCAAGGTTTTGTAGGCAATAAACATCAAGAAAGCAGCGACTAGCAAAATTATAAATTGTCTAGCGGTTATCGGTCCAATAATTTTTGGTTCAACATCAATAAATTGTGGAACAGTAAATTGTTGCATAAACTAAAATCTTAAAGTCTTATTAAATTCAATAATAGCATCTATTTCTTCTTTGCTCAAAAAATCCTTACCATAACTTCGAAGTTCAGAAATAACCTGGTCCAAACTTAAACCACGATTACCAGCATCTAAAAATATTTTTAGATACAATTTGTGAACTGGACTCTGCCTCCAAGCCTTAATACCCTCAATCATTTTAGTATAATCAAGACCTTCTAAAACTTTTATTTTTTCTCTAATTTTTTCTAAAGCCTCTTTGGGGTCCTTAGAAAAGCGACGAAAATTAGTTAAATCAAGATAACGAATCTCATCAACCGGACTCATTATCTTCACCTTTTTAACATCAGTCATTTTTATTTTATTACCACTTAAAACTTCATTAGCTTTATTAGAGGCATTAAAACTAGAATTATTACTTGCGGTAGGGGCTTCTTTGACTTCTGCTTTAGACAAATTCTTATTTTTTTCGTCAAGCATTTTAATCTCGTTTTCTATCTGCTTATTAATTTCAGACAAAATCTCTTCTTCAAATTTTGAAAAATCAGAATCTTGTTTTGATAAAAATTCTTTATTCGAAATATTATCTTCACTTTTTTTATTATTTTTACTTTCTATTTTTTCTAATAACTCCCTTTGCTTCTTAACTATTTTCGATAATTCAAGACTAGAAAGTCCCTCTTTTTTTTCATTTATCACTTTATTTTCCCCTGAATTGTTTGGCTCTGACAATAAATGAGAAGAATCAGAAACTGGCAATAAATGAGAAGAATCAGGAGCTTCTAGCATTTGTGAATAATTATTAAATAAAGATTTACCCATGCCAAGTTTGCCTATTTTATCCAAAACACCCTGATCAACCTTGGTTTTACTTTTAACCTCTTGATATTCTTCATCTTTTAAACTATCAGCTATCATAAAAATATTGTCGATCATTTTGTCGGCCAAGCCAAGGCCGCCCATTTCAATAGGTTTAACAAAAAATTGTCTTATTTCTATCTTACTTTTAATACCTTTAAAATATTTTTCTAAATAAGAAATAAACTTATTCCTATTTTCTTCCGAAAAATTTAAATTTAAAATATCAAAAATTTTATCAACCTGATTTTTTATTTTATTTAAATAATCTGATTTCAAATAACCACCAATAAAATCCTGATCACTTAAATCTTCATTTAAATCATCAAATTCTTCGCCCAATAATTTTAAATCCTCTACCAAAATATCATTTTTGCTTTGTTCATTATTATTTATCCCCGAAGAAATATTTACTACTTTAGTTTTTTCTTTTTCGACCCCGGCTTTAACTTCTGTTTTAGACTCTTTTTTAGGCTCTGTCTCAATTTTCTTTTTTTCTAAACCTAGGTAATCAGCTATTTTATAAAAAATTTTTTCTTCCAACTCTTTCGCTAAGCTTTCAGCTTGACTTTGTCCCAAGTTAAGTTCCGTAAAAAAAATCAAAGGCAAATTATCAATATTGATGTCCTTAGTGGCCACCCGCATTATAATTGAAGCCAAATCAACTTTATACTTTTTTTCAATTTCCTCAATAAGCCTAACTGCTTCATCGCTATCAACAGCTCCTTTAATATCGTCACTTAAATTGTTGAACTTGTTTAAATAATCAAACATATTTAAATTTTATTATTCAGAAAATTATTTTTTTATTTTTTTCAATTCATTCTCAATTGCCTTTCTCTCCAGACTTTTATTGGGATATTTTTCCAACATTAATTCTAATTCTTTTATTTTTTGTTCATCTTCAGATAAAACCTTTTCTATCTCCAACTCTTTATTTTCCAAAACAACAGTCTCTTTTTTCAAACTGTCCGTATCTTTTTTTAATAAATCATTGGGCGCTAAACTATTTTTATCCACTGGTATTATTTCCCATTCTTCAATAGGAACATTGGACATTGAATCCGGAAAAAAAGAAAGATTTCTGTAAAGTCTAATGATCTTCCTGACCAATCTTCTCTCGCCCTCATCAAGAGACAAACAATTAACCGAACTAGTTAAAAATTTAGCCAAAGCTATATTGCTAAAATTATCACTACCATTTTCTTTTATAAAACTACTTATCCAGTTAGCAATAGTCGGCTCTTCTTTTTTGTTGTTTATTATAAGCAAATTTGTAGTTAATTTCTCTTGATTGGCCAAAAAAGCTCTGGAAAATTTAGCTGCCAATTCTGGATTTTTTGATAAAATATACAAAATTGATCCATTGATTTTTTTGGCAGAAAAAGAGTCATTGCTTTTTAACACCTGAACTAAATCTTTCTCCAAAAAGTAAAGTGATACTCGTTCTTCTTCTTTGACGTCAGTAATTTTATCTAAGCTACTAGAAACTTCTAATAAATTTTCAAAATTTTTATCATTTATTACTTCATTAAAAATTTCTATACTTAATAAATATTTATTTAAATCACCATTTCTATTTTTTATTTCTTTTTCCACATCAACCTTAATAAAAGGAGCTAGTGGCAAAATAATATTTCCCAAAAAATCACAATACAATTCATTAAAAAAATTCTGATTACTAATTTGTGATTTTATAAGCTCTTCTATCTTCAAAAAATTAAAATCATTTATAAAAAATTCCAATAAAAAATCATTAACAACTTCTATGTTCAGACCAAACTTCTTAGAAATATCGCTCATGTAATTTTCTAATTCCTTAGAATACAAAAAAGCAGACACTTCTTCTGGAAGAACCTCTAGCTTTTGTAAAAATTGTAAATTTTTGCTTTCCATAATTTATAAATAAACTTTAACCAAGTACAGCGGCTGCATTAGAAATCATTTCTTCGTCTTTATCACTTAGTTGTTCTGAATTATTTTTCTGATTAGAAATGCTTTCTGTCGGTCTTGGCTTGCTAAATGACAATCCCATTAACTCTTCAATTCTTTTTATTATAGCTCTCTCTGGAGCAGAGTCTAGACTTAATTTTGAATTTTTTAATATTTCATTCAATTTATTAGTAAATTCTTTTTCATTACCAGAAGTGCCAGCCCTTCTTAAGTCATCAGCCAAAGGAGATTCTGTTAAAAACTTTTTTAAACTTTCAGAGCTCTCTTCTTTGGTTACCATTTTTCTAACCTCGTCAACTTCAATCTCGGCCATAAACTTAGCCTTGTCGCTCTCCTTGTCCAGGTGACTCATATCAGCGTCATTTATTATGGCCAGTTTTTTCAAAGAATCATATTCACCCGAAGATCTTAAACTTTCTTTAACTTCTTTTTGTTTTTGTTTTGGTAAATCATCATAATGAGATTTAAATCTCTTATTAGACATTGTTTTTACTAATGCAGGAATTACAAGCTCCATTGATCCTTTGTCAATATTTTCTATTTTTATTGAACCACTAACCACACCTTTAACGATTTTATCACGAGCCTCGTCTTGTCTTTTTTTGAACTTACCATCATCTTCATCTGGTTTTTGAGGAGCGTTTAAATCAGAAAAATCTCTAGTTAAATGTTGATACTCATTATTTAAAGATCCGTCCAAAGCGTTCATTACTTTATTATCATAACCATAAGAACTTTTAATTTTATCACGATGGACAACAGCTTCATTTTGATCAAGCTTACCTCTTTCCATTAAAACCATAGCAGCAGCTGTTCTTTCGTGACCGCTACGAGAATAATCATTCATAACGTCTCTAATTTCATTTTCTTTTGAATCTTTAAATCCTTCCTTGGCCTTACTGATTTGACTGTTGTTATGATTAGAAGCTAGGTCAGCATCAGACTCACCAGCCCTCATTATTTTTTTTCTACCACCAACACCAGCCACACCACCAGTCAAAGCACCGGCTGCTACAGCACCCAGGCCGCCAATAGCCGCTCCGCCAGTCATAACCGCCAATGTAGTTCCTAGAGCAGCACCTCCAACCCCAGCCAATGCCTTACTTCCAATTTCAGCTCTTCTTTTATTCCTATTCAAGATAATTTCTCGTTGTTGAATTTCTGAATCTTTAGCACTGATTTGGCTATTAACATCTTCTAATGGTTTTACTGCAGCCTTGCCATCATCTCTTAATTGTTTCACTTTAACAGCAACAGCCGTTTCATCGGCATTAACAGCTAAGCCAGCATTTTTCTTCATCATACTTAAATCTGCGCCTACCATTTTTAACTCTTCTTTAGCTTCTAAATTTCCTGGATTCTTCTGAGTTTCTGCCTGTAACTGATTAAACCTAGTTTGAGTTTGTTCTAAATTATTAGCTTGAGATATCATGGCATCACCCTTACCAATACTATCTTTAAACTCAACCTCAATTTTTTTCTTTTTTTCTTCTAAAGCCTTTCTTTGTTCTTTAGCTTCGTTAATTTTTGTTTGAGTTGAATTAACACCAAAGGCTCTTTGCATTCCTCTATCAACTAACTGTCTACCCTTGTCAGGAACAGAAGCAATAGCTTTTTTTGCTTTAGACTCAGCCCTCAACAAGGCGCCAGCATCTTTTTGAGCCCTCTCCTGTCTAACACCCTCCTTCATTGACTGACGAACCTTCAAAGCATTCTGAGCTCTTTCAATTCCAGTAACTCTTTTAGTTCCTTTAGAAACAGAATTCATAGCACCACTTCCCATGGCCTGTAATTTGGCCATTCCCTTTCCAGCTACACTTCCTGCCATACCACCCATTTCCTGAGCAATCATAAGACCACCCAAAAGCATGCCGATAGAAATTATAAATTTAGTAACATTATCTTGACTACCAGCTTCAGTAACAGAAATAGAAAAATTTTCAGCTCCAATATCACCATTGTCTGGGTTTGAATCTCTTTTCATTTTGTTTATATCTCGACTTCCCTCTACGCCACCCAGAGATGCAAAAGATAACCAAATAAAAAAAGCTAAAACTGGTCCAACTATTAAATTTTTAGAAAAATCAGTCCACCATCTTTGTGAGTAAGATTGACCTTGAGGAAAAGAAGCTAGTAAATAAGCCAAAGGAGATAAAACAACATAAATCCAAATCATGATAATTCTCATGGCTAACATAACTAGCATCGTTAAAATAACCACAACCGATACTATAGAAAATATTAAAGCCAAAATAATTGAGCCTAAAATTGTCCAGCCAGTAACATCCTTGGAATTACTTTGACTAAAACTTAATATCTCAGTAACATTTAACATCGAGGTAAGATTACCAGCGGCCAAATTTTTAAAACCATTAACAAAGGTCAACATAATCACCTGGGTAACATCAATAAAAACACCGCAGATAAGCTTAGAAAAATTTATCAAGACAGCCATCAAAACAAGTTTTGGTAACCATGTTTTTAGGTTATACTGTTCAACTCTTAAAATAGTAGCAAAAGCTATTATTAAAAGAATTAAAATAAAAAACATATTACAAAGATCTCTCACTAAAGTCCAGCCAAATTTAACAGCATTAGAATCTATAAAATCGTTATACTGAGCGATGCCAATTAAAACATAAACTAACATCACCAAGATTTGCCCCAAAACCCAAATGATTGGATATAAAATCCAACCCAAAACAGTAGCCACTGTTTCTCCAACACCAGCATGAACAATATTAGGAAATAAAAAAAAGACACCTAAAAAAAGAAGTAGGGATAAACCAGCAAATATTTTTTTGTTTTTTATTTTTAATTTCATTTATTTATTGAAAAAATTGAGATATCCATTCCCAAGCAATATAAGGTGCTAGAAAAAAAGAAATCGGTGGAGTAAGTAACATCATCAAGAAAGCTATTATTATTATAAAAAGATGAAGAAAGCAGCAACAACCAGTCGCACCTTTTTCAATTACCCCTATTTTATTGCCCATCTCCTTAGCTATTTTAGGAGAAACTTTTTTAATATTGGTCGGAACCCATTCTTGCCCTAATTTACAAAACATTTTAGGAGAAACCATTGACAGAAAAGCATGAATATAAACCCAAAAAACAGAAAAAGTTAAGGTAGGAACAGCATCCAACCAGGCATTTTTTAAAAGAGTGTCAAAAAAAAGACTCATATCATTTCTTTGCGGTCCTTCGGAAGACTTACTTGAAATCTTAGCTTTGTCTGTTTTTTCTTTTTTTGATTTATCTTTTCTTTTATCTTCTTCCAGTCTTTGAGAATTGTCCATCTCCTTACCACCCTGTGACTCACTTTTTCCACCCGAAGCTTGTTCAGTTTCAGATTTTTCTGCATTGCCATCACTTTCTTTCGGCAAGGAATCTGGCATTCTTGATCCCTGTAAACTTTTTGGATCAAAACTTTGAGCGGAAGAATTACTCTTATCAGGCAAAGAACTATTTGATTTTCCTTTTTCTAAATCTTTTCCTTTTTCGTCTAACTCTTTTTTTAAACTATCATCACCTCTATTTTCTGATGGTTTAATTTCATTATCAAGTCCTTTCTTATTTTCATCATTTTTATCGGCAGTATCTTTATTTTCAGAGTTTTCATTTTTATCCTTAAGTCCATCTAAATTCTCTTGAGCATTGGGATTCTCTGGATTTTCTGGATTCTCTGGATTTTCTGGATTTTCTGGATTTTCTGGATTTTCTGGATTTTCTGGATTTTCTGGATTTTCTGGATTTTCTGGATTTTTAGAGTCATTCTGATTTTTGTCATTTTTTTTTGCATCCAAACCTCCTTGATTATCTTGAAAGGCTTGCTCTTCATTTCCCCCTTTTTTACTATTAGAATTTTCACCAAAGCTTCTGCTTGCGTCTTGGTCTCCAAGGCTTTTATTTTTAGATTCCTGAGCCAAAGAATTGTTGGAATCTCCAACACTTTTACTAATAGAATCCTTTTCATCTTTTTTAACTTCCGATTCAATTTCTGATTTAATTTTGTCCTCAATTTCTTTATTTATTCCATTAGCCATAAAACCAAAAATAATAATAAAAGGAAGAAAATTTACAGCTATTTCTCAACTATATTATACAATAAAAAAAATAAATTGCCAAATATTAATTTAAAATATTAAAACAATTAATTTTGGCTCAACTTATTCAATTGTTTGTCTATTTTTTCTGTTTCTATTTTCTGATATAAAACCTCTAAATCACCTACAATAAACTTGTCTTTGGCAGGAAATTGCCATTTCAAATCTTCCATTAATAAACTTTTTTTAATCTTAATAGAGGTCTGAGGCAAAAATGGTTCAATCAAAATAGCCAAAGATTTAATTACAAGCACAAAAGCGGCTAAATTATTAGCTGCCTTTTCTTTGTCGGTTTTAATCATTGTCCAAGGAGCTAGTTCATTAAGAAGACGATTACCATCTTCAATTATTTTAAAAACAGAACGAATGGCTTTTTTAAAATTGCCTAGCTCAATTTCCTCTCCTGCTTCAGTAAAGGTATTTTTAGTTAAATCTAAAAAATTATTTAAACGCTCGTCAATATTTTCAGAAAAATCTAAACCTTCAGGAAAATTTTTCTTAACAAATGACAAAGTCCTAAAAACAAAATTACCAAAATTACCAATCAACTCATTATTGGTCTTGGCCATATAGTCGGCCCAAGAAAAATTAGCATCAGATGATTCGGGTCCATTTGATACTAGATAATACCTCAAAGTATCAGAATCAAATTCGGCTAAAAAATCTTTCAACCAAACAGCATGACCTCGACTTTTAGAAAACTGCTTTCCTTCTAAATTTAAATACTCACTAGAAATAATTCTGTCTGGCAAATGAAGATTGCCATAAGACATTAAAATTGTCGGCAAAATTATAGCATGAAAAGGAATATTATCTTTACCATGAACATAATAATGTAAAGCTTCATTGTTTTGCCAAAAATCTTGCCATAAATTCTCGTCTCCTTTATCTTTAGCCCACTCTTTACTAGCTGACAGATAACCTAAAACCGCCTCAAACCAAACATAAATTCTTTTACTTTCATAGCCGTCGAGCGGAATTGGAACACCCCACTCTGTATCTCTAGTTATGGCCCTATCTAAAAGACCCTGAGCTACAAATTCACGAGAAAAATTCTTAGCATTTTGTCGCCAAGCAAAACTATCTTCAATAAATTTTAAAATTTTATCTTGCCAAGCTGATAACTTTAGAAAAAAATGTTCTGTTGTTTTCCACTCTGGAGTGCTACCACAAGTTTTACATTTAGGATTTTTTAATTTTTTAGTTTCCATTAAGTTTCCACAATTATCACACTGATCACCACGAGCTGAAGAAAAACCACAGATATAACACTCACCCTCAACATATCTATCCGGTAGAAATCTTTGACAATGAGAACAATAAGGAAGCTCCTCTTCTTTAATATAAATATCGCCCGATTGATAAAGTTTTAAAAACATTTCTTGAACCACTTGTCGATGATTATCAGTTGTTGTTTTAGTATAATTATCATAAGAAAAAGACAAGCCATTTAAAAAATTATCACTAAATTCAGCGTGATATTTATTAGCTATTTCTGAAGGATGAACGCCTTGCTTATCAGCTTCAACTGCAATTGGCGTTCCATGACAATCGCTACCAGAAACAAATAAAACATCATCGCCTTTCAAGCGATAATACCGAGCTAAAACATCACCACCAATTAAACCAGCTACATGCCCCAAATGAAGAGAGCCATTAGCATAAGGCCAAGCAGCTGCCACTAAAACTTTTTTACCCATATTTAAAGGTTTTTAATACTTATTTATAAGTTAATTTTAGCATTTTAAAAAGCTAAAAGCAAGAAAAATATTATATTTTATTTAATTTATTTTTATGCTTTTTAAATTAAAATATAAACAACATTTCTGTTATACCTATAAAAAACTTAAGCCCTCACCCCTGTCATCCCAGCGAAAGCTGGGATCCAAATTGTCGCCCTCCTGTCATCCCAGCGAAAACCGGGATCCAAATTGTCACCCTCCTGTCATCCCAGCGAAAGCTGGGATCCAAATTGTCACCCTCCTGTCATCCCAGCGAAAGCTGGGATCCAGAATTAATAAGTAAAATCAATACAATGAACAAAGAACATAATTACTATGTATACATTTTATGTAATAAAAGAAATGGAACTCTATACACAGGAGTAACTAACGGATTATTCAAGAGAACAATTCAACACAAAATAAATAAAAATAAAAATAGTTTTACTAACAAATACAAAGTTAACAAGCTAGTATACTACGAAAAACATCAATATATATTAGAGGCTATAAATAGAGAAAAAAATATAAAAGCTTGGAAAAGAAAATGGAAATTAGAATTAATAGAAAAACATAATCCAACTTGGTTGGACTTATTTTCTGAGATGGAATAATTATTGTTCAAAGGTGTCAACCCTGGATTCCAGCTTTCGCTGGAATGACAGTACGATTCAATTTTCAGGAGAGCAACCTGGATTCCAGCTTTCGCTGGAATGACAGAAGGCTCAAGTTTAGCTGGGATGACAGAGGGTTCTAAATACCAACTTTCACTATAATAAAGGTGATCTAGACTCCAGCTTTCGCCACGTAAAACGTGACTCGCTGGGATGACAGAATTAAAAAACCAATCCCAGGATCCAGTTTACTTACCCGCCCTAAACATGGCACCAGGATGACAGGGAAAAAGAAAAAACCCGCACTTGATTGTGCGGGTTCGGCTTTTGTGAGGAGTTTATTTTTTAATAAACTTTTTAACTCCTCGGCCATCGGAGGTTTGAATTTTTAGCATATACATCCCCGTGGGTAAAGACGAAATGTCTAAATTTTCGGTGTTACTGTTAAAATTAAAATCCATTACCTGAGCTCCAATAACATTATAAACAGCCCCTTTGGCAGAATTAATTGGACTGTTTGGGAGTTGTAAATAAATGTTATCAGTAGCGGGATTGGGGTAAAGCTTAACTTCTGATGAAATATCATTAATGCCATCAACTGAATTGGTAGAATCTGGTTTTATTTCATACATAATTCCTCCATAACAGGAAAGAAACAAGCGACCAGTTTCTTTTTCAAAAAAACCATCCATAACGCTTGTCACAGGATACTCTCCATAACCAGGATAAGAATCCATTAAATCAGTCGCTACACCCGTGCTAACTTTCAAATGTTTAATCCCCAGGTTACTGTAAATAAAAACATTATCATTGTCCTTGACAACAATATTCATGCCACCACAACCATCAAGGGTATAAATTTTATCCAATTGGGAGTCAGTATCGTTCCAACGATACAAATAACCCTCGTCAGTTGGAATAAAAAAGGTTTCCAAATCAACGGAATGAATTTCTTTAGCCCATCCTTTATCTAGATCAAAAGATGCTATCTCCTGAATTGAGCTTCCATTATAACGAAAAAGTTTGTTTATAGCCATGTAATTACCTTCACCCCCCATGGAACCAAGAATTAAAACATTGTTTTCATTAATAACAAAGCAATGCTGGAAACCAACCTCATTGTTTATAGCCAGTTCTGTAAAATTACTTGAACCATCCCATAAATAAAGAGCGGAATTATCGTAAGTGCAAATATAAATCTTATTTTCTGAATAAACAAATGTAGCACTAGGAGATTGTATTGGAGATGAATAAAAATCCCAAGCTTTATCATTATCATCCCAAAGATAAGATTTATAAGCAGTGCTAAAGCTGGCAAAAATTTCTCCACCAGTTTTAGTAAAAGCATGCATCTGACCCCACTGATTAGAGTTAGGAATTTGAACCCCGCCCCATTGACTGCCATTGTAGTAAAGTCCTTCACCGGTGGTAAAAGCTAAAATTTCTTCACCGGAAACAAAAATGTTAGTAAATACACTTATCCCAGTTTCATGAATTTTATCTAAATAAAATTCCTGGGAAAAAACAGTAAAGCTTAAGCTCATCAGCCCAAAAGCTAACAACAAAGTAATCATCAATTTTTTCATTGTAGTTCCTCCTATTTAGTTTAATTATTTTAAAGTTCAAAAATCTAATTATTATAACAAAAAAATCAAATAATGTCAATACTAAATTTAATTACAAGTCGGCAAAGCACCTTTGATGTCGTCTTCATTGCATTTTCCCGGATTCAAATTATCACAAGCAACTGAAAAAGGATTTTCAAAATAAGCGGTAGTCTCTGGAGAAAACAAAGAACCACAACAATATCTATAACAAGAATCGGAAATATTAGCAAAGACACCCATACCCGCACATTTAAAGAAATTCCAATTATCAATAACTTTAATAAGCACCATATATTGTCCGGGAGACAAGAATTTAACCAAACGATGAGGGTTTGATTGATCCGGACGATGGTCAATATTACTTAAAACAATGCTGTTTTGACTCCAATCTTCATCTACTTTTTTTATTTTAATATACAACTTCTTGATTGGTCCTTGCTCACCATCAACAAAGGTATTGAAAGATAAAGTATAAAAACCACCAGCAACTATATTATAAACATTAGAAGGAACACCATCACCGTTATCAATTTGATTTATCGGTCCATTAGGCCCACTCATTTTAACATTTTCAATTTGAGGATAAATAGCACAAAGAGCTTTATCATTTTCACGTGGAGGACAACCATCACCACAAGGATCAGCTGCATCCTTGAAAGGCGGAGAATTGCCGGCATCAGCTAGGTGTGAGTAATTAACATAATCAAACTTTGCAAAAATATTCTTTAAAGCCGTCACAACAGTCATTCCAGTGCCATAATTATCAGAATATCTTTGATTTGTGTGTACAGAAAAATCATTACTAAATTTAATTTTTCCGGTGTCAGTATCATAATAAAGAGACTCACAGGAATTTTTATAAGCAGCCCCTGAATTAGTATAAATAGCGTTACCTAGACCAGAACAAGAATAAGGCAGACCATAAAGGGAGTCATCTCCTAGCTTATTAACATAAACATTAACATTATCTCCCGGTCTAACAGTTGAATTAATAGCACCAAAAGGAGCATTCTTTGAACCTAAGGTATAGTAAGTAAAATAAAAAGGTAAAGAAGTGGCGTATTCTTTCAAATTATAAGATGAGGACTTTAATCTCTCTACCCAAGGAACCTCACCTTGGATAATAACATTACACTTAGGAGTGTAATTTTCTGGATCCATCAAACAAGCACCGTTTCGAAGATCGCCTTCTCCACCAAAACCTGCTGTACATTTACTTAAAGGACAAGAATCATTTCCACTGCCTGTTGGAAAAAATTCTGTGTTATCACCATAAATGCCACTATCACACTCTCTTTCGGTTAAATTGTAAGCCAAAATTTTAAGACCATTTTTTATTTCTGGACTTTCCGGATTGCTAGAATTCATACTATGTATACCATCTGATTTATACCAACCAGCACCAACACTTGGAACCAAGTGCTTGCTAGTATTAGAACACTCAAAATGATCATTACACCTAGCACCATTAGGAGTATAAGGGTCTAATGTCACTGGATAAGAGCCATAAGCTGGGCCATCACAAGTGCCTCTGTTAGCATTTCGATTGGAAATTAAACTTTGACTATGAATAGAATTTCCAACCACAGATATTATTCTATTATTTAAAAGATCACTCCTTGGTTCCATCCACTGAAAAGAAACCCAAGCACATCGTTCCCAGGAACAAGCTATATTACCACCATCAGGATAATCAAAATCATCTATACAATCTCTAACATCACTCCTAGTAACACCGCTAGTTGTGCTACTATATTTGCCTTTACTTTCATAAACATTATAGTTTATATCGGGATAATTAACTACACTACTATTAGCTATAGAAATAAATTTTCTATTATAAGTTGAATTATCACAACTGTCATTGCAAGAATACCAATGCCTTGAGTGATAACCAATATCATCATCCTCTTGATCAGCAAAAAACACATCTCTATACTCAACTAAATCAAATTTAGCATTCATGCTAGCACAATAAGAAGGACTGCTTCCAGTTGAGGGATAACCAGAAAAATTAGTAGACAAAGTGTCATTACTACTACCAACAACCGAATCAACTGGATACCACATCAAACAAACATTTTCATTTAAAGGATCTTTCTCTAAACAATAACCCTCCCAACCCTGCTCAACAAAACTATAACCTTTAGTATCACTAGAACAAGAAATACTATCTTGCTTAGGGTATAGCCTACAAGAAGCTGGGATATAATTTTCTTCACCTGCTTCTAAGACAGGCTCAATGTTAATATCATCTACATACATCCAACCATTGACACCGCTGTCTGATGGCCCTAAAACTATTTTTGACCCACCGACCCAAGAAGAATCAGTTCTAAATTTAAAGGTAACTCTCTGCCAATCTTTTTTACTAACATCAACCATCAAATCTACAGAATTCAAATCTGTCTCTTCATCATTTAAATCAAGTCCTACAATCTTTCCTAAAGATATCTTGTCTGTATCTTGTTGAGGATAACTTAAATTAGCTGTATTTATTAAAAAATTAATAAAATAATCTGTTTGAATTGAAGTTGGAATTTCATTAGACTTAAAATTCCATTCACAAGAATTACCACCAATTCTAATAAAACCAAAATTAGAAGGGGAAGGATAAACGGGACGACCTGGCGTAGCCTCTTCACTAAGAGTGTCAGCAGACTTTAAAATAAGACAGCTATTATTAATACTAGATCCAGAGCTTTCCCAAGAAATTAAATCTGGTGAATTTTCAAAATCATTTTCAAACACAGAAGAATTCCCCCTTTGAATCATGGCATCAAAATAATAATGGTTAAGAAGTGAATAACCGCTGACATTAGCATCCTTTGCAGAATCAAAACCTCTATTACCAGGAATTGATTTTGAAAAATTCAAACAATTACCACTAGAATCCATGGAAGTACATTGACCTATTTGTAAACAAACATTTTTATCGTTTCCTTTTTCATCTTTTTCAGTAGTGTAAGAATAACAAGACAACCATTTACCACAAACCCTGTCTGGGCTAACTTTAATAATTTTATTAGCATCTTTATAGTCACTATCCTTAGAAGGATTATATTTATCATAATTACTAGAGTCATAAGTCAATCCACTATAGTTAGGGTAATCACCAAGAACAGTCCTTTCGTTAAACAAAATACAACCCCTATTAAACTCTGGGAAGTTACAAGTAGAAAAGTCTAGGTTATTTTTTATCTTATAGTCAACAATCAACTCTCTCCACTCTAAAGAAATGTCATTAATTCTAGTTGTTGGACTTATTTCAATTACCAACTCACAGTCATTTGACAAATTGTTAGCTGAGTAAAAAATAAACTTAGAAGCATAAATAGGAGAATATTGCGCTAATGGCTGAATGTTATAAAAAGAAGAGCCTGGAATAAAATTTAAAATATTAGCTGAATTTAACTCATAAAAAGGATTCTCACATTTAACTCTTAGACTTCTTATGTTCTTATACTCCACAGAATAAAGCTTATTTGGCTCTAGGAAATAATTTGATTGTTTAAAATAATAAGACGAACTTGTTTGAGTGCAAGATATTTGATCATTATTATTAACTGAACATTGCTGACCAGGTACATTGGTTTTACCATTAGCTGCTACTGGTGACCAACCATCAAAATAAACACCATCGTCATCAATATCAGAAAAATTAGAATTAGAAATTAAATTAGGATTAAAAGAACTTTCTGGATCTATATATTCAGTACAACTAGAATCTTTTAAAGGACAAAGACCAGACCAATTAACACTACCAGTTTGGTGATTAGGCAGACCGACAGTTTGGTAATAAGGTTGACTAACCAATGCTCCTTCGTTTCCAATAGTTTTTATAATACCATAATTAGAATCAACCGAGCACAGATAATTAGTTTCGTCCAACTTACAAACCCTTCCATTTAAACAATCAGAATCAGAATTACAAGGATCTGGCAAAGAACTAATTGGCATATCAGCCTCAAAAATTTGATTAGGCAGCAAACATCTTTTTACTTTTTTAACATACCATTTATTATCTACAAGCTGACAAACGTTATCCATTGGATCTTTAAAATAGCTATCTCCAGCTGAAGATGACCAAGAATCACAGCCAATAGCCTCTTCAGCGCAAAGTATACCCTGGTCGTATTTATCAGGATTATTTTTAAGATAAATATTTTGATAAACATAACTGGAAGAAAGAGAGTAAACATTGGAAACGGCCTTCCCCAAAAGAGAACATCCCTTATCAGCTGCATTACAAATTTTGGCATTATCATAAACAACCAAAGAAAAATTATCTCTCGGAATTTGAACACAATCTTTAGAATCAACAGGACAAGACTTTAAATCATTTCCCAAGTTTCCTGACAAGAAAAGATTACTTTCTTTAGGGGTGGAATTGTGAGTATCAATCATCAGTTCACAGCCAACGGCCGATTCATCACACAATTTGGTAAACTGCCTTAAATAATGTTTGTTATTAGAACGATCTAAATAAGCCGAGCAACCCAAATTGTAATTTGCACCCTGATATTTGGAAGTTTGATCGTAGTAACAAATATTAGGAGTTTTCCAAGAGTTTTTAATTAAATAATACCTGTTGGCTGACTCAGATAAAATTAAATCATCAATATAAACAATGTTAGTGCTAGTATTTTTGATAACAATTTTTTCACCAGAATCGATATCATGATTTAATTCGTCTAAGGAAATTCTGTAAACCTGCCAAGCAGAACCTTTTATAGAAATATTATTAACACTCTCTCCATTTACAGGACTTATAGTTTTAAAGTTAGATATATCACCCTTTGAATTTATAAAATAAATTTCCAAATCAGAACTAATGTCAATATTCTTGTCAGTATTCTTGCCATGATTTCTGGCCAAGAAACTTAACAAGTACGGCCTTCCTTTTACTAATCCAGAAATAGACCTATTAGACTCAGATGATGGATTTATTCTCATTGATCTTCCATTGTTGCTTAGGGAGGTTTCAGAGCTTACTCCACCTTGCCAGCCGGAGACATCTTGTTCAAAATCATATGAAGTAACAATCCTAACATTGCTAGCTGTATTTCCTCCATATTCACGACAATAATTTTCAGAAGAGGAACAGGATTTTCCCTCGCCAGGAATAGCTTTATAGACACAAGCTTGCTGTCCTTCATCCCAAATTCCACCATTTAAACAATGAAAACAAACAAAGCCATCAACAGAGTCACTAATCTCATAATCATCTACGGTAGCAGTCGCCCACTTAGCAACAACCTTGCCACTAGCATTTAGATTAGAGCATTCAGTGGCTTCAGTAATATCTTTGTTTATATTTCTCTCCGTCATTCTATAAAGCGTACATTTATCAGAACAAGTTATAGTTTTTGAATATAAAACATAAAAAATATCACCTGCCTGATTATACATTTCTCTACAATCTGAACTGTATCTAGGATTAGAGGGGTTTAATTTTATTATTTCACTACTACAAACATCGACTCCGCCAATTATATGCTTATAAGAACCACCATCAGAAAATAAATTTCCTTCAGTTAAAGAGGGTTGGGAATTCTTAATTGACAAATTAAACGATCTTAATTGATATCCGCTTTCATCATTTCCCTCCCAAGAATAAAAACTAGAACAAGTTCCTTCATTTGGTTTTATACATTGTCTTAGATAAGAATAATATTCGACTCTCTCTCCTCCACTAGATAAGTCTTCTAAGTTTGTAAACTCTGTACAACCAGCACTATTGGCTGAACATTTTTTAGCTGTAGTTGGTATAAGTCTGTGCGGCGAATCACTTTCAAATATGGTAGATTTTTGGATATAAACATTGTAACCATCACACTCAGCTGGACAATAATCTTTGTCCATAGCTTTGGCTGGAATATTTCTACCATCAGCCATCTTAAATAAATCACAACCAAGTTCATTAAAATTACAAAGTCGAGCATAACGATAACATTCGGCTGGAGCATTAGATTTTAAAGTAAAATTAGGGTTAGTGGTAGAATAAGGATCTGTATAACAAGCTTCTTTTAAATAATCTGGAATTGTTTTAATATAAACCAAGCCATCACCTCTATAATCAGAATAAAAAGTACCAACAGCACCTTTCTCTAATTTTAGTTGATCAAAAGAACACTGAGCATTGGAGCCAACATTTATTTTGAAAACAACATCAGAACCAATTTGACTATCAGAATAAGAATAGGAAACACTTTGATAAGAAAAATCATTAGAAGGAGGAATTGTTTTATAATCAGCGACAGACATATCAGCTATAGAAGCGGTTGAAGTGGCTGTACACTTAGCATAAAAAGAAAGAGTAAAGGTCTCTCCTTTTAAAAAGTTATTATCTGGACCAATTGAGGCTAGTCCACTTAAAACATCACCACTTTCCAATACCAAACCACGACTACCATCATAACCAACACTATCTTTAATTTTCCCCTCACTAAAATAAGACTCCCAACCTTCATCAGATTCAAAATTTCCATTTGTTATAAAATTATGACCAAAACCAGATTTAGTTCTAATAAATTCATTACATCCCTCAGAACCAGATGAACAATTTTCTGCCTTTCTGTTTAAGTTTATTAGATTGTCAGAATTCCAAAAAACCTTAGCATTCTTAATATCATAAGAACCAAAGGTAGAGTATATACTACAACCAGCATTACTAGCATCACAAGGACTATATTGAATAGTATTTTTAAGTAAAGCTAATTTTTTACCAGAATAATTTTTAAAAGACTCACAAGTATTAAAAACAGCTGGACAAGAATCACTATTAAAATTCCAAGTTCTTTTTTCCTCAGTACAGTATCCATAAAATTGACAAGACCCGTCTCCAGCCTCTTTAACGCAAGATCTCTCATCGGCACAATAAGAATCACTTCTAACCACAAGTATTTCTTCACTGCCTTCACTTATAATATTACCATCACCATCTTTGGTTTCTGGTGTAGAAATAGTCTGAGTTGATAAAATATGTCCACCATAACCCTGACGAGCACAATAATTCATTGGAGCTTTTAATACCCAGTGAGGGTCAACCAAGCCACGGCACCAAGTCATTTCACTTGCATTATTTGGATCATGCGGAAAGTTTTTACTGAATTGATTATATTCATCATCATCACTAAAACAAGAAAGCATATCCATAATAGTGTATTGACCAGAATTAGATTTTTGAAGAGGTGTAATTCTATTTAAAGCCTCTTCCCAAGCTATAGGCACTATGCGAAATTTTCTTAAAATCATTAAGGACCTCCTGTTTAAGGTTCTTTGATAATCACCTTTTTCTGAAAAAAGTAAACCAGCTGAAATCGAACCACCTTCAATAGCTTCTATTAAGGTGTTTTTATTTTCAATTGCCCTACCAAAAGACTGACCAATAACACAATTATTTGGACCACTGTAATTATTTTCACTATTACAAATCATTAACTCTGCTAAAATACTATAATCAGTTTTTTCCGTAAATTTTGGAGTTAAAACTTTCTTTAAAGTTTCTGACAACCCTGCTCTTGTATATAAGGAAGATGGGTCAACTTCAGAAGAAGCTACATCAGAATAACCAAATGGACTAGTTACCTCATCTTCACCAAACCAACTATAAGAACCTTCAGAATAAGATTTCAAAAGCGAATTAATTGTCGACAACAAAAGTTGATTAGAAAAAATATTAACAGCATCAACAAAAATATCACCAGTGGTTTGACCAAAGGTTTTAGTGGCCAAATCTCTAGTTTGATCTACCTCCCCTTCTATAGCCCCTGGGACAGATTCTTGTTTACCACCAATACTTCGAACATCCAACCAGCCTTTATTAAACGTTAGTTGAGTTTCCACTTTTTCTTTTTCCTCATTTCCTTTTTCTAAAATTTTATCCAACAAACTCATAGTTATGCCAATGTCACTGGCAGCTGGATCAATTGAAGCAACAATCTGGTCTAAAAATTTTTTAGGATCTTTTGCATAAGACTCCCATCTATCAAATTCACTTTTCCAACCATCTTTCATTTGTTGCCAACCACAACTAGGCTCAACTGGTCGATAATTATGAGTTAAACCAAGACCAATTTTAGTTTTAATATTTATATTAGGCTCACAAAAATTAAAATCCCACTCTTCACCTAAAAGATCTAAAGCCTCTCCAATAGCTGCATCTCTAATATTATCACCATATTTTGTCCAATAATCAGTTTCCCAGGTTGGCTTTTGACCACCTATTCCTGTTCCTAAATAAACAGCCCCATCATAAGCCAAGGTAAATAAAGAAGATTTTAAAGCTGACTGAAACATGTTAGCACCCATTTTAACCAAAAATTTATCTTTATTTTTTTCTACCCAATCAGTAACCTTTCTAACAACAGCCACTGGACCACCTATTATATCAGAAAAAGCCTGAGCCTTAGTTGGAAAAAAAGAAAAACTAAACACAAAAGAAAATAATAAAAAAAACAAAACGCCTTTCTTGAACTTCGACTGAGTAGAATTATTGTTAGTCATAATAATATTTATAAACTTTTAATTTATTGTTGGCTTGATTGCATGGTTTGATAAAGAGATTGTTGATAAATATTTAACAGCTCCTCATCACTAATCAAATCTATCTCCTCTTGACTAAAGCCAGCCTCGATCAATTGTTTTCTAAGTTCTGAAGGAGATATATCATAAAATTGACTTATACTTTCTGGGTCCAATACCTGACCAGACAACGAATTGTCAATATTTGGAACAAGCTCATTGCTAGTTGTTTGATTTTCACTTGAGACAGAAGAGGAACAATTTTGTCCCTGCGGACAAAGAGGATCGGTTTTATAAACAAAAAGCTCCTCATAATCAGTTAAATTATCTCCATCTGTATCTTCTAAATAAGGAGAAGTTCCATGAATAAATAATTCATCCCAATCAGAAATAGTATCTCCATCAGTATCAACTAATTTTAAATCTAAATTATCAGAGCTCAAATTATCGCCACCAGAACAATTTCCATCAGCACAAGAAGATTCTTGTTCGCCGGAGCTTTCTATTATGGGTATAACAAAAGGTTTTTTAATATCATTTCTCAAGTTAATAAAAAAAATAATAATAACCAATAAAGAAAAAACACCCAAAATACTTAAAGCTACTTTACGCTCTTTATCCATATTAATTAAAAGAATTAAATCTATTATAGTTCATAGTAAATATTATAATATTTTTAGCAAAAAAGCAAGAAAAAAAATAAATTAATTAAAAATCAAAAAAATTATTTTAATTTTTCAAAAATTTCCAACCAATTAGTCAAAGATAAATCCTCGGCTCGACACTTAGGATTAATATTCAAAGATAAAAAAACATCTTCTAAATATTTTTGTTCTAATTTTAAACCTAAAGATAAATTGTTTTTTAACATTTTTCTTTTAGCGCTAAAACCAATTTTTAATAATCGAAAAAATTTTTTCTCTACTTGATAATCATTAAAAATTTTTTCTTTTTTAGGAACTATTTTAATAATAGCACTATCAATTTTAGGAGCCGGATAAAAATTCTCTTTACCAACTTCTGATATTTTATAAACATCAGCGTAAAACTGAACAGAAATTGACAGCAAGCTCATATCTGGCGGAGTAGACACAATTCTATCAACAACCTCTTTCTGTAACAAAAGAACAAGTGTTTCTGGCTTGTTTTCCATGCTTAAAAATTTTCTCAAAAAAATAGAAGTAATATTATAAGGTAAGTTAGCTACTATCTTATATTTGCCAAGCTTAGAGATATTACTTCCTTTTATTTTCAAAACATCATTGTTAAAAATTTTTATATTTTTTCGATTTTGAGAAATAATAGAAGTCTTTAATAACTCCGCCAATTTATCATCTAATTCAACCGCTAAAACCTTTTTAATCTTTTCAGCCATTTTTAAAGTCATAATTCCCAAGCCTGGTCCAACTTCCAAAACTACATCATCTTTTTTTAAATCAGCAGTAGAAATAATTGAATTATAAATATCTTCGTTTATTAAAAAATTTTGCCCTTTTGATTTTTCTGGCTTTATATCATACATCTTGCACAAATCTAATGTTTGCTGAAGAAAATTCATAAACCTTATTTAACTACTATATTTATTAATCTATTTTTTACAAAAATAATTTTTACTATCTCTTTATTTTCTAACCATTTTTGAACCAATTCTCTTTCTTTAGCTAAAGATAAAATAAAATCTTCTTCACTATCAAAATTAACTTCAAGACTATCACGAAGTTTTCCGTTAATTTGGATAGCTATCTTAACTTTTTCATCTTTAATTAAATCTAAATCATATTCTGGCCAAGAAAAGTCAAATATACTTTGATTGACATCAGAATTTAATCTTTGATACATCTCCTCAGAAAGATGGGGGGTAAAAGGAGCTAATAATTTAAGATAAACATTAAAAACTTCTTTATTTATTTTTTCCAAAGAAGATAAATAATTCAACAAAATCATTAATTGAGAAATAGCTGTATGAAAAGAAATATTTTCAATGTCCTCGCCAACCTTTTTTATTGTCTTATGTAAAATATTTAAAGTTTCTTTATCTGCTAGTTCATCACAAACTTCTTTTTCCAATAAAGACCAAATTTTATTTACAAATCTATTAATACCATTAATAGCTGAGGTTGACCAAGCTGAAGTATCTCCATAAGGACCCATAAACATAATATAAACACGCATAACATCGGCCCCATAAGACTCAATCACGTCATCAGGATTAATAACATTGCCCCATCTTTTGCTCATTTTTCGACCATCTTCAGCTAAAATTAAACCGTGCTGAACCCTCCTCTTATAAGGCTCAGAGACGGGAACTATTCCCTGGTCGTACAAAGCCTTATTCCAAAATCTGGAATACAAAAGATGAACAGTAGTATGTTCAGCTCCACCAAAATAAATATCAACTGGCATAAAATATTTTAAACTTTCTTCTGATGCCATTTTCTTTTCATTGTGCGGATCTATATATCTTAAAAAATACCAAGAAGAACCAGCCCATTGAGGCATTGTGTTGGTCTCTCTTTTAGCTAATTGACCACATTTTGGACATTTTACATTAACCCAAGAATCAATCTTGGCAAGTGGCGATTCTCCGGTACCACTTGGTTCATAGTTTTCAATTTCTGGCAAAACAAGAGGCAGCTCTTCTTCTGGAACTGGAACATTGCCACATTTAGAACATTTAACTATTGGAATTGGCTCCCCCCAATATCTTTGCCTAGAAAAAAGCCAATCTCTTAATTTGTAATTTATTTTTTTTTCAACAAAATTATTTTTTTGACCTTCAATTATCATTTTTTCCCTAGCTTGAAATGAAGTTAAACCAGAAAATTTTTCAGAATTTATCAAAAAACCATCATCGACATAACACTCTTCATTATTATCATTGCTGCTGTTTTCTTTTGCAATAACTCTTTTAATATCTAAATTATATTTTTTAGCAAACTCGAAATCACGCTCGTCATGAGCCGGCACAGCCATCACAGCCCCAGTGCCATAAGAGGCTAAAACATAATCAGCTAAAAAAATAGACACCCTTTCTTTGTTAAAAGGATTAATTGCCCACACCCCTTCAAGGCAAACACCGCTCTTATTTTTGTTTAAATCAGTCCTCTCTAAATCTGTTTTATTTTTTATTTCATTTATATAATTTTGTACTTCTTGCCAATTCTTAATTTTAGCTTTTAATTTTAAAACTAATTTATTTTCCGGAGCCAAAACAACATAAGAACAACCAAAAATAGTGTCTATCCTAGTTGTAAAAACTTTTATTTTTTCTGAAAAACCATCAATTTCAAAATCAATCTCAGCACCTTCTGATTTGCCAATCCAGTTTTTTTGACTAGTCTTAATATATTCTGGCCAATCCAAGTCATCAAGATCAGCTAATAATTTTTCAGCATAATCGGTAATTTTCAAAAACCATTGCTTCATGTTTTTTTGCTCAACCACGCTTTCACATCTCTCGCATTTTCCATCAAGCACTTCTTCATTGGCCAAACCAGTTTTACAAGAAGGACACCAATTAATGGGCGCATCCTTTTCATAAGCCAATCCCATTTCAAATAATTTCAAAAATATCCATTGAGTCCATTTATAATATTTGGGATCAGTCGTATCAATTTCCCTATCCCAATCGAAAGAAGGGCCAAAACTTTTAATTTGTCTGCGAAAATTCTCAATATTCTTTTTAGTAAAATCGCCCGGATGTTTTTTATTCTTAATAGCAAAATTTTCAGCTGGCAAACCAAAAGCATCCCAACCCATGGCATTTAAAACATTATAACCATTCATTCTTTTAAAACGAGAAAAAATATCTACAGCCGTTTGTCCTTTAACGTGACCAACATGAACCCCAGCACCTGAAGGATAAGGAAATTCAACCAAGCTATAAAATTTTTTCTTATTTTTATCAATTTCAACTTTATACGTTTTATTATCTTCCCAGTATTTTTGCCACTTTTTTTCTATATTTTTATAATCGTACATATTTTATAATTACAATATTAGAACTTACTTTTTCTCTTCTTTCATAGAAATAGCCTTAACTGGACACTCCTTGGCACATAAACCACAGCCCTTACAATAATCATAATCAATTTTAGCTTTAACCTTACCCTTAATCTTGGCTAGCCTAGCAGCCCCATCTGGACAAATCTTAGCACAAAGACCACAAGCTATGCATTTATCAACATCTATCTCGGGACGATACGATCTCCAAGAGCCAGTTTTATTTTCTAAAGAAGAATTTGGCTTAACTATCATAAGTTTTATTTTAAATTATAAGTTTTTTTAATAGCTAAAATATTTTTTTCAATAATATTTTTATCTTTATCGGAAAATTTTTCTTCAATAGCTGAAATAATAGATTTTAAGCTTATTAAATTGGGCACCTTGGCTAAGGCTCCTAAAATAGAAGTATTAACAATATTTCTTTTAAAAATTTCTAAAGCAATTTGGCTAGCATCAACTGAAAGCAAGTTGCTTTTTTTAAAATTTTTCGGCAAAACTTCTTCTTTTTCAATTTTCAAAAAAAGTTGATCTACATTTTCTTTAGAATTAATAATGATTATAGTCTCTTTTTTAATACCAGAAAAAATATTAGCTCGACCAATCAAGCTATCGTCTTGAATTATCAATATATCGGGACTATAAACATGTTCCCTGCTTAAAATTTCCTCATCAGATACCCTAACAAAAGATTGAATTGGAGCACCACTTCTTTCTACGCCAAAATTAGGAAAAGCTTGGGATTTTTTACCATCCTTAAAGAAGGCAATGGCTAATATTTCAGAAGCAGCTACTACTCCTTGGCCTCCTCGACCATGAATTCTTATTTCTAACATATTTTTTATAATTACAAATTTTTATTTAATATTATTTCATCTAAAAACTTTGAGAAAGGTTCAAGAGGGATTAAACCTTCATGAATTTTTTCTCCATTAATAAACCAAGCAGGCGTCCCTCTAATTTCTAAAAATTGACCATCAACTACTGCCTGAAAAATAAAATTATAGTATTTATCACTATTCAAGCAATCAGAAAAAGATTTTAAATCAGTCACACCAGCCATTCTAGCAACAGAAGCTAAGTTGTCCAAACTAAATTCTCCTTGTAATTCAAACAACTTATAATACATCGGCCAATACTTACCCTGATCACCAGCGCACAAAGCTGCTGTTGCTAAGACCAAAGAATCATCACCTAAAACAGCAAAATCTCGAGAAATTATTTTTACTTTTTGCCCATATTTAACCGACAAAGAGGTAATTACCTCTGATGCTTTTTTACAATAAGGACAATTAAAATCAGAAAAAACAACTATGCTAATTTCAGCATCTTTATTGCCCATATATGGAGCATCATTACCCTCGACTATTGATAACATCATTTCTCTAGTCTTTTCATCTTCCAAGCGAACATCAGAATTAATTTCCAAAGAACCTTGAGATGAAAAATAAAAATCTCTAAATTCTTGATTAGTAAGAACTCTAAAAATTAAAAACAACGAAGCCACTGAAAAAATTATAATAATATAAACAAAAAACAAAATCAAAACACCCCACCATTTTTTATACCAACGGCGACGGGATCTTTTAAGTTGACCACGATCCCTTAAATATTTAATCTTATCTTCTAAATTCATTGATTATTTATTAAATATGATGTAAGATAATAATATAATATCACAAAAAACAAGTACTGTAAATTTAATTTAGATGAAAATATGAAAATAATTTCCTGGAACGTTAATGGCTTAAGGGCTGTGCTCAAAAAAGACTTCATCAGCTTTTTAAAAAAAGAAAATCCAGATATTTTGGCCCTACAGGAAATAAAAATATCAGAAGAAAAAATAAATTTAGAAAATTTTAATTTTCCAAATTATCAACAATTCTGGAATCCAGCCAAAAGACCAGGATATAGTGGAACTTTAATTTTATATAAAAATAATTTAAAAATATTAAACAAAAAAAATGGCCTTGGCTTAAAAAAGTTTGATCAAGAAGGGAGACTACAAACGATTGAAACCAAAGATTTCTACTTATTAAATATTTATTTTCCAAACTCCAATGATTTATTAAGTCGATTACCTTACAAGATTGACTTTAATCAAGAAGTTTTAAAATATTTAAAAAAATTGAATAAAAAAAAGCCGGTTATAGCCACTGGAGATTTCAATGTAGCTCATCAAGAAATAGATATCGCCAGACCAAAGCCTAACGAAGGTAAGGCAGGCTTTACCAAGGAAGAAAGAAGTTGGATGACTGAATTACTTCAAAATAACTTTATTGATTCTTTTAGAAGTTTAAACCCTACAAAGATACAATATTCTTGGTGGAGTTATCGAGCTGGCGCTCGGAAAAAAAATGTTGGTTGGAGAATAGATTATTTTATAAGTTCTAAAAAATTATTAAAAAAAATAAATAAAGCTTACATCCTTGACCAAGTCTTAGGATCTGATCATGCTCCGATTGGACTAGAGCTAAAATAAAAATATGAAAAAAATAAAAAAAATAAAGAAAGAAAAAACTCAAATATTAGAGGGTTCAAGAGCAATAGCCTTGACAATCAACAATATTAGTCCCGATGTTGTATCAGCCTATCCAATAACCCCTCAAACACATATAGTTGAAGACCTAGCTAAAATAAAAGCTAATGGCGAAGCGCAATATGAATATGTTCGAGCTGAAAGTGAGTTTGCAGCTGCATCAATAGTATTAGGATCTTCAGCTGCTGGCTCTAGAGTTTATAGTGCTACTAGTTCTCAGGGCCTGCTTTTAATGACTGAGGTTATCTACAACATCTCCGGAATGAGATTACCAGTAGTAATGACGCTAGCTAATCGAGCAATTTCCGCTCCAATTAGTATTTGGAACGACCAGCAAGACGCTATGGCCATTAAAGATGCTGGCTGGATAATGTTTTTTGCTGAAAATAATCAAGAAGCAGTAGAGCAACATATTTTAGCCTATAAGATAGCTGAAAAAATAAAAATTCCAGTCATGGTTAATGTCGACGGCTTTATCTTAACCCACTGCTATGAAGAAGTAAAAATCTATGAACAAAAAATTATTAATAAATTTTTACCAAAATACAAAGCTAAATCAGGAGAATTTTTAAATACAAAAAACCCAATTACAATGGGAGCCTTTATGAGTCCTCAACATTATCAAAAATCAAGAGAAGATCTTTATAAAGACTTTCAAAAAGCAATAAAAGAAATAGACCAAGAATATTTTTTAATGCATAAAATTTTAGGAAATAAAATCGAAAAAAATAATAACTCTTGGTTTGAATATTATGGACCAAAAAATGCTAAAACAGTAATAGTGGCCATGGGCTCAACAATTGGCACAATTAAGTCCTTAGCCAAAAAAGAAAAAGATGTGGCCGTTTTAAAAATAAAAACTTATCGTCCTTTTCCTCATCAGGAAATAAAAAAAATATTAAAAAATTGCCAAAATATAGCTGTAGTGGAAAAAGCTGTTAACTTTGGAACCTTTGGCTCGCTTTATCTGGATATTAATATTTCTAAGGAAAAACAAACAATTAAAAATTTTATTGGTGGTTTAGGCGGGAAAGATATTGGTGAAAAGGATATTAAAAAAATAATAAAAGATTTTAAAAAATATAAAAAATTAAATTTTATATAAAAATATGATTAATTCCATCAAAAAAATAATTAAAAAAGGACACGAACATAGAATTACTGGTTGGCCATACTTCTTCATCATGATGTTCTTTTTAATTTTTATGATGCAACTTATAATGTTAATTATTTTACTTAAACAATAAAAGTATGATTAAAAAATGTTTAAAAATATTTATTGTATCTTTGTTTCTTTTTAATTTTTCTATATCATTGGTTTCTGCTGAAGATGAAACAAGAAGTTATAGCGATCCTATAATTTTTGAGCCTCAGGTCACTATTCCTGGCTCTAACTTTATAAAAGGAGAACCATATGAAATGGAGAGCAATACCACCACTTTAGCTAAATATGTTAAAGCTATCTATGATTATCTTTTATCTATTGTTGGTATAACAGCTGCTATCGTTTTAATGATTGGTGGTGTGATGTGGTTAACTGCTGGTGGAAGCAGTGAAAGAGTGGGGCAAGCTAAAAGCTGGGTTAGCGGTAGTTTGACGGGTTTAGTACTGGCCTTAACCTCATATTTAATTATGCAAACTATTAATCCTCAATTGGTTAGTTTTACTGCCACCGAAGTTCCGGAAATAAAACCAGCGGTTTATGGCTGTTGTTCTTTTGACAATTCTTTAGGAGTTCCTAACGCAAGACTAATATCAGACATAGAATGCTACAGAATATATACAAGTGAAACCGTCAAAGAACAAATACCAGTACCGCCAACAGTTGCTAGTGGTTCTGAAACACTGAGTCAATATATCAAAAAACAATATGCCGGTGATTTGTCATCATATTTAAACGCTGGAATGGAACGTTTTAATAAAACAAAAAAACCAAATTACAGAACTAGAAAATGTGAAGATATGTATTATTGCCACATATTCAAAGAAGAAGACCGCTGTGACGAATTCGGATGTATCAAGGTTATTACAACCAATATACTAGTAGAAACCACTCCTCAAATATGTGAGGATTTTGATGGTGGAATTGTGACAAAAGAACAGTTAGAAGAAAATTCAAGCCTAAAAACACTATTAGGGCAAACATGTGCCGGAAGAGAAGGATCGAGTTGTAATGAATCTTCGTCAACTTATTGCTATTGCATAAATGGCAATGCTTTCTTAGGGAAAGGCCTGGCAACTGAACCCTGCGGAAATGATGGCGGAATTTGTGTGCCAACAGGTACATACCCAGGTGGATTAAAAGATGCAAACGGTAACGGAGATTATTGTGAGTCAACTTGGTATGGTGGTATAAAAAGAGATAGAGGTGGTAGAAGCTGTGGTGATAGTTTAAGTTGTTGTCGTCCAAATTATATTCATTTAAATTATAAAGAGTTAATGGGCTTATAAAAATATGAAAAAAGAAATAAAAAAAATATCATCAGGTCACAATGCTTGCGCTGGTTGCGGGCAATTATCAGCGGTTCAATCTGTAATGCGAGCCTTAGATAAAGACACTATTATTGCCAATGCCACTGGTTGCTTAGAAGTTACTACAACTCCTTACCCCCAAAGTGCTTGGAGTCTTCCTTGGATACATTCTTTATTTGAAAATCCAGCTGCTGTCGCTACTGGAATTTTAGCTGCCTTAAAGAAACAAAAAAACCAAAAAACCAAGGTCGTAGTAATGGCTGGCGACGGGGGAACATTTGATATTGGCATGGGAGTTATTAGCGGTATGTGGGAAAGAAAAGAAAATATATTGTATATTTGTTATGACACAGAGTCATATTCCAATACTGGCTTTCAAGCTTCAGGTGCCACTCCATATGGAGCCTCAACTAGTACCTCGCCTAAAGGCAATCAAGAAAAATGCCAGATAAAAAAGAGCTGTGATTTAATTAACAAAACAGGCAACCACTTGCAAAAAAAAGACATGATTAGAATTGCCCTTGCTCACGACGTGCCTTATGTTGCTCAAACAACAGCTGGTTATCCTAATGACATCTATAACAAAGTAAAAAAAGCTTTAGAAATAAAAGGGCCAGCCTATATCCAAATTTTAGCACCTTGTATTCCTGGCTGGGGAATTAAAACCGATGAAGCGGTAGAGGTCGGAAAATTAGCTAATCAAAGTAATTTTTATCCTTTACTTGAATACCTAAACGGAGAATTAATTTCTGGTGGATTAAATTCGGAAGAAACAGCTGAAAAGCATAAAGAAACATATATAAAAAAACAAGGTAGATTTAAATAATTTCTTAAACTCAAAAATAAAAAAAGAACACTAGCCATTAGTGTTCTTTTTTGTTGAAAAGATATCTATAAAATTTCTATACTAAACTTTAAAATTTTTTATCCATAGCCAAATTAGCCAAACGATCAGCCTCTTTGTTTTTTTCTCGAGGGATATGAACGAATTTAATATCTTTAAAAGTTTGAGATAAATTATATACCTCTAAAAATAAAGGGGCTAACTCTTGATTTTTAACTTTATATTCTCTTTTTAATTGCTTAACGACCAATTCACTATCTAAAAAACATTCAACTTCTTGAGCTTTAAGTTCTTTAGCTTTTTTAAGGCCCTCTATTAAGGCTCTATACTCAGCTTGATTATTGGTTGTTTCACCTAAGTACTTAGAAACTTCGGCTATTTTATTTTTTTCTTGATCATACAAAACAGCTCCTATTCCAGCCGGACCAGGATTACCTCGGGCACCACCATCAGAAAAGATTATTATTTTTTTATTCATAAATTAATACAAAATTTATTATATTGACAACTTCCTCTCAAAAATTAAAAGAGTAAAATAATAAAAAATTAATCTTTATTTTTTAATATCAATAATTTTTAATTGAATATCATGATTACCATTAAAATTATTAAACTCCAAATTATAAACAACGCTAATTCGATCACCAACATTTAAATCAGAATATTTCTTAGTTCCACCAAAAGAAATTCCCCAAAAGTTTTTCAAACTATTCTTTTTATCATCTAAAAATCTAAATTTAATATGTTGCCCCTCACTTCCCATTTTAACAACATCAATAATTTTAAGATCAAAAGAAGCCATTTTAGGGGCCGGGTTAGACTGCCCAAAAGGAGCCATTTCTTCTAGCCCTTCAACCAATAAATCATTAATATCGTCAAAATCTAGTTCTAAATCTATTTTTATTTTAGGAGTTAAAACGTTTTTATCTAAAAGTTTATCAGCCTTTTCTTTCAATCTATCAATAAACAAAAAAGTATTATGATCTCCTATCACCGAAAAACCACCGGCCATTGGATGTCCACCATATTTATATAAAACATCTTTATTTTCTTCTAAAGCCTCCACCAAATTAAAACCTTCAATACTTCGACCACTTCCTTTGTAAACTTCTTTCTGTTGCCCATTTTCATCTTCAAAGGTTTCACTGGTTTTAGCAATAACTAGCGTTGGTCGATAATATTTCTCAGCTATCTTTCCAGCTACTAAACCAATAACTCCCTCATTCCAAGCATCTTCTTTGGAATTTTTTACTATAATAATTTTAGGTAAATCCTCTGGATTTATTTGACTTTCGGCAGAAGACATCAATTCTTCTGTAATCTTCTGTCTTTCAAAATTTTTATTATTTAAATCTTCGGCTAAGTTTTTAGCCTCTTGTTCGTCTTTAGTTATAAGAAGATTTAAGGCAGAATTAGCATGTTTAATACGGCTGGCAGCATTAAGTCGGGGACCTAATTGAAACCCAATATTATAAGAATTTAATTCACCACTTAAACCAGCAACATTAATTAATTCCTGTAAACCCAATCTTCTGGTTTGGTTTAAAGCATCCAAGCCTTTTTTAACTAATAGTCTGTTTTCACCTAGCAAAGACACCATATCAGCTACCGTTCCTAGAGCCACTAAATCCAAGCTACGATTAATCAATCTTTCTTTATCTTCTTCCTCTAATTTTGATTTTTTAATTAAAGCTGAGGCTAACTTAAAAGCAACACCAACTCCGGCTAAGAATTTAAAAGGATAATTAGAGTTTTCATCAGCTGGATTTATTAATAAACATTCGGGTAAATCTTCCCTTTTTTCTGGAAGAGTATGATGATCAGTCACAATAACATCTAGTCCAAGGCTCTTAGCATAAGCAACCTCTTCCTTGTTTCTAATACCATTATCAACAGTAATTATTAATTTAAAATCATCTTTTGCTATTTCTTCAATAGCACCTTTATTCAACCCATAACCCTCACTAATTCTATCGGGTAAATAAAAATCAACCTTAGCCTTAAAAACAGAAAAAACATCATAAAGCAAAGCCGAAGAAGTGACCCCGTCAGCATCATAATCACCATAAATCATTATTTTACTACCTTGTTTAATATGTTTGATTATCAGCTCGATAGCTTTCTCCATATCTGCAAAAAGAAAAGGATCAAAAAAACCTAAATTATCCAAATCAAAAAACCAAGAGAAATCTTCTTTAGTTTTAAGACCACGATTATAAAGAAGTTGCAGTATGAACTGATTTTTATCAAAATTTTCCTCTAAAATTTTATCTGTGATTTTAGGATAGAACTGCCATATTTTTTCCATAAAAAATTATTTATTATTAAAAGACCATTATCAAATTTAAAAATTTAATAAAAGAATTTAATAACAAAAAACAACAATGATTAGAAAAAAGTAAAAGACATTGTCCAGGCAATCATTGAAAAGATTATAATTGCCGATAAAATAGTCCAAACAATTTTTATTAATTTTTCTTTCTTTTTTTTACGCATATTTTAATTATTTTTTTAAAATTTTAACAAAAGTATCTGGTGGAATATCAACACTACCTTTGCCAGCAGCCATCATTTTTTTCTTTCCTTTTTTTTGCTTTTCCAGCAATTTTCTTTTACGAGAAACATCACCACCATAAAGCTTGGCTGTAACATCTTTTCTCATGGCTGATATTCTTTCGGCAGCAATAACCTTGCCACCAATAGCAGCCTGAATTTTTAAAACAAACATTTGTTTTGACAAAGATTCTTTTAAAACATTCACCACTTCTTTTCCTCTTCTAAAAGCATCATCACGATAAACAATAGTTGATAAAGCTTCAACTGGCTCTTCAGCTACTAAAATGTCCATTTTAACCACATCGGCTTCTTGATAATTTAAATACTCATAATTAATCGAGGCATAACCAGCGCTTAAGCTTTTTATCTTATCATAAAAATCAGTTAAAATAGCTGACATCGGCATATCATAATGAAGAATAACTCTCTGTTCATCAGTGCCGGAAGAAATATATTCCGTGTTTTTATAAACGCCTCTTTTTTCTTGAGAAAGTTGCATAATACCTCCCATATATTCTTTAGGAGTTATAATATCTAATGAAACCCAAGGCTCTTCTATCTTTAAAGTTTCAGTGGGATCGGGCATTCTTTGAGGTGTTCTGATAATAACTTCCTCACCATTTTTTTTATAAACTTTATAAGCAACACTTGGAATGGTAACTATTAAATCTAAATTATATTCTCGTCTTAACCTTTCTTGAAAAATTTCTAAATGAAGAAGTCCTAAAAAACCACAGCGAAAACCAAAGCCTAAAGCATCGGATCTTTCCGATTCATAAACCAAGGCACTGTCATTTAATTTTAATTTATCCATGGCTTCACGCAAATCTTCAAGATCGCTTCCTTCTCTAGGAAAGATTCCAGCAAAAACCATTGGCTTAACCTCTTTATAGCCAGGAAGAGCTTCTATTCCGCTGTTAAAAGCCGAGGGAGAAGTTAAAGTGTCTCCAACTCGACACTCTCCAACTTCTTTAAAGCCAGTTATAATATAACCGATAGATCCTGTATTTAAGGTCCCTGTAGAAAAATAATTAGGTTTGAAAATACCAATATCTAAAACTTCGCTCTCAGCCTTAGTAGCTACTAACTTTATTTTATCTCCTTTTTTAATTTGTCCTTCAAAAACTCGAACGTAGGCAACCACCCCCTTATATTCGTCATATTTAGAATCAAAAATTAAAGCTTTCGGTATTTTTTGATCAGAATCTTTTGGAGGCTTACCGACTTCAACCACTTTATTTAAAATTTCTAAAACGCCCTCTCCTGTTTTTCCAGAAGCAGATAAAATATCGCCCTCATCACAACCCAACAACTTAATAATTTCTCTTCTGGTTTTTTCTGGATTAGCAGCTGGTAAATCAATCTTGTTCATAACGGGAATGATTGTTAAGTCCTGTTCTAAAGCTAAATACAAGTTAGCTAAAGTCTGGGCCTGTATTCCTTGAGTACAATCAACCAAAAGAACAGCCGTTTCTACTGCGGCTAAAGACCTCGAAACTTCATAGGAAAAATCAACATGACCAGGCGTATCAATTAAATTTAACTGATAACCATTATAATCCATGGTAACTGGTTGGAGTTTGATAGTTATACCTCTTTCGCGTTCAATATCCATGCCATCAAGAATTTGGTCTTTCATTTTTCTTTTATCAACCGTATTGGTCAATTCTAACATTCTATCAGCTAAAGTTGATTTTCCATGATCAATATGAGCAATTATACAAAAATTTCTTATTTTATCAGTCATAAATTAATTAAATAAAACAAACACTAGGGTCTTCAGGCCCTTTTTTATATTGTAATATATTGAAAAGGTTTAAGCAAGAAAACTAAAATGACCTAACACACCAAACTTCGTAGTTGGCAGTTTTATTCCTTCTTTCACCACTACCATTCATTTGAAATCTCCAAATTTCAGTAGCACTAGCCTCCGAAGAGCTGTGTATATATCTTTGATCAGCTGGTCCACTCCAAATATTTAAAACCTCTCTATAATCTCTAAATTTATAGATTTCATTCATGCTAGGCAAATACCAATCACTATAAACACCTGTGCCAGTATCGACATTAACATAGTTATTACAAATTTTAGCTGGTATATTAGACGTAGAACAAGCAGACACAATAGCATTTGTATTAGAAAGCCCCGAACCAAAATCAAGACTGGTTCCAATTAAAACACCAGAACAACCCCATGGAATATTAATTTTTGACACGTAATCTTCCCCCAATTCAACTATTAAACCCCTCTGCATACCGTCATTTATATAACCAACATCTCCACTTTGCAATATATAAGCTACTTTACCACCCTGGAAATAATCACCAATAGACAGTCCAACTGGCCCCTCCCAAATTGCATATATAGTAAAATTATTATTCAAACTATAAACAGTGCTTGATGTATAAGTTTCTCCACTACCATCTACTTGAGAATTCCATCCTTGAAAAACATACCCATCCTTAGTTGGCGTAGGCAAGGTTCCTACTTCCTGAGTATAAGCAACCGTTTTATTTTCTGGACTAACATCTCCTCCCTGAGCATCAAAATTTAAAATATAAGTGACAGCCCCTTCCCCTCCTGAAACAATATTATCAAAAATTATTCCTCCCGGGGTCATTTGCTTGACTCCCTCAGGTAGATCTGATACTTGTTTGCCAGTACAGAAATCTATAGTATAGCTGGCACCATTGTTTTGAGGAATGTAAACATAAGTATTAGATGCTGGTTGGCAGTCTCCGTCTGCTGGAGTGGGGGCAGAGGGGATATTGTACATAAAAACTTCTTGAGACAAAGAAGATGTTATGGTTCCGCTATTCCATTCTTGGACAGTAGGATATCTTCCATTTTCATTAAAAAATAATTCTAAAGAAGTTTGAATTTGCCTCATATCGGCTATTCTCTTGGAATCTCTAGCTCGAGATCTGGCTTGCTGTAAAGCAACAACCGCTAATGTGGCAAGTATTCCAATAATGGCTATTACCACTAGTAATTCGATAAGGGTGAAAGCTTTTTTGAATGCAAGATTTTGCATTCTTACAGTTTTTTTCATAATATTTTTTAATTATACTAATATTGTTTTTAAGATATTTAGGATGATTAAGAGATTTAAGATAATTAGGATAAAAAAACATTAAATTAATTTTTTTAAATTATATTTATAATGTTTATTTTAGTTAATAAAGTATTTAGGCGTCTACCCTGGACCCCAGCTTTCGTCGCGTATAGCTCACTTCGCTCGCACGCGACTCGCTGGGGTGACAGAGGTGAGGGGAAAGTAAAATCCTAAAAATCAACCATACAATCGCGTGGACACGAGCTGAAGGCAAGTGTCTTTACGCGACCTAAATATCCTAATAGTCTTAATAATCCTATTCTATAATTATTATAGCAAAAAAAAATTAAATTAAAAAAGAGAGAATTTTTACCACTCTCCCTTTTAAAACAACTTGCTATAAAAACTATAAACCTCTAGCCTCACTTTGATCACTAATTTCCTCCTTTTTAATCTTTTTACCAAAAGGCATTTTCTTTTTAACAACTTCTATTAACTCTAACATCTCCTCTGTTTTCATTAAATAACACAACAGAAAATAAACAGCCAAACCACTTAGTCCAGCCACTGATCCTTGAATTAAAACTCCCCAAAACTTAGTCATGTCAATAAAAGGCCAGACAAAAACTTTCCCTATCTGGATAAAAACCCCAGATACTAAGGCAGCTAAAGAAAACTTAACAACTGAAATCATTATTTTCTTCTGATCCAAATCTCCGATTTCAAAATAAAGCCACATCCACAAAATCATAAAATTTAAAACGCTAGAAAGGGAAAAGGCTAAAGCCAAACCAGCAACACCCATTCTTTTGCCTAAAAATAAGGATAAAAAAATGTTAAAAACAACCACAATCAAACCAATGTAAAAAGGTGTCTTAGAATTTTCTCGAGCATAAAAAACCCTAACCAAAAGTGGAATTGTCGCTTGAGCAAACAAACTTAAGGCAAAAAAACCTAAAGAATCAATAGTTAAGATGGTATCTCTCCAAGAAAATTCTCCAGTACCTAAAATAACACGAATTATTTGAGCCCTTAAAGTTATTAAAAGAACTGTTGAAGGAATTATAAAAAATAAGATTTGTCTTAAAGCATAAGAAAAATTTCCAACTAATTTTTTTTGATCAAAAGCTGAAGCAGCTAAAGTTGGAAAAGCAGCCACTGCAAAAGATATACCAAAAACTCCGATCGGGAAGCTCTGCAAATTGTTAGCCATGTTAAAAACAGTTAAGGATCCGCTAGGTAAGGTAGAAGCAATAATAGTAATAACCAATAAATTAATCTGAGCAATAGCTAAACTCAAGGTTCGAGGAACCATCATTGATAAAATTTTTCTTAAATTTTGATCATAGATATTAACAACGCCTCGCCAAGAAAAACCTAAAGATTTGACTGGCGGAACTTGAATAATCATATGCACAAAAGCACCTAAAACTACTCCCCAGGCTAAGCCAGAAACACCCCACAAAGGAACAAAAAAAACAGCCCCAAAAATTATACCCAAATTATAAAAAACGGGGGCTAAAGAAAAAACTAAAAAATTTTTAAAAGATTGTAAAACTCCCCCTAAAATACTAGAAATTCCTAAAAAAACAGGGGAAAGAAACATTATTCTAGTCATAACAACAGTTATGCTTTTTAACTCTTCAGAAAAACCAGGCGTAATTAGAGAAACAAGAAAGGGTGCTAAAAGAAAACCAAGAAAAGATAAAAATAGTAGAGACAAAGTTAAAACATTTAAAATATTACTCACTAAATTCCAGGCTTCTTTATTTTCTTCTCTAGAAAAACAAAAATAATCATTATCGTCACATTTCATTTTTTTTATTAGTCTAGAAAAAATTGGAATAAATCCGGCCGATAAAGCACCTAAAACTATCAAGTTATAGATTAAATCAGGAACACGAAAAGCAGAATAATAAGCATCCAGTACCTGACCAGCACCAAATTGACCAGCCAAAATTCTATCACGAAATATTCCTAAAAATCGAGAAAATAAAGAAAAAACGCCGACTAAAATAGCAGCAGCAGCGATTCCCTTGGTTCTTCTTCTAAAAATATTTTTAAAACTTAAAATCATTTTACAAATTTAAATTATTAAACCACAATTCTAATATCAGCTATCTTAATTTCTTTATCAGTGACCAAGAGAGGATTAAGATCAATTTCATTAAACTCAGGATTTTCATTAACTATTTTAGCTAATTTTAAAATAATATCAACTAACTTGTTAAAATCCATGGCTTGACGACCCCTTGCTCCATTTAAAATTTCGAAAGCTTTTATACCCTCAACCATTTTTATCGCCCTTGCTCGATTTAAATCACTTAACTCAAAAGAAACATCTTTATAAATTTCGGCATATATACCACCCAAACCAAACATTATTAATGGCCCGAAAACCGGATCTCTTTTAAGGCCTAAAATAAGCTCAAAATTATAAGCGGTCATTGGCTGATAAACAGCATAATTTTTATTAGATATTTTTTTAGTTTTTATATCTTTATTTATTTTATCTAAAACAGTCTTTGCTTCTAAAAAATTTTTAACATTTAAAAAAATAGCCCCCCGATCACTTTTATGAATAAAATCTGGCCCAACAAACTTAATAACTGCTGGATATTTAATTTTTTTAAAATTATTATAATCAATCTTTTCTGTTTTTATCACATTTAAACTTTGTTTTTTAAATAACTTAAAAGAATCTACATAATCAAGTACTTCATTTTTACTTATTAAATCTTTTTTTGATTTAAATGTTTTTTTATAAATTTTTATTTCTTTTCTTTTGCTATAATATTTTAAGACCTTAGCCAAAACCGAAATAGCTTCTTCAACTGAGTCAAAATTGGCTATTAAATTATCAGCTAATATTTTTTTAGCACCAGACAAACCCCTACCGCCCAAAAAACAAGTACAAATAAGTTTATTTTTATATTTATTTTTTAAAGCAGAAATAGCCAAAGCAATATTATCAACATCAGTCATGCTCTGCAGTGTTAATAAAACCAAAACAGCAGAAATTTTTGGATCTTTTAAAACAATTTCCAAATTATTTTTATAGCGAAGAGAATCAGCATCACCCAAAATATCTAAAGGATTTTTAATATGAGCAAATTTTGGTAAATTATTTTTTAAATCTTTAATTGTTTTTGAAGAAAAATTATTTAAATTCAATCCATTTTCAAAGACCTCATCACTAGCTAAAACAGTTGGTCCACCAGCATTAGAAATTATAGCCAAATTATCGCTAGAAAGGCTTAAAGGCTCTTTAATTAATCTCATTAAATTATAAATTTGACTAATATTTTCTAAAATAATAGTTCCTGAACGTTTCAGAGCGGTAATTGCTGCTTGATTAGAACCAGCCAAACTACCAGTATGAGACATAGCCATCTCACTTCCAGCCGTAGTTCTACCAGCTTTAAGAATAGCTACTGGTTTTATTTGAGATATTTTAGAAACTATTTCCAAAAATCGATCACCTTCAGAAATTTCCTCTAAATAAGCAATAATTAAATCCGTTCGTTTGTCTTGATAAAAAAATTCAAAAAAATCATTTTCATTTAAATTAGATTTATTGCCTAAACTGACAAAACAAGACAAACCGATATTTTTATTTTCTAACCAATTTAAAACCGCACTACCAATAGCTCCTGATTGCGACAAAAAGGCAACATTATTTTGACGCTTAATTTTTTTATCGGGAGAATAATCACTAAAACTAACATTATGATTATTATTAATATTTATAAAGCCCAAACAATTAGGACCTAAAATATTCATCTTTTTCTGCTTGGCTATTTCGGAAATCTTTTTTTCCATCTCAGCACCTTCTAAACCAATTTCTTTAAAGCCAGCACTAATAATAATTACATTTTTTACCCCTAGTTTAGAAGCTTTAATTATTTCATCTAAAACAAATCTAGCTGGAATAGAAATGACTAAAAGCAATTGAGAAAAATCTTCTAATGGTAAGAGGGACAAATCAGAATAAGTCTTAACACCAGCAATTTTTTTTTCTTTAAGATTTATTGGAAAAATTTTAACTTTTTTATTTAACAAAACATTGTCTAATATAATTCTACCTATCTTTTTTTTGTCACTAGAGGCACCCAAAATAGCAACTTGTTTAGGATTTAAAAAATTATTTAATTTCATATAATTAATATTTTAATTTTTATCATCTATATTTTTAAAAAGTATCAAGAACATAAAAAACAACAGAAACAAAAACAAAAATATATTTAAATTAATATAAGTTAAAATTACACCTGGCAAAAAAATTTCTAAAACAAAAGAAAGCATTAAAAATTTTCCTAAAAAATAAAAAAATTCTCTACAATAATTTAAACTATTTTTTTTAAAAAAATTTTTCATAAGTTCAAATATTCTCTCACTTTTTCAAATAAATTCTTGCCCTGCAATTCTATCTTAATATTTTTAATTTCTAAATACTTATCTAAATCATCCCCTTTTAAAAATGGAGCGGAAACAATAAAGCGATATTCATCTTTTTCCCTGTAAGCTTCTTTTAAATCAAAGCTCAAGACAGAAACATGGGTGTCATCTTTCTTGCTTGGCGAATTATAATTAGCCAAAATAAAATTATAATCATCCATCACAACATCAGAAGACAAAGATGAAATTAAGGGATTAAAAAAAGATTCATAAGAAAAAGAAAACAATCCATTAGACTCAATTAACATTCCACAAGAATTTGATTTAACGTTATTTATTCCCTTATTTAATGATTTAAAATTAAATTGTTTAAAAATCTGATTAACTTCAAAAACATCTTCGTTGATATTCAATTTATTTAAACATTTAGACTCTAAGGATTTTATCCTTAAATCAGCTTTATTGGAAAAAACATCAAAACCATTTTTTGTTTCATATAAATTAACTTTATGCAAAAAAACTAATTTATGCATATAAGAAGTAAAGTTTTCCAACACAATATCATCGCCACTTCTAATTTCTATCTTATAAACTCCCTCTGGCAAGCCAGGAAGATTCAAGGAAAATAAATTGCCTCTATTCAATTCTTCAACTGAAAAATTTTTAGAAAAAATAATATCTTGATTTAAATACACAAAAATATCTGCTTTTTTTTCATTTTCTTGATTCAAACTTCTAAGGGCAAAATCAAATTTTAAATTTTCATCTTTTAAATAGGCATAAAAAACATGGGACCCTCGAAGAGAAGGTATTAAAAATTTATAATTTTTAATTGTTTGATAATCAGGCAGAACAAAATCATTCTTTAAATTGTAATTATAAACTAATAGAGAAGAAAAATTTGCTTGCCTTAAATAATCATTAAAATTAGAAAATTTTTTTTCTTTTTGCAAAAAAACAGTTCCATCACCTTCAATTGTCTTATGCCAACTATTATATAAAGAATCCAAAACATTATTATAAACTGGATGTAAATGATAATTCCAATTATCTTTATTTAAAAGGACCCCCATTTCAAAATTAATATAATCATTATCTTGAAAAACATGATCACTTATTTTATACTCGATACTTACCTTGGCCGAATCAAAACTTCTATTGGTTTTTAAATAAAAATAAGCCGGCTCCCCAACTATTTTGTTTCTATCTACAAGACGATCATCTGGCCCTAATTTATAAATAGTTCCTTTTCCGCCTAAAAAAGTATTCTGTTTTTTAGAAAAATCTTTTTGATAAGAAATATGGCCAAAAGGAGAAAAATAAAGCCATAATAAAACAAAAATTAAAGCCAATAAAAAAATATTTAGATAAATTCTAAGTTTTTGATTAGTCATAAGAATCTTTTTTATATTATGACATATCTATTCATAAATTTCCAATAATAAAGGTATTGAATTTTTATCAAAAGCCTGCTAAAATAAAAGGTCAAATAGTTCTTTTAAAATAAGTCAAATCAAAAACAAAATATCATGAAAAGAAAAATTTTATCAATTGCCATTATTTTCGGCCTAATGGTCCCTTATGGACTTAAAGCGCAGAAAGATTCTGTAATAATTGAATCGGGAATAATAGATAGTCGAGACATCAAGAGAATGTCAGGGCATTTAAAAGATAAAATTGCAGAAGGCGACTTAGATGGCTCACTTGCTTCGGCCAAACTTTTAAATAAATCTTTAAAAGCTAAAGATTTAGAAAAAATAATTAAAATAAATATCAAAAACGGCCGGCTAAAAATTGCCAATCAAGCAGCCTCACTAAACAACCGGGAGCTAGAATTCAAAGAAGTTTATTTAAGCATTTTAGTAGAGGAAGAGCCGATTGATACCGTCAGCAAATATATTAAGGGTATATCAGATAAAGAAGCTTATCAATTACAGAAATTTTATATTGAAAGGGGCGACCTAAAATCAGCCGAAGCCAGCTCAAGAATCTCTAAAAAAATGATTGAAAGCGATGAATACATTAAAATGTCTAAAATCTACTTTAGAGAGAAAAATTTTGACTTGGTTATCATATCAGCTAAAAAAGCCGGCAGTTTAGGGCGAGAAGAACTTGGCAAACTTTTAAAAATATTTATAAATTTAAAAGATTTAGATAATGCCATAAAAACAGCTGCTGCTATTGGTGGTAAAAATTTAGTTAGTAGTGAATGGTTTCTCCTTAAAAGAATCATTCCTCCAGCTAATTTAGAGGATATTACTGAGTTTATTAACACAGGTAAAAAAACAGAAGTTTCAAAGGAGACAAAATAAGAATAAAGGGTTGTAATTAATACAGCCCTTTTTATTTTGACAAATGTTTTAGGCACACACATCTTGCACTCTAGCTAAAGCCTCATTTGGGGTGAGACCTCCTAGGGCACAATGTTCTAAATTATTATAATTATTATTCCATTGCTTGATAGCTCGTTTTAATCCTACTAAAGTTTTAAACTTTCGTCTATCATAAAACATTTCTTGGTCTGTTCTATGACTTCGTTCTACTTTTC
>JALNZW010000012.1 GCA_023229115.1 Patescibacteria group bacterium
ATATCAAACAACTGTTGCCACTGTTGTTTCTGTAGCACGGAGGGCAAGAGCTATATTTGAAAATAGTTCTGATATAGCAGGGAAAAGAACATTTTTAAATTACCTACTTCAGAACCCTACAATAAAAGACAGAAAGCTATATTTCTCAATAGCTCCTCCCTTCGATTCAGTGCTAGAACTAACTGATAGTTCAAATTGGCTGAGCACTTCAAGTTAGAAATATTTAATCTTTAATACCTGCAATGATTTCTCAATCATTTTCATTTTTTATTATTCTACGCTCTTCGTGCATGTATTTATTATAACAGAAAAGTGACAAAAGTGACACTTTTTAATCTATATCAGGATACTCCTTTTTACTTTTATGATTAATTTTAGTCTCCGATAAACTAAATCTTTTTCTTATTTCTTCTGCTTCTTCTTCATCTTTTTCCGTCCATCCATCAACATTACAACAAACAACATCAAGTGAAGTCTTTTCTTTATAAGGAATCAATGATTCTGTACTAATTCCTATTATATTTCTCAATGTTGGAAATCTTAACTTGGCCACCTTGCAATAATCTTGAAGCATACCAATCCTAATTTTTCTATATTCATCGTAAGAATGAGAGAATTTATTTGAAAAAGGTAAAAATACATAACCAAGTTCATTATTATCCTTTTCCAACACTACATATCTTGGACTACCTTCTCTAAAATCACTATAAAATACCTTTTTGAACTGCTCAGATAATATTCTTCTATGAAATCGAGATTCGCTTGCTAAAAACTGCATTATTTTTTCTGTTTCATGAAAATTATCTCCGACATAATAACTAAAATGTTCTATAATATCATCCCAAAGATAACTTATTTTACTCTTAGTCTCACGCAAAATTTTTCTAGGATTTTTACTAAGAACCTCCCAAGAACCCTCATCAAAAAACAACATATCTGGACCAAAAGAATCTTTAAAGACATTCCCTAAATTATTTTTATGTTGCAAATAAAAGGCTAATAATTCCTCTTCCCCAGCATAAGATATTATCTTCCCTGAAGTTAAAAATTTCTCTTTTTCTTCTAAATATTTTATAAAATCTGGAGCTGTATCTAGCTCATTTAATATTATATCTAAAGAAGAATCATCTAAAAAATGAATAAATGTTTTATCTTTATTTAAAACACCTAAAACGAAAGGTGCATCGTGATTATTCTCACCCACAATTCCCGAATTAAACATCAAACTTCCAGTTTTTCCTAATGCGCCACACTCTTTAGATGCTCCATGCGCAACAACAATCAAATGAAATTTTATATCTAACCCTTCTGACGAAAAAGGGATTTTATGATTACATTTACTATCCAAGAAAATCCTATCCGAAAAATTATTAATCCACCTTTCTGCTCCCCAAAGTTGTTTTGCGGAATTCATTACAGCCCTCTTAAACCATCTCTTCCAATCTTTTACTACATCTCCCGAATTAGAAAAACTACAATCTTTATCTGAAAAAATGATAACATGATTTTTAAAGACAACTAATGCATCACAAATCTCTTTTCCGTCACCCCCATTGCTCTTTCCTTGATCCCTAAAAACCCTGGGATATGTCCAAAGAGAAAGAAATGCCTTTGTGCACATCTTGTTTAAATAATTTTCACTTTCTGTGATTCCATTATTTTTTTGCATATCTAATACGATTTAAAAAGTCCAAACCCCTCTTGTACGCCATTATTCCATTTATTAGGATTCTGACTCATTCCCGAAAATTTCTGATTAAAAGGATAAAAAAAATGTCCACATCCAAAATTATCCTTATTTAATTCTTCTGGTATTTTCCCTAGATTAACAGTGTATATCTTTTTTCCTAAAAAACTAATTTGTGACAATATTTCACCATTAAACTTATAAAAAACGATTGTATGTCCCACCAATCTCTTTCTTGCAATTTTTTCATCATATATAATGGGTTCTTGTTGAATAGAGATTACTACTTCTTTTGTTGGCAAATCTTTCTTTCCTAAAATATAATCTTTTATGGAAAAAAAATTATCATGAAATAAAATGTGTCCCATCTCAGATTGAAACGCACAATAAGAAAAATAATTAAAAGAAATTTTTGCTAAAAATCGTGCTACATAACTACCAATATTTTGATTCACAGATATTCTAAATTCTTTACCTTCAATCCCCTCTAATCCTGTAAATTTTCCTTTTTTTTCTTTATAATCAATACCTAATTCTTTTAATAAAGAGGTTGCTTCATCTAACTTTGATCTATCCTTATCATTTTGCCCTCCAACGAAAATAGAAACATCCTTATTTTTCGTTCCCTCTAAATTTTGTATCAATTTTTTAAACCTACTAGAACCCCTTATCTTCTTCAAATTATCTATCAATAAAATTAAATACCCATCCTTGCAATAATTTTTAATTTTTATTTGATCAACAAATTTAATACAATGCTCTCCATCTTTATATTTAAAAAAAGGGAAAATATCGTTAAAAAAATCATCTCCCAATCCAGCCATAAAAGACGTCTTAGTGAATTCTTCCCTAATCCTTACTTGATAAGTATCGTTTAAATTATACATTTGCCAAAATATACCCTCTTCAGAATCTTCCTTGAACCTTGATTCTAGGGAGCTAAAAATTACAGAATTACAATTTTTACAAACATGCCCCTTAATAGTTAAGTTCTCTTGAAAGGTTCCCAACATTCTTGGCAAAACATGCTCTATGTTAAACAATTCTTTTTCTTTTTCTTTATTGCAATAAATACATTTCATAACTTAAAAAACTTATTATATTTTTTTAAAATCTCATACTTTTTCTTCACATCAAAATTAGCAAGAGAATGTATAGATCCATTAAATAAACTACTTAATAAAACATCAATATCTTTATAAATATCATTGCATTTTCTATAAAATTCTGGGTTATTCATAACAATCTGATATTTATACTCATTCCAAACATTTAGATTAATCCTTTTAAGACTTTCCATATCCCCCTTTCCTATTAGTTTAATATTGTTTTTTAGCTCATTGGTAACAACCTCTATTATGTTTGTATTTATCTTATCCCGTTGTAATTTTTCACAATAAGGTATAAAAAGAGCAACTACTACCGCTAAAAATGTGGCTATTGCCGAAACAGCCTCCCAACATATCTCGCTCATATTTTTTAATTTTAATATTTTTATTACTCATCTTATTCTTTATTAATGTTTCATATATAATATCTATTAATCTCAACAATTCATTTGCTCCCTTCAACGCTTCTTGATCTGATATCTCTTTGTTAAATTTCTTTTTACATATCAACTTAAATTTTTCTAATTGTTCTTTCGATATCATTGATTAAAGTATATCAATTTTTATTAAGAATTCCAATAAATTCTTCAAATTAAAAATTTTTTATGCTATTATTTACATATGAACAAAAAAGCAAAAATAATTGGATGTCTTATAATAATAACAATTTTTATTGCCTTTTATTTTTTTGCCTCTAAAAATACAGAACATAATCAAGAAGAACAATCACAAGAAAATAATCAATGCATCTTTTATATCAATGACACAAAATTAACCAACCAAAATAACTATATTATCGGAAATATAAATGAACCCCCTACGATTTCTATAAAAAATTGCAAAGAAAAAATCAACACAATAACACTTGATGGAGAAAAAATAGATATTGAAAACAAAAATCAAGCATTGTCAAAATTACCCTTTTTAATATTACCACAACAACACAAAATCATAATAAACAACGAAGCCTTTAACTTTAATTACTTATTAAAAGATGACTTCTCTTTTCCTTTAATTGATGGAATAAATCAAAATTGGGTTATCCCAGAGGGAACCAATAGAGATAGTTGGGATATCAAAAATAATACATTATATTTTAAAAATAATGACCAAACAGGGCATCCTTCATTGGCTTCTCAATACAGGATTAGCGAAAACTTTATTATTGAATTCACATTAAAATTAAATTCAGAAAATGCTAAACCTATAATCTACCTATTAAGCAATGGAGATACTTTCTTTTTTTATAATTATGAGCTCGGGATAAAAAGTGGAAAAAAACAAGATGAATATATTCCCTTTAATTTTAAAGTAAATCAACATTATCGAGTCAAAATTATAAGAAATAAAAATATTTATAAAATTTTTGGAGAAAAAATTAACGAAGAAATCAAGAATCTATATAATTTTAAATCTTCTGAAATATTCACATATAATAGAAATAAAGAAATATACGAAAATGATTATTGGGGCATAGGATCATGGTCAAATAACGAATTCGAAATCAATAACCTTATATTCGGAGAATATTAAAAAAATGAAGGATAATCCTAAAAAAACATTAAACATTATTAATTGGCCAGATAAAAATGTCAAAAAAATAAACCTGTTTTTTAAAAGACATCCTTTTCTTGACTTTGTTAAAAACTGTTTATGTTTTTTTCTGGGAATAATATTACCTTTATATATTACAAACACAGATGAAATTCTAGCAAATGGATTTGCTAGTGTAGTCAATTGTATAAATCAAAAAACAGAAGAAGTAAAAAGCCTTATTGAAAATAACAACAATGAAATTTGCAATTCATTGATTGAAAATAAATGGACAGCCGTTGGAAAAAACATTGAAATAAATCAAAATTATCTACTATTTAGATATGAAAAAGGATACAAGGGTGATGAAGCAATATATAACAACAAAATAGAATTTAATGATTCTAAGGATTTAATTCTTCAATTATATTCCCAAAACATGATTGATAACGATGTTCTTTCTATCTTATTAAAAGACGAAATTGGAAATAATTTCCTAAAAATTGAAACATCAAAATTAGATATTAAAATTTTTACAAAAAATAATGGAGAATGGATTGAAAATCAAAAAATAACATATGGAAGAAAAATAGAAAATCACCCCATATTTTACTTTAAATTATCTATTTCTAAAGATGGCAATCATTTTAGAATATCAACCGTACCAAAACATAAAGATTATCTAAATCTCGAAAACGAATTTATTAATGAAAAATCCATGAATGCCGATATAATCTTAAATAATGTGAATTATATGAATAATATACAACTAGGAATTGGTGTTTTTACATCATTACAACACGATATTGATATTGAAATTCATGACTGTAAAATATTAAAATAAGAATATGAATGAATGTTACAAAAAAATACACAAAATTAACCTTGATATCTTCAAAAAAAATCTTCTCAAAAAAGACCTTAAAAAGAAAATTAAAGATATAAGAAAAAATTTTTATATCCCCCAAAAAGGATTCAAACAACCTAGAAGAGCTCAATCTTGGTGGAATGAATTAATTCAGAAATATGAAAATAAAGAACAATTTAATTTTAACGATTTATATAAAGAAATAGATGATATTTTGATAGATTTTAAATTCCCAAATAACTTTAAAAAATTTATATTATGCTATATCGTTTACGATAAAGTTGATGCTCCTTCTCAAAATGCAGTCCTAACAACAAATGAAGATAATATATCAATAACTTTCTTCACTAAACCAACTAAATGCGAATGGTCTTTGCTTAAGAAACAAGCTGACATGTTTCTTGAAATGTCAAAAGAAGAGAAATACTCCTTTCTTAGAAAATACAACTACCCTTATGGAAAAACAATTCTCAAACCAAGTCCTAAAATAGATAGAGATATAAAAATTGTAGAATTATCTAAGGAAAAAGGAACCATGGCAAATACGAATCCTGGAATCGACGATAACTACAAATATAATGATATGTCAATCGAAGCAGATGTTTGGCAAGAAGATGATTTTCCCACAATAGAAGAATCTAAAAAGAATATAAACATAATAAAAAAAGTAAGACAACGTAGAAAATAAATTTTGTGGTCCACAAAATGTCACCTTCATTTTATATGGATATGCTAATTAGTACTTAATAATTAATTTAAGTACTTTTTAAATATGACAGAAACAAATTATAAAATAGAATACATTAACATAAACAACTTAAAATTATCAGAATACAATCCTAGGATTCACGATAAATCTATGATTGAACAACTTGAAAAATCCATAAAGGAGTTTGGGCTAGTCGATCCAGTAATCGTAAATTCTAATCCAAAAAGAATGAATATTCTTATAGGGGGACACGCACGAGTTAAGGCATCTAGAAATATAGGAATTAAAAAAATTCCTGTTGTGTATGTAAATCTTGATATAGAGCAAGAAAAACTTCTTAATCTTAAACTAAATGCTATATCTGGAGAGTGGGACTTCTCTGCCCTAGATAAACTCTTCGAAAAAAACCTCCTATTAGACTTAGGATTTAACGAAGAAGATTTAAATATTGGTTGGGATAACATTCTTGGAAAAGAAGAAACAGGTGATGAATTTAATGAAGAAGAAGAATTAAAAAAGATTAAAAATCCTCAAACCAACCGCGGAGATTTAATTATATTAGGAGATCATAAATTATTATGTGCTGACGCAACAGATATTAACGCTGTTAAAAAACTATTTGGAAAAGATAAGGCGTCTATGATTTATAGTGACCCTATTTATAACATCAATCTAGATTACAATAAAGGCATTGGAGGAAAAGCAAATTACGGAGGAACTGTTACTGACAACAAGCCAATTGAAGAGTACAAAGAATTTATAAAAAAGAGCATGTTAACTGCTCTATCTATAACAAAAGAAGATTTTCATTGTTTCTACTGGTGTGATGAATCTCTAGTATGGGTATTTCAAACACTATACAATGAACTAAATATTACAAATAGAAGATTGAATATATGGGTTAAAAATGGATTTTCCCCTACTCCTAAAATAGCCTTTAATAAAAGTACTGAATTCTGTGTATATGGAACCAAGGGGAATCCTTACCTTTCCCCTTCCTTTAAAGGATTGAATGAGGTAATGAATAAAGAACTAACTAATGGAAACGCATTGCTTGATGAATTATCTAACCTGTGGATTGAAAAAAGAATACCCTCAAGTGAATTAGAACATGCGACGAGCAAACCATCATCTTTGCACGAAAAAGCAATTAAAAGATGTACAAAGGTTGGAGATATTATACTAGATTCTTTCTCTGGTTCAGCAAGCACAATGATATGTGCTGAAAAATTAAAAAGAAAAGTATATTCACTAGAGATAGAACCTATCTTCTGTGATTTAGCAATAAAAAGATTTAAAAAGGTCTCAAATAAAGCGGTAAAGATAATAAAAAATTATTATCATGAAGAACGAAAAACATAAAAAAATCTTTCTAAAAGAACTAGAAAACATTCCTAACGTTAGTCTTGCTTGTAAAAAATGTAATATTTCAAGAAATACAATCTATAAATGGAGGATAGAAAACGAAGAATTTAAAAAAGATTTTGAAAAAGCTATGAGAAAAGGAGACGATAGTATTACAGACCTAGCAAAAGCTAAATATGTCGAATTAATAAAAAACGGACATTGGAAGGCTATAGAACGTCAACTAAATAAAAATTCTGAGGGAAAAGAAACTGCTCTTGATATACATGATAAAACAATACTAGAATACAGAAAATTCTTAGAAGACTGGCGTAATAATAAAGAATTTAATAGTCTCCCTAAAGAGCAAGAAGACTCTTAGCAGAACTAGCATTCTCTGTCATAATTTAAGTATGATAGAAGATAATATTCAAATAAAATACTGCCTATATAGCAGGAAATCAACCGAACAAGATGAAAGACAAGCTCTTTCTATTGATTCACAAATAAAAGAAATGCTTAAAATAGCAGAAAAAGAAAATCTTAATATTATTGATATTAAAAGAGAATCTCATTCTGCTAAAGATTCTGGTAAAAGACCTGTTTATGAAGAAGTTATAAAAGGAGTTCGAGAAGATAAATATAATGCCATTCTAACATGGGCTCCTGATAGATTAAGTAGAAATGCTGGAGATTTAGGATCATTAGTTGATTTAATGGATCAAAAGAAACTTATTGAAATTAAAACTTACGGGCAATGTTTTACTAATAATCCAAGTGAAAAATTTCTTCTAATGATTCTCTGCTCCCAAGCCAAGTTAGAAAATGATAATAAGAGTATAAATGTTAAGCGAGGATTAAAAACAAGAGTTGAAATGGGATTATGGCCTGCTCCTGCTCCAACTGGATATTTAAAAGAAAAACAATTTGATAAAAAATGTGAAACTTTTATTGATAAAGATAGAGCTCCTATTATTAAGAAAATGTTTGAAAAAGTAGCTTACGAAAGATGGAGTGGAAGACAAGTATATAATTGGTTAAGATATGATTTAGACTTTAAAACTTTAAATGGAAAATATTTAACTTTAAGCAATATCTATCTTATATTGCAAAATCATTTCTATTATGGAACTTTTGAATATCCTAAAAAAAGTGGTAATTGGTATCAAGGTAAACATACTCCCTTAATAAATAAAGAACTGTTTGATAAAGTTCAATCTAAAATTAAAGATAGAATTAGTACACTTGAAAGACATAATAAAGAATTTGCTTTCACTAAACTATTAACCTGTGGACTATGTGGTTCTGGTATTACAGCTGATGAAAAATACAAAAAACTCAAAAACGGAAAAATTAATAACTATATCTATTATACCTGCACCAAGGCTAAAGATAGAAATTGTAAATGTGGATATATTAGAGAAGAAGAATTAATTAAACAATTAGAAAATTTAATTGATCAAATAAATATAGACGAACTTTGTATCAAAGAAAAAATCAAACACGAAATAGAAAGATTTAAAAAATTTCAAAGATTGATATCTAATAAAAAATCTCAAAAAATTGAGATCAACCAAATAGATATTAAAAACTACCTTAAATTCATTTTAGAAGAAGGCTCAACTCACGAAAAACGAGAATTACTTTCTTGTTTGAAAAATAAACTTATCTTAAAAGACAAACAAATTTATATAGAAAAAATATGATCATTTTTTCAATATGAAATTTTTAAAATCAATCTATTTAATTCATTTAAATCTTCTATGCAGTTCTTATCTCGAAAATTAACCTTTCTTTTCAGTTGATGTTCTGCTAAATTATAAACATTTTTTCTCTTTTCACTATATTCTTCATTCTCTAACCCCTCAATACTTCTACCTTCAACCTTATTCTTTAAATCTTTTATATCCCTCGGAAAAATATATATTAAATATTTCTTATATTTTTTAAAAAAATCAAACTCAAACTTCTTCTGAAACCCAGCCCCAACATCTATTATAAATATTTTATCTTGTAAAATTAAAGAATCTAAACATCCTCTAATCTTTGCTTCTAATTTTAAATCTATAGAATCAATACCTACTCCTTTGTCAACGTATTTATCCAACTTTTCAAATTTATAACTTTTTTCTCGAGCAATCATCTCCCCTAAAAAACTTTTTCCAACACCAGAAGGACCAATTAATAAAACTATCATACTTTCAAGAAAATAATTTAATTAGATCTTTAAAATTTTTAGGATCGTACTTTTCCCACTCTTCTTGTTTAATATAAAGCATTTTATATTCTATCTTTTTCTGTCTATCATTTGCATCTTCGCACCACTGTTTTAACCTTTTTATTTTTTCTATATCATCTAAATCTTCCCTTCCTTTGGTTTCTATAATATAAACTATTTTATTGTCTATCTTTACAAAAAAATCTGGATAGTAACTTGATATAGATCCGCTGGAATTTTTATAATCAATTTTAAAATGAATTTCAAGATAATTTTTAGCAAAAGACATAACGTCATCTGCTCGTTCTAAAAAATCTGCAAACTCTAATTCAAAATCACTATCTCCTACAATTTTATTAAAAATACTTTTTTTAGGTATTAAATATTTCTGATCATTTACAACAAACGGTCTAGCGCTAGCAATTTTAATATAATTTTTAATTTCTGTATCCCCCCTATCCTGAACTGTTAAACTATTTATCTCTTCTTTAAAAGTTTTTACAATTATTTTTACTGCCTCTAAATCAGACAAATTCTTTAGAGTGTTTAAATTATTTAAATCAACTTCTTGATCGAATAAATAACTGACTATAAATTTTTTTACTTTCCCGAAAAGAATATCATAACATCCAAATAAACGTAATTCTTTCATTATTCTTTGAACAAAAAATCCTACAACGCTTTGATAATTTGGTTCAACAGAGCTATCTAAAACAATACTATGATGAAATTCCTTTTCAACAACGTCTCTAAAGGTTATTTCCTTTTTTTCTTCCTCTGTATATTCTTTAATTTTTATCTTTTCATTATTAAATTTATCAACATTAAGTAACTCAAGATTTTTATACTCTCTTTGTATTCTTGGAGTTAAAACGGGCAACTCAATGTCTAACCTATCTATATTTTTTTTAGTATTTTGATTATCAACCTCAATAACAGTTGGAGTAATCGGAGATCCTGTTCTATCCATCCTTCTTTTTTCTAATTCTACTCCCTCTTTTTCTATTGCTTCAACAAATTCCATAAAAGGTGGCGTTCCTAAAACACTCACATATTCTTCCTTATTTTGTCCAAAAAACATTTTTCTCAATCCTCTTCCTAATGTTTGTTCTGGTAATATTTTAGAATCAGAAGAATACGCTCTTAATCCAACAATTGTTGTTACGTTTTTAACATCCCAACCCTCCTTAAGCATAAGAACTGATACAATAACCTTATATGGGCTCTCTAAAGAATCTATATTATTTGCCTCATCTCTTAATTGCTTAAGCTCTTTCTCTTTTTTTCCTGCTTTTGATTCTGATATTTCTCCACTTTTATTTGTATGAATAGTTAAAACCGCACCTTTCAATTTTGGATAATTTTGTTCTATAAAATCAGCAACATCATCACAATTCTTTGTATCATCTGTCATTATAAAAAGAATTGATTTTTTCCCTGTTGGTTCTAATTCCTTATAAGCCTTCTCCCATTCTTCTACTCCTAATCTGATGAAATCTTCATATTTTTCTGCAAATAAAGAACTTGTTTTTTCTTGTAATCGTGCCCTGCTTGGCTCATCAGGAACTACAGGTTTTTTTACCACCTCTTGATGTATAGCTTCAACTAAAGGATAGTCTGATATCGTTTGCACAAAAATCTCTCCTCGTTCATTTTTAGGAGTAGCTGTTACATCGATTTGTAAAGATAGTTTTTTACCTTTTTGAAGCAATTTATTGTGTATATCCTCAATTGATTTAAACCATGCCATTTTAGGATCATGAATATGATGAGCTTCATCATTAATAATCATAATTTCATCAACATCACGAACAATTTCACCTAAATCAATCTTTGAATCGTTAGTCTTTCCAGTAACTTTGTTCCCTAAAAAATAATTTGACGTATCGACATCTTCAAAACTTGCCTCTCTAACATCTCCCTCATAAACTCTGTGAATATTTGTTAAAAATATATTTCCAGATTTAGAAATAGATCCAATTTCGTCTTGTAAATGTAGTTTTAATTGAAAATCATTTTCCCAATCCTTCCCCATATAACCATTGTCTGGTAATACTGGATCCTCGTAAAAAATCTTTAATCCCTCAAAATCGTTTTTTATCCTATCTAAAACAATAATATTAGGAGTAATTACTAAAAAATTTTTAGATAATTCCGAACATTCTTCATATAGTTTATGAAAATATGACCATACTAAAAGTAAACTCATTACTTTTGTCTTTCCGCTCCCTGTAGCCATTTTAATAACAAATCGAAGCCAATCTTCATCAAACATATTAGGACTCACTCTTCCAAGCTTATCAAATTTAATCAAATCATACTTGTTTTTTACTTTTTCTACATCATAAAGCCAAATTACTGTTTCCACAGCCTCTCTTTGCGCAAAATAATATTGAAAAGAAGAACTTGATCCGTCTTCATTATAAATCACATGTTCTTCATTAAACCACCAATTCAATAATGCTTTTGATGTTTCAGTACATCCCTCATAATTATTATCTCTCCATTCCTTAACTTTTTCTCTTAATTCAGGAACAAAAGGAGGAAGTAATTTTTCATACCCCTTTTCTCTTAAATCCTCTTCCGCTGGAAACCATCTAATACCTGGATTAAGTATTGCGAATTTATCTTTTGGAAAATCTCTATGTAGTGCCATATTTAATGTAATTCAATTTCTATAAAACTATACTTACTATAAAGAAATGTTCTAAAAATTGATTTTAAAAAATCTAAACATTCTTCTAGCTCACATTGCTTTATTAAATGAGCAAGTTCTGCTCTTGTATTATATAATTTTTTAATTTTCTTTTTTATTTCTTTCAATTCTAATCCATAATATTCATGAACCGCTTCAGCAATTCTCTCATTTCTACTTTTCTTAGAAAAAAATGATGGATTATTTATTTCATTTTTTAATTTAAATATTTTCTTTTTATCTAATTCTAATTCTTTTATTGCTTTAATAACACTTTCCTTTTCATCTTTTGTTAAACAATGCTCTGCGTCAACATTAAACCATTCCTCTAATAATGATGTTCCATAAATAAGTTGAGAACGTGGATCTATTTGAGAATAAAAAATTCTTAATTCTTTTAATTTTTCATGAAAATCTGAATTATTTTTTATAAAATCTTTAAAATAATTCATTCCTTCATTACTTGGACCAACTAGACACCATTTATTTATATCTGCTTCATTATAATTTTGAAACTCCTCTGTTATTAAAAGTGCACAATCACTACAATTTCTTTCACCCATAGCTAATAGATGCAAATCTAAATTATCCCGAAAAAAATCTTTTTCATTTTCTTTTCCGTTAAAACAAACAAAAAAAGTATCTGAAAAAGAAGAACTATCTACATCAAAACCCTTAGATTTAAGCCATTGAATTACTTGCTCCGAATCAGGTCTTGTTTTTTTATGCGATTCTTTGAAAAATATTTGAACCTTAAAAATTATATTCATATATTAATTTCTATTACCTTAGTTGTATCATTTCCAAAAATATCAATAACCTTAATTGCTATCTTTCTTCTTCCCGTAGACACTTCTTTAATTGCCGATACTAATTCTATTTTTCTATCTTTTTTAGTTCTAAAAGATTGCCATTCATTTTCAAAAACATATGATCCTGTCCATTTTTCTTCCTCTTTATTATCTTCATTTATAATTTTTACTATTTCTTTCTTACTTTCAAAATCAAAATCTATTGACCAATAATCAATCCAGTCTGTCCAATTTTTTGTTAAAACTTCTCTTTCAATAATTCCTGTCTTATCTTTTGATAGCTTAACAACATCTCCGTTCTCAATTATAACCTTATTTCCACCTGCTTTTAATTTTTCTTCCAATTCTCCATTATTGTCTTGATTATAAAAAACACTAAAATCAATTAATTCTATTGACAATTCTTTTAAATTTCCTCTTCCTTTAATGATTGGATTCACTTCTATATATGCAACATCATAAAATTTAACTTGCCCTTTTTCTACTGCTTTTTTGTCAAAAACTTCTTTTGGAATTATTTTAAATTGAATATTAATTCCTTGTTTTTTTGCTTCCTCGAAATTTATTCCCATTTCGTAATCAAATCCTAAAATATCCACTTTTGTTATCCCTTTTTCTCTACACTCTTTAATAATATTTTCTATAAAATTATTTGTCACAGGAACATCGAGAGGACCAACCGACACTAATCTGTCACGCTTTTTCCCTACAAAATTATTAAAAGATTCTACTTCTTCTGCTCTATATGCAGACAATATTAATTTTATAAATTCTTCTTCCTTTCTTATTTTTTGCTTTCTTTTTTCTTCTTCTCTTAAATTTTCATTAACGGTAACAAAATAATCTCTTTCATATTTTCCAATATTTAAAACTTCAAAAGCTCTAAAATCTTTTCCTTCTTTCTTTAATTCTCTTTGAGCATTAATCATTCTTTTTCTTGTTGTATGAATTGAAAATCTTCCCAAATCTGATCCAATCCATTTTCTTCCTAATTTTTCAGCAACAGCTAAAGTTGTACCAGATCCACAGAAGAAATCTGCAACTAAATCACCTTCACTTGAAGATGCTTTTATTATCCTTTCCAATAACTTTTCTGGTTTTTGAGTGGGATAATCTTGAAATTCCTTAGAACCACCCTGTAAGGGAGCTACAAATTTATCATTCCATATATTTGTCAACAAAACCCCTTCTACTTCATCCAAGTATTGTTTCTTTGAATATCCTCTATCTTTATCGCCATAAATATATCCTTTTTTATAAAAATCACTCAATTTCTCTTTCGAGTAAAGCCATTGTGCTCTACGACCATTCCATTCAAAACTTTTTCTATTCACAGTAGCTTGCTTTCCACGAGCTTCTAGCATTATCAACCTAAAACGCCCTTTATCGTCACTTAATCTATAAGGTTCTTTCTGCTTTTCTGTTAAAGGTAAATATATTTTATTAAAAATATAATTTTTTGTTTTAGAATAAAATAAAATACTATCATAAACCTGAGAATAAAAATTAGATTGCGCATTTGGTATATTTCTTTTTTTCCATATAATTTCATTTTTAAAATTATCTCTTCCAAAAACATCATCTAAAACCAATCTCAAACTACTATTTAAACGCCAATCACAATGAACATAAATACTACCATCATCAGCAAGTAAATCGTGCATTAATTTTAATCTCTCATAAATCATAGAAATAAAACTATCAGCTCCTTTTCCCCAAGTATCACGATAAGCTATTTCTTCAATAATTGAAGGTTTTTTGATAAAAGATTCGTCTCCGATTTCTATATTAAAAGAAAAATCAGCCCCAACATCAAATGGAGGATCAATATATATTAATTTTAAACCACCTTCTTTTTCTATTTGTTTTCTTAGTGGACCATTTTTAAGAGATGAGAGAATTAATTTATTATCTCCCCATATCAATTTATTAGTCCATCCTTGTATTTGTCTTCCAGAAAGATCAAAAAGAGAATTTTGTATCTTTATTTTACTTTCATCTCTAGGCTCATCAATATGTTCTATTGTTTGAAATGGTAAAACTGTATTCTCAACCTCATCTGTTTTTCCATTCCAAAGAAGTTCGACTTCTCTGCTATCATTAAATAACAAAAATCTATATTTTTCAGGCAAAGGCTTTCCTGATTCAATATATTTTATAATATCTCTTTTTTCATTTTCTGATAAATTCATTGTTTTAATAATAATGCAGAAATAAACAAAAGTAAAGCTATTTTTTGTATATAAAAACTGAATTTTTTAAAAAATCCAGTTATAAACTATATTAGATAAAAAACCAGCAATAAAACCTATTATTAAACCTCCCCAAAATGAAAAAGGGAAAGAATTTAACTTTTTATTTGTTTCATTAGAAATTTCTTTAATTTCTGCTATTTCTTTTTTATGAGAAGTTGAAGTTCTTGCCATAATTTATATAATTTTATATGCGCCTCATAAGGCGCTCAAAGTGGCTGAGCACTTCAAGTTAGAAATATTAAATCTCTAATACCCGTAAAGCTTTCTCGAACATTTTTACTTTTTCTTATTCTACGCTCTTTGAGCGCATGTTTATTATGTTATATTCTCTTATATCTTTCAATGGAAACATCTTTGAATCCTTTTTTATTCCAAAAATTAATTGCCTGCTTATTCGAAACTTCAACATTAATTTCTGCAAAAGAAATTTTATCCCCCCTAAACCAATCAAAACATTCTTTAATTAACTTATCTCCAATTCCTTTTCTTCTATAATCTTCTTTGATAAAAACATCTGCTATTAATCCCGCTTTTTTAACCTTAAACATTTCTAGTCTATTAACTTTAAATGCTAATAAATAACCAATGATTTTATTATTTTCTTCTGCAATAAAAATACAACTATTTGAAGAATAAATATTTTTCTTTAAAGACTTCGTTAATACTTCTTTAACATCTTTACTAGTATCATAATATGGAGTCAACTTTTTATGATACATCGCTGATTTGTAAGATAATTCAACTACATCTTTTAAGTCTTTTATTTTGGCTCTTGCTATGTTCATAAATTATCAAAATTTAAGCATTTTATCCTTTATTATTCTACTTTATTTATTAAATCTTCCGGATTACTAATATTTTTATTTTTTAGGGAAACTATAGAAATAGGTGATTTTTGATACACAACAGCAATGGCTACAACCGGTATTCCTTGTTCTCTAGCTAAAATAATCTGATTTCCGCTTGTAATACCAAAATCATCTGTACCATTCGCTACCATTTGAATGGGAGAAATATTTGGACCACCTGAATTTATTTTTACATCAAGACCATTTTCTTTATAATACCCCTTGCTATTTGCAACATAGTACCCCGAAAATTGAGCTTGATCTAACCATTTAAGTCTTATTGAGACCTCTTCCAAATTTTCAGAGGATTCTTTATTTTGATTATTATTTATTAGTAAAAAAGATGCAATAAAAACAATTACAATGCAAGCCATAGAAATTAATAAATTTTTTTTCTTCATATGATTAGTTGTTAAAATTATAAATTTTTTATGATTATTCAAAAAATCTAATATACTTATTAGATTTTAATATTCTTAAACCCATGCTTAATATACTCTTCAACATTAGGAGAAAAATCGTAAAGCTTCAAGTCTTCCTCAGTTATCCATGCCACATCATTAGTGTCTTCGCATGGTTTAGCAACACCACTAACCCAATAACAAATAAAGACTAATGCTATAACGTGCTGCCCCCCAGTTCTTATAAATGTATTATTCGAAATAAGTCTTATATTATCATCAATCATTACACCCACCTCTTCTTCTACTTCTCTTTTTAAAGTTTTTTCTAGAATATTCCAAACGTTCCCCTCTGTTTGCTCTACTTTACCTCCAGGAATTGTCCACTTACCAGGATCATGTTTCTCATTTAACGCTCTTTGCGAAATTAATATCTTATTATTTTTTACAATTAACGCATTTGTGATTATTGAGTGAAGCATATCTATTAAAATAACCTTATTCTTTTATTAGTATTTTTACTTACATAAACTATAGCGTAAAATAATAAATTTGCATAGACTTTTATGCAAAAAACCCACAATAATTTATGGAATTTATTGCAAGTTACGCGTCTCGTGCCGCGATCAAAGTGGCTGAGCTCTTCAAGTTAAAAATATTAAATCTTTAAATACCTGTAAAGCTTTCTCAATTATTTTTATTTTTCCTTATTCTACACTCTTCGTGTATACTACTGAAATTTGAAACTATTGATCATACCTTCATCGTAACAATAATATGGTTTAGCGCTAGGATCTGTTCCAAAAGTACACTCCTGCCCTAATATAACGGACATCATTTTTCCTTTATCCGGACAATAAATAATCTTATATGAATAATTTATCATACAACTACTCTCTAAGCCATTATTGGAATCCCAATCACTACCATAGAGACTTATCTCATAATTTCCCTGCTCATCTTTTACTTTATCTTTAATTTCACAGGTTGATCCAAAATTGTCCTTAATAGCCCTAAGAATATCTTCTTCATTTTTAATATCACTAATATTAATCGTCCATCCTAAAAAAGGTTTTTCACGTTTTTCGGTTTCAAGCATATCCAAAGAATATATTACCTTTACACAATCTTCAGTGAATTTTTGCTCTTCGGAGCTCCAACTTGCATCGTAATAATATTCAGGAACGATATATGCCACACGACTTTCATTATTCTCAAAAACCTTAACAGGAACACTTACCATCTTGTTATTAGGACATTTACTAACAGTGGCTATTTCTGAAGGAAGCTCTATTAAAAAACCTAAATTATCATTTTGGTACAAAATCCAATCAACATTTTCATTAGGTTCTTCTCTGTTAAAATTTTTATTTTGAGCCTTATTGCAAAAAAAGACTATACTGACTATTAGTAATAACATAAAAAACAAAATAATGAGAATATTTTTATTTTTTTCCATATTTTAAAAATATTTATAGTAATACGTTTATATTATAACATATTTAAAAAAGGAGGTGAATTGTTTGTTGTTAAACTTCAACAACGTAATAATTATTAGCGTTACTTACTCCCGAACCATAGCAATTTATAGTATGCTTCATAAATAGGCCATCATAACGCCAATTCTGATCCCATACCTCGATTCCTGTTATAGTGTATCCACTGTAGATATATCCTTTGAAAATTGCTGTATGTCCATAGTAAGATTCGCCCGAGAAGGTAGCTATGGCTGTGCCTGAAGCAACTCCGCCACTTGTTACCTGACTACCCTTGATCCAGTTGGCTGTAACTACGTTGCTTCCACTCAGTGCTTTTACTGCGCTAACGCACTCACCCCAGTAATACCCGTAATTGTCAGCAAATTGCGTATCTGCTCCGCAACCTCGGCTATAGCTGGCCACAAGATTCTCTCCGAAATATGACCAATATAGGTATCCCTCGTCATGATAAGCATATCCAGGCATACCATTAAGGCCAAACAAGTTGAATGGCGTGATCGTTAATGGCGTACTAGCACTGACAGGAACTATTACGCTTAAAGATATTAAGCATAAAATTCCAATTAAAGAAACTTTACTTAATTTCATCAATATACCATCCTGTTTTTTTGTTTTTAACATAATCTCTCTCGCGTTCTAAATTAACAACCCACAAACAATGTAACACCTCCTTTGAATTGCTAAACAAATATTAACATCTTACCATGTTATTTTCAACAATCTATAAAATATTCAACGAATGTTGCCCTCACGATTATTTTGGTTATTTTATAAACATATATCTCGACGCGTCTCGTATAGCGCTCAAAGTGGCTGAGCACTTCAAGTTAGAACTATTAAATCCCTAATACCTGTAAAGCTTTCTCAATCATTCTTATTTTTTCTTATTCTACGCTCTTCGTGCACATGTTTATTGTAGCAAAAAAGTGACAAAAGTGAAACTTTTTAAAAATAAATTTATTTTATATTTTTTACTATGCTAGATTTTAATTGCCCGCAACCAGCATTAATTTCTCTACCTGTACTTCTAGTAAATAAATGATTAATGTTATTTTCTTTTAAAATATCAATAAATTTTTTTGCATTCTGAGAGGATGTCATGAAATACTTCTGATTACTTATTGGGCATGGTTCTTTAACTACAATTCTAACGTCTCTGTCTCTAAAAAAATCTACCAATTGCAATGCATCTTCTTTAAAATCATTAAAATTTTTAAATAATAAGTAATTTATATCTATAGGCAATGTTCTTTTGCCTCTTTTTTCAAAGGAATATATCTCTGATAATAAATTATTATAATTAAACATTTTACTTATTGGAATAATTTCATCTCTTTGATCCTGATTGGTCGCATGTAATGAAACACATAAATCTATATCTAATTTATCCTTTATTATTCGATCAATCTTTCCTTTTATGCCCACTGTTGATATTATTATTTTTTCTTTGGTATTTTTTTTAATATTAAAAACAGCTTCTTTTACACAATCATAATTTAATAAAGGTTCTCCTATACCCATAAATAAAATATAACCATTCTCATCCTTATTAAATTCAGAATATTGCATAACAAGTTCGTACTGTTCAAAAATTTCTTTCGCGGTCAAATTTCTAATTAAGCCATTTTTCCCACTCTCACAAAAAACACAACCAACGCTACATCCAACTTGAGAAGACAAGCAAATTGTGTGATTATTCTTTTTAAAAGAAACTGCTTCTATTATATTATTATCATCTAATAGAATTGCAAATTTTTTAGTGTTGAATCCGTCTTCTATTTTTTGTTCTAAAATGATTTTCATTTTTTATTCTTTTTTAAATAATGGTCATAAGAAATGGTTATTATCTCCACTCCAATCATAGCAACTACTGTAACATAAAAAATAAGATAATTATCCATCAAGATACTATAAAGCAATGGGATTAAATAAATTCTTAATCTTAATCTTGCCAACAAAGGAAAGCTTCTAGCAATTTTATGCTGAATTAAAATAGTAATAAAATCCAATAAAAACAATAATAAAATCTGTAAAATTACAAAATTAGTAAAATCTATAATATATATACCAGCAAATAGCATTATTGTTCCTGCCAATGAATGATTCTTATAATCAAGCTTGATCATAAAAAACCAATAAATTATTAATGCGAAATAATTAATAGCAATTGATTGGTCGAAAAACATTAAAAATGCTCCCAATATTCCCCATATTATTCCAAACAAAATATCAGCATGTTTAAACAATTTTAATCCATGTTCATTTAATAAATCTGCTACTTTATTGGTAACTCCAAAAAAGAAAGCTAATGTTAATAATAGTATATAATTCATAAATAATACTTATTTAATATGTATGCATCATTGTAAACATGATTAGAGATGGAACCTAAATCAAATAAAACACCCTTTTTGTCTTTATCAACTAAATTACTTTTCAAAACAAGCCTTCCATAATCCAATGAAAAATTAATTAATTTTTCTATGTTTATATTAATATCTCCTATCTCGTTAGTTCCATTTGTATGATAAACTGTATACAAAGGAATTATTCCATTCTTCAATAAAAATTTTACACCTTTCAATGAAATATCATTCTCTTCTTTTCCATTAAAAGTATCTCCTCTGTTTTTAATTAAAGATTGTACTCCATAAACAAAATTAGAATAAACATTTCCTGCTCCAAATATAGATTTCGCTTTTTTTAATTTCTCAACATATAAATCATAACCTAATAAATTTTTTCCTGGAACCATTTTCTCAAATCTTTTTCTTTCAAGCATTTCTATATTAAAAGCTACCATATCACAACCAACATTTTTAAGCTTAATTAACAATTCATCATCACTAGGTGGCATTAATGATAATAAAATTTTTATGTCCTTGTTTATAAATTTAATTTCTTTTATAAAATCAATAAAAAAAACAAGCATCTTATCATAATCCTTGTTAAAATTACCAGAGGTAATTGATAAATATTTTATATCTTTTTTTGTCTTTATTTTTTTAAAATGCTTTAAAATCTCTACCCTGCTCTTTGCTTTTACATTAAAACAGTTGCTATCTATTTCACAAAATCTACATTTTTTATTATCATGCACAAAATGACAATAATTACTCAAAACAATTCCCGCCAAATTAACTCCTAAAATTTGAATAGATTCAGAAAATTGATAATCATACAAATTACCTATCCGAGTTGGTTCTATAATATATAAATTATCTTCATATTTTAATAACAAAATATTATCCTTTAAAAAAACTCTGTAAGGAGATTTTTTATTGAATCTTATATTACAAACTATGGGTAATTTCGTATTCTCATCATGATAAAGTATTATCTCTTGAGGAATTTTATCATAATTATAAGGAGTATGTGAATATAACGCATCCACCTTCTTTTTAAAACTAATTTTTGTGTCATCTAAATCAACATTAATTCCTGTGACTAATAAATTAATTTTTATTTCAAAAGCTTCTTTAAAATTATTAATTCTCTTATAGTTCATAACTTATTTAAATAATTTCCAAAAATTTTTATCATCTTTCAACTCCTTAACCTGTTCTAATGCTCCTAGTGAATTTTTAATAAAAAAATCACTATAATTATACTCTTTTATATGCGATTTAAATTCTTCCATATCTAATATTTCCACCTTTTTAAAATCAGATGAAACAACTAAATCAATATCCATATCAATATATTCGATATACTTATCCTTTATACTAGCAGGACTTGCAATGTTGAAATAGAATTTTTGTTTTTTGTCGTTCTTATAAAAAACAAATGCATTAAACCATTTTTCTTTAAAAATTATTAAATCCATTCTATACCCCTTATCTCTCTCTTTACCATTCTTAATATACTTAAAATTATTTGTAGTTAATATTAAAAATTCTTTATTATCTAGAATAATTTCATCAAAAAAACATCTCAATGATTCTTTTTTATTATACTTTTTAGCTATAACGATTATTTTTTCTTTTGAATCCATTCGGTTTATATTTTTATAAGACATACTTCATATATAAAATATTTTTGATAATCTGTAAAGCTTTCTCAAACATTTTTATTTTTTCTTATTCTACGCTCTTCGTGTGCATTATATCAAAAAAATAAAAACAACAAATTTTACTTTATCTTAAATTTACTTTCAATAAATTCACTTGTATCATTAATATAATTTGATAAAATAAATACCATATCATTAAGAGTAATAGATGGTCTTTTTCCAAAAATCCTTATATTATCATTTTCAAAAATAACCCATCTTGTAATTTCTTTATGGCCAGTTTGGTCATGCATTATATAATCATCTCTATATTGTGTTATAAACACATCAATCGCCTTTAATCTATTTAAACATTTTTCTTTAAAAAATACAATATCCCCATCTGTTTCATCGTAAGAATTCAAATCGTTATAAAAATTAGTAACTGACTTATCTCCAATTCCTCGCCAATTAAATAGAAATCTTAACAATGAAACATGTTTATCAAAAAAAATTTTTAAAAAAATATAAACACTTTTAAAATCGACAAAAGCTTCTCCTTTCAACTTATCCATCTCTTTTCTCAACTGTTGTCCTTCTTTAGATATTTCTTCCTTGTCTTCTTTTTGACTTCTTTTATTTATTTTTATTGATATTTTTTCTATATTTTTTAAATTTTTTTCTAATCTCAAAAAAAGAATTTCTACATCAACAAGACTACTTAATACAACAGAATACATTCTATTAAAAATATTATCTTTATGTAATCTTTTTAAATCTTTTCTTTGGTTAATAATTACACCAACCCCTTTGAACGTTTCTTCTATTTCTTTTAAATTATTAGATATAAGTTCACACATTTATTTTAAAAAACACCCAAATCAAAGGGTGTCTCCATCATAATTAGTTATTAATAAATTGTTATTTATTCTAATCATTTTTAATTATTTCTTTCTTAATTTCCCGACTTCTTAACATGCTTAAATATAAGTAACCAATAAATATCCCAACTATTGCAAACCAAAAAAATCCAAACAATCCAGCAAATAAACCGATTTTCCTCTTTGTTATCTTGTGGGCAAAATAACCCATCGTAAAAACCATTAATAATACAGGAATAGACTGTACTAATAATATTAATAAAACATCATCTAATTCTGGAACAATTCCTTTTGTTAAAATTTTTAAAACAAAAATAATCCAAAAAAATTTTACAAATTGATTCCAATTCTTCTTAATTTCTATAACCTTGTCACTGTCTTTATCCTCTGAATACTTCATTCCTATAAATTTTCCTAGTTTTTTAGTCATAATTATAATTTAATATAATTTATATATTTTCAACGCGTCTCGTAAGGCGCTCAACTTGGCTGTGGGACTAGGATTCGAACCTAGATTAATGGGACCAAAACCCATTGTCCTACCATTAGACGATCCCACAATGCAATCACATCCTATTATATTCCACCAAAAAAATCAACTTTTGTAATAATAATCTACAAGTGCCAATTCAAATGGAAGCTGTGGAATTGAGGAAAACATTCTTTTACTTTCAGCTCCTAAAAATAAGTCTAGGATTAATTTCAAATTCTTTGCTTCAAACTGAGAAGCTAAGTCTAGCATCCTATCCTTTGTTTCTTTTGTTTCTCCCATAGCAATATCATCCACTAGATCCTTGCTAATTTTCAAAATCAAAAGCTTTCTTAAAAAGTTAATTATTGTCTTGCTAAATTCATCAATATTTAATCCTTTCTCTATCTTTTCATTTAAATATTTAACTGCTTCGGAAATGTTTTTATCCCTTAAAAACTCTACAAACTCAAACGCTAAACTTAAGTCCACAACCCCAAGCATATCTTGAACATCCTCAACCTTAATCTCTCTTCCAAAAGAAAAATTCAAAACTTGATTAAGTATTCCCTCTGCATC
>JALNZW010000049.1 GCA_023229115.1 Patescibacteria group bacterium
ATACCTGCTATAATGGAACAAATTGTGGAAAATGTCCAGCATGCTTATTAAGAATTAGAGGATTTGAAGAAGCTGGAGTTAAAGATCCTATTAAATATTTGAAAGATTAAAACAATGTATAAGAAAGAAATTCTTAATATATTAGAAGATAGAGAAAATTGGAATACTATTGAATTAACTGAAAAGTTAAATAAATTTGTTATTAAAATTGTTAAAAATGCTGAAAAGAAATCAATTGATAAGTTTCATAATAAGCTTAAACTTAAAGAATAATAATTATGTTTCTTAAAGAAGTTATAGAATCTGTAAAAATTAATCCTTTAAATTTCTCATTTGGGAATACTGAATTTGAAATATTAAAATTATTATACTGCCAACAAATTCCAATTCTTTTAGCGGCAGAATATCTAACAGATATTCAAATGGGAAAAACTATAACTCTACCAAAAGTAGTTTTGAGAAAGTAAAAAATGACACCTCTTGAAAACCAAACTCTAAATCATATTTTAGATTTGTTAGAAAAAATTGAAACCCATGATATTTATAGCAAATTATCAAATTCATTAACGGGAATTGGTGAACCAAACAAAGAAGAAATTTTAGAAATGTATCGTAAACTTAGTTTTGATACCTTGACAACACCAATTAATGAAGCAAAACAATGGTTAATTGCATTATTAACAACAAAGTAATTAAAAAAGGAGATCTTTAAAATATGACAAATTATGCTAAATGGATTTGGGCAGGATTGTATATTTTAAGTATTATAACGGCAAATATACTAGTTGATTATTTCGGAATTGTTCATTGGATTGGTCTTACATTTCCTGCTGGTGTAGTAATGGTTGGACTCACATTCTCTTTTCGAGATTTCGTTCAACGGTATTTTGGTAAATGGAAGATTTGGTTCTTCATTGGAATTGCGGCGTTTGTAACTTTATTTATGAATTGGCAATTAGCTCTAGCATCAGTTAGTGCATTTTTAGTTTCTGAATTTGTGGATTGGTTGTTATTTACTTTAACTAAAAAAGAATTCACTCAAAGAATTTTCATTTCGAACACTTTATCAACTCCATTGGATTCTTTAATTTTCGTTTATTTAGCTTTTGGATGGAATTGGAATGCAATTTGGGGACAAGCTTTAATTAAATATATTAGTAGTTTACTTGTAATTCCAATAATTTGGTTTGTTAATTCTAAAAGAGTAGAAAAGTTATGATTTCAATTAATAATTATGAAATCGAATATCATAACATAACAATTCTTTTAGATCTTGAGATAAATGTTACAAGTTGGTGGAATGATGGAATTGGAGAATATGAATATTGGGGAAGTAAAGAATTTGATAAGGGTAGAGATTATATTGAAGATTTTAGTATAGTTAATTTGAAAATTAATAATAAATTGATTTCAGATCTAAATATAATTAAAGATATATATGAAATCTTAAGAAACGATAAGAAATTTTTTGAACTTTTAGAAAAAGAGGATAAAAAAGAAAATGAAACAGTTTGATATAAAAATTTATACTATTGAGAAACAAGACTCTTCACAATATTCTTCAGAAAGATACAGATTTAGAAGTTTATATAATAGTTGTATTGGTAGTTGGCAATTTAAAAAAAAAGATGCAATTGAACAAGGTATAACTCATCAAAAAATAATTGAACATTCTCTATAATATTAATCCGGCAAGATCTTTAACTAGATCTTGCCGGATTAAACAAAGAAAGGATCAAATGAATAAATTAATTGATGATCTTCTTAAAAATATCAAAATTGAAAAAACAAATAGTGAACCAAAACCGGATATTGCGAAATGTTCTAAATGTGGTTGGAAAGGTCCAATAGAAAAATGTGAAATAGGTACTGATGGTGATTGGGAAAGTGGATATTTTGAAATTGATCTTTGTCCAAAATGTTCAGATGGTGGTTGTATTGATGACTATGATTTTTCAAATAAACAATGGAAAAAATGGGAGAAATGGGAAAATGAGTGTAAAAAATCACAACAATCATAACTTAAATGAGAAAGAAACTAAAAATGGATGAAGATCTAGAAAAAAGAATTCAACTTGAAGAATTAGTTACTGTTCGAGAAAAGTTTATTGCAGAAAATAATGAAGCTGCATTTCATGGATGTCCTCCAGTCCACATTCCTGAAGAGTTTAAAGAGCTTGCCGATAAAATTAAACAATTAAGACCTACTAAAAAAATTATTTACAATGTAGGACAATGGTTTAAAAATACTGAAACATATGAATTATTGGTTATTGTTGATATTTTTGGTGAATTTGCTTTATTAAAAATCAACACTTTATATGGTAAATATGAATTAATCGATAATGATGAAAAAACATTAGAAAAATTAACAGATATAATTAATAAAGAACCACATTTGAAACCAATTTATATACATATTAAAGAAATAGAAAAATGAAACTTATCTTTTGTCCACACTGTCAAGATGTATTTAAATTACAAATTAATGAAATGAGATATTGTAAGTGCGGTAAATCATATGGACAGTATACAGATAATATCAATGCTGAAATTAATAAAGAAGCAATTCCAATTGGTTTTAGTAATTCAACATTTATATATGCACTTTTAAATCGGCCAGAAACAGGACTTGGTAAAGAATTTTGTGCTTTTGTAATTCCAAACCATTGTGAAAGTATAAAAATCATAGAAGATTAAAAAAAGGTAAAAAAATATGAATGTTCCTACCTGTTGTCAAAAACAAGAACTTGAAGAAATTGGTTATGATATTTATCCAGATGATATTGAAGGAGTTATTACAACAAATCAGTTTATTTGTGTAAATTGCAAGACATATTTTGATAAGATGTATCTTGCTAATTCTAATCAATTCAAATGGGTTAAACTAAAAAAGGAGAAAACATAGTAGAACTCGTAAAATTAGTGTTTAAAACAAAAGATTCTGAAATTTCATTAACATTAGAAAAAGCTAAACAATTATATTATTAATTAAAAGAATTAGTTGATAAAGAACATGTTCCATATCTAGTTTATCCAATTTACCCATATATTACATATTCCCATTCAAATGGAACTACTAATGGAAAAGACAGTACTATTTTATCAAACAATACTCAAAACATATCTGGAACTATCCTTTGTAATTTAAATGAAAATCAATTCTCTCTTACATAGGCAAAAAATATACGAGGTAAACTAAATTGGATTGGAAACTTGAGATTTTAAAACAAAATCTTTCAAATCTAACAAATAATTTACAAAACATTATAGAATATATCGAACGAATTGAAAATACAGAAACAAAATTTTCAAAATTGGAACAAATTGAAAAATTAACCCACTTCAAAAATATCATTAAAGAATGGTTAGAAAAAGATTTTTAACTAAAAGAACACTCATATTTAAACAAATATGAGTGTTCTAATTTTTTTGTTTTCACGTTTTTCATATAGAAATCATAATAGTAGGAAAAATAGAGTAAACGTAAGTTTACTCTATTTTTCCACTCGGTTGCACTCTAAAAGTCGAGAGAGTGGACTGCTTGAATACGTTTTTTAATGGGCGTATGACAAGAGGTGGGCCTCGCAAAACAGAAAGTATCAGATATTTTAACAATTGTTAAGATTTTCGATACTTTCTGTTTTTACAATTTTTATATAGAAATAATAATTTTATCTTTTAATTCTTTTCAAAGGAGAATATATGTATAAAGGAATACTTTCTATTATTGGATTAATTTGCTTTTGGTTAACAAAATTGTTTATAATATTGATTATTTTTCCTTTAATTTTTATATTCGGAGTATTTTATATAAGTGTTTATAATATTGTTTATATTTGGAGTGAACCACCCGGTGACAGAGAAGCGATACCTAGAAATAGTTAATTCTGACTAAATTTAGAAACGCTTCTCTGATCACATGGGCTTCAATTAGCAATAGTTGAAGCCCAAAGTTCACCAGACTCAGTTAGAAGAAATTCTAGCCACGTTATCTGAGATGTAGACACCTAGAAATGCCGCCCCAGTTCCTTG
>JALNZW010000050.1 GCA_023229115.1 Patescibacteria group bacterium
TAAGCCAGTTAAAACAGATTTAGTTAAGCCCTATATGTTTAGGAAAGGATTTAGTATGTTTTATAACTGCAATTCATCACCCACTTACAGAAGTGGGAGTCTTCTTGCAGGAAAATGATAAAGCAAAATTCGGAGGTGTAATGGTAGTGGATATATATTTAGTTAGACATGGGATAACAGATTGGAATAGTGAAGGAAAATGGCAAGGTCAAAGAGATATAGAATTAAATGAAGAAGGGATAATGCAAGCTCAAGCTGCAGCAGAAAGATTTAAAGACATGGATATTGACGGACTGTACTGTTCTCAACTCAAAAGAGCAATAAAAACTGCAGAAATAATTAACCAGTACCACGGTTTACAGATAGAACGATATGTTGATTTAAACGAATGTAATATTGGACCTTGGGATGGCAAAACTATAGACCAAATTCTTCAAGATTACTCAGAAGAAGTAAAATATTGGCACAACGATATATGGGCTGTAGTTGACGGCGTTGAATCTTTGGGAGACTTACAAAGACGTGCAGTTCGTGCATTAAAAAAGATTACAAAAAAACACAATCCAAATGATAAAATAATAATAGTAGCTCATGGGTTAGCAATTAGATCTATTCTATGCTGGATATTAAACCTTCCTATGAACCAACATGAAACATATTTAATGGAAAATGCCTCTGTTTCACACATTATTTATGATGGAAAATACCAATATACAATATCATCAATAAATGAAACTTGGCATATAGATAATTTTGTTCTTAGATACTCTACAACTTCTCAAGAAAAGGAGCTAGATTAAAATAGAACAAAAAGATATATTTAAAACATACTTAGATGTCTACTTTTTACCAAATGAAAGTATAAACAATCATCAAATCTATATATTAATTGATATACTAAGAGCTACCTCAAGCATCGCTACTTTGTTGCATTGTGGTGTTGAAGAAGTAATGGTTTTAGAAAAAGTCGAAACAGTAAAAGAATTAGGCCCAATAGGGGGATATATATTAGCAGGTGAAAGAGAAGCCTTAAAAATAGAAGGCTTTGATTACGGGAACTCTCCTGTTGAATTTATCAAAAATGCTGACCAACTCAGAAAAAAATCTGTCATGTTAACCACAACTAATGGTGCAAAAGCAATTCAAAAAGTAAACAAACATGGAGATGTAATAGCATTGTCTCTTCTTAATCTTGATGCTGTTATTGATTTTGTAATGAAGAAAGAATACAAAGATATAGGCATCATCTGCTCCGGCACAAATGAAAACGTATCTTTAGAAGATTGCTTTGCTGCAGGCATTTTTGTAAAAAAATTCCTAAGTAATTATACAGATGAAGTAGAAATAAATGACGGCGCTAAAATCGCACTCAAGTTAGCAAACTCCAAAAAAAACGAAGTAAAAAATTCTACACATGCTCTAAAACTAAAACAACTTGGATTTAAAGAAGACTTGGATTTCTGTTTTGAAATGAATATGTTCAATGTAGTACCACTAGCTAAAAAAGGAAGTCTTGTATTTAAAAAGGCTTATTTAGCTGAACTTTAAAAAACATTTGACGCAAGTAGTAAAAGGTGGGGAAAATATGTCTTTAACAATAAAAAGCTGTTATGCTTTAAGAGGACTATATGAGCTATACAAATTGCAAAACCAACAAACTCAAGATGAAGAAAAAATTTTTGTTTCGATATACAACATCTCTGAAAATACTGAAATACCCAATGAATTTTTGGCTAAAATATTTTCTGAATTAAAGAAAGCTGGGATAGTAGATTCAGGCAGAGGAAAGTTTGGCGGATTCAACTTAACAAAAAATCCTGAAGAAATTAAACTATCAGAAATAGTAGAGGCCTTGGAAGTGCCTTTAAATTCTTATGATTGTGTTACAAAAGGGGACTGCCCAAACCAAGACACATGTCCTGCTGACTTTGTGTGGAAAAGAGTACAAAGGGCTATTTTTGATGAATTATCCAAAATTACCTTAAAAGATATAATAGAATATGGTGAACGAAAAGGCAACGTTTCACCAATATAACATACTACTTTTTTAACCCTCTTATTATCGTGTCATAGTGCATCTCAATGTAAAATATAAGTTGATTCAAATCTCGGTTTTTGAGGGCATTTAATATATTTCTATGATTTTCTAAAGTCTTCTTATTATAAGTGTTTGTAAACAAATACTCCTTTTTAATTATTTTCCACACCCTATCTTGAATAAAACTTGTTAAATTATCTAATATGTTTTCTAATATAGGATTTTGTGTGTAAGAAGCATATATTTTATGAAACAAATAATCCTGTTCCAACGTCTCATTTAAGTCCTTTGCCTTTACTGCTTTTGTAAAATCTCGAACGATCCTCTCTAATTCTTTTATCAATTCATCATCCATATTTTTAAATACTAAAGTAGCAGACGCCTGCTCTAATATCTTTCTGCTTTCCAACAAATCGTCAACGTCATAGTCCAAATAATTTAAGTCAAAATATTCCTGTTTTGGATAATCTTTTACATAATTTCCGCTTCCCTGAACGCTCTCAACCACACCAATTGCCTTCAAATAACTAATAACTTCTCGTATAACAATTCGAGATACATTGTATTTTTCAGCGAGACTTCTTTCTGACGGAAGTTTATCGCCTATCTTAATATTAGACTGTTCAATTTCACTTAAAATATCTTCTATAATTTCTCTACTCTTTGATTTTTTCTTTAAATTCTCATTCTTCATTTTTTACCTCACAGATAATTTCAAACTCTGAAATATGTTGTCTATTAATCCTTTGAAACTACTCACATTTTTAGTTATAGAGACGTGCTACATGCGCGTCTCAATTTTGATTTTCAAATAACTACATTAAACCTTGGAGACGCCCATATAGGTCGTCTCTACATTTGATTTAACCAACGGTTAAATCAATTATTGATCGGTAAATATAAAATTAATGTTTTTAATTTGATAACAATTTGTTATTTCATAAATCTGTTATAACCAGCGTTGATTATTAGTCGTAGAGACGTGCTACACGCGCGTCTCGATTTTGATTTTCAAATAACTACATTAAACCTTGAGACGCCCATGTAGGTCGTCTCTACATTTGATTTAACTAACGGTTAAATCAATTATTGATCGGTAAATATAAAATTAATGTTTTTAATTTGATAACAATTTGTTATTTCATAAATCTGTTATAACCAACATTGATTATTAGTTGTAGAGACGTGCTACATGCGCGTCTCCTGGTTTTAAATGTTTTTGACCTACATGCGCGTCTCCAGGGTTTAATCGTATTTATGAATTTATTTTTAGTTGTAGAGACGTGCTACATGCGCATCTCCCGGTTTTAAATGTTTTTGACCTATACGCACGTCTCCCGGTTTTAAAACAGTTCCTGCGGGTAACCCAGCTACAATCTATTGGTCATGGCACTAGCCCTCATCAACCATTATTTCACTATTTCACAATAAAAAATATAATAACTTTTTGTTCAACAAAGTATTGAATTTTTCATTTTTCTGTGCTATAATATTTGCGAAATACTAAAATAGCCTTCTTTTGACATAATTGATAACAAAAATAACGTAAATGGGTCCAGGGCGGAGCCCTCTTCCCACCGCTTTAGCGGTCTTAGCCACTTTTATAAACGGTTTCTAAATGAAGTGTTTCATGTTATGCAATAAATAAAATTTTGCTTTTATAAATGGGTCCAGTGCGGAGCCCTCCCCCCTTGCCGCAAGTACTGAAAAAGTTAAAAAACTCACTTATTGAGTTTAGAAATAAGAAGATATTTTTAAAAAATTTAACTCAAAAATATTTATAACATGTTTTTTTAGAATTCCCAAGGTAGATAAAAACCATTTTATGAGGAGGTGTGAAAAAAGATTACCAATCGTAAAATATTTTCAAATATCCAAAACAGCTTAACTCTACTTTAGGTAGCTATCTACTACTTAGGAAAGGGAAACAAAATTTATAACGGGGGTGAATTAAAGATGAAAAAGTGGTTTTATGT
>JALNZW010000051.1 GCA_023229115.1 Patescibacteria group bacterium
TGCCAATTCTTCTTTCATTATGGCTACACTTTTAGGATCACCGCTGCCAGAATAATAAATTTTATATACATTTTTATTGCCCAACATTTCTTGTTTATAAACAATAGATAACTCATTTCCATTGATTACTTTTTTCGCTAATCCCATAGTTACTCACTCTCCTTATTTTCACATTTTTGATAAATTCTTTTAATAACATTAACTGGTACTAAATACTTTTCTGTACATTTTTTGTGTATATTAAAATACTGTTTATCTGCCATAATCTTCACATCCTTAATTTAATAATTTTGTATGAATTTAATAACGCTAGTACACAGTATATCAGGATCATAAAACTCTGAATCATCTGACATTTTCAGATAAATCAAGTTAGTAAAGTATTGTGGTAATATCTCGTTATATATATACTGTGCGTTTTTCTGTATATTTATATCACTTTCTAATATATCCCGTTGTTTATTACTAAGATTTTTAGTAGTAACGTTTAACGATGTATCACATATAAACGTCATATCTGGTTGTACTAAATTTAATGTTTTGACTATATACACGAATTTAGATATAAACTCGTGTATATCACCATTCTCCAACAACATACATCTTGCTCCTTGTAATGCTAAATTAGATAAATAATATCTGTCTAATAATACATATTCATATCGGCTATTGAGATCTAGCAATATATCTTTACCAAGATACCTATCTATTTCAAACAACATAGCCAACGATTCATATGTAAGATTTAGATTGCCATTCAATGTATCATAAATCAATGTTGAAATTTGGTTGTTTTTTGTAGGAAATTTAAATTTATACACAGAATGGTCTTTCTTTAAATGCTCATATGTATTTTCTAGTAACGTACTTTTACCACTACCGTCTATACCTTCAAATACTATAATCATTATTATCACTCCATTTAATATTAATTTTGTTAAAATATCTACTATCTATTTGTATTATTGTTTCCGTCATTTGGCATTCACAAAAATCTATAAATTCGTAGATATTCTTTATACCAAAATGTTTTTTTATCATTTCTCTAAACCATGGGTTATTTTCTTTTGTATAATATACATATTGTTTTTTTAGATCTAACAAACCAACTTTTATTATTTCTAATACATCGTCAAACTCGTTCCAAATATCATATGCAAATTGCATATAATATTGTTTTTTTTCGTTAAAATTTTTGTTATTAAAATAGTCATGAATCATAACAAATATTTGTTCAAAAATAAAGTCGTCATTATAAATATTTTGTTTAATTTCTAGTGCACTTTCATGTATCATATTTTTTATATAGTTAAGATAACCTCTTATTACTTGTATTGAAACATATTTATACATATCATTTTTTGTAATATATATCACACTCCTTTATATTCCAATAATATAACAATATATAAGAAATATTACCCTTCCGTGTATATTACGTTTTGAGGCACAATGAACCAACCTCTATAGGTTGGGGATGAATGCCATTGACATAGGCTAATCAACCAAGCCTGTATTTCTACAAGTCTAGCCTTTATAAGCGGTTGGTAGTTGACATTTTTTGTATTTCTGCACATCTTTTTTAAACATAATCATTGTTATTCCTATTAATATTATTCATCTATTATCGTTTGTGGTAATATTCATCCAAGCGATAATAAATATAAGCTTGTAAATACTGGCATATATGACATCCCAGATCCTAAAATTGCAAAGAATTTTCTTTGTATTTTAGATAGAGATTCTCTCTCATTTTATAAACAAACACAAAAAAGGGAGATTAATCTCCCTTAGATGGAAATTCCATATTTTTCAAGATTGTCTTCTATTACATCACATTTTTCCATATTTGGTGCTTGAACAATTTCTCCTCTATATAACTTATTGTCTATATCTATATATGTCTTATGATAAGGCGCATACCCTAGAATTCTAGGACATTTATATAGAGGAGTTTCGGGCATTTTACCAAGTAACTCATTATAAAATATTTGGTTCATATTATTTGACATAATATAAGCCCTGTGAATAATAAAATCCGACTCAGTTAATACATTTTCATTGACATAAATGAGCGCTTTAACAATTTTTTCATCTAAACAATAAAACTCCATGGGAGTTGATGAAATATGGTTGTAAAGTATAATTTTTTCAACAATCTCTGGGCGTGAGACATGTACATAGCCCCACATACCCACAGCATCCCTTGTGCCTCGTTTTATAGAATCTTCCAAAACCACTCTGAAATTTTTTCCCATCTTAAACCCCTCCTTTAATTTTCTTTTAAATATTTTCTTAAAAAATTTTATACATACCTTTGTTCTATAAATCTCGATCGAATTTCATACTAATTACCTCCTCTTATATTTTTTATTTTGAATATATCTATACTACTTAAAACGCCTTTGTCTATGAATTCTGGGTGTTTTTTGAAAAAGTTAATTGAAATGTGTTCAATTTCTTGATTTAAAGTTGGACCTTTAAAAGATGTTTGTTCAAAAAATTTCCCGTTAAAATAAGCTTCCACATACCTATTATATTCATCTCCATTAGATAGTAGTAAGTCGAATAAGACTAGACCTTTGAAGTTTTTCTTCGCTAAATCTTTTTCAATATCTTGTAAGTACTCCAAAGGAGAGTCATCATTTATTGCAAATATTATATATTCATATTTAATATTTGTATTAACCTTTTGAATCTTATAATTTTTCATCTTTTTTTCCTCCTTTATTTTTTTTATACCACGCCAAAAGAGGGAGCAAGTTACGCTCCCTTGTTTAATACACTATTTTTATTTGATGTATATTTTCATTATATTCATAGGATACTATCACATATTTTTCGACATTATTATATTCAAAATTGAATTTTTGCGGATATTCAAAAGGCTTACCTAATATTCCATTCACAACTTTAGAAACCACAAATTCCGTTATTTTTGGCAAATAATTTTCGGATGGTTCTCCAAATTCTTTTTTAAGTTCATCTTCTAACTTATCTTTAAACATAATAGAAAATATTTTTTCTTTTAATGAAATTCCATCTAAAGTAGTAATTTCATCATCTATTTCTATATTTTTATCGGGATATTTAAGTGCTACATAACAATCCAAAGCTAAAAACTCAGCTTCGTTTTCAAATTTCCCTTTTTGTAAAATTATTGTATTATATAGTTTTTCCTCTTTTACAAGCTCTATATCATCTTCATCATAAACAGAAACAAAATACAGTTTATCATTTTTTGCACACCATTTAGCTATTGTGGCAAGTTCTACAGAATATTCTGAAATTGTAGAAACTATAAATGCATAATCCTTAAAAACACTATTAAGAGTATCTATAATTTTTACCTCTTTTACGTCTGGTCCATCTTCTTCTTTAAAATTATCATCTTCAACATAATAACCTTCCGGATATTGAATGCCAGCGCAAGAAATATGCATATTGAAAGGATAGTTTTTTAAGGACGCATAAGATTCCATGGCTCGCAATAATTTTATTCCATTATAAGACAACATATCGTTCCCTGAAAATTTGTGGAGTGAATCATTATCCTCACCAGCAATTACTCCGAAACCCCAATTTTCTTCGCCTCCTAAATCTAACAAACCTAACTTCCCTAATTCTTTCCTTTCTCCTTCTTTCAAATTAATAATTGACATTTTTTCCGCCTCCTTTTTATTTTTTCTTTCTATTTCAAATAAATAATCAGAATACCATTTAACTGTATACCCTAACTGTTCTAGAACTATAACTAAACGATCTCTTCCCAATTTTTTACCAAATTCATAAAGTTCTATATACTTTGTATCCTCTTCTCCTAATTTTGTTTCTACATACTCAACAATTTCTTTTTCAACTGTTGTTAATTCCTCACTCATTTTTTCCTACCTCCTTTATTTATTTAATATTCCTTATAGGTAGAATAAAGAGGGAGATTACTCTCCCTCAACATCCGTATTTAT
>JALNZW010000052.1 GCA_023229115.1 Patescibacteria group bacterium
GGATTTATCAAAAATAATAAAAAAAGAGGAGGTCATGGTTATTACCCACACCTCCTCTTTAACAATTATATTATATCATAACATTTGAAATTATGTCAACCCCCATGCATATTTGCTGGGTCGGTTACGTGACGCATTCAGAACTTTGGATTGGGAAGAGGTAAATATGGAACTCTCTGACATTAGTGTTATATTGTAAAGAATTGTAAATTATGTTATTCTTTAAAAAAGATATTGATATAAATAAATATAGCACTTAGTTTTGGTTATTATTTAATTTTATAACATAATGAATCTTTTAGAAGAAACAATAATATTTATTTTAAGCCAAATATATAAGGTTAAAAAGGATAATTTATCTCAAATAGAGTTATTTAAGCTTCTTTATTTAATAGAAACAGAATCTTATAGATATACTGGAGATAGTTTTTTTAATGAGGAAGTTTTATTTACTAGAGATAAAAATGGACCAATATCAGTAGATGTTTATAAAGCACTTGATAATTTGTCTGATTTTGTACAGAAGAAAGAAGAAAAAAAGCCAGATTATCTTTATAAAAGGCATTCTTTTTATATTAAAGAAGGCGTTAAATACGAATTAAAAAAATTAAGACAAGATCAGAAGCTTTTTATTAATAGCGTTTTATTATCTTTTGGCGGATTAGCTATAAAAAGGTTGAAGGAAAAAGCTTACGAAACCGAACCAATGCTTGATATGATAAGCAAAGAACAAAAAGGGGGTGTTGAGTGCTTTAAGGGAGCTAGTTTAAATTTTAAAACCATTAAACTTGATAAGGATATGAAAGAAATTTATGGATAGTTATAAAATAGGAGACATTTTATACTTCTTATCATATTATTTTACAGACACAAATGAATGCGCTCCACATTATGCAATGGTTATATTGCCATCAATTTTAATGGAATATGAAAGTCAGATTTTATGTTGCGTTATTACATCAAATCAGGGGGCTAAAAAGAAAAAATATTGTATTTCTCTTTCTTTAGATATTCATAAATGTTTTGATAGAGAAACATTTTGTTGTTTAAATAGAAGAGATATAGAGTCTCTTGGAGATTTAGATTTAAGTAAAAAACTTCCGTTATCGATATTAACAAAAGATGAGCTTAGAAAATGTTTTAAATTATTTAAAAACATTAAGCATTCTCCCATCCAAAATAATTATTTTGTACCAGTCATTGTGAGAGAATGGAAGAGATCTCTAATTGTTTAATATATTAAACAAATTATGCTTTCAAGACTTACAGAACAACAGCTATTTAATTATTGGAGATTAGTGTATTGGTTTAATTTAGAAAAAAATAGAGAAAAAAGAAAAATCTTGATAAGTTTTCAAGATTTATATACGGAATTTAATCAATCAGTAGGCATTTGTGTTTTTAACATAATTCAATTATTTAATATTTTAAAGATTAATTTTAAATCTATTGAGTTTAGCAAAGAAATGTATTCATCTTGTCGTGGGAGCAAGAGAGAATCTGAACTTTTAAAAAATAATAAAAATAGTAAAAATTATCAACTTATTACTAGAGTATTTAACAATAATATTTCAAAAAAAGATTTAGAAGACTTGATTATTACACCCAAAGAAATAAACTTTTTATTAGAATTTATATGTTTTGAAATTAAAGATGAAGATATTTTTAAAGTAGTAGAATTTTTAAATATATATATAGAAAAATTTATTGATGATAAATTGCTAACAGAAAATCAGAATTTTTATAATTTTAAAAATCAAGAAGAGAGAATCGAGTTTTTTTTAAAAGAAAATTTAAAGTTTGGTAAAAATTTTATTATAAAATATGACCCAGAAGACATTATTTTAAAAGATGATGCTTTTCTTTTTATACATACTTTATTAGCTTTCGAAAAGTTAGGATATCTAAAGATTGAAGAATTATATACTTTTTATTGGGGGGAAAATCCTAAAGATCATACAAAAGATTATAAGACAAAAGTTTCTTTAAATGATTCATTTTATTCAGACTATTATAATAAAAGTGAAGATAAGATAGTAATAAATAATGAAAAAGAAGATAAAATTGAATTTATTGATAAAGTTTTATTTTTTAAAAACAAGCAATTTAATTTCAGTAATAGCCCTAATCAATACGAGCTACTTGGAACTTTGTTTAAAGATATCCAAAAAGAATGGAATTATGATGAAATAGAGGAAGATTGGGATCCTACATGTTATGAAGAGAGATTAAAACAAAAAGATTATTGGAAAAGATTTTATAATTCCGCAAAAGAAATTAATAAAAAGATAGCGATTGAAACTGGAATTAAGGATTTTCTTTTAATGAGCACTAAACAAGTTAAAGTAAATACGAGATATAAATAATTCTTATGAAGTTCATATAAGTTCATATAACTGTCTATTCTATAAAATAAGCTTACAATATGTAAGTTTTTTTATTATGCAAGAAAAAAAGAGATTAAAATTAGATGAAATAAAAGAATTTAATAGAGATTCCGATCTTGTTGACTTTTTTGATTTGCTTTTAAAGATTGATAAAAGAAATAATCCAGACCTATATAAGATTGAAGAAGAACATGATTGATACAATTATTTTACAATTAAAACAAGGACAATTTACAATTATGAATTATTCTAAATTTAAAACTTCAAAAGAGACAACATCTAATGCTAAGGATAGTTTTTGTAAATGGTCTAATAATCCCACGGCTTTAGATAAAAAACTTGGAATATATAAGCCAAGAGCAACATTAATTAAAAGAGGGTATTTAGAGTTTTTAAAAATAGAATTTTCAGCGCCTAAGTTAATATTCAAAAATAATTTAGAAGAATTAACAGAGAATGATTTTTCTTTGGTCGTAGATACTTTAAAAAAGAGATTAGAAGAGATGGATATTCTTGTTTTTAAGGCAAACTTAGAAAATGCAGAGGTTATTTCTTTTCATCCTTCTAAAAATATAAAACTAAATAATGGATACACTTCTAATTTTGCTATAAGGCAGTTAAGTAAAGTTGATATGGGAAAAAGATTTGATATAGACGTTAAGGATTATCGTAATAATGGGGAATCGTTGCAGTTTTATACAAGACTATTTGCTATTTGTATTTATGATAAAGTTAATGATTATTTAAAACCGCGAAGAAGGGCAATAGACAAGGATCAAAATTACAAACAAAGAAGTTTATTTGATTTATTGAATAAGCAAGAACCCTTTTTTGAAGTTTTAAGAATAGAAGTAAGGCTAAACGGAAAAAGGAAAATCAATGAATTATTACAAGATTTAGGATTTGATAAAAATCCTTGCTTTAAAGATATCTTTAATGGAGATTTATGTAAAAAAATACTAAATTATAGTTGGGAAATGATTTTTAACAAAAACGAGTTTATATTTTCTTTAAATGATGGTCCACAAAAGATATTAGAGTCTTTAATTGTTAAAAATAATGATATTAAATTAATAGAGGCTATTAATATCGTGGGATTATATTTATTAGCTAAAGACAAGGATGGTATAGGGGGATTGAGAAAGATTATAGATGCGAGGTATAAAAAGCATAGTTGGGGGGTTGTAAGGCGTTATATGAGTACATTAGAAAAAAAGATAGATCATCCGATTTATGGTTTCGTGCAAGACATAGAAAGAGGATTAAAAGAATTTAAAAATTATAAATTATAAATAAAATAATATAAAAACAATATGGATAAAGAAATTTTTAAAAAAGAATTAGAGAATTATTTAATAAAATATTATAAAGCTTGTATATCGGAAAATGTTAAAAGGGCAATAAATAAATCAAAAAATAAATACTTGCAATGTAAACAAAAGTAAAGTATACTAGAATAAACTAAATAATTATGAACAGTGATCAAAAAGAATTTTATACCGCCGAAGAAATAGCTAAAATATTGGGATATAATATAATGACGATTTATAGGTATATTAA
>JALNZW010000053.1 GCA_023229115.1 Patescibacteria group bacterium
GATACTGTCTCTGGTTATATCAAAAGGGAGTTCAATTTGGATTCTACAATACGAAAGCATATGTATTAAGCAGAGATAACTATACTTGTCAGTACTGTAAAAATAAGAGAAAGTCAAAGAAACTTCAAGTTCATCATATTCTGTCTCGAAGTAATGGTGGATCTGACAGACCCAATAATTTAATTACATTGTGTGATCTGTGTCATCATGATCTTCACCAAGGATTAATAAGTTTAACAAAAAAACAATTAAAGAGTACTCTAAATCATGCTACACATATGAATATTCTTCAGAGTATGTTTCGAAAAAATGTAGCTTTCACGGAAACATACGGATACATCACGAAAGCTATTCGAGAGTACTTTGGGATTATGAAATCTCATGCGTATGATGCAGCATGTATTGGAATCGAAACTGATATCACTCCCGAGTTTATTACAGATAATATCCTTCTAAAACAATCTGTAGCTAAAGGAACTTATCAACGAACTCATGGTATTAGATCTGAGAAGTTGTTTCCGAAAGATAAGATAAACGGATTCAAACGCTGGGATAAAGTATTGTATGATACTCAGGAGTACTTTATTAAAGGTAGAATGTCTTCTGGATACGCAATCTTATCCAATATTTATGGAAATAAAATCGATCTACATCCGATACCTAAATTCAGTAAAATGAAGCGTCTGTCCGCGAGAAAATCATGGATTATGATAGAAGATTACATTCAAAGTACTTAATTCTGTATCATATTATTCTTGTAACTAAATATCGTCGAAGAATCTTGAATTTTTTAGATCTAGTTCCAGTATTCCGAAAAATTGAAAAGAACTCTAACTTTATACTTATTGAAATTGGAACAGATTCTGATCATGTTCATCTTCTAATTCAATCGATTCCAAATATATCTATTTCACAAATTATTAAGAGACTAAAACAAGAATCTACTATTGTGTGTTGGAAACAACACTCAGAAATATTAAGAAAATTCTATTGGAAAAAGAAAATTCTCTGGTCCGCTGAGGATAAAAAATTATGTTAAATCTAAATTTTAAAATTATTAAAAAAACATATGGAGCATTTGTTATACCGAATTTATTCATATTTGATGTTCGAAATTTACAATCAAAAGAATATATTTCTCCAGATAATTCTTCAAATTCTGACTTAGAACAACTATTCATTTTACAAAATATAGTGGAACAACAATATGATAAATAGTAAGTTTAAAAGAAAAGTAGCATTAATGGGAGAATTTAAAGATTCAATAATGTATACAGTTGATTGTGATTGTGGAAGTGAAGAATGTAGAGCTACTATTGATATTGAAATTGATCAAGAATTTAAAATAATTATTTTAAACTTCTATAAAACTTTAAATTGTTCTACATTTTCATATATTAAAGATTCTAAAATTAAACAACTCTTTGCAAATATTAAAAAAAGATTTTATTATGCTTTTAAAATATTCTTTACCGGCGAAATATCTTTAAACTCAGATTTAATTATATCAAAAAAAGATCATATTGATAATTTTATTGATGCTCTTCAAGAAGGTAGAGATTATTGTTTTGATAGATTAGAATTTAAAGACTAACTAAAAATGCCCGCGTAGTTCAGTGGATAGAACAACTGCCTTCTAAGCCGTTGGTCGCAAGTTCGAGTCTTGCCGCGGGCACCAATACAAAAGGAAGCTAATATGAAACAAACACAATATGATCTTTTAAAAACAACATTAACATATATTAAATTATTGATTGAAGAAATAGAAGAAAATTATGATGTTTATAAAGTAGAATTTTTAAAAGGTGATATTGTTTATTATATTAATTATAATGGTGATGTAATAAAAGCGACAATTGATAAAGTAGAAGGTTATTATGGATATGGACAACAAGATCCTAATAAGTTAGTTTATTATTGGATCATACCAGAAAATGCTAAATTAAGCTGGTATCATAACTTAAGATTTTGGATAGCTTGTAAAATTAAAAGATGGTATCCCCAACCCCCCAAAGAATTTCCAGGTCATTCTATGTTGGCTGGAGAAGATTTCTTTAGAACAAAAGATGAAGCAGAAAAATTTATAACATTATCATATATTTATAACGAATTAGAAAATTATCTTTCAAAGTGTGAATAAAAAGGAAATAAGGAGATGGAAAAAACTATATACCTTATTTGAAATTATAATAGTTTGTATGATTCCAATTAGTATTATGGGATTTGCCGCTTTTTTAACATGTGAACAAGTACCTGGTTGGTGGCTATATTCAATAATTGTAGGTTTAATAAGTGGTTCTATTAAATATCAACATAAAAAATCAATATGATAGTCAATTAACTAACTTTGGGGTTTGTTATGAAACTAATATCAAAAGAGCATGACTACTATGATAGTATTTCGAAATTTGGTATTGATAAAACTTGTATTTATATACGAAAACTTGCCGAATATTTTGAAGATGAAAAAGAATTTAAACAAATTTTTTCACAATTACCAATTCAAAATTTAAAATATATTAAGAATACTTGCGATTATTATTCAGATAATTCAGTTCATATAATTGTAGAAGAAATTGGTTATGTATTCTTTTGTGGAGAATGTTTTATATTCATACATTTGAAAAACCATAAAACTAAACAAGAAATCTTTGCTTATTCTTTTGAAGAAGTCGATACATTTATTAATAGTGTTGGTTCGAAAAAAGATATTGAAAAATATAATTCAAAACATTTATATTCTAATTCATTTCCATTATCTAAAGAAAATGTAAAAGAAGTATTCTTACAAATTAAAGAAATTAAAAATGATAATATTATTGATTTTCACCATAAAATTAATTGTCCAATTATATATTTTGAATTTAATCAAAATTCTTCAAATAATAAGTTAATTTTAAATCCAATTCTTAAAAAGTATGAATTTTTTAAAATTTTTGATCCTTATTCCGCTTTTCAAAAAATATCATCTTTCATAAGCGGAATTATGGGAGGTCAATGTCCTAAAATGATTAAAATTAAAGATTCTGTCCGATTAGAAAAACATGGTTTTGATAAAGTAACAAGTTTTAGAAATATGTAAAGGAGTAAATAATTGTGAATCGCAAAATAATTTTACCAGAATATTACTGTCCATTCGCTGGAAACAGTATTGGAGGAGATGAAAATTATGATCATGATTATCCTCCAGAAAGTAAGAAAAATTATGATACATATGTAACTTGGACTTGTTCTAAATGTGGAATAATTAGATCATATGAAGTATATGATTAAAATATAAGAAAAAAGAAACATTACTTAATCATTAAAAATTTAGAAACTCAACTCTAAAAGAGATATAAAATGCAACTGAATCGCTTTATAAAACTTGCGGTAGAAGAAGCTAAAAAAAGTGATCACAAACAAAGAATTGGAGCTATCATTTTTGATAAAAGTAAAATTATTTCAAAAGGTTTCAATTCATCTCAAAAATCTGTAAAACACCTTAAAAAGAAATTTCAAAGATGGCCAGGAACAGTTCATGCCGAAGTAGATGCTATTATAAAAGCAAGAACTGATGTTAAAGGTTTATCTATGATTGTTATTAGAATTAATAATTTTAATCAACTAAAATTAGCCAAACCATGTAAATGGTGTCAAATGTATATTAAGTATGTTGGTATTAAAAAAGTTATTTACTCTCTTAACGAGTTTCCATATCTAGAAGAAATGAGATTATGAAAAGTGAACCACCCGGCGACAGAGAAGCGATAACTAGAAATAGTTAATTCTAATTAAATTTAGAAACGCTTCTCTGATCACACGGGCTTCAATTAGCAATAGTTGAAGCCCAAAGTTCACCAGACTCAGT
>JALNZW010000054.1 GCA_023229115.1 Patescibacteria group bacterium
TTTTTATCATTTTCAAATTCTTTTGTTTTAATTATTTTTGGCATTTTAAATAAAGATTTTTCTTTATTAACTAAAATTTTTAATTTTGGAGAATAATATACTTTTCCTTTCTTTCCATCAACTATAACTTCATCAAAATTATTTGTTTCTTTTAATAATTTTGAAATATTAATACCACCAATACAAGGTATATTATTTTCCCTTGCAACTATTGCAGGATGTGAGGTAATAGAATCAACTTCACAAATAACAGCTTTAGCTTTTTTAAAAATAGGGTCATATTCTGGAAAAAGAACATAAGTAACTAAAATATTTCCTTTTTTAAATATTTTATAGGCTTCTTTAGGATCAGTTGCATCAGAAACATATTCTATGTTTCCTTTAGCATAACCATTTGAAAGAGTTATACCTTTTAGTTCTTTTTGGTTTTTTGCTTTATTTACTATTATTTTTTTAATATTTTTTAAAGTTGTAATATTTCTTGTTTGTAAAAACCAAATTCTGTCTTTATTATCTATTGCAAATTCAATATCTTGAGGATATTTAAAATATTGTTCTATTTGTTTTCCTTCTAGATATAATTTTTTAAAAGTTTTATTTAATTGCTTAGTTGTATTAATTTTTAAAGAATTTTTCTTTCCTGAAACCATTTCTTCTAAATGTCCTTTTACATGTTCTATTAAAAAACCTTTATTTGTTATTGGGTTTTTTGTAAAATATACTCCTGATAGTTTTGGTATTATTTGTTTTTGTATAATTACAGCTAAGGTATCTTTTAATTTTTTATTAGTATATGATTTTAAAGAGATTTTCTTTTCTGAAGCAATAACTTTAGATATTGCTAAAAATAGTTCTTTTTCATTATTTATATTTGTAATTGAGGTAAACTGTCCTGCAAAAGATTGTTTTACAGAATCTTCATAGATTGAGGAGCTTCTAACAACTAAAGGGTATAATTCTCCTCCATAGTCTATTTGTTTTAAATAATCTTTAATTTGTTTCTTTAGATTAAGAGAAAAAGATTTTTTTATTAGTTTACAGAAATCTCTAGAGAGAACAAAACCATTAGGCACATTATAGGCTGCTCTTTTTAAAAGCATTAGGTTATGTGCTTTATTTCCTACTTGTTTTTTATCAGCTACAGTGTAAAGGTTATAGATCATATTATTTATCTTTCAATTTTTTAAATTAATAATTGTTCCAGTCTTATATAGTTTAGTGGCATTTTTTATTTTCACCATTGGAATACCAATTTCTCTTAAAAAAATAGAAACATGAGATAAAACACTACCATTTTCAACTATGACGCCTTTAACATTATACATCTTAGGCAACATATCTAATGTTATTTCTTTAGCAATTATTACTTTACCACTAATAGTTTTATTAAGATCATTTTTTGATAAAATTATAATAACTTCACCTTCTATCTTACCTAATGCTAGTACTTCAATCAAAATTATCACCTAATATTTTTGAAATTAAATTATTAGTCATTCTATATTTTAAATTAATTATCTGATCATCGGTATAATTATTAAATTTTTTAAGAGTATATTCTTTTTCAATTATAATATCTTCTATCTTAATATTATTTTCAACACCTAATCTTTTTAAAATTAAATCTACAGAATATTTAATAGCATCTTTTTTAGATTTAAATTCAGGTACAATAGGTTCTGATGGCATTTTTCCAAAATACTTATAATCTTCAAGAACACCTGCATCTATGTTATGCCCTGTAATATGATATCTTGGAGAGATCACAATTTTTGCAGAAATTACAAATTTACCTTCAGGTAAATTATATTCTTTATAAAATCTATTATTTATAGCATATAAATTAAAACCATAACCTCTGAATATTGGATAATTAATATCTATTAGTATCTCACTCCATAAAATATACTTTTTATAATCTTTTAATTCTTTAAAATCAAAATTTAAATTATGGTTATAATTTAATTCTAATGAATTATTTAATGTAGGATCTTTTCTTTTTTCAATTAATTTATCTAGTATTAAATTAAATAAATCTTTAGAACAATTAAGATCATTATCTATTAAAAGTAATAATAATTGTGATAACATTAGTTCAGAATATGAGTCAATGTTTTTGTTAATAGCAGTATATATTTCATTCTCAAATTTATTTAAATTTGGTTGGACATAGTATATATTTATAGGAAATTGTGTGCCAATACCATTTATATTTAGATCAACTAAAGAATCTGCTAACTTTTCAATAATTTTTTCTTTTACTTTTCTACACATATTATAATTAAAAACCTATATAATTTTTAAATGATCTTTTGGATTATTAACTTTCCAAAATATTGGACATCCACCATAGCAGTTAATTTTTTCAGAACAAATAGAACATTCTTTTAATGGTCTTTTTGCAACCTCTAATCTATATTTACTTAATTTTTGCCACAATTCTTTAAATTCATCATATGATATATCTGGATTTATCTTTGCAAGAGGATAATCTACCCAGTGAGTACATAATAATATTTCATTATTAGAATCAATAACTAGGCCAGATTCAGAAAATATGTGACACTTATGATTAAAATATTTTTGCAAATCATCAGAAATAACACACTTTGCAAGAGATGTTAGAATGTGAAATGTACTATCGCTATATTTTTTTATTAATTTTCTTAAAATTGGTTCGAAATCTTTAATTAATTCTTTTGGAGAATAATCTATATTTCCAGACTTTTCAAAAGAAGTACATATGTTAAAAGTAAATTTTTTTAATCCTAAATCATGCAAATTTGAAACAATATTTTCTATATTATTAATATTATCTTTATTTATAACAGTATTTGTACTTGGAAGTTTATTAAATAATTTTATGTTTTTTATAGATTTTACTATGGAATCATAAGCAGAATTATTTTTTACTATATTATTATGTAATTCTTTAGTACCTTCAATAGAAAGAGAAATATTTTTTACTTTAAAAATTACATTTTTGACAACTTCCAAATTAGAAAAACCAAAACCATTACTAACAACAGATATATCAAAATTATTTTTATAAAGTAATTCAATAATATCAACAAAATTAGGATGTAAAGTGGGTTCTCCACCAATTAATATTATTTTTTTTGGTTTTATTTTAGTTAACAATTTAATATATTTGGTTATAGTCTCTAAAGACATTTCTTCAGATCTTTTTTTATAATAACAAAAAGAACAATTATTATTACATTTGGATGTAATTACTAACCAAACTGTGTGAATATTAATATCTGCATTCACAGTCACAATCATTACCTACACAATCACAATCTATTGCACAATCACAATCAAAAGTACAATCACAGTCGCAATTATTTGAATTTAATAATGTTTTACATTTATTGTTATATTTTTTAACAATAGGCCCGGATAAATTTTTATTATACAAATTTACATTATATAATATATAATTCATTAAACCACCTCAATACATTTTTATGTACGATACATTTAAAAAGATTACTAAATTAATATTTTTCTTTATTTCTATTCTTAAAATAATAATCCTCTGTTAAATGATTAAAATCTTCTTCTAAAACTTTTAATTGATATAAACAATTTTCAAAATTAT
>JALNZW010000055.1 GCA_023229115.1 Patescibacteria group bacterium
AGCATTGCTTATACCTTCAAAAGTTGCTATATCAATTTTCTTTGTTATACTCAATAAAACGTATCCAGGTGCCATATAATCTTGGTCAACGTCAACACCTATTGCAAAATAACCTTTTCCATTTTCGAAATATTTGTCTATAACTTGTTCTAAAGGAGCATTAGCTGGTAAATTATAAAAAGACATCCCCTTTTCTTTTGCAGCATCAATAACGCCATTACCTGTTGCTCCTGCACATGCAAAAACTATATCCGCTCCACTTCCAAATTGAGAAAGTGTCATTTGTTTACCTTTTGCAGGTTCTTCAAAAGTTCCAGTATATCCAGGAATAACTTTTACGTTCGCTCCATGTAATTGATTGTATGCCTCTACACCTGCTCTATATCCTATTTCATATCTTTTAACAGGTGGTATATCTTGACCTCCAACAAAGCCTATGATGCCTGAGTTGGTTACAGAGGCAGCAACATATCCGCCTAGAAATCCTGCTTCATGTTCGCTAAAAGAATATAAAGCTAAGTTATTTGGAATTACTTGGTCTGGAGAAGGATCAATATCTATACCAATGAAAAACACTTCAGGGAATTGTGTTGCCATGTTGTACAACGCATCTGCCATCATGAAACCTACTCCAATTACAACGTCTCCACTTTTAGCGGCTTCAGTTAAGTTTGGTATATAGTCAGTCTGTTCTTTGGATACTATAATCTTTTTTTCAACATTAGGAAGTAATTTTTCAGCCATCAATACGCCAGCCCAAGCTCCATCATTAAACGATTTATCTCCAAGTCCACCTACGTCAGTAACCATTACAACCCTTAAAGCAAAACTACTAACTACGAACAAAGTTATTAGAACGAAAGATAAGAACTTTTTCATACTTTAATACCTCCTCTTTTAATAGAATTTTTTAATTTTTAAACAAGATACTACAAAATACCGTAATACTTTTCTAAAATTAGTTGATAAAATTATAGATAACTATAGAATTAATTACTGTTACTTTGCAAAGTTCTTTTTTTACTGATTAAAAAACTGATAAGCATCAAAGTTGAGATTATCAACATGATAAAGCTAAATATATAGTTAATAGAATAATTTTGAGATAAAAGATTTGGATAACCACTTTGACTTAATACCTCTAAAGTACCTGGTTTAAATAAGCTAATAAAACTTGAGATGTACATCAATACTACAGAAATATACTTCATGATATTTTTGTTAAAGATAACAAACATAGAAATAGCTAGAAAAAACATAGTAATAATCTTAGTTCCAAAAGTAGTATTAGTAGATTTTAATTTGATTTTATCAACTTTATCTACATCGTAGAAGGTTGAAATTTGGTTCATTAAAGGATCAGTTAGATCGGTTTTTTTTAGTGATGCTGTTACTGTTTTTTTGACAGATTCTTCAAACACAATATCTGAATATTTAATGATATTTTGAGTTGTGTCTTCTAAATGTTTTAACTCTTTATTAATTCGTTTGTGTTGCATTTTAGAGAAGTTAACAAGATTGGTTATTTCTTTTGAAAAATTTGAGGGTATATTAATGTAGTTGTTTTGGTTATTGATCTTCAAACCTTCTTTGTAGGTTTGAACCTTTACGCTTTGTTTATCTGCTTGAATTTGTGTTAAGATGTTGGAATTAATCAAACCCTTTAAAAAATCTCCTAGAGACGTTCTATAAAATGTGTTTATTTTTGTATATTCACCACCTAAAAGCGAAACCAACTCTTCTGTAGATCTATACAGAGGTGAATGTGAATATGCGGCAACATCGTTTAAAAGTTGCTTTTCAAAAATAGAATTATGAAAATCTTGATTTTCTTCCATTAAAAGATCTTTAGAATAGTATAATGGTGTAAAAAAGATTAAAAGAGTAAGTATAAATATTGCTATATTACAAGCTTTTTCTACAAATTTTATCTTCTTTCCAAAACTTCTGAAGACCATAATAAATAAGAATATGAAAACAAAGGTTATTATGAAACTTCCATATGCAAAAGATGAAACAACATCTTTAATAGGATTATAGAATAGCAAGATATATATAAATTCAAACAAATAAATACCTAATACTGAAATCCACAAATATTTTTTGAATAAAAATAATGATAATAAAATTATTACTCCATATACAATAAATCTAATAAATTCTATATGAGTCTTTCTTTTGCCATATTCAAGAAAAATTTGCGTAGCTTGATTTATTTGATTATCTGTTTCTTTAAGTAAAGGAGTTATATAGCTATACGATAAATTATCAATCGCAATCTGAAGTTGTCTGCCACTGAGTTTTGAATCTATTAATTTTTTTATTCCATTCTCCAAACTTTCTTTATTTTCTGAAATTATTTTATTTATAGTTTCATCTGGTTCACCAAAAAATGTATAGAAACTCAGATCATCAATTTTGGTATTTGACTCAAATCTTGTTATATCAGTATACGGGGATTCATCGACTATTCCTAAAGAATAAATAATCACATTTCCAAAATAAGTTAAAGCATCGTTTTCTAATTCTCTTTTATAATTTTGAACTGTGGTAAAATAAGCAGGAAGAGATCTAATTGTTTCTTGAGTAATAGCGTCACCTGAAAGATCCGATTGAACGTAGGCTAAGAATCCTATAAAAGCCAATTTTTCCTCAATGCTATCAAAAACATGTTCAGTATTTGTATATATTTGAGAAAGATAGGTTTGGACGTTTGTGGGTCTATCTACATATTCAGCACTCCCGATCATTTGTGTTCTATAAAATCTATAAAGACCTAAATTGTACAACTCGTTAAAAAAAAGCTCGAATTCCTTTCCCTCTATCACCTCTCCTTTTTCCTCATCATATGTTTTTATTAGAGAAACATAGATATCTTTAACAGTTTCTATTTCAATGCTAAAAACGGTAAAAGAGAGCACAATCATCAGAAGAGTAACGACTAATTTTTTCATGTTTTTCCTCCACTATGTAATTTTTTAAAAGTAAGGTAAGGATTCAATTATAGTTATCTTAAATTATAGGCATGAATTATCTTTCTTAATTTATTATATCATTTTTTAATTGTTAATTCAAATTCACATATTCAGTCATTAATAGGTAAAGAACATACTTATTTGTTATTACTTTCATTTAAATTAGATTTATCAAATTTTATGATAAAATATATAGACCTATTAATGAGACAACTAATTTTATTTTATATAATGTGGAGAGAAGTTATTTATTTTATCATAATAAATTCTCTCAAAAGTAGTAAAAAAGGAGTTTTTATTTCAAAAATCAAATAGAAAAAGGGGAGACTGAAAATATCTAAAAAACTATATATTATATGTTTTTTCATATTGATCGTAGCTTCAATAATTGTGGCAGATGATGTTTTCCTAGAAATATCAAAATTTGATATAGGAAAGAGAGCATTTCACATTGATTTAGGAAGAAATTATGCTATCGTTGCAGATTATGATGGTAAAGTAAGTTTTATAGACGTTTTTACTTTAGAAAAAACAGAATTTACTGATTCAG
>JALNZW010000013.1 GCA_023229115.1 Patescibacteria group bacterium
ATTCAAAAGCAAGGCTAGTTCATCCCGGCGACAAAGTGTCGATTAACTGTAAAAAGTTATTAATTTGAAAAAGTTAAAAGATCGACACTTTGATCACGCGGGTTTTCCTAGTCGAAGCTATTATAAACTAAAAGGAAAAATATAAAATGGCGCGTAACTATAGCAAAGTAATTTTAATCGGTACAATTGAATCTGATATTTCTTTACGTTCTACAAATAATCAAACATCTGTAACTAATTTTACTCTTACAACATTTGATGAATGGATTGATAAATCTGGAAAAACTCAAACTCATAAAAAATGGCATCATGTAGTTTGTTGGGGAAAACTGGCAGAGCAAACCGTTAAAAATTTTAAGATAGGAGATGTCGTAATTGTCGAAGGATCTATTTCATATCGTTATTATGAAAAAGATAATAATCAAGTAAAAGTAGCAGAAATTAAAGCAAAAACTGTATCTTTATGGACTGGAAGTTTTAATAAAATTATTCTTGTAGGCAATGTAGGCAATGATCCAGAATTAAGAAATACCTTAAATGGTACAGCAGTAACTAATTTTTCATTAAGTACAATTGATCGTTGGAAAGATAAAGATGGAGTAACTAAATATCATAAAAAATGGCATAAGACTGTTTGTTGGGGGAAAACTGCAGAAGTTGCCGTTAATAATATTAAAAATGGTTCATTAGTTTTATTAGAAGGTTCATTGGCATATAAAACATTTGTTAATAAAGACGGTATTAAAAATAATCATATTGCCGAAATTAAAACATCTCAATTAGAAAAATGGTCTAATCCAATTACTTCTACAATCAAAACCGAGGACATTTAATTATCATGCAAATTATTAATAGTATTAATCCAAACGATATTGCAAATATCAATCCTCTAAAAAATATCATAATTTGCGTACCAGAAAATAATAAAAATTCAATTAAAGAAAGTGAAAATTTATCAACTTATGATATTTTTACAAATAAAGATTTAAATTTATCATCAGATGGGACTGCTAATATTTCACCACGAATTCTATCATTAAAATATGTAGTTGATCTAAAAATTAGTCATCCAACAGGAATGATTTTACAATTTTCAGATCATGTGATAGATCCCTATGTTAATATATATTCTAAAATTTATAAAAAATTCGATTTTATAAATGTTTGCGAAGAAAAAACAGAAAAGATTACTCATCACTTTATTCAAAATTTTAATTTTAATTTATATATTGATACTATTAGATTGCGAGAAGAAAATTTACAATTATTAATTAAAAAAGGAACATTTATAACTAATTTTATGTTTTTGTGGTATGTAAACAATTTTGAAACACCACAATATGAAAATACTTATTTGATTGAAAATAATCAAGTTTATGAGGATTTTGTAAACCTTTTTTAAAAAAGAGGTTTAAATTATGAATGGTAAAAAAATTAGCAATAATATTTGGTCTAATTTTATCGGCAAGCTCTATTATTGGAATTGTATTTAATTTAGATAATAGATGGGCTAAAGCTGATGATTTAAAGAAAATTGAAATGAGATTAGAACGTGAACCACCCGGCGACAGAGAAGCGATAACTAGAAATAGTTAATTCTAATTATCGCTTCTCTGATCACACGGGCTTTCCTAGCCGAAGCTATTATAAAATTCAACAAGATCGTGTCGATTCCTTACAAGAAAGAATTTGGAAATTGGAAGATCGATACGAATCAACACTTATGTCACCAGAAGTAAAAGACGAATATAGAAAATTAAAATCTGAAAAAGAACAATTAGAAAATCATATAGAGAAAATTATCAAAAATTCAATTGATAAATAAAATATCTAATCCGGCAAGATCTAGTTAAAGATCTTGCCGGATTTTTAATTTTCAAGAATTTCATATAGAAATAATAAATATATCTATTTTTCTAAGGAGATTTTATATTATGTTTTTTAAAAAATTATTAGAACATTATAAAGATATAAAATTTCCACCAGAATATACTGAAGTTACAAAAATTGACAAATCAATTAGCTGGTATTTATCAGATTCTACAAATCAATTTATTTCAGTTAACAAATTACCAAATATCAATATTTTAGAATTAGATATTAGTCAAGCATTTACAACTATTTGTAAATGTATCTTCGATAAAGATTCAGATTTTATTAATAAAATGAATCATATTAAAGACAAAAAATCTAGAAATATTTTTATTGCTACATCTTTAGTTAATACAGAATATTTGAGAATGTTAAATTTAATTTCTAAAATAGTAATAACTGGAACTTTATTTGAAATTGGTGATATAACTTTATTAGAATTAAAAAAAGATGGAGCAACTATTTGTTGCAATGATGAAACTTTACAAAAAATAGTAAATTTAAACAATAACATATATGGAAATTTTACAAATTTTATTATATCTAATAATTTTAAATTTCATACAAATCAATATGATAAATATATTAGAAGTAACAAAACAAGTTACTTTTTAATTGATAAAAATATAACTATTAAAGGAATATATAAACATTCTCCAGAGTATATTAAAGAAATTCAATATAAAATTTTATTATCAGATTTCGATAATAAAGAATTGAAAAAAATCTATTCAACGGATTACTATAAAATTATAATAAATAATCATTTAAATGAATTAATTAATAAATATTATTTATGTGATAATAAGAAATTTATTGATTCTGAAATGAAATACATTTCATCTATTAATAATATTAGTGTTAATACTTATTTAAGATTATTTATTTACCCATTAATATTATCAACAAAAGTATGAAAAAGGAGAAAACTGAAAATGGCAACTCTAAAGTATTGTCCGAATTGCGAATCACCTCAAGAATGTATAAAAAAAGGATTTAACAAGAGTGGGGAACAAGTTTGGCTATGTAAGAAATGTAATAAACGCTTCGTAGCAATCACAAATCCTGAAACAAAAACTAAGAAGTCAAAAGCTTCTATCTCTAAGAAGCCGGAAAAGAAAACTATTATTTATGTAAATAATACAAAAATTAAAGAATCTGATTCTAATTTATCAATAGATCAAGCATTTGATCTAGTGGCCTCATATTTCCGTGAAATTTCAAAAGATGCTGTAAATGTTATTGAAAACAAAACTGAAAAGACAATTACATTTACTATCAAAGTAGGTTCCAAAGGTTAAAATGTGAACTTGTGGGGAGATTAATTATAATCTCCCCACAAGTTTAAGGAGAAATAATGTTTGTTCAAGAAACTATAAAAATAGATATGGATAATGTAGACTTATCTAATAAAGAATTAGCTAAAATTTCATATTTCAAAAATCATAATTCTCAACATTTGATCAATAAACTAATCTTTGTTAATACGTTAATAGAAAATATTGAAAAATACTTAGTTAAAAATACAAACATGATTGGTCTTCAGTATTTATATCATGATATTTGGACACACAAACCAACTAATACCGACTTAGAATTTTTAGAATTTAAAAAACAATTTACAAATGATGGAGATTTAGAAATTATAAAATGGATATTTGCTACATATAAAACGTTACAACCATACTTTGTTAAAGAAAGTTAAATATGGATCAACAATTAATTATAGATACTAACACTTTTGAAAATAAAGAAAATTATGTACTAAAAAAAATTAATTATCATAGACATTTTTATTCACATTCAAATGATATTGATATTTTGTTATCAGAATTAAAAAAATTTCAAAAACGACTTAAAAAAAACATAATAACACTTATATATAATGGCGAAATACAATAATGTTAAATACAATGAATCTGAATATACTTAAACAATATAAAACTAATTCTTCTCCATTTTCAACAGTTATTTATATAATTAATGATAAAAATAAAATTCTTATTGAAGATTTGAAAACCGGCAAAAGTGAAATACTTGATTCATATCGAATTTCAGATTATATTTCCATTAGAACTACAAAAACACCTTTTATCAAAATATTTGATGATTTATATATAGCAGTTGATAAAAATTCCAAACTGATGTTTTTTAGAATAAATAATGAAACGCCCTTTCAAACAATTATTAATTGCAATTCTCGAAATCTCCCATATATGAAATTAAATCATTCTTCTAGAATTTTAAATTATAAACATTTTAAAAATTTAAAAGAAATGAAAAATGAGAAAAATACATTTTCTATTAAATTTTCAGAAGCTTCTTCTTTAAAAATTCTTACAGATGATAACAATTATATTGATTTTCATTATCCAATTATTACTTGTAAATTACCATTTTTCAAAACATATTTTTTAACAGAAGTATATAAACAAATGAAAATTTTTATAAAAATTGCAGATACATATTATAGATTTCCATATGGCAATGTTAATCAAAATGATACTATGTGTATTCGTTTTCATGGAGAGTTTTATAATTATTTTAAAAATATAAATATATTAAAAGAATATTACATGTCAAACTTATTAGTATCTCCATTTAATGGTGATATGGAACCGTTTATTAATCATAATCGAAAAACTGAAATTTCATTAGATTTAAAAAGTGTTCAAAATAAAATTAATAATAATAATTTTAATATCTCATTCATTGATGTTTTATATTATTTATCAGAATGTGAATCTGAAGAAGATGTTAATCCTAATTTGTTTATTAAAACTCCAAATATACCAGAAGAAATACTTAATGATAAGGAATTTTAAAAATGATGTCTTTAAAAGAATTAAATAATAACAGTCTTTCAAATGTAGTTTTATACACACATAATACAATAGAAGATTTGATTAATTCTCTTTCTTTTCATAATATAATTTTTACCGGCGAAGATATCTTTATTGGTATAAAAAATGAATTTGGCGTAGCACTTACAAGGATTGAAAATATTAAATATTCCAATATTAAACTCAACAAAATTCCAGTAAATTCATATTTTAAAATGTTTCTTCCTAAAGCACCTTTTAAACTTTATATTGATATTTTTAATATTTTCAATTATATTTATAAAGAATCTGGAAATGAATTATGCATAAATGTATACTATAATAAATCCACTAAACGTTTCGAATTAGATGTTATAAAACAAATGATTACAGAAGCGTATGTTGATTATATTTTTGGAAAAAATGAAAATGATAAAAATTATATTAGATATTTACAAATTCATAGTCACAATTCCATGCCTGCAAATTTTTCAAATGAAGACAATAATGATGAAAAGAATTCACAATTCTGTTTTTATGGAGTAATTGGAAACTTTTCAAAAAATTGTTCATATATAGATGTGAATTACAGTTTTCGAATTTGGAACGGAATAAAGTTTCAAAAAATTAATATTAATGATATTTTTAATTGGCAAGGGTCTACTGTTTCGAATTCAATTAAAACTAAATTAGATGAAATTATAAAGAATGTAAAAATTCGTCCAGAATTATCTAATTTACCACAAGAATTTATAGATTTTAATAATAATTCTATAGAAAAAAGACAAATTGATATAACAACACAATTGAAATTTGCCGAAGCTAAAAAATTTCTACAAAAGAAACTTGAACTTGAGAGTTATTTATGATTAAAATTTTAGATAAATATCAAAATATTAAAATCTTTCAAATTGGATGTGGAGGAACTGGATCTTGGTTAACTCCATTAGTATCAAAATTAGTAGGTAATGTTCAATTAAATTTCACAAATACAAATATTGAATATACTCTAATTGATCATGATATAGTAGAACAAAGAAATATTATTCGACAAAATTTTAACGAATGGGATATTGGAAAGAATAAAGCATTAGCTTTAACAAGTCATAATATTTATAACTTTAATAAATTGGAATTTATTAAAAATAAAATTCAGAAAAAATCATTAGATGAAATACTTACTGAGAGTATAGAAATTGATGATGTTTTAATTTTCATATTAGGTTGTGTCGATTCAAATAGAACTAGAAGAATTATTTATAACGTTTCAAAAGATGTTAATTTGTATATGAAAAAAAATCGACAAAGTGCTAATATTGTCTATATCGACAGCGGCAATCTCTTATATAACGGACAAATTGTTACTACTGTTTTTGGATTAGAAGATTATCCAAATAATAATCATCAAAACATTAATTTTTTAAAAATGTTTCCTGCTAAAAAAGTAGAAGAAGAAACTAAAAGTTGTGCATTTTTTGGAGATCAATCTCAAGCGATAAATTCACTAGCGGCAACGTTAATGTATTGTTGTTTTCAAAAAATTTTAATAAATTCCGAGATTCCACCTTCACTAATTACATTTAACTCAAGTGGATATTCCACTTTTGAAATTTAAACCGGCAAGATCTTAAAAGTGGGAACAGAATCAGTTCTGTTCCCACTTTATTATTTTTTTCACTTTTTATATAGAAATAATATAAGTAGTTTATTTTTAATTATTTTCAAAAAATGAGGAATAAAAATGGACGTATATACAGCACAATTTAATTCCTCTAAAAGTGATAGATTAGACATTACTGCTAAATCAAAAGATCCATTAGGAAAGATATTCAAACCAACTTGGGAAATAGTTTTAGTATATAAAAATAAAGAAATAACAGAATTGGAATATACAAAAAAATATCATGCGTTAATGAAAACTTCATATATGAATCATTTAGATAAATGGAAAGAATTATTAAATAGAGATACAGTTACTTTAGTGTATTTTTGTCGTTCTGGAGATTTCTATCATAGAGTTTTGTTAGCAAAAATACTTGCAAGATTAGGAGCGAAATATCATGGCGAAAGGTAAATTTTTAATCTTTAAAACTCATAAAGAAGCTAAAAAATTCGGTTGTTTTAATTGTACTACAGGTCTAAGCAATCAAAAACATGAAGAAACATTATATGCACCAGGTAATGGACATTTCTCTATTAAATGTCCAAAATGTGGATATATAACATATTATGATATCAAGAAAATGTTAGGAGAAAAAGATCATGCCGGTAAAATTTAAACCAATATATAGTTGTGAAGGTTGTGGAAAAGATTTTGAAGATGAAAATTTAGTTAGAACTTTTAAAGGTTATTTAACAAATGGTAATGGAACTCGAAGATACATTTCTTCTGAAAAAATGTATTGTTTAGAATGCCTTCCATTAGCAGTTGATGTTAAAAATGAATTACCAGAAACTGTTGAAATTATTAATGAAAAAAATATTAAAGAAATAAAAATTGAATCATTTGATGAAATTAAAGGAACTAAAATAGAACAAGATTATAATAATCTTAAAAATGAAATAAAAGAATTACAAACATCTATAAGAATATTAACTCATCAACTTGAAAATTCAAAACAAGATCAAACATATGGACCTATTAAAGTTAAACTAAATTTTCCAGAAATTAGTGAAGATGAAATTATAAAATCTGAACCACTAGAAAAAATTACTAACGAAGAAGAATTTCCTGTAGAACCTCCAGAAGAATTATCTTTTGAAGCTTCTGAAATTGAGGAAGAAAAAGAATTAACAATACAAGATTATTATAAAGATGTTGGAGAATATTTAGTTTTACAAAAAATTAATTCAGAAGAACATGAAAATGTTTTAATGAAGAAATGTGGTTGTTCAAGTATAGATGATCTTAAGAAACGACTAGGAAATACTAATTATAAAGATTTATATTATCCATTAGAGAAATTTATTGAGCTTGAAGTTTTTGAAAGTATTGTTCCATCTTCAATACATGATTATGTTTTTAAAATTAAAAATATAATGTTTGGTATTCCAGATATTGTAAAAATCAAAGGACATATATTTGAAGAGTGGGGAATTGCTCTTGAAAAAGTAATTCCAATAGATAAAAAAAAGTTAGATGAAGCTTCTAAAAAGCCATTAAAAAAGAAAATATCTGAAATGAATGTGAATGATGAATATGTTTAAAATTTTAATTCGGCAAGATCTTTAACTAGATCTTGCCGAATTAAATAATAGAAAGGATTGTATGAGTCGACAAAAAGGAATTATAAATAAAAAGAAACCTAATTACATAACAGGTTTAAAAGCTATTTCAAATTGGACTTTTGGAAAACAACGTAAAAGAGAAGATCTTGAATATATTATAAAAAGATTTAATATTGATAATGCTATAATTAAAAGATTTCTTTTATATATATATAATTCACCACATATAGTTTGGTATATGAATAAATATTTAAACCATTTATATGATTTTAATAAATTTGAAACTGTAGATTTAATATTTAGTTTAACTTACTTATTAGACATTAATAGAATATCTAAAAAATCAATTCCTGAAAAATTAATGTATTTAAAAAATACAGAGCTTGCCGATAAAAATAAACAAAAAATTAAAAAATTATTAGAAGAATACTTTAGTAAAATTTATGATAAAGAATATAACGATAAAGAATTAAATTTCTTTTATGATCTTGTCAATTTAAACATTATATCTTTTAATGAAATTTCAGAAATTGATAAACATATTAATAGCGGCAAAACTACAATTACTTTAGATAATAATTTTCTACCAAATAGTCCAAAAGTAAATACCGAAGTTATGGACATTTATAAAGAATTATCTCCAGAAATTAAAGAATATTGTGAATCTGCAAAACAAATTATTTTAAATAGACCAGAATGCAAAGGTTGTGAATTATTCGGAAAACCAACAGTCATTTTAGATACCAATATGAAAGAGCCTGGCAATGTTGATGTTATTTTCTTAGGACTAAATCCAGGTGTAGAAGAAGTTAAAATTGGAAAAACTGCTGTTGGTAAAACAGGAAAAATTTTAAGAACAGAAATGTCTCTTTTGCCGCCAAATATAAAATGGGTTATTACAAATATTTTATGGTGTCATACTAAAGTTGAAAGTGAAATTAAAAATTTCGAAGATACTAAAAATAGATGTAAAGAATTGGTTGAAATTTTATTATCTTCATTTCCTTCAAAAATAATAGTACCTATGGGAGCTAAAGCTGCTTCTTGGTTTAATATAAAAGGTGGAGCAGGAAAAGTATTTACTAATAATAAAGATCAATTAATAATTCCAACTATTCATCCAAGTGCAGCTAATTATAATCCGGCAAATCTAACAAAATTTAAAACAGAATTTGCTTTAGTTCTTGAAAATCTTTTACCTCAAAAACCAATAACTACAAATATTTCAATTCCAAAATCTAAAAAATCCCAAGAAATTTCATTACCTACCACAGACAAATTAATAACTACTTTAACTGAAGATCTTACATTTTTTGATGTTCGAGAAATTGATAATAAAATTCTTACTATTTATATTGATCAAAATGGTCAAAAGAAATATAAATTATCAGATTATAATATGCATTTTTATATAAAAAATGATTCTTGGAAAAAATGTGACCAAGTTACAAATAAAGTTGATGGGATTGTTCATATTACTGGTAGAGAAAAATATCAAGCAGTTAAATATGTTAGAGGTGAACTAAATAATATTAAAGAATTAAAGGAGAATTAATAGTGTGATGCTATCTTAAAAAAGAAAGGAGTAAAAATAATATATGAAAAAAACTCGAACCGATCCAAATGAATTTATTATTGATAATAATATTTGTTGAATAATTTTATATGATAATGATTATAAACAAATAAAAGAATCTGGTTTAAAATGGCATTTAACTTATTATGGATATGCAGAAGCTACTTGGTTTGATGGGAAAAAACATTATCGAGAAAAATTGCACAGTTCAATAATTCAACTATCTGGTCAAATAGTTCCGATTAATTGCAAAATTGATCATAAAGATCAAGATAAATTAAATAATTTAGAAAGTAATCTTAGAATTTGTACTCAAGCACAAAATGCACAAAATAGTAAACTTAGAAGTGACAGTACAAGTGGTTGGACTGGAGTTAGTTTATTTAAACATAATCGAAAATATGAAGCACATATAACTTTAAATGGTAAGAAAAAACATATTGGATATTTTAAATTAGCAGAAGATGCAGCAAGAGCATATAATACTGCAGCTTTAAAATATTTTGGTGAGTTTGAAGTTTTAAATAACGTTACATAGGAGTAAAAAAATAATGTGGACATATATAGAAAAAGAAGATGTTGAAGAATTTATAATGAAATATCCAGCTCTTGCCGAAGGGTTTGACGATATCTCTTTATATGAGACTGAAAATCGGATATTTGTTCCTCGTTTGTTTTTCAAAAATTTTCCATATAAAATACAAATTTTTGAGAGTAAAGAAACTCCAATATTTCAACCAACATATTTTAAATTTACCGGCATGCTTCGGGAAGAACAAGTTGAAATTGTAAAACATGTTTTGTCTGAATATAAACAAAATTTAAACCAGATCAATGGAATAATCAAAGCCAGACCTGGTCTTGGCAAAACGGTTTTGAGTGTATATCTAGCATCGAAATTAGGACTTAAAACATGTATCATTATAGATAACGAGAATTTACTCAACCAATGGCTTAAAAGTTTTCTTAAATTTACAGATTTAACAGCAGAAGATATTGGTTTAATTAAAGGAAAACATTTTGTAGTAGATAGACCAGTAATTATAGCTACTGTACAAACTCTTTTATCAAAAATTAAAACAGACATGCATAAAAATTTTCAATTAATAGATAAAGCTCAAATTGGTTTAGTAATATACGACGAAACGCACAATACCTCGAGCTCTAGTAAATTTGCAAGAGCATCTTTATTATTCCGAACTAAAAATTTTATTGGATTATCTGCTACACCATTTCAAACTGGAATAGCAGAAATTTTAATGAAAAATACAATTGGTGAAATTATTTATGAAACAAAACGATATGATTTAAAACCAACATATATTTTAAATCATTATGATAGTAAATTAAGCGGCAAATATTCTTTTATACTTGGAAAAATGTCAGATTATATTAAACGAAAAGCTTTTTATAATTCAATTATTACAAAAAGTCCAAATTATCTAAAAGTAATTTTAAGTCTTGTAAAAACTCGATTAAAAGAAAATCATGTAGTTTTAATATTAGCTTTTACAAAAGCTCAAATATTATTAATATCAGATGGTTTAGATAAAGAAAATATCGAACATAGAAGATTTTATGGTGATGAAAAAGATGAATTAGATAAAGAAAATGTTAAAGTAGTTGTTGCAACATATTCTTATGCTGGAAAAGGATTTGATTTTGAACAATTAAGTTCATTGATTCTAGCTACGAATCTTGCCGGTAAAAAATCATTAATTCAAGTTGTTGGTAGAATTTTAAGAGATGGTGGAAAAGATAAAAAAATGCCAGTTGTTGATGATTTAATCGATATGGGTTTTCCCAGTTTATTTCTACCAGACGTTAAAGCTAAAAAAACAGTTATTAAAAATGAATTTAATTGTGCAATAAAAGACAACTTTATAGAGATTATTTAAAAATTAGAGCTAATTCTTTAATAGAATTAGCTCTAATTAAATCTCATAATCAATAATTTCATATAGAAATAATATTAATATTCCTTGTTTCTTTATTATTAACTCAACAACAAAAAAGAGAAAGAGTATGAATTTAACGTATGTAAACAAAAAAAATAAAAAAGTAAATGTAATTATTTCAGCTCATGCAAAGAAAAGATTTATTGAAAGGTTTAATCGAGTTTTTCCAGAAACTCCTATTTTAAATTCAGATTCTGTAGAAAAACAAATATATAATTATTGGAATCGTGCCGTATTAAAACCTATTAAAATTAAAGAAAGAATTAAAAAATATAACAACAATACTCTTTATTTCGTTTCTGATTATTTTAGATTTGTAGTAGAAAATTCTACTATTATTACAATTGAATTATGTTCTAAAAACACAAAACATTTAAATCATAAACCTAGAAAGGAATATATGAATGTTACCCAAAAATTTCTATGATCAAGTTGAAAAACCTGGGTTTTTAAAACACATTTTATATGGAGACAGTGTTTCTAAAGATACTCGAATTCAAATTTTACAAAATGATAAAATTAATGTATTGCATATTGAATCATTATGGAATCAATCTTCTTTAAAATATCGTATTGAAAAATATAATGATAAAGAATTTATACATTTAGATTCAAAAGCTTTTAAAATTGAAGTTTACGATATAAAAAATGATCAAATTTTGTGGACTTTGCCGAAATATATAATGAGACATAAAATTAAGAAACAAATTATTCGCTTATATTTTAAAAACAATATAACATTAGATATTACTAAAAAACATTCAATTATTGAATGTAATAAAAACAAAACTGATTTAATTATTAAATCACCATATTCATTAAGCTATGGATTATATACACCATATTCATTAGATTTTCTTAATTTAAATAATAAAAATAATATTAAATTCTTTAATAAACTTAAAAATATAAACTATGTAGAAGTTGATAAATTTCAAGAAATTGAATATGATAATTATGTATACGATTTTGGTGTACCAAAATTCGAACACTTTTTTGCTAATAGAATTTTGGTACATAATACGGATTCATTATTTATTACTATACCGGTAAAAGATTCAGAAAAATTAACAACTGAAAAAAAATTAGAGCTTGTTGATAAAGCTTCTAATGATATTAATAATATTATTCAAAAATATTTAAATAATTATTTCTTGCCGAAATCAAATATAACAAATGAATATAATTCAACTTATTTTAAATCCGAACTTTTAATGAGTGCAATTATGTTTCTTGATGTTAAAAAGAATTATGCATATAAATTAGAAGCTAAAAAAGGAAAAATTTTAAAAACTCCAGAAGTTGAATATACAGGTATTCAAGTAGTAAGATCGAATGCCGCAAAACTTACACAAAATCTTTTGCGAGAACTTATTGAAACTATTATTCTAAATGATAAAATAGAATTAAAAGAAAAACTTCCAAAAACTTCAGATATTGTTACAAAATATTTTAATAATTTTACAGAAAATATTAAAAATTTAGATCTTATAGAAATTTCAATTCCGGGAAAATGGAGTAAAGCAGATCAATTTATTAATGGGATGTCTCTTTATAATTTTATTATGAAAAAAGAAATATTCTCCATGGGGTCAGCTGGTTATTTCATTTATTGCATTTTTAAAAATCCTAAAGTATTTCAAGATTCGAATCTTGATATGAGTAAAGTCAAAGGAATTGTAATACCACAAGTATATGATAAAGAATTATTAAAAAGAAAATTTGAAGAATTTCAAATCCAAATTGACAATTCTACCCAATGGGATACACTTTTCAGTACTACTGTTGATAGAGTAGTTAAATTAGTAAAAAATCTTTCGCAAAAATAAAAAAGAATATAATTTATGTTATTTAATAAAATAATTGGTCATTGTTCATTTATATCGCACACTGGATACGCAGATCATAGTAGAAATTTCTTTACACGATTAAATAATCTTATTCCAGTAAGAATCCGAAATTTTACATGGATTGATAAATTTGATCATTTAAATGATTTACATAATAAATTAGTTATTGAACAAGTATGGAATGAATCTCCTTGGAAATATGGTACACCATTTATAAAATATAATCATGATAAAATTTTAAATATTATTTTAATGGAAACAAATCATTATTATTATTATGAAGAATATGATGACCCAGTTATTGGTTATAATGTATGGGAATCTACACGACAACCAAATCAATTTTTTAAACAATGGTTAAAATTTTTACAATTATGGGTACCAAGTACATGGCAAAGAAATTGTACAATAGAACAAGGTTGTCCACAAGATAGAATTAAAATAGTTCCTGAAGGTGTTGATGGAAAAATATTTTATCCAGGAAAACCTGAATTAGAATTAAAAGAATATAAAGATAATAATTTTAAATTTTTAGTATTTGGCAGATGGGATTATAGAAAATCAACAGAAGAAATAATTAAAACATTTTTAAATACATTTAAAAAAAAGAACCAGTAAATTTAATTATTTCAGTAGATAATCCATTTCCTGCAGATGGATTAAAAACAACAGAAGAACGATTAAAAAAATATAAATTAGTAGATAAACGAATTAAAATTCTTCATTTTCCAAATCGACACGAATATGTATCTTATTTAAAATCTGGACATTGTTTTGTATCTTGTGCAAGATCTGAAGGATGGAATCTTCCATTAATTGAAGCGATCGCTTGTGGAATACCAACGATCGCTTCAAATTATGGAGCTCAATTAGAATTTTGTAAAGATGTTTCTCATTTAGTTAATATTAAATCTCATTTAAAACCAAAACATATATTTATGCAAAAAGATGAAAATCTTTTAGGAACATATGCAGAACCAGATTTTGATCATCTTTCAAATATAATGCGCAATATATTTGAAAATTATAATAATTATAAAATAAAAGCTCTTGAGGATTCAAAAATAATTAGAAATAAATTTTCATGGGAAACTGCTGTAAACATTGCATTTAATCATATTAATGAAATTACAGAAAATGATATTAAAGATCATAAAAAAAGAATTTTTAAAATTCCAGAAGAATCTGTTGAATATTTATTTCATAATGGTGCTTATTGTAATATTACCGGTCCAAAATCGTTTAATTATAATGTGAAATTTATTGATTTAGATACTGATAAAATAATTCATGAACAATTAATTAAAACAAATCATTGGATTAAAACAGTTAGAGAATATTATACTAATTGGAAAATTCAAATTAATGTAAATAATAATATTTATTCAGAACACAAATTAAATCTTTATAATAAAAGAGTGATTATTATTCTTGATAGTACTGCGATTGGAGATAAAATTAGTTGGGTACCATATATTGAAGAATTTAGAAAGAAACATAACTGTATTATATTTGCAGCAACTGGATTTAGTTGGTTATTTAAAAATTCATATCCAGAAATTAATTTTATAGATTACAATACAACAATTCCAGATATTTATGCAATTTATACTATTAAAATCAAAGATGATGATATTAATATAAATAAGAATAATTGGAAAGAAATTCCATTACAACAAATAGCAAGTGATTTTTTAGGTTTAGAATTTAAAGAAATTAAACCACTTATATCAATTAAAAAATCTAATAAAATCATTAAAGAAAAATATATTTGTATAAGTGAATATTCTACTTTTAAATGTAAACAATGGAATTTCCCAAATGGTTGGCAACAATTAGTAAATTATTTAATAAATAATAATTATAAAGTTACTACAATATCTAAAGAAAAATCAAACTTAAAAAATGTTATACATAATATAAATAATCATTTAGTACAAACAATTAATATATTACAACATGCGTCAATGTTTATTGGTGTTAGTAGTGGTTTAGCATGGTTAGCGTGGTCATTAAATATTCCAACAGTAATAATTTCAGGATGTACTAAACCTTTTGTAGAAATGCAAAATTGTATTAGAATTTTCAATTCAAATGTATGTAACGGTTGTTTTAATGATCCAACTATTAAACTAGAAAGAAATAATTGGAATTTTTGTCCTAGAAACAATAACTTTATATGTAGCACAAGTATAACATCCGAACAAGTTATTACAAAAATAAAAAAAGTTTTAAAAAAGGAAGACTAAAAATGAAATCAATAATGCTAACCAATATTCAAGTAGAAGATCCTGAAAATTATTCAGATATGAAAGTAATGAAATCAAATGCAGGTTATTATGTTGGTACATGGTATAATAATCCAAAAGGTTTTAAAGATCATGGTACAAGAGATTCACAATATTTTAAAAATTATGAAGAAGCAGAAGAGTTTTTAAAATATGTCGAAAATAATCCAGATGAAGCTTTTAATTTATTGCGGCAATTTCCTTAAAATAGGAAGAAAAAATGGACTTTAACTTAAAAATTACAAAAATTGAAGCTCGAGATTTACCTGATTTATGGTTTCAAGCAATTTTTAATATTCTTGATAATGGTCGCAGATTTACAATCGATAGAGGATCATATGCTGGTCAAACTAGATTAGAATATGATTATTTTATAGGACATGTAAAATTTCCAGATAATGATCCATTAATTCCAGAAATGCCACCAACATGTGATATTTCACGACCAGTAGAAGAAGCATATATTTATGGTGGACCTGGATATGAAAGATCTTATCTTGAATATTTAATGACTGGAGAAAAAGCTCCAGGAGAATCATATAAATATGGAGAAAAATTAACAAAAGCTCTCCGGAGCATATTATAAAGGAAATATAAATGACAATTCATTGTTTTTTTCATAGTGCAGATCTAGATGGTCATTGTTCTGGAGCAATTGTAAAATATAAATTTCCCAAATGTGAACTTCATGGAATTAATTATGGTTATAAATTTCCATTTAATATTATTTCAAAAGATGATATTGTTTATATGGTAGATTTTAGCTTACAACCGGTAAAAGAAATGATTGATTTATACAATATAGTGGGTAAAAATTTGATCTGGATTGATCATCATATTACAGCAATTGAAAATGTTTATAAAGAAAATCCAGAACTTGAATTTTCTGGTATTAGAAAAAATGGTACCGCTGCTTGTATTTTAACTTGGAATTATTTATTTCCAGATAAAGAACTCCCAAAAACTGTAGAATTATTAGGTAGATATGATGTCTGGGATATAAGTGAAGAAATTCTTCAATTTCAATATGGATTTAGAACAAACCCAGATACTTGGCCGAATAAACAAGATGAATTATGGAAACAGTGTTTTGAAACAAATACATCAATATATCCAATACTTCACATTGGTAAAATCATTTTAAATTATGAACAAAAACAAAATGAAATTTATTGTAGATCTTGCGCTTTTGAAATTACTTTTGAAGGGTTAAAAGCTCTTGCCGTTAATAAACGATTAACATCATCTCAATTATTTGATTCAATTTGGGACAATAAAAAATATGATATGATGATTACTTTTGGAATAAAGAAAAATGGATTTTGGGATATGTCATTTTATTCCGATAAAAAGGATATTGATGTAAGTAAAATAGCTGATAAATATGGTGGCGGTGGTCACAAAGGTGCTGCTGGTTGTCAATTTAAAGAACTTCCAAAAGAATTTTTAGATAGGTTTAAAGAACTTCAAGAATCATATAAATAAGGAAAAAATCATGATAGAAACTGAAGATAATTCTTCTAAATCTTTACTACCTGATGGACGAATACTACATGAATCAATTCAATCAAATGAAAAACAAAAATTACAAAACAATCCATCAATGATACACACATCAATTCCATTAAAAGAAAAAGTATCAATTAAAGAAACATCTAATAACTTCTTAAATTGGTTAAATAAATTTGTATCTGTGTTAATTATATTTATTTTAATCGGTTGTGGGTTTGGAATTTATATATCTAAATTCATTTACGATATGAGATTAAAAGAAATTACAACAGTTGGTGGTTTCGTATATGAACAAAAAATATATGACGTTAAAATAAGGCCATAAAAATGAAAATAAACGAAGAAGTTTTAAAAAATATGGATGAAGCAGCATTAATTGCAGAAAATGAATTAAATATGATTCCATTAGAACATATTAAAAGTATTTCAATATGGTGGAAAAAGAATTATTTAAAAGCTGGTCATAAAAGATTAGCTAAACTCTTACTAGCCCACTCTTAATATAACATTATATACCGGCAAGATCTTTAACTAGATCTTGCCGGTAATTTTTTTTCGGGTAAAAAAGACCCTCTTCCAAAAGAGGAAGAGGGTCTAAAAAGGAACGATATAAAAATTTATGGGAGGCGGACATAAATTTTTTATGAGAAGGAGAGGAGATTCTCATCGTTCCTTTATTTTTTTTACGGAGTTACTTGAGAATTAACAGAACCACTATGAGCACCCCATGCAGATATAGCAGTTCCAACATCATGAAATTTTGCATATGTCGAATCTGCATTGCCCATATATTTAAGAGATTTAAGTAAATTAATAACAGTTTCTGCAACTTTAGGTTCCGAAGAAGTTAATGGTGAACCATCAAAGCTAAATGGAACAGATAGTTGAATAGTATCATTTGCAGTAATATCAGAAGCCGCAGCAGTATCAATAGGAGGTGTTGTTGGGAAAACTCCTTGATAAATATAACATTCTTCTAAATCTTCAATAGCTAAATCTGCACCATCAGATCTAACTGGTTTAGTTTGAGCTACAGCGGCCCAACCTTTATAATTTTGTGGAATGAATTTATTCCCAGAAAGAGGACTTACACCAGTAAAAGGATCAAAAATAGCACACCATTGTCTAATAATATTTAAAATTGGTTGATTTTGCATTTCTCTAAAAGTTAAAGTAAACTCTCGAGTAGTAGTAACATTAGCGACGAATGATGCTCCAACTTGTCCTTGACCCATCGTATCTACTTTAGTAAGCATTTGAGTATGAGGCGTAAATCCTTCACACGTACTATGTAACCATTTAGAAGCTATTTGAACATTATCAGCTCCACCAAATAATTCAAGAGGTAAGCCGAATACAACTTGAAAATACCCTGAAATATATGGTTGATTATTTCTCCAATGACCACCAATATCTCTCGTAAGAAAATCTGGCTTTTCTCTATCTTGTATTGAATTATTAAATCTCGATGCCAACCTACTAATAATTGTAGTGGAATCTGCCATATTTTAATCTCCTCAAAAAAATAAATAAATTAATGAACAATAATAAAAACATTAATACGTTCAATCGCACGAATAGGAGTGATATCAATAATAGCATTTAATTCTGAACTAACTTCATCAAAATTAACAGTTACATTAAAACTTTTTAATACTGAATATCTTTCTACATTTGATTCTAAGAATTTACTTAAGAAATTAGAAATTCTAAATTGTGCCTGATTGATCCAATATTGTGTTGCACGTCTCTGTAAAATGTCTTTCAATAATGTGGGAATTACTTTTCTAATATATGCAACAAACTTAGCAACATGTCCACGTTTTAAAATGGATAAACGCTTCCAAGTAGTAAATTGAGTTAAAATATATTGTCCTTGTGGTTCAACAATAACTGGATTTAATTCAACTTCTATTAAATCCCCACGTTCGGTATGATTAGCTTTATATGCAAGTTCAATAGGTTCTGTTATAGCACCTTTTTCAATACCAGCAACCGGTTCTGCTAAGAAATATGCACCATCACAATAAAGATGTCGTTCAAGAGCATGATACACTGGATTCATCCAAATTCTCTCACCAGTAAATGGATCGAAAATTTTACGATATTGAGTATATAACATTGATGTCCAATTGTTCCAAGGAACATCCGTCAATCTTGCAGTAAGATCATCAGAATATGATGTTACATAAGTTCCAGTATCTCCCAAATGAATACAATCTTGTCGATAATCTGCTAAATATCTACCACCATTTTGAACAGTAGCAGAATAACCACCGGTAATAATATAATCCGGCTGATACCAAGGGTAAACACATTCTGGCATCTGTTCTATAGAACCATCGATACTAGTTAACCCACCTTGATATGCTAAAAGAATTTGGCCATCTAAATAATCTCGATCAGACTCTAAATTACCAGTAGAATTATACATTGGCAAGTTTCTGTCAGTATCAACAGTACCATCTGTACCATTTTCAAATTGTACTCCACCAGCAGCAATACTACCAGTAGAAGAATCAACAGTACTTCCAGAAACTGTTAATAATAAACTAACTTGTAAACGTCGTTTAGTTGCTTGATTTTCTGTAATTGTTCCAACCGCTACTAAATCATCTGCGGCTTGTGCAGAAATGCAACCAATAAAATCACTATTATTATTAATTACATCTTCAATATACAGAACAGTCCCAGAAGAAATATCTTTAATAGTTGATCCAAGTGCAGTTTTTCTAGTAAGAGAAACTGTCCATGGCCCTTCTAATAAAGTAGTTGTTCCATCTTCATTTATATAATAAACACCAATATTCATAAATAAATATTTATATAAAACTACACCATCCGAATCAGTATACATTTTTTCTAATTCAACATTTCGAACACCCATTACTTTAATATTATTATAATAGGTTCCTGCACCTTTTGCATAAAAATACCAAACAATATCAGCAGCAGTTGGTATCATATCAGATTCAGCAGTTATAGATGCAGTGGATGTTGTAGTATATGGCGTGCATAATTCTGCAGTAGTTTCAGTAGCTATTGTACCTGCATAAATTCTATCTAAAGTAAGTGTTAATGAATCTGCAGTTTTTGCAACAACTTGAGCTGCAGATTCTACATTATCCTCTGTTGCAAAAATCCAGTTTCCAAGAGAAAC
>JALNZW010000056.1 GCA_023229115.1 Patescibacteria group bacterium
AGCCATGAAGACATTCAAAATAAGATAGATAACTTAGAAAAATATCAAGAAATAAAAAGAACACTAGAAAATTATATGAAACAATTAGAAAAAATAGAGCAGGCAATAAAATTATAAAAATTGAGGAAGGTGATTAAAATTTCTGAAAATGCGAAGACTCCGTCTTTTGAATGGACAAATTTTTATATGAAGTTTGCTGATAAATTGTTAGAATATAAAAATGACAGAACAAATCTTATAAAATTGATTGATAAAGTTTTTGATAAATCTAATTTAAAAAATCCTTTTATGGAAAATGGAGAACTTTTTGATGACATTTGTCCTTTTACCGTTTTTTCAGCTTTTAACAGACAAATTAAAATGAATAACCGTATAACTATTTTAAAAAATATCAAAGAAATTTTTGAAATTGATGAGATTGTTCCTTCTGAATTCGAGGGCGTTACTTTTGTACCCCCTATATTCACAAGATTTTTCCCAAAGAAAAGTCAAAGAAAAGAAGATGACATTTCTAACCTTTGGGATTTATTTGAAGCCGCTATTAACTACGCTGATAATCCTTCTGAAATAAATAAAATAACCTTCATTAGAAATTTTGACAAGGTAAGCGCACAATATGGCATAAAATGGAACATAACTATTGTACTATATTGGATCAGACCATATTCATATTTAAACCTTGACGAGCCAAACAGAGAATATTTATTAAAAGAAGATTCGCTTTATCGTGATAATATCTTAAATATTTCAAACTTGAAGAATCCCCCTAATGGAAATATTTACTTAGATATAATAGATGTATGCAAAGAAATGTTTAAAAATCCTGCTAATCCTCATCACAGTTTTCCAGAGTTGTCATATGAAGCATTGAAATTGTGGAAAAATAAAAAAAAGAAAACAAACATAAATAAGGACGAAGAATTAGCCTTGAAAAAAACTGTACAAGAACATGACGAAAAATATAAAGAAAGTAAATATGAAAAATATACAAAAGAAGACTTTCTTGAAGAAGTTTTTATGAATGAAAAGCAATACAATACTCTTGTAAATTTATTAACAATGAAAAAAAATCTCATTTTACAAGGTCCACCAGGTGTTGGGAAAACTTTCGTTGCAAAAAGACTTGCTTATTCTATTATTGGAGAAAAGGATACTGAAAGAGTAACAATGATTCAATTTCATCAAAGCTACAGTTACGAAGATTTTATCTTAGGCTATCGCCCAAAAGAAGACGGTTTTGAACTTAAAACAGGACCTTTTTATGAATTCTGTAAAAAAGCTAGTAAAGATCCTACTAATAGAGAATACTTTTTCATAATCGATGAAATAAATAGAGGTAATATAAGCAAGATTTTTGGAGAATTACTTATGCTCATAGAAAAAGATAAAAGAGGAGAAGAGATTAAATTACTTTATACGGATGAATTATTTACCGTTCCTGAAAATTTGTATATAATAGGAACGATGAACACAGCGGACAGAAGCATTGCAATAATTGATTATGCATTAAGAAGAAGATTTTCATTTTTTGATCTTAAACCTGCTTTCGAATCAGAAAAGTTTGAAACTGATGTTATAGAAAAAAACAGCAATCCTAAATTTAAAGCTCTCATTAATACAATCAAGGATCTAAATAAAGAAATCAGTAGGGATGATTCATTAGGAGAAGGATTTCAAATTGGTCATAGCTACTTTTGTCCTAATGGCGGATCTGTACCAAATGAATGGTTAGAAAATATCGTTGAATATGAAATAATACCCCTTTTAAAAGAATATTGGTACGATAATCAAGATAAATTAAATGATTGGATAAAAGAATTAAAAGGTGTAATTAAATAATGATTAAGATTCAAAATATTTACTACATGTTGTGTTATGCTTTTGAAGTCTTGAAAAAAGAATCATATGAAAAACTTAAAGATGAAAAGTTTGAAAATACGGCAGATTTATTTGCTGCGATTTTGGCTTTAGGGGTTGCTGAACAAGTTAAAAAAGGCATTATAAAGGATTATGAAATTAGAAATGAAGAGACAAGTTTTCTAAGAGGAAAAATTGATGTCTCTTCTTCTATTAAACAGCAAACAATGTTACGCTCAAAAATGGTTTGTGTCTATGATGAGTTTACAGAAAACACTTATCTGAATCAGATTTTAAAAACAACCATGAATTTGTTGATTCGAAATCCTGATGTTGAAACAAAACAAAAGCAATCTTTAAAAAAACTGATTCCTTACTTTAACAGAATTGATGAAATAGATCCTTACAAAATACAGTGGTCACGTTTAACTTATCACAGAAACAATGCAACATACGAAATGCTACTGAACATCTGTTATTTAATTATCAATGGATTACTGATGACAGAAGAAAAAGGAACCAAAAAGTTGGCAAAATATTTAGACGATCAGCGCATGAGCAGACTTTTTGAGAAATTTGTACTCAATTATTACCGTAAACATTATCCAGAACTTGATCCCAGTTCCACCATTATCAAGTGGCACACAGATAATGGTGACACAGAATTTTTACCTCAGATGAAAACTGATATCACACTTACAAGTAAAAATAAAATTTTAATTATTGATACAAAATACTATTCTAAAACTATGCAAATAAATAGGTTATACAATACCAAGACAATTCATTCACATAATATGTATCAAATTTTCACTTACGTAAAAAATGTAGATAAAACAAATTCAGGAAACGTAAGTGCCCTATTATTGTATGCCAAAACTGATGAAAGTATTGATTTAAATAAAGATTACATCATTGGAGGTAATCGAATAAGCGTCAAGACTTTAGATTTAAATACAGATTTCTCCGATATAGAAAAACAATTAAATGAAATAGTTGAAGAATTTAAGCTTTGAAAAATTATGTAATTTCTAAAGCTTATTCAAGGTGTAAGTTATAAATTGGAAATTCTTTTGAAGGAATTGATTGGTCCTTATTTATTATTAAACTATACGATTCGACAGGTACTTATCTTTTTTAAAACAGAATATGGGTACAGGCTCGATGTTTCTTCTGAAGTTTTGTTTAAATTAAATACAAAAGAGATATTTTTTTTCAGAACTAAAAATGGAGATCTTATATTTTATGATATAGATGAAGATTATATTATTGATCATGTAATGTTGTACGATTATACAAATTAAGAAGGAAACAAGGGATGCAGTTGAAAAGATTGATGATCAGCACATTAAAAAAGTTTGTTACAAGATTTCAGAAAAAATA
>JALNZW010000057.1 GCA_023229115.1 Patescibacteria group bacterium
CACTCCAACTTAAAGTTACATTTAGGGGAACACCTGTTTCACCATCTTCGGGATGTGGATTCGACGGTTTAGTAGGAGGATTGTTAGTTTCCTTTGGTACACAAGCAACTACAGTAAACATAAACAATAAAATTAACAAAGAAAACCAAAAATACTTTTTTTTCATATAATTTCACTCCCCTTTTTTGTTTGTTTTTACTTACTTTAAAAATTCTAAAATCTGCGTTATATATGTTTTAGCGTCGTTTTTTTACAAAATACCTTCCCAATTCTAAACTTCAGTGATTCTTAAGTTCTTTAACCTTTTCGGTACCTGTACCGAGGGAGGAGAGGGCTCCGCCCTGGTACCCTTTTAAATTCAAAAGCAGTAATAAACAATTACAACTTTTCGGTACTTGTACCAGGGAGGAGAGGGCTTCGCCCTGGTACCCTTTTAAATTCAAAAGCAGTAATAAACAATTACAACTTTTCGGTACTTGTACCGAGGGAGGAGAGGGCTCCGCCCTGGTACCCTTTTAAATTCAAAAGCAGTAATAAACAATAGCATTTTTTTGGTACTTGTACCTTTGAAGATTTCACTCTGATTTTGCAATCACCTTAGGTTTTTTTTACTTAATACGAAAAGCACAGTGCTCATTTCTTCTTTTAATTTAATAGTACTTGAATTATTATTAAGTCATTATAAAGAGGAGTTTATACCATAGGAAAATATACTTTTTTCCAATCCAGCTATTGGTTCATATAGGTATCTGATTAAATTATTATTGTTTCCTGCTACTGCGTCAAAAAATTGGTAGGAGTCGATAGGTTCTTGAGGATACCATAGATCATTCCAACCTCCCAAATTATTTAATTTTGGCAATTCATATTCATAAGAATCGGCCTCACCTAACCATCCGTTTGAAAACAAGAAAGTCCAATTTATAGTGTAATCATCATTGTTAAGAGAAGCTTCATAAAATCTCATTCTATGACCAGTGATATTTGGATCATAAGGGGTCCAGTAGAAAGTATTATTGGCAAATGTTGGTTTTTCCCAGTTATCAGCAGGGAATACATTAATAATTTCGTAATCATTTGGATTTGATTTGTATATCTTAAATAATCTTGAAATATTATTAGAATAGTCATTATTTACTAATGACAAAATATATAAATCTTTGTCTGTTTTTAAAGAAGCTGGGAGTTTAATAAAATGATCTTCTGGAAGTTCCCAGTTAAAAACGTTTGTTGTTCCTCCTACTAAAAGATTAGATTCGATATATGCATCAGCTATTGTAGATGTTGCTACGAAGGTTTCAATATCAACAAATTCGTTCAATAAAAGATCTAATTCTTGTTCACCTTCAGAAATAGTGAATCCTCTTTCAATGAATATTTTATTTATAAAATCACGAGACCAATAGTTTCCTCGATTTATTAAATCTCCTAACAATATTACTAAATCATTGGTTCCCGGCATTACTCCATAGACTTCGTTGTTAGTTAGATATGCTGGATCATCAAAATCATAAAAACCGTGACACTTTCCCCAATATGCACCTGTCCATTTTTCTAGAAAATCATTATTGAAGTTAAGCATGAGGGTTGCTTCAGGTGAGGTGCTAGCATAGGTATAAAAATTAATAGGAATTTCTGATAGCTCAGAAGTGTTGAAGTTCATTATTTTGATTTCATACATTGGTTCATTATTCTGAATTTTATTAACAGCATAAATGCTATAATTTCCATCATCTGCTTCTGGTTTGAAAGTGTAAATACCTGTTGTCGAATCTAGTTTTTCCCATCTTCCATCTTTGCCATCTTGATAAGCTAAAAATTCAATTTGTTGAAGATTGCCATTTAAAAATGTTTTAATTATGATGTCTTCATTTTCATCATTAAACCAGTCTATTGGAATGGTACAACTTACAAATATAAGACCAACCGTCAGAATCAAAAGAAAAATACCTAACTTTCTCATTTAAGTTCACCCCTTTATTAGTTGTTGACAATTTAAATTGTAATAAAGTGATCTAAAAAAAATCTAAAATAGCTTAATTTATTGTTTTTGTCGTATAATCTTCTAATGAAACAATTTTATTTTTAGTGACTTTAGAAATAAAGATTTTCCAAAAAAAGAATTTTGAATTTAAATGGGTAGCAGGGCGGAGCCCTCCTCTCTCGGTACAGATACGAAAATGTAGATGAGCTATTTTGTAAAAAAATCAACTCCAAAACATAGATATAATAAGGATTTTAGAATTTCTAAAGTAAGTTAATTTTATTTTTAAGTGAGGGAATATGATGGTTAGTATAGATGTTTTAGGAGGTACTTTTTTAGATATTTATATTATTAAGGAGCAAGAAGATATTCATAAATCCAAGGTGTATATGTTTCCTGGAGGTTCTGGGCTTATTGTTGCAATAGGCTTGGCTAAACAGGGTTATAACGTACGATTGATTAGTAATGTTGGTAACGATTTTGTGGGAGATTATATTATTAAAAAATTAATTGAATATTGTGTGGATGTTGATTATGTTCAAAGAATAAATAAGCCGACATCAATATTTGTTACACTTAATGAAAAACCTATAGCAATTGATAGGCAAGTACTTGACTGTGATTTGTTTGTGCCTGATAATAAATCAGATTATTTATTCATTACTACTGAGATAAATAAAAATGTTGTTGATAGCGATATATTTTCGTTTTACAATAAAGTTTTTTTCGATATTGGACCAAGATCAAATATTATTGCTAATAATCATAAAAAACATAATAACGTTATTTATATTGGAAACGAAGAAGAATGTAAAGGTCTTCCATTTACTTGTGATGTTGTAAAGCTCGGAATAAAAGGGGCAAAATGGGATGATATTCAGGTAGGAGGTAATAAAAAAAAGGCGAAGTATACTATAGGTATGGGAGATGTGTTTGATGTTGCATTAGTAGATGGAATTTTAAAAAGCGAAGAAAAAGTGTTAATACTAGAAAAAGCAGTGAAAACTGCAGAATCAGTTTCTGATTATTTAGGAGCTTTCAATAAAATAATTAATTCGTAGAGTTGATCTATCAATATGTTGATCAACTCGAGGAATAAAAGAATAACAAAATAATGTATAATTAAGAAGATTGTAACTTTTAGATATTTAGGTTGATATAGGAGGGGTCATATGGCGGAAGATAAGCTTTCTTTAAA
>JALNZW010000058.1 GCA_023229115.1 Patescibacteria group bacterium
CTTTATCTAACCTAACAGGCAAGTGGATTAAGAAAATAACTTCCGACTATGTAGAGTTTGAAGATGGTGAAAAAATCGATATCAAGAATTTAGACTATAAACTTATAAAACCTTTGATATGGTGGTGAATGAAATGAGGACGTTATTACAAGATATGATACAAGATATTTCATTTGACGATTTACCTCCGTCTTGGAATACTTTTGATATAGAAAGTTTTTCAAAGAGCAAAAAACTTTGGGATTATCAACAAGAAGCAGTGAAAAATGCTATAAAAGTACTGTGGAAGTATTTCGAAGATTTTGAGAATTATCAAGAGAATGAAGATTTAGAAATAAATGAAAGAAGAAAGAACAAATTTTTTAAGTGGTATAAAGATAATGGATTAGAAGAAGATTTAGATATTAAATTAGGAAAAAATAATAAAGACAAAGCATTTCTTTTAGCTAATTATTATCCTCAAACCAATGATAGTTTCTCTTATGAATTTTTTATTAATAGAATGAGTTTTTGGATGGCTACGGGGAGCGGAAAAAGCCTTGTCATTATTAAGCTTATTGAAATTATGATACAGTTAATGGAAAGACGTGAAATTCCTCCACATGATATTTTGATATTAACTTATAGGGATGATTTAATTGAACAATTCAAAAATCTTGTAGATGAATTTAATGAATTCAACAATCCCAAAATAGTTTTAAAAGAATTAAAAGAATACGCTGAAGTTAAAAGACAGCACACATTATTTGATAATACTGTGTTTTACTACAGGTCTGATAACTTAAGCGACGAACAGAAAGAGAAAATTATTGACTTCAAAAACTTTGATAATGAGGGTAGATGGTATATTTTTTTGGATGAAGCTCATAAAGGAGATAATGAGGAATCAAAACGTCAACATATTTATTCAATATTATCCAGAAACGGCTTTTTATTCAATTCTTCAGCTACTTTTGTAGATCAACGTGATATGGTCACTTGTGCATACGAATTTAATCTCTCCAGTTTTATAAACAGAGGATACGGAAAGCACATAAAAATATTAAAACAGGAAATAAGAGCTTTTGAAAAAGGTCAGGATTATACTGATGATGAAAAACAAAAAATTGTCTTAAAATCATTAATTCTTTTAACTTATGTAAAAAAGATTTATGAAGAAGTAAACAATTTACAACCAAATATGTATCATAAGCCTCTTCTTTTGACACTTGTTAATTCAGTTAATACTGAGGACGCTGATTTGAAGCTATTTTTTAGAGAGCTTGAAAGAATTGCACGAGGAGAAATATCTCAGAATATTTTCGAAGAAGCAATCAAAGAACTCTTGGATGAACTCATAAAAGATCCTAGTTATATTTTTGAAGAGAATCAAAAAATTAAAATAGATCAAACAGTTTTAAAAAACATAACAAAAGATGATGTTTTGAAACACGTATATCATTCGGAAACACATGGAGAAATTGAGATATTGATAAGGCCTTCAGATAAAAATGAATTAGCTTTTAAATTAAAAACGAGCGATAAACCTTTTGCATTAATAAAAATTGGTGATAAATCAGGTTGGTTAAAAGAAGAACTTGTAGGTTATGAAATTCAAGAAAAATTTGAAGATGAAAGTTTTTTTGCAAATTTGAATTTGGATGAATCTGATATTAATATCTTGATGGGTTCTCGGAGTTTCTATGAAGGTTGGGATTCTAATAGACCTAATGTAATTAATTATATAAATATTGGTAAAAGAATTGATGCTAAAAAGTTTATTCTTCAATCGATAGGAAGAGGTATTAGAATTGAGCCTGTAAAAAATAAAAGAAAAAGATTATTACAACTTTACAATTCTAAAGAAATAGATCAAAACGTATTTGATAAAATCAAAGATAAAGTATTACCCTTAGAAACGCTGTTCATTTTTGGTACGAATAGAGATGCTTTAGAAACTGTTATTAGCGAGCTAGAAATAGAAAGAAAATCAGAGAATGAAAATCAACTTTCGCTTTTTGAGAACGTTAATGTCAAAAAAGAAAGATTATTTGTACCAGTATATGAACAAGCAGACGCTCCTGTTCTAAAGTCTAAGGTTAAAATAAAATTTGATATTTCTCCCGACGATTATAATCTACTCAATGATTTTGTGAAATTTATGGATGATGATAGGTTACTATTAATGCGGTATGAAACAGAACCTGAGAAAATTAAATTCTTAAAAGATAGTGTAACAGGTTTAAACAATAGTGGAAGATTTAATATTGATAAAAGCATAAAGAGTTGTAAAAATGCTGATATTATTTTACAAAGATATTTTAATTATCTGAGCGTAATTCCATCAGAACTCGAAGGATTTAAACCGTTAGAAGAAGAGATAAAACATTTTAAAAATATTAAGGTTTACCTAAAAGATATTGATGAAATAAAGAAAAAAGTCGAAGCATTTCAATCTTACAAAGATCCTTTAGAGGCAGAAAAGGAGTTAAAGGAAAAATTTACTCTTGGTGAGATTACTTTGGATCAATTCACTGAAAGTATTAAAAATACTGATAGATACTTTAAAGAAGAAATTGTAGAATATCAAGGAACTCCCTTAAAATTCAAATATATACCAAATCATTATTATCTTCCACTAATACTTTCTCATGACGAAAAAATAAATTACATAAAACATGTTATTAAAACTCCTAGTGAAGTAAAATTTATAGAAGAGTTAGAAAAGTATTTAGAATTGTCGGATAACAAATTTAGGTTATTCGATAGGTGGGCTTTTAGCAAGATTGATGAAAGTTTAGATGAAATATATATTCCATATTATAATCCAAACTCAAACAAAATTAGTAGATTTTACCCAGATTTTATATTTTGGCTTCAAAAAGATAAAGATTACTATATAGTTTTTGTTGATCCAAAAGGGACAGAACATACAAGTGCTTTAAGAAAAATTGATGGGTATGAAGAAATATTTACACAAGCTGGGCAAGAAACGGTATTTAATCATAATGGTCTTAATATTAAAATAAAATTATTTTTAAAAACTGATGATGTATCAAAGAGTACAGTGAAATATAAATCATATTGGTTTGAAGACATCGATAAAATGATTGAACGCATTATAAATTAATAAAAATATACAATTTGTTGAAGTCATCTTATAAATAAAGAAAAGGGTAGATAA
>JALNZW010000059.1 GCA_023229115.1 Patescibacteria group bacterium
TTGTCCAATATTCAATAATTTTTTTAAATAAATAATTTATTATCTTTTTATGTTCTTCAAGAACATAAACTCCAAAGAAGGTATCATGATCTGATGAATGTGAGTTTTTAAAAATATAATCACTATCAAAATAACAACTATTATTATATTTAATAAGTTTTTTGGATAAAAGATCAAATAAAGTCTTTTTTAATGTAATTTCTGTAATATTATTGTTTTGTAAAAGTTCTTTTAAATTTTTACCAGGGTTTTTTTTAATATATTCTAAAATTTCTATTTCACAATTCATATTTAATCTTAATAAGTTATTTATTTAATTTAAATACTTTTAATTTATCGTATTGATCTAAATTAAATTTATCATTATTTATATCTTCAACTAATTTTTCATCAAAAGTAAATAACTCAATTTTATTACTACTTAAATTTGTATTATTAAAAATAATTGATGCAACAATTAACCTATCTCTATTCTTTGATCTTATATCTAATTTATTAATTTCTTTTAATAAATTTAAAAATTTATTATTTTCATTATTAATTTCAAGATAAACAGAATTATGTAAATAATTTAAAAAATAATTTTCAGAAAAAATTTCTTTTAAACGGTTATAATCACAATCTAAAATTATTCTTTTTATTATTTCACCAACAACAATTTGATTAGTATAAATTACATATTTTTGTCTATGATTATAAAGTACGTCTTTTACTTTTTCACTATTTTTTTCTAACAATAACCAATTTAATATAACACTTGAATCTAAAAATATTTTTTTAAAATTACACTTAGAATTATTACAATTAATACAACTATTTCCAAATTTATGACGGCAAGGAGATTCTTTTTTATAATCATTCAATATTTATCAAGTTTTTTTCTTTTAAAATTAAAATGGCTTTATTAAATAATTCTTTGTCAGAAAGATATGGTTTTTTTTCTACTAATTTAGTATATATTTTATCTAAATCTTTTTGGTTTGAAAAATACACAATACTTGCAAGCAATTCATAAACAGCATAATCAGGATATTTATTTTTATCTAAATTAAAATTAGTTATTAATTTATCAAAATCAGTAAATATTTGAGAACTTAAATTATCAATAATTATATTTTTTGAATCTTCTGGAAAGTATTCAAAAGCATCTTTTGTAAGCCTAGAAGAATAAGGACCATATAAATACCATGAAAAATCATTATATTTATTTAATGCATTTAAATCCATTTTTTTTAATAAATACACTATTTTTTGAAGTTTAACACGATCGTTAAATATTGCTAAATCTATATTATAATGTTTTTTTATTGACAATAATGTTTCTTTAATTTTTTCAGTCATAATTATCATATATTATTGATGTTTTATGTTTAAAAACCTTTCCAAAGTACCTGACCATAAAAGGATTTTTTATCTTTTGATAACTTGTAGTATAGTTATTAATATTAAATTTTTAAGTATCAGAAACACCCTTTTTTGATACTTTTTAACTTAAAAGTATCATGAGTGATACTTTTTTAATTAATAGTGTCAAAAGACTACCTTTTTGATAATTTTCTAATAATCTACAAAATAAGTTATGTTTAAATAGATTATTAATTATTAAACTATCTATAGATATAGAAAAATTACCTTTTAGAAAAGAAGTTACAGCATATATTTTAAATGAAAATAAAGAATTTATAGTTGTCTTTTCAGCACTTGCAAACAGGTTTTGTAAAACTCCTGCTGGAGGTGTTGAAGAAAACGAGCCTTCAGATAAAGCAATATTAAGAGAAATTAAAGAAGAACTAAATCTTGATATAGAAATTATTGCAAAATCAAAGATAGAATACAAATGGGAACATACAAAAGAAAGAATAATTGAAAGAAACTTAAAATTTAGAGGATCAACTGGAGAAGTTTTTCTTGCAAAAATAAACCCACCAAATCAAGAGATTAAAATACAAGAAGAAGAAATCTCAGGGTATAAATGGATTAAAAAAGAAGATGTAGATAATTATTTTACAACAGACACTTTAAAAGAAACAGCAAGAAAGATGTTTGAAGAGTTTAAAGAATATTTTTAAAAAAATTATATTATTTATGAAAATAAGAAAAATAAAATTAAGAGAGCTAAAAGAAGCAGATATTTTTAAAGAAAAAATATTAAACCCAGAAAAAAAAAGAAGATATAGACCATATTATAAAATTTTAAAAAATTACAAAAGAGAGCCTTCTTTATTTATTGGAGCTTATGATAAAAATAGAATTATAGGAGTTGCTTTTGGGCATATTATAAAAAATAGAATATTATTAGGTGAAATGGCTGTTTTAGAAGAGTATAGAAACAAAGGGATTGGAAAAAAAATATTAAAAAAAATTGAACAAAATTCAAAAAAATTAAATAAGAAATATATAGAGCTTGGTGCTCTTGATAATGCAGAAAAATTTTATCTTAAACAAAATTACAAACCAATTATTTTTGTGCAAATATATCCAAAAAATATCTTGAAAAATTACAATCATTTAAATTATAAAATAATTAAAGAAACAAATTATGTTGATTCTAAAAGATTTTATATTGAGGTTAAAAGATATGACCCTAAATTAAAAGAAAAAATAAAAAAAGAATTTAAAGCATATGATGTAATCTATTTATTTAGAAAATATTTATAACTTAAAATCCCAAAGATGTTTACCATCAATAGTTGCATTCTTATCCATCTCTTGGATATATTTTCTAATTACTTTGTAACTCTTTTCCAAAGAAGTAATTGGTTTTTTACCTTGATCAATTCTTGTAAAAGAAGAAATAATGTTTTCTTTTAAATATTTCTTAAGTAATAATTTATAAAAACCTTCTTGTAAGAAAGGTACAAGATTTCTAAAATAGGAAGAAGCTAGATTTAAATTATTTTTATTTTTTGCCTTAAGATACTCTTTAAAGTTATCTTGCATAAATTTAACCATATTTTTTAACTTTATTTCAATATTTATATAATCTAAAGATAAAATATATTTAGTTAATTCCTTTTTATCATTTTCAAATTCTTTTGTTTTAATTATTTTTGGCATTTTAAATAAAGATTTTTCTTTATTAACTAAAATTTTTAATTTTGGAGAATAATATACTTTTCCTTTCTTTCCATCAACTATAA
>JALNZW010000060.1 GCA_023229115.1 Patescibacteria group bacterium
GTAAAATTAATTGAATGGATTGATTGGTATAATTCAAAACGTTTTCACTGGAGTCTTAATTTAATGACTCCCGTAGATTATTTATTAACTAATGGCTATCCAGTCCAATATGTGGTGAACTAATACAGTTTCTTGCCTTATTTTTTAATTTATGATATGCTACCCTTAGCCACCCAGATGGTTGGTTTTTATGTTTATAATTTTATAAGGAAAATCGTAAAAATTAGCGAAAAACCTTGATATAACAATATGAAAAAGAGTATTCACCCTAAATACAATAAAGAAGCAAAAGTCACTTGTGCTTGTGGCAATTCTTTTATTACTGGATCAACTGAAAACGAAATAAAAACAGAGCTTTGCTCAGCTTGTCACCCATTTTACACTGGTAAACAAAAATTAGTTGACACAGCTAATCGCGTTGGTAAATTTCAAGCTAAATTAGGAAAAAAAGATGAAAAACGTGTTGGTAAAACAGCCAAGAGAGCTGCTAAAAGCCAAAAACAATCAGAAAAAAATAAATAGAAAATTGATAATAAATTAATAAAAGCTCTAAACAGAGCTTTTATTTTATCAATATGAAAAGTTTTCAAGAAATAAAAGACAAATTTAAAGACTTGGAAAAAAAATTAATTGATCCACGGATAATATCTGACATGAGCCAATTAACTAAAATTTCCAAAGAACATGCGAACCTAAAAAAGACGCATGATTTGATTTTGAAATTAGAAAAAATAGAGACTAATATAAAAGATAATTTGGAAATAGTAAATTCCGAAAATAACCAAGAATTAAAAAAGATGGCCAACGAAGAGCTAGAACAACTAGAATTAGAAAAAAATGAAGTAGGGGAAAAATTAAATGAAGAACTTTTCCCAGCCGATCCTAACGACAAGAAGAATGTCATTATCGAAATAAGAGCTGGTGCTGGCGGTGATGAAGGCGCTCTATTTACAGCTGAATTGTTTAGAATGTATGCTAAATTTGCTGAAAATATGGGTTGGAAAAACCAAATATTAAGCTCTAATGCTATTGGAATTGGCGGCTACAAAGAGATTATTTTTTCTATAGAAGGTGAAGGTGTTTATGGAAACTTAAAATATGAAGCCGGAACTCATCGTGTTCAAAGAGTGCCAGAAACAGAAAAACAAGGAAGAGTTCATACTTCAACCTCGACTGTGGTTGTTTTACCAGAGGCCGAAGAAGTTGATATTAAAATTGACCCTAGTGAAATAAGAATAGACACTTTTTGTTCTTCTGGTCCTGGAGGACAAAGCGTAAATACAACCTATTCAGCCATTAGAGTAACTCATATTCCCACAAATACCGTGGTTAGTTGCCAAGACGAAAAATCACAACATCAAAATAAAGAAAAAGCTTTACAAATCTTACGTTCCAGATTATTGGCTAAAGCTGAAGAAGAAAAAGCACTAAAAGAATCAGCTGAAAGAAAAAGCCAGGTTGGTGGTGGCGATAGAAGTGACAAAATAAGAACCTATAATTTTTCTCAAAGTCGCATAACTGATCATAGAATAAACAAATCATGGCACAACATTGACGAAATTATGGATGGACAAATCGAAGAAATAATCAAAGAATTAAAAAAAATCCAAAAAGAACAATCTTAAGAGAATGACCATTAAAGAAAAAACAATAGAAACAAAGGAAAAACTTCTTGAAAACGGAATTGAAAACTACATTCTAGAAAGTGAAACGATTATAAGCTTAGCTTTAAAAAAGGATAGGCTTTTTTTGATTACTAATAGTCAAAAAAAATTAAAGGAAAATGAAAATAAAAAAATCAATAAAATAATTGAACAAAGATTAAAATTATATCCGCTAGCCTACATTAGTGGTAAAAAAAATTTCTATAATTCAGAGTTTGAAGTTAATAAAGACACCCTCATTCCCCGCCCCGAAAGTGAATTAATAATAGAAGAGATTATAAAAAAAGAAGAGCAAAATAAAAACGGCAAAATATTTATTGATGTTGGAACAGGGAGTGGTTGTTTAATAATTAGTCTGGCTAAAATTTTACAAAATAATAAAAAGAATTGTTTTTACGGGCTAGATATTTGCCCCAAGGCTTTAAAAGTTGCTAAAAAAAATACTAAAAAAAACAATTTAAACAAAAAAATAAATTTTTATCAAAGTAATCTCTTAGAAAAAATCATAAAAATAAATAATAAAAATAATTTTTTAAATAACAAAAATCTAATAATAATTGCTAATCTCCCCTATTTAACCAAGGAGGAAATAAGCAAGTCTCCAACTATTAAATTCGAGCCAAAAAAAGCTTTGTATGGTGGATTGGACGGCTTAAATTTTTATCGAAAAATGTTAAAGCAGGTAAAAAAATTGAAAGAAGACAATAAAATAAAAGCTGAAATCCATATGGAAATCAGCCCTTGGCAAAAAAATATATTAGTTAAAGACATTAAAAACATTTTAAAAAATATACCAACCGAAATAAAAACAATTAAAGATTTAAATAGAAAAAATAGATTAATTGTGCTTAAAGTTTAATTTATTTTTTATTCAAACCTCGTCGTATAATAAAATTATTATTTTAACAAAACAAAAAAATAAATAAATTTATCAAATAACAAAAAAACCGCGAAAGGCGGTTTTTTTTGTTTTATTTTTATTTATCTTAATCCTTAAGACAGCGAACAGAAAAACCATTAGCTAAACTAATATAGTAGCGATAAACTGAAGAAAAGGAAAAAGGCAGGTGACGGAACCAAGCATTAGACCCAAGAATAGACGATGACCAGAGGAAAGAATTAGAACCAAGATTGCTAAACGAACCATCGGTATGACGGCGGCCGGCTGGTAAGGCGTTAAAATCAAAATTATCCGTTCCAAAGTTAGTTGAATTATAAATCCATCTAGGATGATCGTTGGTAGAATATCCTACTACTGAACTTCCTACTGCCGTTCTTTCTGATTTTAGTTTTTTTCCTTCATTAGTTCCTCTCCATCCTGAAGCAATTATATCATAAGGGAAGTCTGTTTCACAACTTGTAGATGTGCAAATCGCTCTTTCTAGGTCAGTCCATTCGTCATGAGATGGTACATGCCAACCAGGAGGACAAATAGCGTTTTCTCCTGTTTGATTAAC
>JALNZW010000061.1 GCA_023229115.1 Patescibacteria group bacterium
ATACCTCCTTTTGGAGTAATGTCTCCTTCCCCAATGTTATATAGGCTTTTTACACTTAACTCACTATCCCTACCTCACAGGATTGTTTAAAGTTAAGCAACAGAGCTACGAGTTAGGAGAAACGCCCATAGGTGTTATGACCTATATAACGTAGTCCTTGAAGGACTCAGGGTAGTCAACTTGAGCTTTTACAAGCTCCACCCTCTATAGGGTGGGGTAGTTGACTTCCTTCTTGTCTGAGTACATCTCCATAAATATAATGTATCACTTAACCTCCTTTTTTAACTTCAAAAAATATTTTAGTTTCAAATACATTTTCACAACCCATTACCCAATATTTACCTAATTTATTCATTAAGTCCCATAATTGCCATTTAGACCATCCATCTTTATCTTCTTCGTGTATTTTAAAATGTTCTCTAATTTTTTCTTTTTGTTTTTCTGGAAGATATGAAATTTCTTTTTCAAAATTTTCTTTTAATTTTTCTTTTCCATAATCTGTTAATTTAATATAAACATAATCATTAATATTAAAAGGTATTTTTTCAAACATTTTTAGACTCCATATTATTTTTAGATTTGATTTCTTTGATACCTTCGTTTAAATTGATGTATTTGTATTTTCTTTCTGGAGTTTTTTCTACAAATATCTTATCTAGAATACTCATTTTTCCTCTTCTTTGATTTTATTACAGCAATCGGTTCTAATTTGGTTCTAATTTTTACAAGATCTTTTTGATTTTCCATAACCTCATCTATATCTTTGTAAGATCCTGGTGCTTCTTGTAAATCATCATTCTCTTCAACTGAATGAATTATTCCTTTTTCGTTTAATTTCTTAATTTCAGATTCTAATGATAAAGTTCTTATTGCTTCACCTCTACCCATTTTTCTACCAGCACCATGTGAACAAGACATAAAAGATAAAGGATTTCCTAATCCTTCAACAATATAACTATTCGTTCCTTGTGATCCTGGAATTATTCCTATTTCACCAGATCTTGCAGACGTAGCACCTTTTCTGTGAATAATAACATTTCTATTAAAATGATTTTCCCATCTAGCATAATTATGGTGAATGTCTATAACTTCTTCAATAGTATTTTTTTCAATTTTACTTCTAAAAATATCAATGATTTTAGACATCATTCTTTTTCTATTTTCTTTAGCAAATAATAATGCATAATTCATAGCTAAAATATAATCTTTGCAATCTCTTTCTTCAATAGGTAAAAATGCTAAATCCTTGCTTATATCCATTACCTTTGAATGCCATCTTTCACAATATTTTTTAGCAATATCGTTATATTCTTTAGCAATTTTTAATCCAAAATTTCTTGAACCTGAGTGAATCATTATCCAAATTTTTTTGTCTTCATCTTTTTGAATTTCTATAAAATGATTTCCATCTCCTAATGTACCTAATTGATATTTAGCATTTTCAAGTTCACGCTGAATTATTGGAACATCGGGTGCTTCTTCAAATTTACTCCACTTTTGTTTTTCAAGATGATGTTTAAATCCTAAAGGAATTTCTTTTCTAATTCCTTCAGTAATTTCTAATAACATTTCTCTATTTAAAATTGTTGAAAAAGTATTTAATTTACATGCACGCATACCACAGCCAATATCTACACCAACTGCATTTGGAATAACAACATTTTCTGTAGCTAAAACTCCACCTATAGGCATACCATATCCTTCGTGACAATCTGGCATTAACGCAATATGTTTAAAAGAAAATGGTAAATTTGCAAGATTTTTTGCTTGTTGTAATGCACCTCCTTCAATATTTTCAAGCCACATTTTAATTGGTATTTTTTCACTTGATATAACTTTCACTAAATTCTCCTTTTTAAGTTAAAATTGCTGAATAATTAAACCCTTCAGCAATTTTCTTTAATTTTCCAAATTCTGGTCTTAACCTCAAATTAAAATGTTTATAATTATCTAATGCTATTTCACTATCATGATTTGCAATGTGCAATGGTGGGGTAGTATATGTTGTATCTAAACGAATCAAATAACCATTTTTATTTTTTATGTAATCAGCTTCATTAGGAAAACGAATATCATTGATAATAATAATATCACCTGATATAGATCTATCTAATTCTTTAACCCAATAATCTATATCTACTTGTTTTCTCATTACATCAGTACCCCACCATTGCAATATTTCTCTTACTGTCATATATTTTTTTTGAGCCGGAATATATACTTTAGATTCTTTTCCTTCTTGAGAGTAAGCTAGATTAATATCAAATTCAAAAATTCTTGAACATTCTTTTTTTAAAATATCACCTACTGCAATTGTAATACATGAATAATTAGATTGAGTTAAATTATCTATTATATTTTTCATATGTTCAGATAAAGTTGTTTTACCACTACCTATTTTTCCAGAAATTCCTATAAATTTTTTATCCATAAATTTAAATTTCTCCTAGTTAATTTTTACTAATCGATTTGATAGATGGGAATATTTTTTAAATCTTCTGTAAATTCAACTGATCGCTTTGCTATTCCTTTAATCAATTGAACATTACATTTAGGACATTCATAAATATCTGCATAATAATATAAATTTTCTTTTTTAACTAAAATACCATTTTGTTTACATTTAAACATACATTTACATTTTACACAAAAGATATCCATTATTAATACTCATCATTTATAATATCATTTTCTAAAATATCCATATCTTCCTGAGTTAAACTTTCATTCTCGACTTCTAATGATTCTTCTTCAAAATCAATTTCTTCTTGATTAGATGATTCTTCATCATCTATTGCTGCAATAATAGCCTCTCGAATTGAATCTCTCCATTCATCTTTAAATACTAAGAATGTTGTTTGTATATCTTCGGGGTCACCACCAGACGCAACATTTTGAAAACCAGTTCCAGAAACAGCCCAATGACCATTATCATCATTGATGAGACCATATCCATATCTTTCTTCAAGCCAATCAATAAGTTCTTTATCTGTATATTTCATTTACTTTTTCCTTTCTTTTTTTTTTAGTTA
>JALNZW010000062.1 GCA_023229115.1 Patescibacteria group bacterium
GCTTCTTGTGAAACAGATTGTTTTACGCGACAGGCGTTTTAAATGGGTGCGTATGTTTAAATTCTTACGTTCTATCTTGTTCGTACAATAGATAAACACTTTATGTAGCTTTTCCGGTATTAAGGTTTTGTAAATAGTTAATCCGTCCGTATAAATCTTTTTGGGATTGAGCAATAATATACTGTCTGTTATTTTCTTTAGATTCTCTTTCGTTCGCCTGCCTACACAAAAATCTATTACTTTCCCTGTCGTTTTATTGATCGCATACATTACCCAACTTTCATTTTGTTTGTTTCCACAAAAAGTACGTAGTTCATCGATTTCGTAAATTTGATCTTCTTCCTCAATTTTAATAATAGGTATACTTTCGGCTATTTTACATATTTTTATTTGAACGCTTGATTTGGCTATCCCTAAAATCCGTGAAATAGAACTAATGCTACAACCTTCATTGTTTAATATTCTAATCAACAAACATTTACACTCTAAGATTTTATGTTTTACATACTCTTCTTGAAAATTCCTACCGCATTCTTTACATTGGTAACGTTGGATTCCTTTTCTTTTTCCTTTCCTTATACACTCACTTTTACAATATATACATTCCATAACTTGTTTATTTTTAGTTGTTAGTATTAAAAAAGCACCACATCGTACACTACGGAATAGAGGATTACCACAAAAGCAAGTAGCTATTGAAATAGGGATAGGAATATCTCATTATAATCGTATGGAAAAAGGGGATAGAGATATTTCTGTCAATGTACTTGAGAAGTTATCTAAACTTTACGGCATTACCATTGACCAAATTGTACATATGGACGAAAATATCCCTACAGAAATTGTTATCGAAGATAAAACGGCCATTGAGCAAATGAGATTACTCGCCCAACTTGATGAGAAAGATAAAAGTATCGTTTTTGCAATTATTGAAACCATGCTTACCAAAAAGAAATTTAAAGATTTCTTCCAAAAAAACATCGCCGCACTCTAACAAGATAACGCCCCCCTGAATTTTCTAACGCATAAATTCCTGAAAACAAAAAAAAGGTGTTTTACAGGATTTTATACCAAAGAACGCAGAGTTTCAAATTTGTAAGAATCGTAATTCGTAATTCGTAATTTTTAATTCGTAATTGTTTCCCCTCCGTTTCTTTCAAAACATAATCCATAGTAAAATGAATTTTTAAATGCCTTTTTTTCCTTCCCCTTTCCACAAAAGCAACAAAAAAAACGAGAGCTTTGACTGCTCCCGTTTTATTATTTTTATGATTAGTTGATTTACTTTTATATATCAAATTCAGTACCATTCACAACCTATTTTACATAATATTCAAATTCTAATGATGACTTTCCAATACCCACAAGAGGATGAAAATAAGTAATATATCCTTTATGTTTTACTAATCCTCTTTTTCGAGGCTTTTCTTTAAATTTACAATATCCATAATCAGCATTTAATGTATCTCTGTCAATCACTACGATAGGCTGTTGTTCTTTGTTCAGAATATCTCCTGAATAAGTAATTTTTGCCATATATTCTTCTCCAAGCCGAATAGTATCCTTATTAGAAGATACATTTACTCCTAATCCATCAAACCAAAAAAAACTTAAATAGCCAGAACGTTCTATCGTTTTTTTAATAAAACGATATTCCATAAGTTTAGACATTAATATAAAGTCCTGAGATTCCTTGTTTTTTATAGAACAGAGAGTATTAAAAAATTTCTCTGTTTCTTGAGAATCTCTCGATCCTATTTCATCATAATAATTCATAAATTGAGAAGAACAAAATACATTTTCCTGATTCATTAAAATATAAAATGTATCAATCCTCTCTCGTATAATAAAATTACGTGCCTCAAAATATTTAAAATGTTCCGAAAAATCATCTTGTGTCTCTTTTATCATTCCGTCTAATAATTCTATTGCTAATTCTTTTACGGCATCTTTTCTTGAAGTTTTTTTTGTCAGAAAGAATATACATACAATTAAAGAAAATAGTAGAATTGTATTTATCCCTATTAATATTTTATATTTATTCATAATTAATTATATTTTATTCTTTTGGTCTCATATTCGGATATATGGTATCTACTGTTACCCAACCTTTCCACCATTTTCTCATAGTAGCAGAATCTTTTGGATCAGTTATTATAACTTGTTTCTTTTCTCCAGTACGATTAATGGTATATTCAAATACATTTCCATTTTGTATTAATTCGGGTTCTAGCTTAGGTTGGGGCGTTGGAGTTGGGTCTTGCTTGCCAAATAATTTATCTATCCATTCTTTAAGTTGAGTAAATCTTGGATTACTAAAAGGAGCTTCTCTACTGGGTGGTTCTTTTTTAGAACTAAAAGCCTCTTTTCCTTCTCCAAAACGATGAAACCAATTAATCCCATCTTTCAAACTTTGGGAAAATGTCTTCCTTCCAACAATTGTAACACTCTTTACAATTCCATTTTCATCTTTTCCTGCCATTGGAGTATTGGAATTGTCTTTATAGTAAGAAACTTTATTCTTTTTATCGTATATTGTCCAACTTTCACCATCATGTTTAACTCTTCCTCTTATATGATTTTCTTTTTTATATGCAACAGCTTCTTCTTTTGTATCAAATAGTCCTGTCGGGTCAATTCTATTTATTGGCGAATTTGAACAATAGGCATAAGGACTCATCCAAGGTCTAATTTCAAACATTGGGTCACGGGAAATAAACGTAGGCGGAGCATAGTACCTTGCACTGTAATAATACATATTATTCTCTTCGTCAAGTTCTTTTGCATTGAAGGCATAATTGGGCATGGGTGAATCGTGGAAGGTAGGGTTATAATCGCATATAATTTCTCCGAAAGGTGCATAAAGCATCCCTTGGGTGATATTGGAACTATTATCGGTTACCATGCCGGTGCTGCCCAGATGATCGGGATGATAAAAGAAAAGATCATTTTCCTGTCCGCCGCCGCCTATGTCACAAAAATCAGGATAAGGAATAGGAGTTATGTCCAGTATATCCTGGCT
>JALNZW010000063.1 GCA_023229115.1 Patescibacteria group bacterium
AGTCAGATAATGGGGTTACTAAACAACTTCAAAAACTTTTTAAAATAACAGTTAAAAATAACAAACAAACTAGCACTAAAGATCTTTATCCAGGAACAATTCTGGATAATGGAAATTTAGTTCCAATTAATTTTACAACAGACATTCAGAAAATTTTTCAAGAGTGGAAATCAGATTTAACATCAACTGATGATTTAAAAAACAGAATGCAACGTTATTCTGATTTAGATTTCATGGTTGAAAACTGTGGTTATATTGGATTAGCTGTAAAATTGTATGCAAACGAAACAATAACTCCAGATGAAAGCGGAAAAATTATAAAGGTATACTCGCGCAATAAAGATGTTGAAAATTATATAAATAATTTTTTCAGTGATATTGGCATTAATAGATCTCTGTTAGAAAACACGGCTTATGATATAGCAAAATATGCAGATCATTTTTGGATACGAAATATTGATTCTGAAAAGGGTATTGTTGAGGTAATACCTGTTGACGTAAAGCAAGTAAAAGATAGAATTGAATTTTCTGCGATTGATGAACTTGAGAAAAATTTAAACAAACAAATGTGGGCTGGGTTTACAAACGCTTCAATAGATATACAAGACGTTGTTAATGCCATTGAAAATAAAGTTGTTAAAAATGATTATGGTGAAATGTATAGACGATATACATTCGGATTCTCTTTTGGAGAAGATCAAAAAACAATTTTACCCCCTTGGGCCGTTTCGCATTTTAGAAGATTTTCAACACAATCAGAGTTTTCTCCCTTTGGCAGACCTTTATTAATAAGTTCTCTATCAATTTATAGAGAATACAAATCAGCGCTAAACCTTTTAGCAATGGCACGTGTTGCAAAATTTCCAAAAGAAGTATTTAAAATAGCAGTTGATGAAGAAATGACTCCAACTGAAAGACTTATAGCCGTTAATGAAGCTCGCCAAGAGTTTATGAACTTAGTTAATTTGGACAATTCAAGAGAGCCGATGTCTATAGGTTCTGCTATTTGGACAATTAAGGATTTGTTTGAGTATGAATTAATTCAAAATAGCATGGACTTGGGTGAAATAGCCGATGTTGAATTATTGAAAGATGAGCTTATATCCTCAACTTTGGTGCCTAAAGGTTATATGATAACAGGAGAAAGTTCTTGGGGTGATCAAGGAAAAGCATTATTGCAACAATCAAAGGTTTTTGCTCGTGAAGTTTATACAAATCAAACAGCAATACTGAATGAATTAACAGACTTAGTTAAAACACAATTTGTAATAACCAATAAATTTGATGGTGAAGATACTGAATTTGAGCTTAGTTTGGCGTATCCAAACTCCGAACAGGCCACTGAAAATATTTCTAATCAAAAAGATATGATGGATTTAGCTAACGCAGTTATTGAAAACCTTAAAACAGCATTAGCCGTTGATTCAATTCCTATCGATGTTGCCAAAGACATATTTAAAAAATACGCATCTATTGATAATAGAGATCTAGACAAATGGATGAAGGACATTGAAACAACAGTTGATTTAAAAATTAAACAGCCCGAATACGAAGAACCCAATTATGAATCAATTAAAAAAGAAAAGCTTAGAAAAGGATTAAGCAAGTTAAACGAATCGGTTTTTAGAGAAGCCTACTTTGAAGCAAAAAAAGAAAAGATGTTTACAGAGGGTGTAATGAATGGACAACATTTTGTTACTAATTTTGGAAACAACAACAATCAAAAGTTTGCATACAGTCTAATGAAAGAAGTTGTTAAAAGCGGTAAAAATAATAAAAAAATAGAAGGGTAATATATGTATATTGTAAAGGATAAAATAGAAATGAAAAATAGACCAAAAATTGTAGCAATTGATTTTGATGATACGATCGCCAAAGATAGTTTTCCAGATTGTACAAGTTCAGAAACTATAAATGGAGCTAAATATTTTATAAATAAACTTTACGACAAGGGTTTTTATATTATAGTTTGGACATGTAGATATATGTCTAAACACATATATGATGTTAAAAAATTTTTAGCAGATAATGAAATTAAATACCATTCAATAAATGAAAATTATCCACATTTACAATTTAAGCCACATCCAAAGATTTACTATGATTATTTGGTTGATGATAAATGTTTATTAAAAGTTGATTGGAAATGGGAATACTGCAAAATTTTAACTCAATTTGCAGAATCTTCTTTATTTAATATACACTCAAAAATGAAACAACATTATTTTGACCGAACAAAGAGTCATATTGAGTCTGTACAAAAATTTTATGTAGATTTTATAAAAAATAATAGAGATTATTTTTCAGAAGATTTTAAAAAACACGATTTAATAAAGTTTGAAAATAATGAACTTGTTCCATATATAGCAACTACATGGCAGTATTATTGTAAAGACAATAACATTAAATTTGAAATTTCAAAAAAATTACAGTCGTTGATGAATTCTGCCACTGAACACCATGTAAAAAACAGTTCACACCACCCAGAATATTGGTTGAAAGATAAAACTCGTCAGACTATACCTATAAACGATAGAGATAAATTTGATCCAAACGCTTTACCGACAATTGATGTTTCAGAAACAATGCCAAAAAGCGCAATTGTTGAAATGTGTGCAGACTGGTGTGCTATGTCTAAAGAAAGAGGTAACACTCCTTTTGAGTGGGCTGAAAAAGTAATAGATAAACGATGGAAATTTGGAAAAGAAAAAACAGATTTTATTTATTTTGTTCTAAAACAAATGTGGAAGTAAAATAAATATTGAAATTTAACTATATAATTATTGGAGAATAATTAATGAAACAAAAATTAGTAGAAAATTTTTCTAAAGATTGGAATGAACCTTTATATATTAAAAAACTTGGATTAAACGAATCAGC
>JALNZW010000064.1 GCA_023229115.1 Patescibacteria group bacterium
CTACGACTCTGGGGACCTGGGCAACTACATCGGCCTGCGGTGTGCAGTAGTTCCATAGCTGGTTTTGGCCAGCTAGCGTCCAAAGAAAAAAATGTATTTCAAAAATATTATATTTTATCGGCTTATCGGATAACGGAAAATCGGAGGCTGTATGCAATTTGAGAAAAAGAGTGCGCAGAAAAAGTGACTTGTGACCGATGCATTGCCGCCTTCCGGGAGGAAGGCGGATAAGCAAATTTTTTTGACCCCGAGAAGGGGTCAAAAAAATTTGAGTCGCAAAATAGAAATATCTTTATTTAAAATAGATGTTTCGTTTTTTAAATTTTTAGTAAAGTTTATTTTTCAAAAAGAAGTGTATATTTTTTTGTTTTCTGATTTATGTCTTTAACTTTAAAGTTTGCATTTATTTTTTCTAAGTTTTCATTTATTTTTATTATAATCTCTAATGGTTTTATTTTTTTTTCCAAACCAACGTTTATATTTTTATTTATTGACTCTATTACAAGATAGTTAGAATATATAATCTCTCCTTCCTTTTCAAGTTCTTTTATTTTTTCTAAAAATTCATTTTTTGTATTTTCTTGTTCTCTAAGTATTTTGACTAATTTGTCTTTCTTTGTATTTTTCTTTTCAATAATTTTTTCTTCAAAGTTACTTAAACATCTCTTTTCTAAGTCCTCAAAAAGATTTTTATTTTCTTGTTCTTCTGTCTTATAATTGATATAAAATACAATTTTGTTTTCTTTTTCATCAATTGCAATTTTTGGATCCCTAAAAGTGTATAATTTCAGAATATTTTCATAAACTTCTTTTTCATATTCAGAAATAATTTCTTTACTTTCAATTGGTGCAACATTATATTCTCTTGCAAGAAATAATATTTTTTCTTTTTGTGAAAGTTCAGTTGTCTGCTGATTAAAATCACTCTTTGTTACTTCTTTAATATCCTTTCCAGCAGGGAATAAATAAATTTCATCTTTTTTAATAATTCTATCTTTCCATTCTTCCTTTTGTTTAGAAGTTATTATTTTAAAATCTAAATCTGTTAAAATGATATTGGAGCTACTAAAAAATTCAAAAATTAAATAATATTTGTCTAATCTAAAAAATATTAATCTATTATTTTTATCTTGCTTAATCTCATGTATCCTTTGATTATATAATTTTTTTTTTAAATATTTTTCAAAGCCACCAATTTCCCCAACAGGTAAATTAAGATTAGATAACAAACACATTTGAGGGGTAACAATTAGTTGCTTAGTTTTTGATTTATGGACCTTTATTTTCCAAACATCTTTGTTTATTGTTTGCACATTATTAATGTACCCTAAAAGTAGCTCTGTTTCTAATTCTTTAGAGATATAGTAAAAAACAGTGCTTGTTAATTCTATTTTCATTTATTCTTCAAATTAACTTTTATCAAAGTCAATATAGTTATATTGATTATAAGCATATATTCTTTGAGAGATTTTATTATTATTAAATGTATATTCTTCATATACTTTTTTCTCATCTTGATTTTTAAACATATCAAAAGGTGTTTTTTGTATAAGATCAAAAATATAATTTGTGTTTTTATATTTTGTACTTACCAAGGCATGTATATCTTCATTTTCAAGCATTACCATTTCAATTTTTGCATTCTTATCTTCTAAGTTATGCATAATTGAACAAAAAAGTATTGCCATAGAATGTTGGTCTGCAATTTTTTCTGTAATTATTTTAGAAAAAGAAAGGGTGTATGTTATTTTTAAATCACTAGTTACAACATCAATTTCAGATTTAAGGTAATTATATATTTTTCTAAGTGTAGGTATATAATCTTTATCAAAGTCATAGCCAATTGGTGTAAATTTGGATGCAATATTCTTAATAGTTAGATCTGAAGATTTTACAGAATCTTTCATTTCTGAAATTGTTTTTCTTTCGTTATCATTAATTATATTTTTATATTTATTTATAATTATAGAATAATATTTCGCTTTTGTAACATCATCACTGGTTGGTTCTAGATTGTTTGTTTTTGATAAAGTTTTTATAAATGATTCTAATTCTGCAACTTTTTCTTTTAAATTTCTATTTTCGAGTTCAGTTTCATTCAACTCTCCAGTTATTTTTATATTTTTAAATCTAAGTTCATCTTCTGGGTTATTATCTTTTTTAATTTCTGAAATTTTAGAAAATTCTAATTCAATTTTTGCATCAACCTTTTTAATCTCTGAATTTAGATATTTTGTTTTTTCAGAATAGTCTTGATCAGTTATGTTCTTTGCAATATACTTATATGATATTTCTTTTTTCTTTTCAATAAGTTCTTTTTTATCATTATTTAAATTTTCTATTGTTTGCCAGGTTGTTTGTTCTTTATCAACAACAGTTTTTGGTTTTTTTCTAAAATTAAATATTGTTATAATTGTTCCAAACACAATAATTATTATTACAATTATTAAAAGTTGTATAAATTCAAGTTCCATTTTTAGAGTACACCTTTTTCTGTTATTAGTAGTAGCTTTACTATATATAATATAGACTATAATGTTTTATATATTTTTATGTTTTAAGCTTTGATTTTAGAAAACCTTATTTTAAACAAATAATTATAATTGTGAGATAAAAATACTTGCATTACAAGTTAACAAAAAACAACAAAGACATTTGCATTTAAAAATAGTTTGGTTTCTTTATTATATATAATATCTTATACTTTAATTAAACTTTTTTACAAAGGAACATAAAAAAATTAAGTAAATAAGATAAAAATATAAATTTTATAA
>JALNZW010000065.1 GCA_023229115.1 Patescibacteria group bacterium
AAAATATTTAATTAATAATTTAATTCTGCGCTATCCATTAACTATATATTAATGAACAACGCAGCGTATTTAACAAAAGATTTAATTGAAGGTGACAATTCTATTGCAGAAAGAGATGATTTTTTACAGCTGTCTCCTTATGAAATAAATAAAGCTTTAAATATAATTATAAACAATCCTAAATTTTCTGAGCAAACGAAAAAATATTTGATTGCAAACACTTGGGCAATTAATTATAAAGTAAAACCACCAACAATAGATGAATTTTTAAGCCCCGAATGGATAGGCCCAATGAGTGAATCTGTTTTTTCTTATTGGAGAGATTATTTAAAAATTTTAACAAATATAGAGAGACCAGAATATAATTCCATTTTATATTCTCCAATAGGAACAGGTAAATCAACGTTCGTTGCTTTGTTAAATTTATATGTAAGCTGTTTGGTTTATTTAATGCGAAATCCTAAAAAAACGCTTGGTCAATCTTCGTCATCTTCTATATGTAATGTGTTTATTGCTCAATCACTAGAAAAAGCCACTGAAGTTTTGTTAGATCCATTTAAAAACATACTTATGGTGTCTGATAAATTTGTTCAATGTAGAACATTAGACCAAATGAGAAGATTAGAAAAAGAATTGGGTCCTAGTAAAATTTGTTGGACAACATCGGGTATGGCTTCAGCAATGACCATTGGCTCTAATATGTCTATAAAAATAAAATCAAATTCAGCCTCTCTTTTAGGATTAACAATACTTTGCGGTTCTATTACTGAGTTGGCATTCTTTAAGGAAGTTGGATATTCCGATGAAGATATTATGAAACTTTATAACGATCTTAAGGGTCGTATTCATTCTCGGTTCCCAAAGAAAAATGGCTTCAACTTTTCAATATTAGACTCATCACCAAATGATGCCACTTTTGAAAGCTCTATTGATTATTGGATAATGAATAAAGCAAAAGATGATCCCACTAATTTAATATTTAATGATACAAAATGGAATTTACAACCATGGCTTTTTCCTGATTGGCTAGAAGATAAGTCAAAAGTTTTTTATATTCATAAAGGCGACAAACATAATAAAATTCCAAAAGTTTATGAAAAAATTGAAGAAACACAATCTTTTGATGAAAGAGATATTGTTGAGTGTCCAATAGACATTTTACAATTAGCAATAAACGATACAGCTAAAACTCTGAAAGACTATGCAGGTATTCCAACGGCAGCCTCAAATAGATTAATTCAAGATACTATGAAGATAGAAAAAATATTTGAACCGTGGTTAAGAAATGTTTATAGTCATATAACGGCGCTAGAAACTGAAGATCCTGAACATCTAATTTGGAATAAAATTCAAGATCAATTTTTTGTTAAAATAGGAAATTCAAATTTTGAATTTTGGAGAAATCCACAAGAGGTTAGGTTTCTATCTGTTGACCAATCTATAAGTGGAGACACGGCATCTATAGCATTATCCCACCCTGAATTATTAAAATCCGGTGACATTATAGATGTCGTAGATTTCACAATAAATATTATACCAAACAAAGCTCGCATAAATTTAGACGCAATTAAATTTTTTATATATGATCTACAGCAGTATGGAAAAATACATATATCAAATTTATCTTTCGACCAATTTCAATCAGAATCGGCTCAACAATTTTTAAAAAGAAAAGGGTTTGAAGTTGAAAGACTTTCTGTTGATTCAAGCACAACGCCTTATTTAAGTTTAGTACAAGCAGTAAATTTGGGCCGTATAAAAATGGGAAAAAACATATATGTTAAAAATAATTTAAAATCAATAAAAATGTCTGCTACTAAAACAGGAAGACCAAAAGTGGATCATGAACTTGGTAAAGTTGAAAACTCGTTGTTTGCTAATGATGATTGGGAAACATCCTCTCTAGGATTTAACGCGAAAGATGCAACAGATGCTATCGCAGCTTCCATAGAGCTAAGAAAAAAATATTTTGTTGGTTCGCCAAAGTATATATATGAACCTATGGTAAATGAAAAAGGAAATCAAAAAAGACCCTCTATTTTAGAGAAAAATTTATTATGTGTGCGAGAAGAATAACGTGTGTATAAAGTGCTTAATTTTAGATATTCTAACATTGAAGGGAATACTTATACGCTCCAATAGGGACTATTGGAGAATGACCAATCTTTTTGTATGGCTTCACAACGGTAAAGACTATCACTAAAATGTATAAAAAAGTATACACCAGTTATACTTTTTTATAACAAAAATAATTCAATTATTTTTCACAAAACCATTTACTTTATTTAATTATTATGTTATAATAAAATTAGATAAAGGATAAAAAATCCTTTAAATTTGAAGAGGCGAAATATGATTATCAAAGACAAAGATGGAAACATTCTGTTTGAAGGTAGCAAGCGAAGCATAAAAAAGTTTTATGCTACATATGGGAGCGAACTTCTTGCGAGCACCAACCCGAAGTACATACTCCGCATACCTGGCGAGGAACCTCTTGACTATATGTCAGTTGAAGAAGTTCTAACAGCCTGCCTTAAAGAAAAGAAATTTCAGGGTGGAATGCTTAATAACGGTATGACAATTTCAATGTAATTTTTTGACATTTAGCTTATAATAATGTATTATATTATTGGTTAAGCGGGAAACCGCGAAGGAAGGGAAAGAATATGAAGGGATTCAGGTACCACGGAATCTGGTATACATTGTACCACGGCATCCCGCTCCCGACGGGGCGGACAGTTGCGGAACACTTCGCGTATCTGCGGAGGC
>JALNZW010000066.1 GCA_023229115.1 Patescibacteria group bacterium
TAGCATTATTAATTTCTCAAGTTTTGGAAGGGTTAGTTATTTTTGAGTACCCTAATCCAAAATATGTATATATTACAAGAGTTACAGTAACCCCGCTTACAGAAGAAAACAGTGTGATTACTATATTGACTAATTTGGGATTGGCTATTTCAAGAACAGTAGAAATCTATGGATTGCCTGTCTCTGAGGAACTGGAAAAAATACTTAATACCGCTTTAGTGGGAAAATCTTTTGAAAAAATATTTTCATTTTTATCGACTAAACAAATTGAAATAGAGGATCTTAGGATAACAAATTTTGTAGAAATATTAGAACATTTAACAGATGAATTTAAAAGGGTTCGATATATTTCTGTTGGTTTAGAGAAAATCATATCAAAATCTCAACCTGACTTAGACACTATTGTAACTTTGGCAATTTTGGTTGAAAATGATAAAATAAAAGAGGAATTTTTTACACGTTTGGATTTCAGTCCTGATATAAAAGTTTTTTTCGGTAAAGATATTAACTCAAAAACTTTAAAGAATTTAGCTTTTTTTACTACAACTTATATATTAAATACAAATATATTAGGTAAAGTTTTATTTATTACCGAAAAATATTGTAACTATGAGAAAATTTATTTAATATTAAAAGAATACACATCCCGACTATCTGAAATTATATCAAAAAATTTTTAAATAAAATTATTTTAATATATAATTTATGGCAAGGACTAATTTTTGAGCTATTTGAAGCTGTATCTTATTGACTTTTAAAATAAAGTTTTTCGGCTTGATTTCACTTTAAGATGTAAAAATTACTTTGGTAATCTTCTTTTAAAAAAATGCAGTAAGTAATGGTAAATGTTTTAGGAGGTGTATCTTTGATGGAAGATAAAAAAGAGGTTATAGAAAAGAATTGTGGCAACAATAATATGAATGGTGAGTCTAATTCTAATGTGACAAAAAATGTGGACTCATTGGATGAAAATGTTGAAGCGTTACAAAGAGAAATTCAAGAATTAAAAGATAGAATAGAAAAGATAAAAGATGAGAGAGAAAAATACAAAGATTCTCTCTATAGATTATCGGCTAAGTTTGAACATTATAAGGAAATGGTGGAAAAGGAAAAAAGAAATATACAGTTTAATACAAAAAAGAATATCGTTGAATTATTCCTGATACCTTTCGAAAAATTAAAAATTTCCATGAAATATAAAGATGATCCAGAATTTATTAAAGCAATTGAAATGATATATAAAGATATAATAAATGTTTTTAAAAATTTAAACTTGGAATTTATAGTGCCAGAAAAAGGGGACCAGTTTGATCCCTTTGAACATGAAGTAGTAGAGAAGTTTGAAACCGATGAAGTAAATGAATATTGTATTTATGATGTGCAATCAATAGGATACAAATTAGAAGGAGAAGTAATTAAGCCTGCAAGGGTTGTTGTTGCTATTAAGCCAAAAGATATTATTGAAAAAGGATGCAAGTCACAGAATTCAGAGGAGGAAGAAGATAAAGAAGGTGATCAATAATTATGCCAGAAAGAAAGGATTATTATAAAATATTAGGTGTAGATAGAAACGCCACTCCTGATGAAATAAAACAAGCTTATAGACAAAAGGTTAAAGAGTGGCATCCAGATAGACATACCGAGGATAAAGAGATTGCTGAAGAAAAGTTTAAGGAAATTCAAGAAGCTTATGAAGTATTGAGTGACCCAGAAAAAAGAAAGTTGTACGATAGATTTGGATTTGTTCCAGATGAAAGTACTGCATATGCAAATCAAACGTCTGGTGGAGGTTTTGAGGATGTATTTAGGGATTTTTTTGGCGACGCCGGCAGTCCTTTTGGAGATTTTTTTGACATGTTTTTTGGGTCTGAACCTGGGAGATCAGGTTCTTCTACAAGGAAAAGGCGTCGACAAGAAAGAGGAGAAGACATTCATGTTGTCATGAATTTACGATTAGAAGAGATTTTGTACGATGTTAAAAAGATGGTAGAGTACAATAGATATGTTGTTTGTGAAAGTTGTAAAGGAACAGGTGCAGAAAATGGAACAAGTTTTGAGACATGTCCGAGATGCAATGGAGAAGGAGTTATTAGAGAAGAAGTTAGAAGTTTCTTTGGCTCCTATGTAAGATCATATACCTGCCCTACATGTGATGGAGTAGGAGAGATAATAAATCGAAAATGTTCAAATTGTAATGGTACAGGGAAAATATTTAAAAAAGAAAAGGTCGAAGTTAATATCCCGGCAGGAGTTTTAGATGGTTATACTATGAAAGTTAGAGGAAAAGGAAATGCTGTGAAAAATGGCGGACCATATGGTGATTTAATTGTTCAAGTTAGAGTTTTACCTCATGAAAAGTTTATTAGAAGGGGCTCAGATTTAGAAACAGAAGTGACTATCAATTACATTAAAGCTGTGCTTGGAGGGAAGATTAAAATACCTACTCTAGAAGGTGTTATTGAAGAAGAAATAAAAGAAGGAACAAACCCTGGAACTGTTATTAGAATAAAAAATTTAGGATTACCAGAATTTGGAGGAGGACGAAGAGGGGATCTTTATGTTAAAATTAATGTGGAAATAAAAAAACCCTCAAGAAAGGAGAAAAAAATTTTACAACAGTTAGCTGAAGAAATGAACGTCGAATGATTCAACTTGGTTGGGGGGTGAGTATAAATAGAAGGGGATTATTCTAAGTTAAAATATAGTATTTTATTAAAAGATTTACTTATTATAACAATCGGAGTAATCA
>JALNZW010000067.1 GCA_023229115.1 Patescibacteria group bacterium
CAATGCGCTCTACCTTATAAATTTTATTTGAATGTTCTTCTATCCAACTAATCATTGAATCGCTAAGTATTCTTTTGCTATTATTTATGACTTTAACTTTGGAAAATCTTTCAATCACTTAACTTCCTCCATTTTAATCATATTGGCCCCGTTCATTTCATAAAAATCTTTTACGGAATCAACATGAGAAATTATACCAATAAAACCATATTCATCTTTTATTTTATAAATCATATCGGCAAGTACTTTTGCTGCTTCTCCAGTAAAGGACGAATCTACTTCGTCCATCAATAACAAATCAAATCCCTTTAGTTTATTTAATGAATAACAATATGAAAGAGCAAGCAAGGATTCCTCTGCTCCCGAGGCATTAACTGCGTCAATTTTTTTATCACCATTACCATACAGCACATCTATAGTATCATCGTTTGCAGATATCTCAACACTTAAATCTTTGTAATAAACCTTAGAAATAAATTCATTCATATCGTCCTGTATTTTTTCAACCATAGTTGATACAACAAAAGATGGAAATTCTTTACGTAAAAAGTTTTTCATTTTATATAACTGTTGCTTTTTTATTGTTAGATCATCAAGTTTGGTTTGTAATTCAACAATCTTTTGTTTTGAAGCTTTTTCTTCTTCAACTAGTTTATCATTATTTTCTTTAATGACTTTATTTTTGGCTTCAATAGATTCCCACTTTGTGCAAAATTCATTTAGCGCTGTTCGCTCAGCTTTCTTAATTTTTATTTCTTCTTCAATGTCTGAAACATCTTTAATGATAATAGATTCTAGTTCAGTTTTTAATGTTTCAATTGTTTTTTCAATTGATGTAAAATCGATAGCTTCAAGCTCTGATTTGCACGATTCAAGATCTCGCTTGTTTATTTCAGATTCGCGATCCAATCTTTTCTGTTCGGCTTCGATTTTTGAAAGTAAAAGTTCTTTATCTCGTTTCTTCGACTCATTAAGCCTTACAGTTTCGTCATATACTTTCTTTTCTTTTTCAAGCTCTTCTATTTGAGATTCTAATTTAATTTTATTTTCTTTTGCAAGGTTAATTTCTGCGTTTATAGAATCAATATCATGAGAATCAAAATCCTTTCCACACGTCGGACAAACGCCAGAAGAACAATCCTGAAGTTTTTTAGTAAGCACTCTAATATCGGCATTCAAATTTGATAGTGATTGCTTAATAGTTTTAAGTTCTTCATCGTTAAATATTTTAATGCGTTCAAATTTAATTTCATCTACTTTCTTATTTAGTGAAATCAACTCTTCATCATCAATAGAAAAATCTAAAAGTTTATTATATTTTTCCTCAAGTGTAAGTTTTTTATTTTTAAGATTTATTAGATTTTGTTCCTCTTCACTAATTCGCTTTTCAATATTATCATGTTTTGTTTTTTGAGTTTCGACATCAGCTACATTGGTTGATAGTCTAGCAATTTCATCTGTAAGTTTATCAACAAGTTTTATTTTTTCAATATATTCGCTTTTATCTATTTGTTCTTCTAATTTTTGAGGTTCAAACTTCTTCGCCTTTTCAATAATTAATTCTTTTTCTACTTTCGCAATTTCATTATCTTGTAATTCTTTTTCTTCTTTTTCAATTTCTTTAACTTCAGTTGAAAAATCAATATTAAAAACTTTCTTTAAATTTTCTCTTCTATCAGAAGGTTTAATTGAAGTAAAGTTTTTTGCATTTTGTTCAATAAACACGGACGGTATAAAGAACGAAGGATCAAAATATTCTTTTAGTTTTTTATTACAAGCAGTAATCCCAGAAAACTCCTCTTCGTTTATAAACAATGTTTTATTTGCTTTTCCTTTTATATTTGAATACTCAATTTTAAATTTATTTGATTGAAATTCAAATTCTGTATATGCTTCCATAGAATCAGAATCCCAATTAATATATTCATCTATTGTTTTTCCAGATACATAATTAGCAACAAGAAACAAAAACAAATAAAGAGCAGATGTTTTACCTGCCCCATTATTATCTGCATAGAATAAATTAATTGTTTCACCGTTTAAAGGAATTTCAAAATTACCTTTTATGGTTCTAAAATTCTTCCCACCTAATTTTGTAATTTTCATTTTTTAAGCTTTCCTTTTATTTCTCTAGTCCTTATTTCAATAAGGACATTTTGCCAATCATTAAAAAGATTAATTTCATTTTCAAAACAATTCTCAAACTTATTTTTATGTAAATTAGACAACGTAGATTGCGTTGATAGTTTAAATTTATTATGAAGTATTTTTTCTTCTTTTATTAAGGTACCATTATCAACTTTTTTAAGATCAACTATCTGTCCATTTGAAAGTTTCATTTAATCTCCTTAAATGTATAATACCATTATATAAGCAATCTTGTCAAATTATTCAACTTTAAGAAATATATGACAAACGCTGTTTGGAAAATATTCTTTTTCTACCTCTATGAACTCTCTTGCTTTTTCTAAAGATAATGGAGTTGATCTTTCTTCCCAAACGTGATCCATTTTCTTGAAAACAATATAGTTTTCACAATCGTTAATCTTTGGAATACTACAAACAGGTGTTGCATTATTTAATATTTCCTTTTTACGTGGGCACCCACCATTATTAACCATGAACGTAACACAATTATCTGGAAATCTTACTGATTCAGAATATTCATAAGCTTTAAACTTATCACAATTACTGCAATCCATTAGTTCACCTCCTTATCAATATAATCCCAATTGTTTGGTTTGCTCT
>JALNZW010000014.1 GCA_023229115.1 Patescibacteria group bacterium
AAAGTGGTCTCGTATTTCGAACGAAGAGTTGGAGGATATCTTCCAGTTTTAATAGAGTTAGATCTGTTTAAAAATCTAGCTTTTCGATACCTTGTTTTTCTAGCTCTTCGATTTCGACGATACATTCGTCTTTGATCCATCTTATTCTTGATATCTTGACGAAGACCTACTTCTGATAGATAATAAATCTTATTTTGTTCACTTCTTACTGCAGATCCAACTGTTTTACTTCCTGAATCAACAGCTACTACAAGTTTTTGAACATAACCAGAACTACCATGTAAAAGCTTAATCGTAAACGGTGTTCTCCGAATACATTTAGCTTTCTTTTGTTTAAGTAGTATTCTTGCTCTTCTTGGAGAGCAAGGCATGAGTGGCCGATTGTGCTGATTAATTATGTAAACTAGCAAAGAGTTTACCTCCATCAAAGATAGAGTAGTGTGTATCCTTATCCTGTTACCAGATAAAGAATCCATCTTCCCCTCGACAAGGTTATCTGAGCTTCGCAATGTGGTTGACTTCGCCTACCCTCCAGCGATGTTTACAGAGCCACGACAGAGCAAGGAACTGGGGCGGCATTCCTAGGTGTCTACATCTCAGATAACGTAGCTAGAATTTCTTCTAACTGAGTCTGGTGAACTTTGGGCTTCAACTATTACTAATTGAAGTCCGTGTGATCAGAGAAGCGATCCTAAATTTAGTCAGAAACAACTATTTCTAGTTATCGCTTCTCTGTCGCCGGGTGGTTCACCCTTCTTTAGCTCTAGTTATAGATGCATACGCTGAATGTAAATGAATACTTTCTTGAGCTTTAGCTTCTACTTTAAAATATTCAATAGAATTTAAATTTATTAATTTATCATAACAAGATCTAACAATATCTTCAACAAACATAGGATTTTCGTAAGCTTTTTCAGTTACATAACGCTCATCTTCTCTTTTTAGAATACTAAATATTTCACATGAAGAACTATCTTCTGCGAGATTAATTAATTCTTCTAACCATACAAAAGAATTTTCTTTTTGACAAGCTTTAATTTTAATTAATACTCTTTGATTATGTGCTCCGTAGTTACTAATAGCTTTAGAACATGGGCATAGATTTGTAGCTGTAACTTCTACACCAATATTAAATTTATATATGTCTTTTATTTGTGAACCTTCAAATAAAGCATTATAATGTACTAAACCCGGTTCTTTTGATTCTGGGGCTAATTTTTTAACAAAATATGGAAATCTATATACTAAATGAACATCATTGGCTTCTGTATTATATTTTACTTCATCGGCAATTTCTTTAATGATCTTGCCGGTTAAAGGTCTATCTAAATAAGTATGAATAGTTCTTGGAATTCTACTCATATTTGTACCTTTTAAATGAGATTCTAAACTAACACAACAATCAATATTTGCTGTTGAATATTGAAAACCTCCAACTTGTTGACTTACAAATATTGGAAGTACTAACTCAACAATTCCAACTTTATTTACTTCAATTTCATACTTAGGTTTTGTCAATTGGACATCCGGCAAAATATCAATATTATTAGACATTATTATGATATCTCCTTAATAGCAGTCACTAAGAAATTTCTAACTTTTTCACATATACTAGGACTTACAGATTCTCTATTTCCTGCAACATTTAGAGTTTGAATATTATTCCATGCCAACCAAGTTAGAAAAGCTTCTTTAGTCGGATTAACAATATATGGTTTTCCTAAACGCTTACAAATAGCTATTGTAGATTTACTACCTATACTATTAGTATTTCCGAAAACAATAGTACCTGTAGAGTTTTTAATATTAGCAGTTGTTCGATCATTATAAAATCTACTATCACTTTCAACTAAATTAAAATTTTTTAACTCTAAATTTGATCCATTTTCGGTTTTAAAACCAAGAGGAGCGGTTCCTCCAGTTTCTAATCCTAACTCTTTTCCGGCTAATAGTCCACCAAAATCTGCTCCGGTTTGTCCGCCAGAAATAATCTTTTTAACTGGACTTTTATCCTTCATCTTCTCCTCCTATTTTACGTAATCAAAAAGGCAAAAACCTTATAAGTATTATTTCTATATAAGAATTGTAAAAATTAAAATATACCAAGGCAATAGAAATTATTAGTTTCTATTGCCTTGGTATTTAAGATCTTGCCGTAATTCTTATTTGTTTTTCAAATATCTTTTTAACACATTTAGGACATATATCTAATTCTACTAAATTGTTATCACCAAATACTGACGAATATCCAGATCTATATGATTTTAAAATAAAATCATCCATATCATATAAAGTTTCATTAATGTCGAAAGTTTCACCACAATTGTCACAAGTAATAGAATCTAATACTTTCTTTTCTATAGTTTCAGTTTTAAATTTTTTCTTCTTTTTTTGAATCAGATGGATGTGGATATATTGCTATACCAGATTTTGTCATATCAATTAATGGGAGTCGTATATGATTATTACCTTCCCATACACACTTATCTAAAGAGCAAATTTGTTGAAATATTTTTCCTATTTCAAATGCATCTTTGATATTTTCAAAATATATATCAATTACAGGTCCATCAAAATCACTTTGTTTTTCAGGTATTTTGATTCTCATATTTTCATATTCTCCCCAAGTATATCTTTTCATATATAGTCAAATTATCAACATCAATAGTATCTAATTCTTCTAAATTAACTCTTTCTACAGTTTTCTTATTCGGCTGAAATAATAAACCAATTCTACTAGAAATATAAGCAGCCATCATTTTATCACCTAATTTAAAAACAGGATCAATGTGCTGATTATATCTCCAAAATTTTTTAGCATTATAATCAACTATAAACATATTTGCAAATAAAATTTCAACAAATGAACTGTATATTTTTCCAACTTCTAAAATTGCAGTCATTAATTCTATATAATAATTGACAACCGGCGAAGAAACTTTTCCTTGCCTTAAAATCTTTTTAACATTATCTACAACTGAAATTACATCTTTATTTTTAATATTCCATTGATCTTCTAAATAAGTTAATTCTGTATCATTTATATTAGTCAATCCATAAATTAAAGGATTATTTTGAGGAAGAATTAATTTATCTGGAAATTCATTGGTATTGAATTTTAAGACAGTAATTTCTTTATTATCTGGTTGTGTTATAGTTTTCACATCTGTTAAATGATCTTCAAAAAATTTAACTATTTCATCATCTGTTGGTAGAGTTGCACGTCCACTTTCGTGAACATTTGTATTCAATCAGAATCGCTATTTCTGATTCGCTTTATTCAAGCGGCTACATATTACTATGTAGATTAGACTATATCTTCATCCTTAGATTGTTTAGATTTTTATATGTTTCCAATTTATAGAAATTTATAAGATGAAGATATAGTCTACTCTTATAAATTCTATAGAAAAAATGTAAATATTAAAAATTATCTAAGGATGCTCCGCGCTTCGACTTCGCTTGAAGTCTACTCCCTTTCGGGATAGTCGTTACACCTTCCTTAATTAAAGTTAGCGAGACTATAATTAAGGCTTGGCTCGGTATTGTCCTCAAAGAGGAGATCCACCGAATTCACGGAGTTATTTGATTCGAAACATTACTGTTTCGTGACGCATCTTTTTGAAAGTTTACGTCCGAAGAATCAATTGAGTTAGCATTGAGTCAGTAAGAGTCGTAAGATCTTACCCGCTTTATTCAAGCTGCTACATATTACTATGTAGATTAGACTATATCTTCATCTAAATTAGATGCTCCCCGTTTCCACTCACTTGAGTGTACTTCCTTTCGGGATAGTCGTTACACCTTCTCTATTTCTAGAGCTTGGCTCGGTATTGTCCTCAAAGAGGAGATCCACCGAATTAGAGGAGTTTAATGAGCGCCTAATCAATTTAACGCTCAGTAATAACTTGTCCTGCTACGATACCAACATATTTTGAAGTCAATTGTTTACTTCCAAAACATTTGCGACAGATTTTGTAGTCAGGATTAGCACAAGTCATGGGTGAACGAATTTTGATTTTTTTATTAATATAACTATATGCTGTTTTAAGATCTAATTCTTTCCATTCTACTGGAGGGAAATCTACTGGATCACAATAATATTTTCCTACCAATGTTTCAGCATGTGGTTTAGACATTACTACAAACTCAAGATGATTATCAGTTCTACAATCATCTTGATCAAATTCGATCATTGAAAGAGCCATAACAAGAGTCATTTATATTCAGTAAGAGTTGCGAATTCTTACTCGCTTTATTCAAGCTGCTACATATTACTATGTAGATTAGACTATATCTTCATCTAAATTAGATGCTCCCCATTTCCACTCGCTTGAGTGTACTTCCTTTCGGGATAGTCGTTACACCTTCTCTATCTCTAGAGCTTGGCTCGGTATTGTCCTCAGATAATTATCTGATGGGAGTTTCACCGAATTAGAGGAGTTTAATGAGCGCAATTTTTACGCTCTAAATAACCTGAATTAGGAGTGTGACGAGATTTCATTAAGTTTAGTAAGAATCGTAAATTCTTACTCTATTTTTTGCTATATGTTACCATATAGATCAGACTATATTATCATCCATATGGATGCTTCGCGCTTCGACTTCACTTGAAGTCTACTCCCTTTCGGGATAGTCGTTACACCTTCTCTATTTCTAGAGCTTGGCTCGGTATTGTCCTTATAAAGGAGTTTCACCGAATTCACGAAGTTATTCGATCTAGATTTCTCTAGAAAGGGACAATGTTTCTATCCTGAATACTTTTCCGAGTCGCGGGTGCTACTCTGAAATATTGTTCTTCCGTTAATCCTTCTAATAAACTTGTTTTAATTGGTCTAGACATAATTCGATTATTATCATCTGCACTATATCCAATTAAAATTGCTGATCTTGCTAATTGAGCTCGACTAAATCTAGAACCACTTTTATATAATTTGTATAAACTAGAATCTTTGCTCATATTATTAATACATTTATTTGTAAGAGCTTCTGTAATATAAAATCCCAATTTAATATTATTATTTGGAAGATTTTTAAATATATTATTAGTATGATTATCTTTTACACTAACCATTTCTTCTATATCTACACTAGGAGAATGTTCTGTAGAAGAAATAAAGAAAAATAATGATTTTTCTAAATTAGTTAGGTTTTTATAAAATAATTCATTATCATTAAAATATTTATAAATTGTCTCACTAATTTTATTAATTTGTTTCTTACTAATATTTGTATTTATTAATACTTTGTCAAATCCACAGAATTTATTAAATAAGCAAATTCCGTAACTGTAAATGTCCTCATTAAGTTTAACGGCCGAATATAGATCCTCATTCCAAATTTTAAAACTTTCTGGTAATTCGGCAAGATTTCTTATACGAAATTTAATATTATCTTTATTCCACTCTTGTTTACTTAAAACAAATGCAGCATAAAGTGCTTCGTGTCGAATTGTTGCTAGAAAGTTATCATTTTGATCATATTTTAATGTATTTTTAAGAAATGCTTTTTCTTCTGCTTCTTTTAATGCATTTTGATCATGTAATGCATAAATTGCAGCGGTGTCATATAAAAATATGCCATGTTCTGAAATGAATGTTTTATAATCTTTTACTGTAAAATCATATCCAGTTGTTATAGTTGGTTCTTTTTCAATATTTAATAATGAGCATGGAATAAATTCTATTTTATTCTCATTAGGATGAGTTCTAATTAAAAAGTATCTATTTAAATCTTTTATAATTTCTAATGGTGATAGTTTAAGTATATTTTCATTAAAGCGATCAAAAACAACTAAACTATGATTATCAGAAATATATAAATTTTTTATATTATGAATATATCCAGAGTTTTTCTTTCTTTCAATTTTATACATATTTAAATTTTCATGTATTGACCAATGTGTTATTTGTTTTAAATCAATACTACCGGTTTCTATATTAATAGCTTTTGTATAAATTTCATCTAATACTTTATAATTTTTAAAACTAGTTCCATCTGATCTTGTTACAATTCCTTCAAATTCAACAGTAATATATTTATCAAATTCAGATATGTGTATTTTATTTAATAATAATTTATCTTCATATTTTTTGTATAAAATGACATTACAATAAGCACAATCACCGTCAATGTCCATGTTCAAGGGTTCTAAAAACAATGGGCTAACATGAATTGTTTCATCATCTAAATCATCAATTGGTTCTAGTTGAACAATTGGACAACTGTGTCTAGAAAGAGATGGTTGTCGATTTATAAATGCTAATCTTCTTAACTCTTTACTAGTACATTCTGTCACATTTCGCCTCCATTTTAGATTTTTAATAAAAATATCATATCTTTATAATTTCTATATGAAAATTAAGAAAAACAGAAAACATTGACCGAAATCAATAACCTTCTGTTCCAGGGCGAACACCAGTCGTATGCCGAGAAGCATACCCTGGCGGACCAGCCCCTGAATTTGGGCTGCCATCCGAGATAAAAGAGAACCGAAGCTCTCTTTTACAATATTATAATTTCTATATCAAAATCTTGAATAACAGATTTCTGATATTATAATTTCTATATAAACTCAAATAAAAAACATTTCTGGGAGTATGAATTAACATACTCCCAGAAAATTACTCGAAAATATCATCTTTTTGTTCTTGCTCTTGTTGTCTCTTTTTGATTAATATTTTTACAGAGGGGGTTTCTTTGCACTCATTAACCATGTTTTGATTTTGTTCTGAACAAAACCAATTTAAAAATTCACTAAAGATTTCTTTATGTGAATCATAATTTTCAAATTGAGTGTAATTATCAAATAATGTATTATAATCGATATCTTTATAGTTAGCTAAATAATATAGAAAATATGGAAACCATAATTTATATAGAATTTTTCGACTTACTTTTATTTTATACGGCTCGAGACTAGGATCGATTATAACAACAGATCTTGCCGAAAATTCAATAGTTTTACCTAAAATTGAAGATCTAATAAATCCAGTTTTTCCAGAAATGTTTTTAAATACTGATTCATAAATTAAATCTACATAGTATTGATATCTAGCAGAAGCTCTATCATATTCTGGAATTATAGGATCTACTAATTCATCATCAATATTATTATCTAAATTATATTTTAATCTCTCAAACCAGTCTTTTTCTTTAGCTCTTGCCACATCTCTAGAAGATAAATTTAAATTATTTTGATTAATTAAACTAATATAATGTTTATTAATTTCTGCATATCTATATTCGTTTTTCTTTTTTGGATCTTTAATTACCGGCCGAATATCAGGTGGAAGAACTTTAATAATGTCTATTATATATTTTTTATCAAATAGTTCTTTTGCCGCTGAAGAATTTAATACTTCATTAGCAAATTTTAAAGCTAATATAAAACTATATATTCCTGTTATTCTAATTGGAATTATATAATTAAACGGGACTTGAGCTAATGTATCAACTACATTTAACTCAAGTCCATCTAATGAACATGATAAATATCTAGAAGTTACTGCCAAAGCGTCTGCTTTTCTTGGATCTAATAAATGTTTATGATCTTTTCCTACTATCTTTTTAAATAATTTTCTTTTAGTTGGTTTAATTACTGGAAAAACTAAAGTAATTTTTCCAAATGTTTTTATTCTTAAATCAGAAGATGCACATATAACATTACATCTATCACAAACTTTGCCACTATCACAAGACTCTAATGATAATTTTCCACATTTGCATCTAAAATCATGTATTGGTCCAAAAATAGATTCACTTAATAATCCATCTTCATCGATTTTATTCCCAAATTTGCCGGTGAAAAATTTTATTGAACTTACTTCGCCTCCAAGTTTATTCATTTTTGTAAACCTTCACTGAAATTAGGATAATATGTTTTTCGCAATATTACTCATAATGTTTTCAATTTCATTTGTAACATTATTAGATTTTGTTTTATTTTTTCCTAATCTTTCAGCTTCTTTTTGAGCTAATACATTTGCTTTTTTTTGATCTTGTTTATCTTTAATTTTTTGTTCTTGTTCTTTAGTAAAAATACATTTAGCTTTTACTGGAACATTATCTAATAAGTATTGATCTATTTTTAGTTTATTATTTAAAGTATTTGAAATTTTAAATTTAAATCGAACTACATCTTGACCAATTTTACCAGATCTTGTTCTATACGTAACGAATTTTCCAAATTCTCTAATAGAACAAGATCCGTCTTTTAAAGATTTTTCAAGTATTGATTGAAAAATATATTGTATGAGGGTAGGAATATGTATGTCTTTAAACTTTTTTTGAAGTTCTGTTTCAATATCTTCAGATATTCTAAACACAAACTTCCTCCTTCTTTTTTAAAAAATTAATTTAAAGGTGTTAAGATACAGATTCTTTCCCCATTTCTTAAAATTGCATTATGTTTAATAGGAACGATAGCGGCAAAAGAGTCTTTAATAAATCTAATATCAAAATTTTCTGCAATTTCTGCTGGTATTTTAATATTATAATTATCAGAATCTATTGTTTCGTCATTATCAATTGGAACATAATACATTCTTCCATGTAACATATTAATTCGGCCATTCGACATTTTTACGATATTTTGTTCTCCAGTTCCTAAAAAGGTGTAACCAATTTCTGCTACAGTTTCATTAAATTTTGCGGATACATAAATATTATCAGACATGATAAACTATTCCTCCTTAAGTTTCTTTAATTTAATTTTAGTAGCTTGTCTTGATAAAGCTACTAAATGTTTACATCCAGATACGATATTGTATTCATTTTTCTTTTTAGGTCTACTAACAATTGATCTAATAAAAGAAATAGATTGAAGTAAACTACCACTTCTAAATATTGAATTTGCAAATTCATATTTAAAACTTTCACAACTACAGAAAACTTTACAAGGTGAATTTAAATGAATGTCTTTGTCAAAAATTTCTATTTCTTGTTTATATTTTCCAGTAGAACTTCGAATAAAAATTGTTTTATTTTCAGTTCTTTCTGCTTCTATCGAAACAAAAGAAACTTCTTTGACAGAAGGTTCTCTATCTTTGTATACAGATGGAAATTTTGAAAAATAACTAAGAGTTAACATAATAAAAAATCTCCTTCTTATTATTAATTGGGACCGGTAAGAGAAATTAAGATTATTAAATCTCACCGGTCCCGAAACTTACCCCTTATTGTCCCGGTACCCACTTACCGGGACAGATCAAAATATTGATCACCAGGAAGTCCTCCTTTCTGGTTAAAGGGGTTAAAAGATAACTACCTGAGACATTCAGATAGTCTATTTTATTATTTCTATATTAAAAGTTTGAATACTAAAATTTGATCTGGAATTTTTAAATATTAAATATATTATTTCTATGGGAAAACAGAAGTTAAATTTTAAAAATATAAGTTCTAAAAGATAAAGTTTGTGTTTAAGTTTTGAAAAAATTATAGAGAATATAGAATAAGAAAAATTTATTAATTTTGAGATATTGCCGAAAAGTAAGACATAGAATTAATAGAAACTTTAATATTATGTTTAATGTTAATCCATATAAATTAAAAGTGAATATATACCGTAAAAAAATAAATTCATAGTTAATATAGATATTATATAAATAAAAAATAAAATAAAAGATTAAAATTAATTAAAATATTAGTATAATAAATATAAATATATATTTTAATATAGTAATTGAAATACATAAAATTTCTAGTAATTAACTATATAATTTAACATAACTTAGAATATTAAATTAACATAGTTAAACTAGATCTGTTACTAAACTAGTTCAGTAGAAGTAACTTTACTAGTAACTTAAACGTACATTCTAAAGTAATTGGTAAAAGTACGTTTTAAGCGAAAATTATTTTACGGGACGTATTTTCGCTTTTTTTTTGTAGAAACAACATTGATCTAAATAAAAACTATTAATTTTTCAAAATATTATTAAATATTTTTTACAAATTCAGAGCTTTTTAAAACATTTGAAGAAAAACATTTAAAATATCTATATTTGTTTCAATTTTCAGAGTATTTTTATGGTTATTTTCAGTTTTAAAAGTGTTCTGAATAAAAATATTTTGAAGGGTATATAATCAATATCTATATTTGATTATATACCCTTCTGTAACTGCAATTTTTAAATGTTCCGCGGCGCGAGCTATTTAATGTAACCTCTTCCGTGGCAGTGTGGGCAAACTTGACTTTCTGGAATAAGTTTCTTTACTCTAGCACCTAAATTTACTGGAATATTATATTGTGACAAAATTATAATATATGCTTGAGCAAGTATGTAGTTCTTTTTCCCACATCGGATCAACTCGTAGTACCATTCACTAGATCTCCTCTAACAAAACGTTTAGTGCTGATAAATTATCTTGATTATCAATTTTGTCAGATTTTTTAGGGGGAAGTTGTAATCTTCCAGTCATTACTAAATCTTCCATTACTTTTTTAGCAATTTCTTCTGTTTCATATGTTCCGATTATAATACTGTTTTCGCGAGTTGATGCAATAGCTATTAAATTCCAACCCAAATTATTTTTATCTTTAATAAAAGATGATTTTGAAATATAATAACCGACTACATCTCTTTTATTAAGAAATGCTTCTTTATCAACACTTTGGAAAAATTCATTATGTCGATGAAATACCATTAGTCTGACAATTTCTTCAACATATTTTTTAGCGGAAGTAATTGTTTTTTTATTTTCCATTAATTTAAAGCTAATTTCACCAGTGACAGATCTTGTTGCTGCATAAATATTAAATGTTTTAGCGGTTGTTTCTGAAATTTTTAATTCGACAATTTGATATGGAGGAATAAAAGAGTAAGTTACTTCTTCTTTCCACCATGTCCATTTAGATATTAGGTCTAAAGCTAGAAACTTTTTATCTATTTTCTGATTAGTTTTTGCCATTTATTTTCTCCTTTTTGATTTTTTAAGTAATTTCTACCGAATCTAAGATATTCTTTTTTAAATGTTATAAATACCAAATAAAAAATTTTTCTTGTTCTAACCAGCTTTTGCCGGATTTCTGAATATTTAAATTAGTACTCTTTTTAAAATAACACATTAAACAAATATATATATCATATAACTCATTTAATGATTTTTTTAAATCTTTTTGTTTAATTTCTTCAATTAATTCTTTAACTTCTCCTATTGCATAAGAAATATTGGTAAATTTTTTGACCAAGTCATAAAAACTCCTTTTTTAAAAAGATTTTGAGTTAAATTTATTATTTCTATATGAAATCTTTGAAAACAAAAACCTTAAAAATAAAAATTCAAAAAATATATAGAAATAATATATTTGGACTAGGCGGTATGAAATATAAATTTTAAGGCTCATAATAAGCCTATTTAACTTAATATATTTTACATTATTATTTCATACCGTCGATGTCCTTTGTTTATTTAAAAAAGATCTTGCCGGAGGAAAAATGGATTTATCAACAAGTCATATGTTTGTTAGTAATAGTCAATTTCTTGGTGTAATTAAAAGCTCAATTATAAAAGATTTTCATGATATTAAGTTAAAGCTTGAGTTTTTTAAAATATTATCTGGAGAACGGCCGCTTATAGAAATGGTCGAAAAAGATTGTAGAGAAAATCATACAAATGTTAATTCTTTAAAATTAGTAAGTACAGATAATATTTATTCAAAAGATTTTAACTATATAGATTCGGAAAATTTTGTTAAATACTTGAGCTTTATTAATAGTAGAAATATACAAGAAGATAATAGAAATAAACAATTATGGATTATTGATTTTAAGTTTAATTCTGATGTTAATTTTTTTAAAATTGTTTTAAATTCGATGCAAGTTTTTAGATTATATAGTCAAATGAATTCGTTTTATTCGAATTATTTAGTTTTATCTTCTATAATGCGGCAAAATCTAGTAAGTGAAACACCAGTAAAACAGGAAAAGAAAGTAACTGAATATATTCCTGAAACTCCGCAAGAAGAATCTAAACCTGTTATTGTTACGAAAGAAAGAAATGAATTAGATAATATTTTTGAATTATGTTTAAATGGTAGTATTAAATCTAGTTTAATTCATTATACTTTTAATTATTATAGATACCTTACAGATTCTAAGTATTGTTCTGTTTTAAATAATGATAAAGGTCAAGTTCAGTATACTTTGCCGATTCTTTTGCCGGGTAAATTTAATATTGATGAATCTTATTTTCGATCATTAATATTATCAAATTCTTCTATTTCATTAAATAATATTTCATTTATTATTAAGAAAATTCTAACTAATCTTAATACTGAATTTAATTATTATAAATCTAATCCATTAATTCTCTTAATGATCAATTATTTATTATTCATTTATTTATTAAGATATCTTTATGATACTAATAAAGATTCTTTTACTTATTATTTTAATCAATTCATTTGCCTTCCAACAGTTCAAAATCAATTGATCACTAAATTAGTTCAAAGTGCTTTTTCTAATTTTCATAATAAAATCTTTTTTAAAATTGTTGATGTTGATGAATTTAATATTTTAAATAATTCTAATGATGAAAATATTAAAAAAATTTCTGAAGATTATAAGCATCTTATTCCTGTTTCGCAACAAGATTTTGCCGATAAAATCTTTAATAAATTAAGTGAAATTGATAATATTCAAACACCTTTAAACTTTAAATTATCTAATAAAAAATTTATAGATATTTCAAAATATATTACAACAGATAATAAGAAACAATCTAATTCTATTCTATTTGATCCGGACAATACTCTAGATGAAAATACTTCTTTAAATGAATATAATTTCTTAAACTATCAAGTTTATACTACAAATAATAATGGAAATTCTATTAATAAAGTAGTTACAAAAACTTATCAAGCTCTTTTAAATTATATTAAAAATCCAGCTTCTCTTCTTTTACTTGAGAATACAAATTCAGAAATTCCTAAAGAAGTTCTTAATCTTTTCGAAGTTATTTCTAAAAAAGTCTTAAATTCCGCTAAAATTACTAAAGATACTATTTCAACATTAAAATATTATAATATTTTACTTGAATCTTTGCCGAATCCTCAAGAATTTAAACATATAACATTTCTCTATATAATCTTTCAAATAATTCTTCCCTACCATAATGATATTTATAATAATTTACAATTCGAAGATTATTTGTTATAGTCAAAAAAAATTCAATCTCTGGTGATTTCTATTTCTAGATTTCACCAGAGATTTTTTAAAATTTCTCTTATTATTTCTTGCCGAATCAAATTGATATATATCTAAAAAATGAAAACCCTTCACTAGTTTTAATAGTCCAATGTTATGTTAACTATAATTAATATACGGGTAAAAACTTTTTTATATAAACACAATTGGAGGGAAACTATTTGTGACTCAATTTTATTATCCAACACAATATCATTATAATGATCCACTTTATCAAAAACGAACAGAGTATAATACTATATATCGAGAAAAATATTTATCAAAAGCTTTTAATGATATTTTAAAGATGTTCGGTGATAATATTATTATGAAAGGTTTAGAAGTTACTCCAAGTTATGGTGGATCTATTATTAATTTAGTTATTTCTTCGGGTTATGTAATTCACGATTCTACTTTTATTCAATTAATAAATTCATCTACATTATCATGTGATGTATTAGCAGTTGATGATACTCCAACAACAAATGCACATTTAGCAATTTTTACAGATTTTCAATATGTAGAGTCTCCAGATGTAGATACTCAAACAGAATTAAAATTATCAGTATATCATGTAAGTTCTTTAGGAGTAGTTACAGCTTTTTCTGGTTCTCCAGCTTTTTCTACATTAAGAAATAAGATTTTAGTTTCTATTTTAGAATTTACAAAAGTTGGAGCATTCGTTACTGCTTGTAATGAAACATTAACAGATCTTGCCGGTGGAGATGCTCAAACTTTATTGGTAAATGGAACAAATTATTATCTTAGAGGTTTTTCAGAATCAAATATAAATTGTTATAATATAGTTGATACTCAATTTAGTATATTTTTATCGGAATTTCTATTTCATGATAAAATCTGTTAAAAAATATAATATAGGAGTTTTATTTTATGGCTTCCACAGTTACTCCAACACAGGTTAGAATAAATGATCCTTATCAACAAACAGTATTTGCATTTAATACTCCAGATTCGAAACTTTATTTATCAAGAGAATCAAACAAATTATTAAATGTTGTCGGTAGTGATATAATTATTAAAGATTTAACAGTTACTGATCCAACTATAGTATCTCCTAGTACAGTTCGAGCAATTGTTTCAACTGGATGGGCAATTCAAGACGAAACATTACTAAATATTGCATCATTTTCTACTGTTGATTTGGATTGTTCTGCATTAGTTGATACTTTGGTTGGTGGAGCACATTTAGGAATTTTTATTAACTATCAATATTTTCAAACAGTTGAAGAAAATAATTTATCTATTGATATGTTTCACATTCAATCTGATGGAACTGTAACTGATCCTACTGGTAGATTTTCTTTAAACTCTTGCCGAATTTTATTAGATATTATAAATTTTACAAAATCCGGTAGTAATGTAGTTGCAGTTTCAAAAAATTTATCAAATACAATAACTATTTCTGGTACTACTTATTATAGACGAAATTTAAATCCAACAGATTTAGTTTTACCAAATTTATATAGTTTGGCATTTGCGGAATATAGAGAGTATCTTTTAAAACAAGATTATTTATTAATGGAGTAATGGAGGATTTAAATGGCTACTGCAAATAAAATTCTTGGAAGAGTTAAACCAGCTTCAATTACAAATACTTCACTTTATACAGTTCCTGTTGTAACTCAAGCAAATGTTAATATTTTTATTGCTAATCAAGGAAGTGGTGAAGATCAGATACGAGTTGCTATTACACCTTCTGGTTCTGCATTGGCTGCTACAGATTATATTATTTATGATATAGCTCTTGCTGGAAATTCTTCACAACAACTTACAGGAATAGCTCTTGCCGCTTCAGATTTTATTACAGTTTATTCTTTAAATGGAACAACATCGTTTGTGGCAACTGGTATCGAAATTAGCTAAAAAAATAATTTTTATTATATTATATTATAATTAATTGAAGGATGGGCTATGATTAAAACACTTTCAAATAATAATTTAGAATCATTTACAATTGAGGAATTTTATGATATTTCAACTGGATTGAATGGTTATATTGATGGAGAACATTCACAAGCGGAATTTAAAAAAGATCAAGATAGAATTATTGGTAATTATTGGTCCACTACGTCATCTTTAAATCAAGCTAGATATCAATTAGCTGGATGTGGTGATGTTAATAATGCATTATCATTTGGTGGATATACTGGAGCAGATGTAGCAACTACTGAAAAATGGAATGGGTCCACTTGGTCCACTACTTCATCTTTAAATCAAGCTAGATATTATTTAGCTGGATGTGGTGATGTTAATAATGCATTATCATTTGGTGGAAATACTGGAGCAAGTGTAGCAACTACTGAAAAATGGAATGGGTCCACTTGGTCTACTACTTCATCTTTAAATCAAGCTAGAGCTTATTTAGCTGGATGTGGTGATGTTAATAATGCATTATCATTTGGTGGACATACTGGAGCAATTGTAGCAACTACTGAAAAATGGAATGGGTCCACTTGGTCCACTACTTCATCTTTAAATCAAGCTAGATATTATTTAGCTGGATGTGGTGATGTTAATAATGCATTATCATTTGGTGGAAATACTGGAGCAAGTGTAGCAACTACTGAAAAATGGAATGGGTCCACTTGGTCCACTACTTCATCTTTAAATCAAGCTAGATATTATTTAGCTGGATGTGGT
>JALNZW010000068.1 GCA_023229115.1 Patescibacteria group bacterium
GGGCTACTTTTGAATGGTCATAGTTTCTATGTTGTCTGTAGGAAATTGCTCTGTTTGTGAAAAGAGAAGCAAAGCATTTTCTACAAGCATCAATCAATTGTTCAGGACCTTTAATATTTAAGTAGGTTTCTTGTTGTCCAGCAAAAGAGGCATCAGGCAGATCTTCTGCTGTTGCTGAGGACCTAACAGCTACATCTAGCTCTTTTACTTTTTCTAATTTAGATAATTTATAATAACTTTCAATTATTTCTTTTTCTAAGTCTTTTGGAAACTCTGCATGCCTAATCAATCTTCTAACCTGTTCTCCTTTTTGAGCAAGTTGTGGTAGATTAGAGGTATCTAGGTCTTTAAGTATTTTTTTTATTTCTTCTTCAATTCCAGATTGTTTTAAAAGATAAACATAAGCATAGGCAGTTACTGAAAAACCATTTGGGATAGGCACTCCTTTTTTGGTTAGGTTTTTATACATTTCACCTAAAGACGCATTCTTTCCACCAACCAATGGGACATCTTCAATACTTGTTTCTTTAAACCAAAGTATAAATTTTTTATCTCTACTTACATTTGCACACATATAGGTTTCCTCTTTTTTATTTTTTTAAATTTTTTTAATTTTAATATTTTTGTTTACTAAATTATATAATAGATCATAATATATGTTGTCTAACACATATAAAAGAGTTTTGTTTTAAATTAAAATTAAAAGCAAAATAATTTAAATAATTTCTTTTAAAAGCTCTAAGACTTGATCAAAAGTTCCATCATTAGTTATTACTATATCAAATTTATCTTTATAAATCTCTAATCTTTCATTTATATTTTCATTTAAAAAACCAATTGAAACAAACTCATTATGATTTAAACCAAAAGACATATTTAGATCTTCTAAAGAATCACCTAAAAGGATAATATTTTTTCTATCTTTTATTTTATTGTAATATGGGATTTCTTTTATCTCATTTCCATTTTTATTTAACATATGAATTATCTTATTACCCTTATACATTGGTTTTGCAAAACCATTTTTATCCCAATCAAAAAAATTAGAAATTATAAACATATTTGAGAATAGCAGTTTTTTCTTTTCTAAAAAACCAGAAATAATTTGCCCAATTCCTGATGAGAAAATTAATATTGGAATATTATTTTCAGAAAGAAATTTTAAAAAGTTAGATACATTTTCTCGCAATTGAATATTATCTTTAGATAAAATATCCTTAATTACTGATTTATGCATTTTGCATTCTGATAATAATTCAACATGGTTCTTCCACCATTCCAACATCTTAGCACTTTTTTTATCAAAAGGCAAATTTAAATCCATTTCAAATTTATGAAACCTATCATACAATTGGTTCGCTCTTTTTGGATAATCTAATTCTAAATAATTTCCATCTCTTATTAAAGATATTGCAGATTTAAATTTTCCTGATTTTAAATTAAATTTATTTAATGTTTTATCAAAATCTGAAATGATGTGTAAATTATTAATTCCCTCTTCTTTTATTTTTTTTAATTTTAAATTTAAAAGAGCCCCGTCTTTAATATAAACATTTTCTAAAATATTCATTTATTTCACTTTTTAAAATTATTTTTAAAAAAATCATATCTTTTTGAAGATTTGTTTTTTGAAGATTTATAATAAATTGCACCAGTTGGACAGAAATTATAACACCTTGTACACAACACACAATTGTTTGAAAATTTTAATTGATTTTTCTTTTTCTTAAGAATAATGTTGTTTGTTGGGCATATCCTTTCACATAGCCCACATTGAATACATTTTTTAGAATCAAAATTCCATTTGTGTTTTTTAATATAAAATTTATTAAAAAACTTATAAATTATCAAATAACCCCAAATTAAGAAAATAAAATTTTTAACTTCTTCTTTATTATCATCAATAATATTTTTAAAATCTTTTTCAATCTTTAAATCTGTTTTTGAAATTATTTCTTTTATTTTATCTTCAGAAATTTCTTCCTTTCCAAATAACCCATTACAGTTTGAAGGCATAAGATATTTATATGAACCTCTATAATCATAATTTTTACTAGTCAATATATTCTTAATACTAAAAAAAGTTGCACCAACAGTCTTTTCACAAGTTGCAAAAACAAAAAAAGGTTTTTTTTCAACAACTGGTAATATCTTTAAAAACTCTAAAACAAATAAAGGTGGATTAAAAGAATAAACAGGACATCCAACAATCACAAAATCATAATCAGATAAAGATGGTGTTATAAAGATATCTGAAATTATTTTTAAATCCACAGATATGTTTTTCTTTTTAAACAGTTCTTTATATTTTCTAGATACATACTCAGTGTTACCTGTTCCTGAGAAATAGAAAAAAACACCCTTTTTTAAATTTTCTTTTTTGAATAAAAAATCAACCATTTATTTTCACATAAATAGTATAAGTGTAAATAATTATATTACTTGCTATTTTCTAATAGCTTATAAATCTTTACAGTTACAATTGCAATTAATGTTTTTCCTTTTTTGGCAAACCACTTTAGAAAGCTTTATATTTAATTTGTTAAAATAATATATATTACTATTTTTAAAAAAGGTAAATTACTATGTCAAGCAATAAAAAAATATACTTCAGGCACGAACACTTCAGAAA
>JALNZW010000015.1 GCA_023229115.1 Patescibacteria group bacterium
ACTGGAGCAATTGCAGCAACTACTGAAAAATTTATTACTAATCGACAAACTGGGTTTAAATTAGAAATTAATAAATAAGAATAATTGCTCTAGAGGAATATTTTTTATTCCTCTAGAGCATAAAAATGGAGGCGCGATGGAAGAGAAAATGTTACCTAGTATTAATGTATTAACAGGTTCAGATTTAATAATTTCAGAAGATGTTAAATTTTTACAAGAACATACAAAAGATTTTGAAAAAAGATTTCGAACGAGAGGATTGTTTAGATCTAAAATTGAAATGGAAGCAGGAGTATTAAATGAAGTAGAACATCCAACTGTAGATAGTAAATATTGGCAAGCAATTGGCGAACAAAATGTTCATTTAACAGAATTAATTACTTTAGATTTTGAATCTAAGAAATTATCAGCAAAAAATGAATTAATTGAAGTAGAAATTGATGAATTGGAAGATTTAATTAGTAAAGAAGAAAATAAATTTAAAAAGAAAAAATTAGAAATTAAATTAAAAGAGAAAAGAATTAAATATGAGCAAAATAAATTTAATTTAATTCAACAAACTAAAACAGCTCAAGAAAGAATGAGAGAAGTTAAAACTTGGGAAAGTATTATTAAAGAATTAGAACCATTGTTAAAATATGGTGATGAGGATTTTAGTAAGCATCATGCGGAAAGATATTATTTAAAATTTAAAAATAAAATGAATAATTTAGAATTGATGGAGGATTCGGCAAAAGAAATGGTTGTTAATAATTTTAATTCTTTTGCTAGCCATCCTGATAATAAAAATATTGAAAACCGGCAAAATCTTTCTGTTGAAACTACACAACAAATTGATTATAGATCATATGATGAAGCTAAAAAAGATGATCCTATTATAGCTGGTTATTTTGACAGAAAAGTTAGAACTATTATGGTCTGTTCTCCTCATAGAAATAAAGGAGATAGAAATGCTACAAATTTTAATATGATGCAAACTCCTACAGGATTTAATTGTTTTCTAAATGAACCTTTTGGAATGACAGTGCCCGATGCTAGAAATTTTGCCGTTCAAAAGGCCATTAGTGAAGACATTGATTATATTTTTTTTGTAGATGATGATTGTATTATTCCTAGAGATGCTCTTGTTAAATTAGTACATCATAAAGCAGATATGGTTGGTGGTTTTTATTATAAAAAGTATCTTCCATTAGAATCTGTTGGAATGCATATCAATGAAAAAGATCAACCAATTTCTATTGATGATTATAAAATTGGTGATATTATTCATAATACGTTAGTGCTTCCAAGTGGATGTACTTTAATTAATGTTGAAATGTTGAAAAAGATAGAAGTTCCTTGGTATAAAAGTGTTACTATTAGTGGTCGAGCCGCTTTAACTGAAGATACTTATATTTGTCAAAAAGTTAAAGATATTGGAGTAGATATTATTACAGATACTGGAATCCAATGTGTTCATGTCGATTATACTAAAGGTATGTTTTATGGACACCCATTAATTGTAAATTATGAAGACAATACAATTCGAGCTGAATATAGAGAATATTTTGCTCTTTAATTAAATTTTAAATCCGGCAAGATCTTAATCTAGATCTTGCCGGATTGAATGTAAAAAGATATGGAAAAAATAAAAACTTTTATAATAAATTTTAATAGATTAAAGTGGCCAGTTTTAATGGCTGAATATTTATTTCAAATTTCAGAATTAGAAGTTATTTTTATTGATAATAATTCTAATTATCCGCCGCTTTTAGAATGGTATAATAAACAAAATGAATTTGAAATAATTAAAATGGATAATAATTTTGGTCATAATGTTGTTTGGCTAACAGATATATTAAAAAAATATGTTCAAGATTATTATATTGTTACAGATCCAGATCTTTATTTAAATAATATTCCATTAGATTTTCTAGATGTTTTAAAAGAAGGTTTTGATAAATATCCAGAATCTTGTAAATGTGGTTTTAGTTTAGACATATCTGATTTTAAAGAGCCATATACAGAATATCAAAAAATAATATTAAATAGAGAAAAAAATTTTTGGTTATCCGATAAATATGATGGTAAATTTTATTATAAGATGGCAATTGATACTACCTTTGCATTATATAATAAATCTAGATATAATAATTTGTCCGCTGTTAGAACTGATAAACCATATACGGCAAAGCATTTGCCTTGGTATTATTCTGAAGACAATTTAACAGAAGAAGATATTTATTATATTGAAACTTCAAATAGTAGTTGTTCTACAAAAAAACAAATGGAGTTATTTTTATAATGGATTTATCATTTATTATTCCATGTGACAGTTTTTCATATTATAATTTATCTGGTTATGAATATTGTAAAGAATTTAATCGGCAAGATCTTTTATTAAAAACATTACAAAAATATAAAGAATTATTAAATAATAGATCTGAAAAGATTGAATTTATTATTGTTAGTAGAACTATTTTCAATTTAGATTTTTTAAAAGATTTAAATCTTGATTTAAAATTAATAAATTATGTTTATGATGATTCTAATGGATTTGCTCCAAGTAAAGCATTTAATTTAGGAACATTATCAGCTCTTGCTGGTTATATATGTATTACATCTCCCGAAGTTATTCCAATAACAAATGTTATTAATCAAGTTTTTAATTTACCAAAAAATAATTATATTTGTAAATGTATAGATCAAAATAAAGATTTAACAAATGGAATGGTATTAGTAGATTCAAATTTTAGATCAAATGTTCCTAGTATGTATTTTTTAGCATTTTATTTAAAGCAAAACATATTAGATATAAATGGTTGGGATGAAGAATTTATGAATGGGTTTTCTTTTGAGGATGATGATTTTGGTAATAGATTTATTCGAGCTGGATTTAATTTTTCAGTTAGAAATGATATAATTGGATTACATCAATATCATCCGCGAATCGATTTTTCAATTTCAGATTCTGAACAAAAGATTAAACGTAATAGGGAACATTTTTTTAATAATAACAATCAAAACATTATAAAGTGTAGAAAAGGTATTGATCAATATGCTTTTAAATAGTTTTGTATCTGCGAATGCATTTCCTCATAAAATTTTAAGAGATATACCATTATTAACTTCTATTATTGAAAAAAAGAAAATTCTTCCAAGGCATGTTCAATTATCTCCCACAAATAAATGTAATTTAAATTGTAGTTTTTGTAGTTGTAAACTGCGCGATCTTTCTCAAGAATGGAGTTATGACGATTTACTTCAAATTGTGAATATATTAAAAAAATTAGAAGTTATAAGTGTGACAATTACTGGTGGTGGTGAACCACTATTGTATAAATATATTAATAATTTAATATGTGCTCTTGCCGATAATAATATTAAAATTGGTTTAGTAACAAATGGTTGTTTTAAATTATCTAAAGAAATTATTAATAAAATTACTTGGTGTAGAGTATCATTTAGTGATGAACGAAGTTTTAATAATAAATTTTTAGATAATATACATTCAATGTCTAATTCAAATATTGATATGGCTTTTAGTTATGTTTTAACTTCTAAACCTAATTTTACCAATGTGGTTAATATAATTGATCTGGCAAATGAACTAAATTTTACTCATATTAGATTAGTTTCAAATATATTAGATCCAAGTTCTGCAGAAAATTTAGATTATATAAAGCAACAACTTCAAATTTTAGACATTGATGATTCTCTTGTAATATATCAACCACGAAATGAATATAATAAAGGATCTAAAAGATGTTTAATAAGTTTACTTAAACCTTTTATTTATTCTGATGGCAATATATATCCTTGTTGTGGTGTGCAATACGCATTATCTGATGAAAAATGTACACTTCCTCAAAAAATGATTATGGGAAATTATACTAATTTAGAAGATATAATTAATAATCAGAAACATTTTAATGGTTCAATTTGTGATATTTGTTATTATCAAAATTATAATGATTTATTAAATATATTGATGACAAATTTGAAGCATGTTGAATTTTTATAATTTACAAACTATGAAAGGTAAATAATAATGCCAACAATTCTTAATATTTCAAGACTACATCAACAAGAATTGTCTCATGTTTTGAAAATGTTACCAGATAATATGGAAGAGCAATATGTTACTACTGGATATAAAATTATTAATCCAGATGACACTCCTACAGAGATGGGAATGATTGCTCCAAGAAATATAACAGTTGATGAATATTTATTAGAGCTTGCTGAATTTAATCAAAAACATCAAATGGATATGATGCAATCTAGTATTTCTATTCTTGAAACATATACTAAAGAAAATATACCATATCCAGATATTTATAATAATATTAGAATTATTGATGCTAATACTGTTCCTTATGATATTGTTAATCAAGGATATGATCTTATAGTTGTTGGTATTTCGGATGCTGGTGTTAATATTTTTTCTAAATGTAAATACAGTACAGATCTTATGGATTCTAATTTTGAAGAATATTCACAATTGCAAAAACTTTCGGATGCTCGAGATGCAGGTATTCCTATAATTTTTACGCATGATTGTCTTGAAGTTAATTCTTTTTCTGAGCCATATCCAGATGATTATTTAGCACTTTGTGGCAATTTTGGAATATCTAGTAATGGTGTTGATAATGATAATTTAAAAGAGATTAAAAGTATTATTTGTATAAATTCAGAACATTCAATTATGACTTCTTATTTTGAATTACCTGAAATTTTAGAAGTTCAACCAACGCACACTGGTGGACTTGTTTTAAAAGAAGATGCAAATATTATTTATGAAAATTCAGATTTAGCTTCGGCAAGATCTAATTATTATTTGGCAACATATGAAGAAGAAGGTAAAGGAAAAATTGTATTATGTCAATTAGGTCATTGTTTCGGAAATTTTAAACAATTTTTTAGACCTTCTATTGAAGAATGTAAAATTTTAGTAAACTCTATTGTTTGGTGTTTACAGTAATAAGAATTTAAATCCAGCAAGATCTTAATCTAGATCTTGCTGGATTTAAAATAAAAAAGGATAAATTGTGAACCACCCGGCGACAGAGAAGCGATAACTAGAAATAGTTAATTCTAATTATCACTTCTCTGATCACACGGGCTTCAATTAGTAATAGTTGAAGCCCAAAGTTCACCAGACTCAGTTAGAAGAAATTCTAGCTACGTTATCTGAGATATAGACACCTAGGGATGTCGCTCCAGTTCCTTGCTCTGTCGTGGCTCTGTAAACATCGCTAAAGGGTAGGTGAAGTCAACCACATTGTGAAGCCAAGCGCTGGGACAAAGTACTATATGATACTCAAGAGTATTTTATCAAAGGTAGAGGATCACATGGATACGCTGCGCTATCAAATGTTTATGGAAACAAAATCGATCTACATCCGATACCTAAATTCAGTAAAATGAAACGCTTATCCGCGAGAAAATCATGGATTATGATAGAAGATTACTTTTAAAGTACTTAATCCGATATCATTAACTATCACAAAAACCAATAGTAAAAAGGAGAAGGCTAGTTCCTCCCAGCGACAAAGTGTCGATTAATAGTAAAAAATTATTAATTTAAAAAAGTAAAAGATCGACACTTTGATCACGCGGATTTCCCTAGCCGAAGCTAATATGAAACTATTATCAAATTTAAAAAGAATAAGTTTAGATATAATTGCCGTTATAAGTATTGTTTTATTAGTAGTTTTTATTCCATATAATTTATTTCCTATTGAAGCTAAATTGGGACTTCTTTCTATTTTCATTACTAAATTTATTTTAGTTAGTGCCGCTGTTATACATGCTCATATTACTAGAAAATTATTATTTCCATATATTGATTTTAAGCAAGAAACAAATTTATCCAATAATATTATGATCATTACTTGGTATGCTATGATCATATTCGCTTTTTCTAGAGGTGGTTGATCAAAATGATGAGCATGTATTAGTAAAATATGTTACTACTGATCGTATTTGTCTTATAGAAAAATTTTCTAAATTAAATAATTTAAAACTTTTAGCGGCAAAAAATTTAGAAATTATTAAGAATAATTTTAATGATTTGAAAAACATAAATGTATATTGTAATCAACTATCTTCCGATTTAGAGAAAGAATTATTTATACTTTTATTTGATATTGTAAATATTTCAGATATTATTAGGCATAGATTATATATTGTGTATTGTGATATTATTAATAAATCTTGCCGAATTTTAAATATAAAGGAGGATTAATTGTTTTTAAAATTTATTATTTTTATATTGATATTAATAACACCATCTACTAGCTATTCAATTGATAGATGTCGAGAATATATTATTGAAGTTCGAAATCAACATATTCGATACTTTGGACCTAGTTTTCCATGGTGGTATGGATTAGGTCAATTAAAACAAGAATCGTGTTGTAGATCTTCAGTTACTGCATTCGATGCTGGAATGGGAATAGCACAATTTATGCCTTCTACTCATAAATATGTTGAAAAACTAATGGGTGTTAAATTAGATCCATATAATCCAGCTAATGCTATTAGAATGCAAGCTTTTTACATGTCTACTATTCATAAACAAAATAAATTTAAAGATAAGAAACTTTGGCTTACTTATCAGGCATATAATGGTGGATGGAAATTATTATATGTTGAATCTGCGAGAGCTCAAAGTGAGAAATGGTTACCAATGAGAGAGAGTTGTCAAAGAAAAACTATAAAATTAAAAAGTGGAAGTTTGTTAAACTTTTGTGATGTAAATTATGATTATTCAAAAAAAGTATTTAAATATGGCAATTTATATAGAGTTACTAAAGATGGTCAAGAATATTGGTAAAATATTAGTAGAGAATTTTATGATTTCAATTATTGAAACCGTTTTACAAGAAGAGATTATAAGAAATATTGCTGTGAAATTTATGAAAAAACCTGGTCAATCTTCGATCGGTGTTGTAAATCAAGTTAGTGAAGCTGCTAAAAATGCTATGAAGGAAACTGACGTTGGTAACGTAATTACCAATCGAGCGGTGACTCTTGCCGCTGCAATGTAAGATTAAAAAGGAAGTTTAAAAATGACAAATTTTTTTAAATTATATAAAGTACCAATTCTTTTAATTATATTAGGAATAGTTTCTATTATATTTGTTATATCTTCTTTTAATTTATACGGCAAAGATTATGTTACTGAAATAATTCAAGAATTTGTTCAAAAAGAAGTGAAACAAATTCAAGAAGAATATCAAAATCAAATTAAGTTAAAAGATGAGCAAATTCAGGAACTTACTAATAAACTTTCAGAATCTGAAGAACTTTATTTTGCACTAACAAAAAGAGTGAAAAATGTCGAATCAAAAATTCAGACTAGAAAACAACCACAAACTACTATTGAGCTTCGGAATCGTTTTATTCAGCTTGGTTATAAACCCACTAATTAATTTATCATATGCTGGTGATATTTGTTTTAGCGAAAATGATGCTAAACAAATGCTAGTACAATTAGAATCTGTTGCCGATTATAAAGAGCAAATTGAATTAATGAAATCTGCAAATCAAGAATTATTAAAACAAATAGAATTATTAAAACAAGTTAATAAATTACAAGTCGATCAATTAACTACTTATAAAAAAACTATTGATGCTTATGATGCTTTATTAAAAAGTCAAAAAAATGCATACGAAAAACAAATTGAAAATGAACGACCTTCAATATTTGGAAAGATATTTGCCGGTGTGGGGGGTATTGGTGCTGGTATATTAATTGGTTTAATTTTGTAAAAAGATATAGGGGATTTTTAAATCATGTTTACGGAATTTGATAATAGAAGATTATTTGATGTTTTATTTCAAAATCCATACCAGGCGATATTAATTATAGATGTTAGTAAAAATTCTAAAATACTTGATGCAAATACTAAAGCATTGCAATTATTTAAATATTCTCTTATTGAAATTAAAAATTTAACAATTTTTGATTTAATAAAAGAAACTAAAGATGATATTAATAATTTATTATTAAAAAAAGATTCTTCATTTGAAATTAAAGAAGAAAAATTTATTGATAAATTTGGAAATATTATACCTATTAAATCTTCATTTTCTTTTATATCCTCAGATGATACTACTCTTGCTATTTCTTTAGTATGTGATCTTACTTTAGAGAAAGAAAGAGAAGAAGTTATATGTATAAATGAAAAAAGATATAAAGCAATTGTAGAGGACCAATCTGAACTTATTTGTAGATTTGATAAAGATGGTAAGTTAACCTTTGTTAATAATGCATATTGTAAATATTTTGATCAAACATATGAAGAATTGATTGGTAAATATTTTTTAGATTTAATTCCTGAAGAAAGTAAAGAATTTGTTAAAAATTCTATTAGTGTTATAAATTATAATAATCAATTTAATTGTTATGATCATAAAGTGGCTTTGAAAAATGGTGAAGTAAGATGGATGCATTGGTCTGATAGAGGAATATTCGATAAATCTAGAAATATTGTTGAGTATCAATCTATTGGAATAGATATAACAGATAGGAAGAAATTAGAGACTAAATTAATTAAAAGTACTTTAAAGTATAAAGGAATTTTAAATTCTTTACAAGATGGATTTTATAGAGTTAATGATAAAGGTAATATAACTTATATAAGTTGTTCAGCTCTCGAGATTATTGGTTATGGAAATCGGCAAGATATTATTCGACAACCAATTGAAAGTTTTTTTGTTGATCCAAGTGAATTTCGAAAAATTTTTCATAAGTTGAAAAGTGCCGGTGGAAAAATTGACGATCAAGAAACTGAAATTTATATAAACAATAACAAAAAAATAACAATTCGATATAATGCTCAATTTGTATATAATGAGAAAAATGAAATAGTAGGGACACAAGGCACTTTTAAAGACATAACAGAGCAAAAGAAACGAATGAAAGAAATTATTAAATTATATCAAGTTGTTGAAAACATCCAATCTGGAATATTAATATTATCTCCAGATGGAACTATAGAATATGCGAATCCAATGGTCTCTAAAATAACTAAATTAAAAACTTCCGTTATTGGTAAAAAACTTAAAACTTTTATAAATTTTGATAGTTCTATTAATCAATCAATAATTTTTAATTCAATTGATCAAACTGGTAAATGGTTTGGCCCGGCATATTGTCTTCAGATCGATTCTAATTATGAAAGAGTTCCAATTGATATAATGTTTTCTAAATTTATAGATAGTTCTGGAAATCTTTCAATAATTGTGAGTTTTACTGATGTGTCTGAACGTTATGCTTTGATGAAAAAGATAAAAGAACAATCACAGATGTATGAAGAACTCCACGCTAATATGTTAGTATTAGTTAATAAAATGGATGAATTTAATGTTTCCAAATTTGAAAAGATAAATAAGCTTGAAAAAGAATATTCAAGATCTATGGAAAACATTGGTCTAGCTAGGAGTTTGTAAATGACTGTATTCGATATTTCTGATGAAAAATTTCCATCTGTGAGTTTATTAATTAAAACTGCATTTCAAAATTATGAAATTGCAATTACTAAATATGAAAAGCTCTTGGTGGATAATATATCATTCAATGTTTTTGTGAGAGAAAAATTAGAAAAACTTCCAATCGAATCTGAAATTCGAAAAGTACTGGAAGAATTTGTAAAAGATGCTGATAAAAGAGTTCAATATCAACAAGATAAATTAGAAGTTACCGAAAAAGAAAATAATAAATCTGTAAGTGATTTAATGAAAAATATTAATAGTAATTTGAAAGATCTCATTTTTAAATTTAAGATTATAATGGGATGGCTAGCAATTGTTTCTGTTGTAGGTTCTGGTGCATTAGCTTATATAAATTATGCAAATAAATTAACAAAATCTTCAGAAAGAATGGCTCGAGCTATTCCTGATCAGACAATTCATTACTCTAAAATTTATCCGGATAAAACTGGAAAATTGTTTTTTGAATATTTAGATGCTAATGGTAATTTAGTTAAAGTTCCGATTGATGTGAATAATAACAACTGACGTGGTCGGCCCTCTTGTTCTAATTTCTAGAATAAGAGATTTAAAAACAAAAAATAAAAATGGAAAGGTTAGAGAAAATTACTATGGACAAAAATCTGAAATGTAAAGACTGTGGAGCTGAGTTTGTTTTTACTGAAGGTGAACAAAAATTCTATACAGAAAAGAATTTTCCAGATCCTATTCGGTGTCCGGAATGTAGAAAAGTAAAGAAGAGTAAATCTAATGGGAAAAATAACAATAAACAGTAATTTAAAATTACCTTTATGAGATCGCGCCGATTAAAAATCTCAAAGGGTGAAAAAAGGATATCAGAATTTTTAGATCTACATAATATATCATATGTTCGAGAAAAATCTTTTGTTAATTGTATTAATCAAAAAGGCAATAAACTAAGATTTGATTTTTATTTAGAACAATTCAATTTATTGATTGAATATCAAGGACATCACCATATTAAACCCATAAATAAATATAGAAGAGCTAAAATCGTACACGAAAAAACTGTTATTCATGATAAAATTAAAGAATCGTTTGCGATTGAAAATAAGATAAATTTATTTAAGATATATTATGTAGATTATAATAAAGTTGAAGAAATTCTGACTAATTTAATGATAGAAATTTTTAAGGAGAACGGTGATGATTTCGATTGTTGATTTGTTTTATGAACAAGATAATATTCAATGTCCTCTGGATACTGCCTTAAAAGCTGGAGAGGATGTAAAGTTATATAAACAGGGCCCGGGTAGACGATATGCAGGAAGAGGTCGGGGAGGAAATAATAAGATTGAAGGATTTGGTGGACGGTTTGGTGGTGGTCCTGGAAAAGGTATTGGGATTAATGGTGCATTTGGAAGATCTAAAAAGCCAGAAATTACATTAAAACCCGATGGAACTATTAAATCTGACGTTCCAGAAAAATAAGAAAAATGAAAATTGGAGATGAAATGGAAGAACAAGAAAAAGAAGTTAAAGAAAATTTTTCTAAAAATGTTATTAATTTAGAAGAGAAGTATAATCGCAAGCAGCGACGAATTATGCAAAGTAAGATGGCAAAAGAAGAAAAAGCCAAACAAAGAGTTTTAGCTATGAAAGGTAATGTTCCTATAACTCGTAAAGAGTTTGTTGGTTTATTTCAATCGGCTCAAAAACTTCGAGATAGATTATATTATGTTGACGTTTTAACTGCTGCTATAGAGAAACTTCTTATTGAAAAGAATGTCATTACTGAAGAAGAATTGGGTAAATATATAAAAGAAGAATCTGATAAAGCAATTGAATTCAAGAAGATACAAGAAACTCCTAAGGATTATGAGAATAGATTAAAGAGATGTATTGAATTAAATATAAATCCAAATATTTCAAATATTGGTCAACAAATCTATGAAGATACTGAAGTAAGTATTGAAGAAAAGACCAGGTTAGCTACTGAATATAAGTTAGAAATTTTATTAAAAGCTTTAGAAAATAAACAACAATTAGATAACACTCCTGCTTAATTAAAATCCGGCAAGATCTTAATCTAGATCTTGCCGGATTAAAATGATATAAATCATTTAAATTTGCAAATAAAGGAGACTTCAAGTGCCTAAATATATCAATAAGTCTACAGTACCTATTTATTATGGAAATACTGTTTTTGTTCCAAATAAAGAAGCTCAAACTTATAATGTAATACCTGTAAGGGCGTTTACGGTAGGATCAGTTGCTGAAACATTTGATATTGTATTAGGTGTTAATGATGAACTTTATATTAGATTTAATGAAGAAACAGCTTGGACAATTGTTACTTTAACTGCTGGTGTTGCTAGAACTGCTGCTCAAATTGTTTCAGATATTAATACTGCATATGGTTCTGTTGTAGCATCTTCTGAAAATGGTAAAATTAGATTAGATGCTCCAATTGTTAGTAATATTTTAAATTCCGTTTATATAGCAACTACTGCTATGGGTAGTACGGCTGCGGTTACTTTAGGTTTAACTACTGGTGGAGCTAATCCAGTTAGTAAAGTATCTTTACAAGCTTTTTATTTAAGTGAAAATGCAGAAAATTATGTTGTAACTTCTGCTAATAATAATTTTATTTTTAAAGTAAATAATAGTGATTGGATCACTGCTACTTTAACTATTGGTGCTGCTAGAACTGCTGCCGAAGTTGTTGCAGATATCAATTCTGCATATGAAATAGCAACTGGTGATCCTAATAAAGTAGCGTTTGCAGTAGTTCCTGTTACTATTGGTGGTAATGTTCATGTAAAATTAGCAGCTCCGATTATTAATAATACTGATTCTCGTTTATATATTAAAACAACTGGAAATACATCTCTTATACTTTTAGACATTGAATCTGATGATTATAATCCAATAGCAGTTTCTTCATATCCGATGTTGTATCGGACATCTGTTCTGCCTCTTTTTAATCCTATTATTAGTGAAACTATTGTTACTTTTGCTGTTGCAGGAACGCAATATTATTATATTTCAGATCCTGTTCTTTGTAAAGTTCTTCAAATAAACAGAGTTACAATTGGTGGTGGATTATTATTTAATATATATTTAGAGGATGTTTCGAATACTCCGCCGATAACATTGGGTAATTCTGAAACATTTGAAATGAATCTTCAAAATTATAAATTTTCAAAATTAGTAATAGTTACTACTGGAACTGGATCTTTAACTATTAGAGAATTAATAAGTTAAAAAAAGAAAGAGAAAAGTAAAAATGATTAAAATTTTAATCCTTAATGGAACACCACAATCAGGTAAAGATACATTTTGTGATTTTATAAAAGATATTTGTAAAGATAAAATTGTTTATTATGAAAATATTTCTTCTGTAGATCATATAAAAGAGCTTGCCGAATTATATTTTGGTTGGGATGGTAAAAAAGATTTTGCCGGTAGACAATTATTATCTGATTTAAAAGATGCTAGTACAAAATATAATAATGGACCTTTTAATGAAGTTATTAATAAAATTAATATATCTATGTTTTATAATTCTAAAAAATATATGGATTTTTTATTTACAATTCATTGTAGAGAAATTCCAGAAATTGAAAAATTTAAAGAATATTATAATGAAATTTGTTCCAATTTTTGCTATACTGTTTTTATTAAAAGAAATTTAATTGATGATAATAAAAATTGTTACTGTGACCGGCAAGATTATTTAGAAAATTATAAATATGATATTATCATCGATAACAATTCTGATTTAGATAGTTTAAGACGGAAAACTTCAGATTTATTGCGAACACTTAAGCTCTTGCCGGATTAAAAATTTTATTAAAACTTTTTCTAAAAGGAAAGATTTTACAATTATGAGTACACTAATTAAATATGGTGAATCTTTAATAAGTTCAACAAAAATATCTTCAGATAGGACTGATCCTACTGGTTTTATAGATAGAACTTCTTCAACTATTTCTTTTACTAATTTAACTAGAACTTTTACTATAGCTCCAACAGGATCTAATTTTATTATTTATCAAAATGGTATTTCATATACTAAATTGACAGAATCTATTATTATTTCAAATACTGAAGGTATTCATATTATTTATTATGATAATGGGATTTTATATGATGGAACAGGTTTAACAATTTCACAAGTATCTAATATTATTAGAACTAAAGCAATAGTTTGTATTATTTATTGGGATGTAACTAATCAAGAAGCTATTTATGTTGGTGAAGAACGGCATGGAATACAAATGGATGGTTCTACTCATGTTTATCTTCACTATACATTTGGTCTTCAATATTTAAGTGGTCTTGGTTTAGGAAATTTTGTAATTGGTGATGGATCATTAGATACACATTCTCAATTTTCTATTGATTCTGGAGATGTTGCTGATGAAGATATTTATTTACCAATTTCGGCAATAATTTCCACTACTGGATTGCCGATTTATTATATGCTTAGTACAGGTCAATGGCGAAAAGAAATTAACACTGGTTATTCTGTTCTTAAAACTGGAATTGTCGGTGAAGATAGGTTAGCATATAATCAATATACTGGTGGTGCTTGGCAATTAACCGAAGTTACTAATAATGATTTTGTTCTTTGTCATATTTTTGCAACAACAGAAAAAGATAATCCTTTAATTGCTATTGTTGGGCAAGATCAATATATTAATATTGATGATGCAAAAGATGGTTCAGAATCTGAAATTAGAAGCTTAATTTTAAATAATATTTTATTTCCTGAAATTCATCCAATCGCATCCATTATATTTCAAACATCTGACAGTTATTCTAACACTACTAAATCAAAAATAGTATTAACTGCAGAGGGTGATAATTATATTGATTGGCGAAGTAAATTTGTTTCAAGAGTAGAGCTCACTTCTTCTGATCATAATGAATTAATTAATTTACAAGGAGGTGCTGTTGGAGAATATTATCATTTAACAGCTGCTGAAAATGCTGTTCTTAAAAATGTTTATACAGATGGTACTACTGTTAGAATTAGAAATACTGCCGATAGTTTGGATGCTCCTATTACTGCATCTACAGGATCTTTTAATGCACCACCTATTATAACTACTTTTGCTGGAACCGTATCAAGTTCTGGAACTACAGTTACTTTTAGTTCTACTGCTGATGCAATTCTTGCAGGATATTGTGTTACAGATCCTCAATTTGGAACAACTATAATTGTTGGAGGTCAAACTAGATATATTAGTAGTTGGATATCTTCTACTCAATGTACTGTTACAGTAGCTCCTTCTCCAGCTTGGAGTTCTACTGCTATTACTTCGATACAAGGCCCAATTAATATTTTATTAAAAAATGATGGAACATGTGGTGGTTGGGTGGATGCAAATGGAAATTTATATGTGGTCGGATCCACTAATGTAATAGGGTCTGTAAGCGCAGGGCTTAAAGTTGTCACCCAGGCGGCCACCGATACCCTCACCGCCGCCGAGTGTCGGGGGTGTGTTATCAGCAACTACGGCCAAGCCGCCGATAACACACAGACCCTTCCCGCCGCCGCAGAAGGGCTGCATGGGCTGGTCGTGATCGGCACAGCCGGGGCAGGGGCGTTTCACCTC
>JALNZW010000006.1 GCA_023229115.1 Patescibacteria group bacterium
ATAATAATCACGATTTCTATAAAAACTATCTAAAACCTGAAGCTTATTCAGAACCAACAGGGCATCAGAATCAAGATCACGTTTTTCAAGTTTATATTTGTTAGCGCTTGTATTTTTATTATACTTATATTCATTTGATAAATAACTTTTAGCCGCCTTATAAAAAGCCTCCTTTCGGCCATCATTAACCGCAACGTCAAGTATGTCCTCATGATCTACGTCCCATTCTTTTTTATATTGCAATTCTGAGTTTTTCTGAATTTCCGAAGTGCCAAGGCTTAATAATAGCAAGTGATTATAATAGCAGCTATCAACCGTGGCTTTTTCACTCAATAAATCATTTTCGGCTTTAGCAGTTAATAATTCTTTTAAATCAGAAATATCTTTCTCTGGATTTTGAATTGGACTAGTTTCATTATTTGATCGCCAATCCATTAATTCTTGCAACCATTCCTGAATAATATCCTCTGCTTTTTTTTCTTGACCGATTTTTTTAAAATAATGACTAAAAAGCTCCGCTGATAAGCCAAGTTCTCTATCAATTTTTTCCCAATATTCAATTTTATTCTCCTTTTTTATTTGCTCAAATTTCATATTTTATCCAGTAAAATTTTATCTTTACTTTACCAATAATTTAGCCATTTGTCAATCAAAACAAGGGCACTCTAATTAAGAGCGCCCTTGCTAAAAACCTGCTAATTTGGCTAATTTTCTATTCCCATAAAGGTGTTAGCACCTATCTAGGAATCGAAGCCTAAAATGCTCGGCATTCGGGTCACTTTACACGATTTCATTAATGCACGGGCGGTAGGAATTCCGCCCTCGCTTTTCGCCAGAAGTGCGAAAAGCTCACTTGTCCAGACCGGCCGCTAAAAGCTCGCTCTTCGCTCGCTTTTATCGTCGCTTCCCTTTTCGCTCAGTCTTCCGACCTCGCTCAAGACTCGCTCGCCGCTTGTTCGCTTCCTATCTCGCTTCGCTCGAATAAATAAAAATACAGAACTAAGTTCTGTATTTTTATTTACCGCACGGGCGGTAGGAATCGAACCCACGCCAAAGGTTTTGGAGACCCTTATACTACCATTATACGACGCCCGCATTATTAAATTATTATACTTGCTTTATTATATATAGAAAATTTACTTTTTTCAATACCTACGACTTCTGATCAAAAATTTATCACATTTTCTTTATTATAATAATCACACAAACACACCTCTACTTTGAATTTAAATTTATCAATATTGTAATTATAAGACTAACTTCTTAAATCCAGTTTTAAATTATTGACAATAAAATGTTAATATGTTATAACACTATCATAAGTACATTGCTAACCAAAATAAGAAACCATGAAAAAAATTGTTTTTTTTCTTTTGTCATTTTTATTAATTTTTATTTTCTTCTCTTGTGCCGTTTCAAGTGGGCCAATAAGAGACATAAATAAACACAACAAAAAGGAATTGAGGGGGCCAAGAAATACTAAACCTCTAAACTCCATTGGAGATCAAAACAAGAGGATTATTTCCGCTTCTCCTGGTGGCATGACTAAGTCATGTCCGGCAATTTAATTCATGTTATTTTTTTCACCCAGAGACTTAACTCAAGTCTCTTTTTTTTATTAAAAACAAAAAGAACCATCTTTATTAAAATGGTTCTTTTTTATTTTTTTATAAACTATTTTTTCTCTTGCATCGGCTCCCCACAGCAAATTATTGGAGCCCCACTATCCTTTACAAACTCAACTTCATTTCCACAAATTTCACAAACACAAATTTTACCAACTCTACTAGCCATATTTTTAAAATTAATTATTAGTAAGTTTCAATAAAAATTTCAAAATGAGCTTGAGGATGAGAACAGGCTGGACATTTTTCTGGAGCCCCCTCTCCCTCATGAATATAGCCACAATTATTGCATTTCCATTTTTTTACTTCATCTCTTTTAAAAACTATATCTTTTTCAATATTTTCTAATAATTTTTTATATCTTTTTTCATGAGCTTCTTCTACTTCAGCTACTTCATGAAATAATTTAGCAATCTCTTCATGACCCTCCTCTAAAGCTTCTTTTTCCATACGAGGGTACATATCTGTATGTTCATAATTTTCACCTTCAATAGCTGATTTTAAATTATCCTTCATATCTTCATGAATATAACCTAACTGCTTGGCCCATAATTTGGCATGCTCTTTTTCGTTTCTAGCAGTTTCTTCAAAAATATTAGCAATCTGAACATAACCAGCTTTTTTAAAAGCGCTAGCAAAATAATCATATTTATTCCTAGCCATTGATTCACCAGCAAAAGCTTCTTCTAAATTTTTCTTTGTTTTTGGTCCCAACATAAATTTGTATAATTAATTATTAAAAATTTTTTATCATAAACTTGTTAGTTACCTCAACAATTAAACGCCCGACAAACTATCTTTCTAGATCTTTACCAAATTCAAGTTCATAAATATGAAAGATGGTAGCCGACAAAGCAACAACTAGTGGTCCCAAAATTAAACCCCAAAAACCAAACAAAGCGATGCCGCCCATTAAAGCAAAAATAATAAAAATTGGATTTACTTTCGATTTTCCTTTTAATAGATAGGCCCTCAAAAGATTGTCGGTATTGCCAATAATTATTGACCCCCAAGCTAAAACAAAAACACCTTTAAACACTTGCCCAGTAACTATTAAAAAAACACCAACTGGAACATAAATAATCATTGAACCAATGTATGGAATTAAAGAAAAGAAAGCAATTAAAATACCAGCATAAAAAGCTGGCAAGCCAACAATCATAAAACCAATAGCACCAATTACACCTTGAATAGCGGCTGTTAAAAAAGTTGAAATAACTGCTGTATAGCTAACCTCTCTAAATTTTTTAAACAACTCAACGTCATATTTATTAGGTAGAGGTGACCAATGCTTAATTTTATCAACCATTCTTTCGCCGTCAACAAAAAAGAAAAACATTGTTAAAAGTATTAGAACCAAAGAAACAAAAAATCCAGTAGTACCCTTAACAATGCTGGTAGCGCCCTTACCTATCCAATTTTTAATAGTTTCTGTCATCTTTAAAATGAAATTTTTAACATTATCATCTTCTAGGTTAACAAAATCAAAGTTAGATAGAACACTGCTTTTTAAATTATCACTGGCGATATTTATAAAACTAACTGTTTCTGAATAAGCTGTTAAAGATTTTTTACCTGAAAAAATTATTAGATTACTAATTGGAATAATAACAATTAATAAAACTAAGAAGCACATCACCAAGGCAGCTGGGGCTTTTTTTCCTTTAAACTTTTTAGTAAGCCATAAAAATGGCCTATAAAAAAAAGAAACCAAAACGGCTGAAATAACTATTTCAGTCAGAAATGGTTTAAAAATAAGGTAGCAAGCGAAAATCGCTAAAACTAACAGAACTATCAAAAATGGCTTAGCCAAATTCTCATTCTTCATTTTTTTTTATTATAAAAATTATTTTGTTTCTTTGTGAGGAGTGTGTTTTCGACAAAATTTACAAAACTTGTTCAACTCTAAACGAACTGCTTTTAAAGTTTTTTTATTTTTATGAGAATGGTATGTAACTGTTTTACATTCAGTACATTCTAATTTTATCATGTTGTCTTGAGACATATATTTTACCTAACAATTATAAATAAACTGCTAATTCAGCAATCTAAAGCTATTATAACAAATAAACAGCGAAAGTCAACATTGACACTTAGGGCAATAATGAGTTCCCCTGCCAGCTAACTTAGTCTTAATTATCAAGCCACTACAAGTCTTGCATTTTTCTCCCTTTCGCCCATAAACCTTTAATAAGGGCCAGAAACCACCGCTTTGACCACTTGCGTCAACATAATCATTAAAAGTTGTTCCTTTTTTCTCAACGGCCAATTTTAAAATTCTTTTTATATTTTGATATATTATTTTCTTTTCTTTATCACTTAAACTATCAACACTCCTAAATGGGCTTATTTTTGAAGCAAACAAAATTTCATCAGCATAAATATTTCCTATTCCACTAACATATTTTTGATCAAGCAGAAAAGCTTTTATATTCTTTTTCTTGTTTTTCAAAACATTTAAAAACGACTCAAAAATAAAATCGGAAGAAAGTGGCTCCAGGCCGAGTCTATTTTTCATTTTTTTTAAATCAACATCACTTAATAATTTTAGATAAGCAAACCTTCTGGTGTCATTTAAAGCTAAAAAACTACCATCTACAAAAGACATTTTAAATCTTAAATGTTTAAAATCTTTTATATCTAATTTTTTTTGATTTTTTTCGCTATGACCACCAGCTGTTAAAATAGAACTATTATTTTTCTCTTGTAAAAAATAAACTAACTGACCAGTCATTTTTAAATGAATTATCATCTTTTTCTTGCTTTTCTCAAAGAAAAAAACAATAGCCTTGCCTAATCTTTCAATCTTAAAAATTTTATCTTTTTTTAATTTCTTTAATTCTTTTTCTGTTCCAGAAAATAATTTAAAATCAATTAAAAAGACATCTTTTATCTCTTTAAATAAAACAAAACGGCTTAAACCGTTTTTTATTGTTTCCACTTCTGGTAATTCTGGCATATATTAAATAATGTTTAAAATTATTATAACCAAGCCTAGTGAAAAGAAAAGTATCAGTAAAATCTTCAAAAAACTCCTACCAATTTTATCTGGATTAATTAACATATGTGGGCCGAGCAGGATTCGAACCTGCGAAGGCTGATGCCAGCAGATTTACAGTCTGCCCCAGTTGACCGCTTTGGTATCGACCCATTTTTTTATTCAATAAATATATTTTACAGTAAAATAAAATTATGTCAACAATAAAAATCTCCAAAACAAATTTGAAGACTTTTTTATATAAACTAAGCTCCGATAGCTTGAAGAACAAATTTGACTAAAGCGTAAGAAGAGAAAATAACTATCAAGCCTAAAGCTGACCACATCAAAATATTTTTACCTTTAGTAATCTGTTGATCATTACCCATAGCAGTCATCCAAGTTATGCCTCCATAGATAAACATAATCAAGGCTAGAGCACCAACCACGCCCAAAACTTTATCAATAACACTTCCAATAACACCTTGAGCAGTTGCTCCAGCTCCCAAAGGATTGGCTAGTCTAACTGGTGGAGGTGGAGGTGGCGGCGGTGTGTTTGTGCCAGAAGTTTGAGCCAAAGAAATATTTAAAAAAGAAAAAAATGATAAAAATAAAAACAAAAACACAACAAATATTTTTTTAAACATAAGTAAAAAAATTAATAATATCTTTAATTAATATTATCACTATTTTACGAAAAAGGCAAATAAAAAAGGGCAAATTTCTTTGCCCTTTAAAACCTATATTCTGCTTAGATATACATAGATTGTTTGATCATTGCTCAATGATTCGAGTCTGATCCTAATATTTTTTCCTGGATCAGGGAGGTATGTTATTTCTCCACTCCTCACAGTAACCACCGAACCATCTTCATAAATCAATTTATAGTTCTGATAATTACCCCAGGTGTCCAACTTATATCCAACCTTCCAATCAATCCAAAAGCTTTTCTCCCCTTTATCCAAATAAAGAGAATGAATTGGAGTTTGATCTCTGAAAGGATTAGGATCATAAACAACGGTTTGATGATTTCTCGTTCGAGGCTCTACTTTCCTGAAAAAACCATAATAGCCAATCGTCCAGCAAAATAAAATTAAGAGCAAAGCCCAAGAAATGCCATTTGTCCATTTATTTTTCTCTTCAGCCACAGAATTGGCTGCCAAAAGAACTATTGCCGAAAAAATAAGAGAAACTATCAAATCTGACCAAAAATTCCAATCTTCAATTGGAAAGAGGGTTTTAGATTCTAGGATTTCAGGCATAGGAATATTTCCCCAAAAAAACATAATAAACCAAGCCGGCAAAAAAGAAACAAAACCAACTATAAAAGCTAAAATCAGATTTCTAATTGATTTTTGAGTTTTACCAAACTCTTTTACTTTCTTTTCTTCCGTTTTTTCTGTTTTGTCTTTGGATTGCTCTTTTTCAGAGCCCTGCTTTCCCGCCTCTTCTATCGGCGGAAGATATTTTGGTTTTCCTCCTGTATTTGTCATTTTTTTTTCTTTTTAAGGATTTACACTTTTAATAGCTGCTAGTATTCCGGCCAAACTTCCACCATTTTCAACGATAATGGATTTATCAGTAGCCTTAAGCGCTTTCCACTGTTCCATTTTCATTAAGTACTCAAGAACCTCCTTGGGAGAAGCTTTGGTTGATACTAACTTCTCAACTTGTATCCTAAGCGCTTCGGAAGTTATTTCTAAAGATTCGGACTGAGCCTTAGCCTCAATAATAGCCACCTCCTTTTTATTTTCAGCGACCTTAATGTCCATTTTTGACTTATACTCAGTTCTGTTAATCTCAATTTCCTCATCAGATAAAACAATATCCAAAATATTAACCGAGCAAATATCAACTCCGTAATGCTTGATGATTGAATTAAACACACAGATATCCTCTTTTTTTAATTTAGCCAAATCAATCTTGTCACCTCTAGCAGTGTCAGAATCCATACTACCCAAAGTTAAGCGCAAAAGAGACATTAGCATTTCTCTAATGTTAGAGTCAGCATTTTCTTCCTTAGCATATCTTTTAATACTATTGTCGAGAATTAAACTTTTTAGTTCACGGGTAACAAGGCCCAATGATCTAATTTCAGTTTTTTTCTTATCCAACATAGAAGCTAAGATAGAAACAATGTCTTCGGTGTCTGAGTCGCCAGCTCTTAAATCTGTCCCAAGCTCTGGGCCAGAATACAGATGAGCTACATACATAGCCTCAACTGGCGTAGAAATACCGTTTTTAAAATCAACTTTATTTTCAGGACTTCCGTCAAATATAATCCCGTTAAAATCTCCCAAAAAAATAACTTGAGAAAAAGTAACGAATTTAAAAAACGGAAAAACCAGATACCAACCAGCATGAAGAGGTTTTTCAGGATAAACCCCGTTAATCTCTACTAAGGCTGCATGTTTTTCGGGAACTGAAAAGAAGCGACGACGCTCCATGTCCTTACAATCTGGATAGGCATTATAAAAAAACATGTACGCTTTAACCAAGGCATAAATTGAAATTCCTAAAAAAACCAAGAACCCCAAAAGCAAAGCAACAAAAAAGTTAATTCCAATTACGAGCAAAAAAACGCTCATCAGAATCATACTCACAAAAAAACTCACTAAAAAGAACAAAGTCCATTGTCCTTTTCCGATAAACCTTTCCGATAGTTTCATGATTTTTTCTCCTTTTATTTGATTTTTAAAATTGTCAAAGTTCTTTATTGGCCTAACATAAACTCAATTAGACTAACAACACATTATATCATATTTCAAAATATTTGTCAATATTTGTCAACAGTAATAAATATAAAAAATATTAAAAATCCCAAAAAAATTAAATAAACAAAAAAAGACGATAAATCTCGTCTTTTTTTATATTATTTAATATATGAACACTACAGCTTTCCCACTAAGTCTAAGCCTGGCTTCAAAGTCTCACCCTTAGGCTTCCAGTTAGCTGGACAAACTTGGTCACCATGTTCGTAAGTAAATTTACAAGCCTCTAATTTTCTAATTAATTCTTCACTGCTTCGACCAACTGAAGCGTCACTAACCTCCATTGACCTAAGTATACCATCAGGGTCAATTATAAAAGTGCCCCTCATGGCAATACCATCTTCATCTGAATAGACTCCATAAGTTCGACTTACTTCACCATTACGATCAGAAAGCAAGGGATACTCTATTTTTTTAATTAAAGGAGAAAAATCATGCCAAGCTTTGTGAACATAAACACTATCAGTACTAATAGCTAAAATCTCAGCTCCTATCTTTTTTATTTCAGAATATTTTTCAGCCAAATCACCTAATTCAGTTGGACAAACAAAAGTAAAATCTCCAGGATAGAAAAAAACCACTAACCAAGAGTCACGATAATCATAGGAATTTATTTTTTTAATTTGCCCATTTAAATAAGCCTCAACTGAAAAATCAGGGGCGTTATAACCAACTATTGGATAGTAGGCTACATTTTCTTTATATTCATTTTCCATATTTTTATATAATTAATTGTTAGTTAAGCTATTATAGCACAAAAAAAATTAAAAAAGAAAAAGCTGTTTTTTCAAACAGCTTCTGTGTAATACTTAAGATTGTTGACCACTTCATCCATCCATTTGGTTTGCCTATTAAAAAAATAATTTTCAAGATAAGCATAACATTGGACGTAATTCATGTCTCCAAAAAGTAAATAAAATTTATCTCGATGATAATTAGTAAGTCTACCATCAATAATAAATTCAACCCTTTCCTCAATATTAGTTGAACGATCAAAACAATAAGCCTTTAACCACTTGTCTGTTTTGAAAATAAAAACGGTCAGAAAAACAATTATTTCACAGGGGGTCATGTTTTGAAACAAGTCATGAAAAACTCCATGATGATACCTAATTATTTTAGCCTTGTTTTCTTTGCTTTCACCACCACCCCTGCTGCGAGGAACGATATGGTGAATTGTTAAAGCTTTGGGATGTTTTGGATTGCGCTTTCTGGATACTTTTTTTTGATTAAGACAATTCTTGTTTCTGTTTACGGCCATGGCTAGAATTTTAGTTAAACAAAATTTTAAAAAACTGAGCCGAAAACGGGACTTGAACCCGTGACCTTTTCCTTACCATGGAAACGCTCTACCAACTGAGCTATTTCGGCAATATTAAAAATATTATCTTGATAATTAAATCAAAATAAATAACAAATTAATTATTAAATTTCATTAATAGACTCCTCCCAGCTTGATATATTTTGATTATCAGGGTTAACCTCTTTAATTCTCTCTAAATATTCCAAAGCTAAATTTTTATCTTTCTTGATTATACATAAATCTAACATTAAATCAAGATAACGAGGATTATTTTGATCTTTTTCTAAAGCTTTGAGCAAACTTAAAACAGCGCCATCAATATCATTCAAATCCTTGGCAATTAAAGCTAGATTATAATTTATACCTGCTTGTTCATTTCTAAAATTGGCAATATCAGCTAATTTTAAAGCATAAAGAAGAGTTTGTTTAGCCTCCTGTAATTTTCCTTGGTTATGATAAAGATATCCTAATTCAGAAAAAGCCAATAAATTCTTATCATCTAAGCTAATTATTTCAATTAACTTTTGCTCAGCCTCTTTACTTTCTTCATTTTTAATCATTTCTTTAACTTGAGAAAATAATAATCTTATTTTTTCCTCCTGACTAACATTAGCCAAAGAACCAGTTTTAATTTTACTTTCTTGTTTCTTCTTAAAGCTCTCTAAACTCTCACCAATAAATTTAGAAAATTTAATAAAGAAATCACCTAAAAAAGAAAAAAAATTATTAAGATAGGAAAATTTTCTTCTCATCCGATCTTTAATTATTTTTTCCTTAATTTGCTGCTCTTTCTCTTCAGGAATATTCTCAACATCCAAAACAGCCAGGACCGGAAAACGACGGACGATGATAAATAAAATAATCAACAAAGAAATAAGTATTATAATTAAAGGCCAAATATTATCCATATGTTTAAAAATTATAAGCTATATCCAAAAAGTCACCAGCTTTCAAACTGGCACCACCAATTAGTAGACCATCGACTTCTTGTAATTTTTGTAAATTTAAAAAATTATCAACATTAACACTACCTCCATACAAAACTTTTACTTGCTTAATTTTAGACCCTCTAAACATCTTAGAAAAAATTTCTTTAATTTTTTTATGAGCCTTAACCACATCTTCAACTTCAGCTACTAGTCCAGTACCAATAGCCCAAATTGGCTCATAAGCAATAACAATATTTCTATTTTCTAAATCTTTAGTTTTTAACTTAGAAAAGGCTTCCTTTAATTGTTTTTCCAAAATTTTAAAAGTCTCACCTTTTTTTCTTTGTGCTAAACTTTCGCCAATACATAAAATAGGTTTTATTTTGCTATTTTTAATGACATTAAATAGTTTATCAGCTACTAAATCATTATCAGCAAAATATTGTCTTCTCTCGCTATGACCAATTAATATATATTTACAATTTAATTGCTTTAAACTTTCTAGTGAAACCTCCCCAGTATAAGCGCCTAAACCTTTGTGAGCCACATCCTGTGATCCAAATTTAATTTGACCGTCCTTAATGGCTTGTGAAACCAAAAACAAAGAAGAGAAATCAGGAAAAATAATTACCTCATTTCGAGATTTTTTAATATTTAAAATCTTATTTAATTTATCAGCCAAAATTAAAGAATTCTTACAGTCTAAATTCATTTTCCAATTACCAGCTATTATTTTTTTCATACTCCTGTTTTGTTATCCCGGCACCATACCTGCCGGCAGGCAGGAAAGCTGGGGTCCACTCATTAATTATTATTCTTAGCCCACTCAATTGTTCTTTTTATTCCTTCTTCCAAATTAACCTCAGATTGCCAATTAATTTTTTCCTTAGCTTTATCGAAATTAAGGCAACTCCTTCTCTCTTCTCCTAGTTTAGCATCTTGATGCTCTATGTCTAATTTTTCTCCCAAACAATTTTCTATAGCACTGACAACTTCTAATAAACTTTTCTCAACACCAGTACCGATATTTAAATCACCTACAAACTCTGATTTTAAAGCTAGGACAAAAGCACTTACTACATCATCAACATAAACATAGTCTCTAGTTTGAAGTCCATCTCCGTAAATATAACTTTTTTTCTTAGCTATGGCATTGCTAGTGAAGATGGCAATAACTCCAGCCTCCCCTCCCTTATATTGTCTTGGTCCGTAAACATTAGCTAGTCTTAAGGCTGTATATTTTTGACCGAAAATTTTATAATAATAATTTAAATACTTTTCAAAAGAAACCTTATTAATACCATAGGGAGAAACAGGATAAGTTAAATGATCTTCTGAGGTTGGAATTTGTTCAGGAAAACCATAGGCAGCCCCGCCAGAAGAAGCAAAAACTATTTTCTTAACATTAAACTGGTGACAATTTTTTAAAATATTAAGTCCACCTAAAACATTGACTTGATTATCAAACTCCATATCATCTACTGACTTTCTAACATCTATTTGAGCGGCTAAATGACAGACATAATCAAATTTTTCAGTTTCAAAAACTTCCTCAACTTTACTATCTGAAATATCTAGGTTATAAAATTTGGCTTGAGGATTTAAATATTCTTTTTTACCACTATATAAGTTGTCGATTACCACAACTTCATTACCTAAATCTATCAATTTATCAACCAAGTTGGAGCCGATAAAACCAGCACCACCAGTAACTAAAATTTTTGACATAAAATCGTTCCTTTTTTGTCATCCCAGCAAAAGCTGGGATCCAGACCAAAAGGATTAATAAAAACACTAAATAATAAAACAAAATCTATGCTTTTATTCTATCTAAAAAAGCACTAAAAGTCAAAAAAATATTAGATTCAAGGTCTTTACTCTCTTTAATTATTTTGCTATAATTATATTGTGATTTAATATTAAAATAAGCGAAAAATCGCTTTTTTATTTGTTATTATTTAATTTAAATAGAATATTTTATGTCTGATAAAGAAAAAGCAAAATCAAATTATGGCGCTGATGCTATCACCGTCTTAGAGGGTTTGGACCCAGTTAGAAAGAGGCCTGGTATGTATATTGGCTCAACTTCAGCTACTGGTTTGCACCATCTTATTTGGGAGGTGGTTGATAACTGTATTGACGAGGCTATGGGTGGTTATGCCACCGAAATAAGCGTTACTCTTTTAGAAAATGGAATGGTAAAAGTAGCTGATGATGGCCGTGGTATTCCAGTTGAAAAACACAAGGTTACTGGCCTATCGGCTCTAGAAACAGTTTTAACAAAATTACATGCTGGAGGAAAATTCGGTGGAGATGGCTATAAAGTTTCTGGTGGTTTACATGGCGTGGGTGTTTCAGTTGTTAATGCTTTAAGCGAATATTTAAAAGCTGAAATTCACCGTGATGGAAAAATCTGGGAACAAGAATATAAAATTGGCAAACCATTAAAAAATATTAAAGCCGTAGGAACAACTAAAAAAACAGGCACAACCATCACCTTTAAACCAGATGCCACTATTTTTACTGAAACCGAATTTAATTGGGGTAAAATCCTTGATCGTTTACGCCAACAATCATACTTAACTAAAGGAATTTTTCTTAATGTTATTGATGAAAGACCAGGACACAGTTTTAAAAAATATAGATTTTATTTTGAAGGTGGGGTTAAATCGTATATTAAATCATTGCATCGTCAAAAAAATGTTAAACACGAAACTGTTTTTTATGTTGAAAAAGAGGTAAACAGTTGTAAAATTGAAGTAGCACTACAATATAACGATGAATACAATGAAACAACCCTGCCCTTCGCTAACAATATTTACAATATCGATGGAGGGACTCATTTAGTTGGTTTTAAAACTGCTTTAACCAGAACTCTAAATTCTTATGCCAGAAATAAAAATTTATTAAAAGAAAAAGATGAAAATTTAACCGGAGATGATGTCCGCGAGGGTTTAACCGCTATAATTAGTGTTAAAATTCCTGAACCTCAATTTGAAGGACAAACAAAAGGCAAACTAGGAAATGCTGAAATAAAAACCTACGTAGAACAAGTTTTTGGTGATTCTTTCTTAACTTTTTTAGAAGAAAACCCAAAAGAAGCCGAAAGTATTATTGGCAAATGTATCATTTCAGCTCAAGCTAGATTAGCGGCTAGAACTGCTAGAGCAAATATTCTTAGAAAAGGAGCTTTAGAGGGAATGACTCTTCCTGGGAAATTAGCCGACTGCTCCAGCAACAAAGCTGAGGAATGCGAACTATACATAGTAGAGGGAGATTCAGCCGGTGGTAGTGCTAAGCAAGGAAGAGATAGAAAATTTCAAGCTATACTGCCACTGAGAGGAAAAATATTAAATGTCGAAAGAGCCAGATTAGATAAAATGTTGGTTAATATTGAAATTAAAAATTTAGTAATCGCTCTAGGAACAAATATTGGAGATCAGTTAAGTATGGAAAAATTAAGATACCATCGAGTTATTATTATGACTGATGCTGACGTTGATGGATCACATATCAGAACTTTATTACTTACTTTATTCTTTAGATATTTTAATCAATTAATCACTGATGGTCATATCTATATTGCTCAACCACCATTATATCAAATAAAAAAAGGTAGCACCTCTAAATATGCCTATACCGAAGAAGAGAAATTGGAAATAATTAAAGAATTCGGAGGAGATATTAAAGACGAAAATATTGAAGAAGGTGAAGAAAATAAAGAAGGAACAGAAGATGACAAAAAAAATGAAAAAGAAATTGATGACAAGAAAAAAGCTAAAAAATTATTTATTCAAAGATATAAAGGTTTAGGAGAAATGAACCCAGAACAACTATGGGAAACAACCATGAATCCTAAAACAAGAATAGTAAAAAGAGTCACACTGGAAGATGCTGCTCAAGCTGATATAATCTTTGACATGTTAATGGGCGACGATGCCTCCAAGAGAAAAACATTTATTCAAACTCATGCTAAGAATGTTTCTAATTTAGATATTTAATTTATGTCAAACTATATAATATTATTAACACCCTTTATTGCAGCTGCTGTTGCTCAAGCACTAAAAATTTCTTTAAGCAAAAGAAATAAAATGAAAATCAGGGACTTTTTTGCCTTTACTTATGCTGGGATGCCATCTGGTCATAGCGCCTTTGTAGTATCTTTAGTTGTTATTATGGGGCTAGTTGAGGGCCTAGACTCACCTTTATTTGCTCTATCAATAGCTTTTGCGGTTATTGTTATTAACGATGCCTTGAAATTAAGAATGTATCTAGGACAACAAGGAGAGACTATAAATATTCTAGTTGAAGATCTAGATGAAGATCAATTCTTGGATCAAAAATATCCAAAAATGAAAGAAAGAATTGGTCACACCAAAAGAGAAGTTTTAGCTGGATCTTGTTTGGGGATAGCTATTGCCATTATAATCTATTTCTTATTTTAGTAATTAAAAACGAAATGCAAAAAAAAGAGACTCATAATGAGTCTCTTTTTTATTATAATTTCAGGAAGTTATATAAAAATAATTTTAATTTTTAGCACATACAAACAGTTATTTGGATTTAAAATTTTTTGGACCAAAACCTAGTGGTAAAAGTTCGCTAATCTTAGCTATAATAATTTTATCCATTTTAGTATTAGACATAATAACTTCAATATCAATTTCAGAAACCTGAGAAGCTTCAAAAATCATTTGTCGACAAGAACCACAAGGAGAGATAGGATCTAAGACTGCCTTTTCAGAATTCTTACCAATCACGGCTATTTTTAAAACTTTCTTTATTCCATTTGCTCTAGCGCTAGTCAGGGCTGAACACTCAGCACAGATTGTATTGCCATAAGCAGAATTTTCAACATTAGTTCCAACAAAAATTTTATTACCATCACCTAAAACAGCCGCTCCGACATAAAATTTAGAGTAAGGATTGTAAGAATTATTCATTACTTCAAAGGCTCTTTTTAAAAGATTTTGATCAATTTTGTTTAACTTTTGGAAATTAATTTTTTTCATAATAATATTATACAAAACTCTCCCCTGTCATTTCAGCTGGAACATCAAAATCCATTATTTTTAAAATAGTGGGCGCGATATCAGAAAAATCTCCTTGAGAATTAATCAGACTTAAATCATTATTAGGAGCTTCTTCTAATCCTATTGTTTTACCTTGAAAATCTTTACCAATAATCAAAAGAGGAACTGGATTGTTTGTTTTTTTAAGATTAGGAATTTTGGTATTAATATTAAAAACATCTTCAGCAATTCCAAAAGATCCCAAAACAATCATTACTCCATTTTCCTCTAAAACAGCTTGAGATATTTTTTTTAAAGCTAATGATGTTTTTTCAACCTTAGAAATGGTTTCTTCAAAATTACCAGCCAAAGCTGAGTAAGCAATTTCACTTAAATTAGAAAAAATAAAATTATATTTATTTGATTTTATAGCACTAATAGTTTTTCTAATTATTTTTTCATCAGAACTAAAAAATAAATCCCAAAAATCATTTTTATTTCTGACAATTGACCATTCTTCGTTACTCAATCTTTCCTCTTGTTGATTGAAAAAACAAGAAACCAGGGGAAAATTTTCACTGTCAGCTATTTTTATTTGGCTCAAACTATTTTGATCCAATATTTTAGAAACAGAATTCTTTAAAAAAGAAGACGGCAAATTATTACCTGAACCCAAGACCTCATAATTCAAACTACTCTCAGTATAACAAGGACTAATAATCGTAGATGGATAATTAGATACTAAATTTTTAAAATCATCAATCTTAGCCTTTCTGATGGCATTATTTTCCATAGTAGGAGCTACGCCCCAACCATTTATAGTTAAAAATACTAAAAGTTTTTCCTTCGAAGTTTCCCCCATAGATATGTAGATATTAAGATAAATTTTCTTCTATTTCCAACAACCTGTTATACTTAGCTAAACGCTCACCGCGAGAAAGAGAACCTGATTTAATAAATTCAGCCCCAACAGCCACAGATAAATCAGCAATAAAATCATCTGTTGTTTCCCCACTACGATGAGAAACCATTAAACTGTAATTATTACTTTTGGCCAATTTAACAGTTTTCATTGTTTCACTAACGGTGCCTATTTGATTTAATTTTATTAAAACAGAATTGGCAACTCCATTTTTAATACCTTTCTTTAATCTTTCTTCGTTAGTAACAAACAAATCGTCCCCGATAAGCATTATTTTATCTCCCAGTTCTTTAGTTAAAATTTTCCAATTATCCCAATCATCTTCACCCAAACCATCTTCAATAGAAATCATATGATATTTTTTAACCCACTCATGATATAGAGTAATTAAATCATAAGCTGAAAGTTTGGTGCCATCCAGTGATATTTCATATTTATTTTCTTTTTCATTGTAAAGTTCAGAAGAACCAACGTCAGTTCCCAAAAAAACATCCACTCCTGGTTGATAACCAACTCTTTCTGAGGCTAAAATAATATATTCAATAGCAGCAATGGTTGAGCTAATATTAGGAGCATAACCACCTTCATTGCCAACATCAGTGTCAAGACCGGCTTCTTTTAAAACCCTTCCTAACTCATGAAAAATTTCAGAACCCATTCTCAATTTTTCAGAAAATTTAGGAATATTTTTATTTGGCAAAATCATAAATTCCTGAAAATCCAAATTAGTATCAGCATGTTTTCCACCATTAAAAATATTAAAAGAAGGTGTTGGTAATTTATAATTTTTATCAAAATTAAAAGTCTCTGCTAAATATTCATATAATTCTTTCCCCTTAGCCAAGGCAGCTACTCTAGCAACGGCCATAGAAACACCCAAAATAGCGTTGGCTCCTAGCTTCTTTTTATTTTTAGTTCCATCTAGAGTAATCATTTTTTTGTCAATTTTTTCTTGCTCAAAAACAGAATATCCTTTAAGACTTTTAGCTATAATAGTATTAACATTTTTAACAGCCTTTAAAACGCCCTTACCATTGTACCTTTTTTTATCACCATCTCTAAGCTCATAAGCTTCGTGAACTCCAGTTGAAGCACCAGAAGGAACACTAGCCTTGGTCCACATTTTATTTTCTAAAACAACCTTAACCTCTACCGTTGGATTACCACGAGAGTCTAAAATTTCTCGAGCTATTATTTCTTTTATTTTTGACATATTTTTTATATTAATTATTATTAATAAAATTAAATATTAAATTTTAAGCTAACTCTAATAATTATATCTCCTACAAGGGTAACAAAACTTATTAATTAATTCCAGGCATTTTTTCTCCAGACAAATAATCAAGCATAGCTCCGCCACCAGTAGACACCCAATCCATATAAGAGGACATACCAGACAAATTTAAAGCTTCAACGGTTTCTCCACCACCAACAACACCAAAAGCGCTCCCCCTAGCATGAGTTGCGATTTGACTGGCGATCATTACTGTTCCCTTTTTAAAATTACTATCTTCAAACTTCCCCATTGGACCATTCCAAACAACAGTTCTAGCTTTTTTAATATATTTAGAAAACAAACTAATAGTTTCTGGCCCGATATCGTATATAAAATCATTATCACTTACTTCACTCACACTTTTTATTTTCTTAATCATTCGTCCGGTTGAATCCTTAAACCCAACAACAACATCAATTGGCAAAATTATTTTTTTAGAATTTAAATAAGTTTTTACTATTTTATCAGAACCATCATCAAAAAGAGATTTTCCGATATTGAAACCCTTAGCCTTTAAAAAATTATTAACTAAAGCCCCCCCTAAAAGGATATAAGAAGATTTATCATAAAGCTTCTTAATTATTGGCGCCTTACTAGCTATCTTGGCCCCGCCCATAACCAAAACTAATGGCTTTTTGGGTTTAATAATTTTTTCTAAATTTTCTAACTCTTTATTTAAAAGAAAACCAGCAAAAGAGGGTTTATTTCTTCTAACAGCTGAAACCGAAGAATTAGTTCGATGAGACACTGCAAAGGCATCATTAACATAAACATCGGCCAAGCTAGCTAACGATTTTCCCAAACGTAAACAATCGCGACCTTCACCATCAAAAAATCTAATGTTATCTAATAAAAATATTTTTTGCCCATTTTTTGATTTCGTATTTATTTCTTTTTTAATATCAACAAATTTAGAATATTTATCATAAGGCAAAAAATCAATCTTTCGAGCTAAAATTTTAGAAAGATAAAGAGCAATCGGTTTTAAAGAAAACTTTTTATCAAAACCTTCTTTGGGTTGTCCCAAGTGACTAAGCAAAATAACTTCACAATTATTATCTAATAAAAAAACTATTGTCTTTAGACTTTGTTTAATTTTAAAATCTTCCCTGATCTTTCCAGCTGAAATGGGAACATTAAAATCACAACGCAATAAAACTCTTTTATTTTTTATTTTATTTTTATCCAATTTTTGAAGCTTCATAATATTTTAATTAGAAATAAAAATTATTTTAAATCAATTTTAATTTCTGACAAAGCATCATTCCTTAAAATATAAAAAGTAAGCTTATCTCCAATAATAAAATTATTCAAAACATCAAACAGATCATTATTGGAGTCAATTTTATACTCATTAACTCTAGTAATTATATCCCCCGTTTTAAGACCAGCTTGTTCGGCCAATCCACCCTTTTTAACTGCTGATAAACCATTATTATACAACCAAGCACCTTCGGAGTAAAAATTATTATCAGGGCTAACAACATTTGAAAGACTAACATATTCTAATTCTAGTTTAAATTTAGCTATTTCCTTGTTTTTAAAAAAAGAAAATATTAAAGGCTTGAAATCACTAATCGGACGGACCTGCTTATCAGCTGAAACTAAAGCGACTAATTCTCCGCTTAAATCAAAAACAAAAGAATTAGCAAAAGAATCGTTAACTTCAGTTAAGGTTAATTCATTTTCAAAAATATCTAAAGATCTAGGGAAAGAAAAAGATCCCTTAGACAATAAATTACTTGGAGCTATTTCTCCTGCTAAATTATAAAGAAGCAAAGATTGACCAATCTTTAAATTAGAAAAATTAAAGAAAGGTCTTACTGGTAAATTACTAGTATCTTTTATTTTTAAAAATAAAAATGAATGTTCTTCGGAATAAACAACATCCTCTATTTCATATATTTTTTTATCTTTCTTTGATATAACAACAAAAGATGATTTATCTTTTATCAAATTCTTGTCAAAAGTAGCTAGACCCAAAACATTAATTAAAACCCAACCATCGCTACTAACAACAACTCCACTTAAAATAGCCTCATCAAAAGAATAAAAATCACTAGCACTTTTACTTTTCTTAAAAATACCGACAACAGCCTCACTAAAATAATTTTGATTTTCCTCTATTTTTAAATCTTGATTAATAATAACCTTTTTAGCATCTTGAATAACAAAGTTGGAACGATTATAGTCCCAAGAACTTAAATCTAATTCTGGTGAAAAAATCTGTTGATTATAAAGAGCTCCATAAAAATAGAAAATAGCTCCACCCAAAAAACCCAAAAGAAGAGAGGCTATTAAAAATAAAACAATTTTATTATTTTTATTATTTTTTTTATCTTTCTTATCCATATTTTTTTACTTCCATTTAGCTCCCAATAAAATCAGGAGTAAAAACAAGCCAATAAAAATTAAATTATATCTTATCTTTTTAGTGGTCAATTCTTTATTAAGATAAAAAACTGTAAAATTTAAACCACTATAATAAAAAAGCGAAACTATTAAACCTAAAACATTATAATTAAACGGCATTAAAAACAAAGACCAAAGCAAAGGAAAAATAGAAAATAAAAAGAAAAAAGAAAAAAACAAATCAGTTTGAATGGTCTTTTTTTCAACCGATAAATTATGAAAAAAGGAAACAAATAATACGGGAACTAAAATTAACAATAATAACCAATTATGAACATTTATAAAATAAGGCAAGCCGTAAACAAAAGAAGATGCTAGAAAAACAGTTAAGAAGCCAAACAAATTAGACCAAAATGGTAGATTTTTTCTTCTATCCGATTCTATAAAACAATATTTAACGGCACTTCGATAGTAATAGAAAAGTAACATAACAGAAAAAAACAACAATAAAGTAAAAAGTAATCTGTCTGGCAGCAGGCTACCGTAGAAAAAACAAGAATTAACAAACAAAATTGGCAATATTAAATATTTTAGGAAACTTCTGCCAGGTTTTAAATTTACTATTCGATAAGAAAGAATAAATAAAATAGAATTAATTGGTATTAGAAGCCAATAGAAAACACTAGGTTTAAAAACGGCCGCCATCAAAAAAACCAATAGAAAAGAGTGCGTTAATAAAAGAAATTTTTTAATTCTCATAAACCATCTAATTCAATTTAAAAGATAAAACTTCTTCTAAATTTTCCAATTTATTTATCTTAATTAAATTATCGGAAAGGCTATAAAGATTTTCTTTAATAAACAAACTTCTTTTAACAGAATTACTATAATAATTTTCAAATAAACCTGAATCGGCATGAGCAATTTGGCCCTGTAGAACAAATTTATTATCAACGATATTGAAAATTAACAGACCATTAAAAGACACGTTACCCCAAGAACGATCGCCCGTCTTCTCCCTTAAGACGGCTGGAACTATTAAGATATTTTTTTCCTTTGAAAACAAGAAAGCACGATGATCATAAAGAGCAATTGATTCACTGCCGGAATCACCAATAATATAAGAATCTAGTTCTTGAGGATTGTCATTGGAAACATCAAATAGAGAAAGTTTCAAACCACCATTAGTAACCCTTCCATCTTCATTTTCTTGAGCATCCTTGCCAAAACCAATTAAAACATTATTACTATAGGGATGAAGATAATTAGAAAATCCAGGAATCTTAAGCTCACCCAAGACTTTAGGATTATAAGGATCTTTTAAATCTATCGAAAATAGTGGATCTACCTGTTTAAAAGTAACGATATAAGCCTTATCACCCATAAAACGAACCGAATAAATTCTTTCTCCTTCAGCCAAGCCTCTTATCTTACCAGTTATTTCTAAGTTAGAATCCAATACATAAAGATTATTATAAGACTCACTTCTCTCCTCTACAAACCTTGACCAAGTTTGATTTCTGGTTGTAGCTATTCTAAAAAAACCATCAGATTCATCCATTGAGAATTGATTTAAAACGGTGCCAGGAACTTCAGCCATAAAAATTGGCTCAACCGAACCCTCAAAAACAGCTAGCTTGTGAACAACAGTCTTTTCTAGTTCATCCAAAATATTAGGGTATTTCTGAAACATTTTGTCATCCAATTCTTTTTGTAAAACTTCTCTTTCGGGAGCAGATAAAAGACTAGAATACAAATCTAGAATTCTTCTAACTTTATTCCTCTTTTCACTCAAGCTTAAAATATTATCCGAAACAGCCTCAATTTCATCAACAACCTTTCTGTCATTTTCAGATAAACGAGGATAAACTATTTCCAATAAAACATCAGTTTCAATTTCATGCTCATTTAAATATTTAGTATAGGTTAAATATATATTATCCCGAGAAACATATAAATTTTGACCACTTGGCAATAAATAAAAATGGCTTTGTGGCTCGCTTTCAAAGTCAGAAATATTAAAAGAAACAATACTACTTAAATCAAAGCCACTATTATAATAATCATCAAAATAATAAATCTCCGATGATAGACATTTTAAACCAGATTGACAATCAAAATTAACATCCTTATCTTGATAAATCATTCTTGGCAAACCACCTCCGTAATAATTATAATTATTAACCAAAAAATAAAGATAATCACCAATTAAACGAGAATTGAAATAAGAACCATCCATTTTAATATCTTTTTCTTTCTGTGGATTCAAGCGATCAGATATATTGTAAACTTGTAAAAAAACACGGGAGGACATTGGCATAATATAACTAAGACTCTTTTCGTACAAAATGTCATTACGAGCCATAAAATCGTTACCGAAAACAACTAAACTATCACCCTTAACATAAATATCTATTGGATTAGAATCAAACTTGATTTGACTTATGATTTTTGTTTCTTCGGCCGGATAAGAACTTATTATATATAAATTTTGACCAGAAACATAATAAATATAGTTGCCATCAGTTTTAACTATATCAGCCTCATCAACTCCCTGGACCTGAATATTGGTTGTTGAAAAATCCAAACCTTCGGTCATGGCCATTTCATTTGAGCTTTCAGCTTTTGGAGCTGCTTGCAAACTATCACTAAAAGCCAAATCAACTCCAGTTCTCTTCATAAAGCCATCGTAGTTGCTAGATAAATCAGAAACATTATTTTCAACGAAAGTATTGAATTCTTTTAAATTATCAAATTTTAACATTTTTGAAGAATGTTTAGCCGATAAACTTCTGTCAATCAATTCTGGCACTGGCTCATTATTATCTACAAAGTCTCTTTCCTGATATCTTTGTTTTATCTTTAAAAACAAGAAAGAAACAGTAATAACTAAAATAAAAAAAATCAACACAAAAGATTTCAATTTAAAATTTTGATTTTTAAACATATATTTTTATTAATTTTATATTAGTAATATAGCATAAAAACAAAATAAATAAAAGATATTTGTTCTTTTTCCAAACTTTACAAAAGGCAGATTATTTGCTAGAGTGAATTAAAGGGATTTAAAAATTAAAAACTGTATTAGGAAATTAGACAATTATGACGATTTTAACCCAAAAATATAAAATAAAAGCTTATATAAAAACAAAAAACAAACTAACTTTAGCTAAAATTTAGTATTTTTTGTTTTTTTCTCGTCTTTTTAGACTTGTCTTCCCCTTCCTAAAACAAAATAAAAATATGGAATATGCGATTTATTTAATACTACTCGTTGGTGGTTTTTTCATTGGTTTTTTATACCAAAAAAAATCATCAGCTAAAAAAATTGAAGGAGCTGAAAACAAAGCCGAAAAAATATTGAATGAGGCTAAAGCTAAGCAAAAAAAATATGAATTAGAAGCTCAAGAAAAAGCTTTAAAAATAATAGAAGAAGCTAAAAGAGAAGAGGCTAGTCGTCGAAAAGAAATAAACAATCTTCAAAAAAGATTAGAAGACAGGGAAAATGCTTTTTCACAAAAATTACTAGCTTTAGAAGAGAAACAACAAAAACTATACGATAAAGTAAATGAAGTTCAAGAAATTAAGGAAAAAATCAAAGAAATCAAAGAAGAACAAGTTGCTAAACTTGAACAAATTGCTGGATTAAGCCCAGAAGAAGCCAAAGAATTGCTTATTAAAAGTATTGAAGAGAAAAATAGTGAAGATTTAATGGCTAGAATTAGCAAACTACAAAATCAATCTAACGAAACAGTAAATGAAAAAGCTAAAAACATGATTGCCTTTGCTGTTCAAAGATTGGCCTCTAACTACACAGCCGAACTAACAACAACTACAGTTGATCTTCCAAGCGATGAAATGAAGGGCAGAATAATTGGTCGAGAAGGTAGAAACATCAAATCAATTGAACAAATGACTGGAGTCGAAATCATAGTAGACGATACCCCAAATGCTATAACAATTTCTGGATTCTCTTTAATCAGAAGGCATGTTGCTAAGAAAGCCTTAGAATATTTAATTAAAGATGGCAGAATCCATCCAACCAAAATTGAAGATGCTGTTAAAAAAGCTAAAGAAGAAATTTCAATAGATATAAATAAAGCTGGAGAAGAAGCTGTTTATGAAATTGGAGTTGCTGGATTTGATCCAAAATTGACACAAATTATTGGAAGACTAAAATACAGAACTAGTTACGGTCAAAATGCTTTAGAACACTCTATCGAAGTAGCTCATTTATCAGGCATGCTAGCTCAAGAATTGGGAGCTGATCCTAGCTTAGCTAAAAAAGCTGGATTATTACATGATATTGGTAAAGCAGTTGACCATGAAGTACAAGGAAACCACACTGAAATAGGAAGAGATATTTTGAAAAAATACAACATCCAACAAGAAATTATAACCCCAGTTGAAACACACCATGACGATAATCCACCAACATTATTATCAATTATTGTAAAAACAGCCGATGCCATTTCCTCAGCTAGACCCGGGGCTAGACATGATTCCTTTGAAAACTATATTCAAAGATTGGAAGAGTTAGAAAAAATAGCCAATTCTTTTGAAGGAGTTGACAAAAGCTATGCTATTCAAGCTGGAAGAGAAGTTAGAATATTTATATCACCAGAAAAAGTTGATGATTTAAGGTCTTATGAAATGGCCAGAGAAATAGCTAAAAAAATAGAACAAGAATTAAAATATCCTGGAGAAATAAAAGTTAATATTATTAGAGAATTAAGAGTTATTGAATACGCTAGATAGTATGGATAAAAAAAATAAAAAAATTATCAACCAAAAAAAATTAGCTAAAATTATTTTTGATAAATACAAAATAAAAAATTTATCAAAAAAAGAAATTGAAGAATTGTTTAAATTTTTTACTGATGAAATTATTGAAAAATTAAAAGAAAATACTTCCGTTAAAATAACGAGTTTTGGTACTTTTAGTGTTAAAACTCGTTATTCACGCGGAGGAGTTAACCCTCGGAATCCAGAAGAAAGAATAAAAATACCAGAAGTTAAAGTAGCTAAATTTAAAACTGGAAAAAAATTAAGAGATGCTTTGAAATAATAAATTCAAGGTATTGATTTAAAAAATTTTTTTTATTATAATAAAATCATTGTTTTTTTCAAAGACCTATAATCTTCAAATTAAAAAACAAACTGTGTCCATAGCTCAATTGGATAGAGCGTCTGGCTTCGGACCAGAAGGTTGTGGGTTCAAGTCCTACTGGACACACTAAAAGGGCTGGGTAGCTCAGCTGGTTAGAGCGTAGCACTCATAACGCTAAGGTCGAGGGTTCAAGCCCCTCCCCAGCCACCCTTTTATAAGCACCGTTAGCTCAGCTGGTAGAGCGGCTCCCTCTTAAGGAGATGGTCGTAGGTTCGAATCCTACACGGTGCACAAAAATTTGATAATAAAAAAACAAGCCTTTAAAGGCTTGTTTTTTTAAAGCGAAAAATCTATTTATAATTCATCGCAAGCTTTGTCAATAATTCCGCCTGGAGTAGCACATTTAGGACCAGCGCCCATTCCACCTGTTTGACCTCCTAAGCAAAAGCTAATAGTGTAGCTTCCCCAATAATCACCAACAGATGTTCCATCACCAGTGTATTCATAATCATTGTAATCAGCACAATTACTACCGTCAGCTGGTGTTGGGGCAGTTGGAATGATGTTCATATAAACAGTTGAGCCAGTACCAATTTGTCCAGCAGTATATTCACCAAGTAAATCTGGGTAATATTGATTATCGTTAAAGAACAATTCCAATGCTGTTTGCATTTGACGAACGTCAGCGATTCTTTTTGCATCTCTAGCATTCTTTCTAGCTTGTTGTAAAGCAACAACAGCCAAAGTTGCCAAGATACCGATGATGGCAATAACCACCAACAACTCGATTAAGGTAAAACCTTTTTTCTTTGTATTCATAGTTTTTTTACCCCAAGTAGAATCATAGGAAACTACCAAGAAGTATAATGATAAATAAGTTATCTAGCTATATTATATCAAACATATACATTATTGGTCAATAGATTATAAAATAATTATAAAAAATTAAATTATTTTTTTTTATAATTTATAATTTCCTCCCTTAAAACAAGTCTATCATCCCAAAATTCTTTCTGTCCATTTTTTAAGCAAATAGCTTGTTCGCTTCCCTTGCCAGTTATTAAAACCAAATCATTTTTATTTGAAACTAAACTCAAGGCTTTTTTAATTGCCTCTCGCCTATCTAAAATTCTAAACAAAGATTCGCCCTCAATTTTACCAGCGCTCTTAGCTCCACTAGCTACTTGATTAATAATATCCAAAGGATTTTCATCATAAGGATCTTCGTTGCTTACAATCACAAAATCAGCCTTATTACCAGCCATTTCTCCTAAAACAGAGCGACGACTTTTATCTCTACCACCACCAGCCGAACCCAAAATATGAATAAGACTCCCAGTTTCATTATTTTTTCTTATTAAATCAATTGTTTTATACAATTTACCCAAAGCTACTGGTTCATAAGCATAATCAACTATTGCTAAAAAATCTTGACCAGCATCAACCATTTCTATTCTGCCTGGAATATTTTTAATTTTTTTTAACTCACCAACAATTAAATCTAAGTCAAGTTCTTGATTTAAAGCCAAAGACAACAAAGGCAAGGAATTAATAACATTAAACTCTCCCAAAAGAGATAATTCTATTTTTTTAGAAACAAGCTGTTCCTTTCCCGATAATTTCTGTTTAAAAAATATATCAAATAAAATTTTATTATTAATTATTTCAACATTATCATAAAAAATAGATAAAAAATCGGTATCCAAAAATTGTCCATGATAATAAGCCATTTTTTCTTCAGACCAAAAATTAGAGAAAAAAGAAGCATGCTCATCATCACCGTTAACAACAATTGTTTTTCTGAGTTTACTAAAATTTATTTTAGATAAATTATTTTTAATCTTAACAACTTTTTTTTCTTGATCAATATATTTACTTGAACATTTTTTTAAATGAGAAAATAAATTACCCTTAGCTTTTTTATAGTTTTCAAAACTGCCATGTGATTCTATGTGCTCCGGATAAAGACTAGTAAAAAAAACAATGTCATAATTTATAAAACGATGCCTAAACTGTCTTATGCCCTCGGAAGTTGTCTCAACGATAGCATAAACACAAGCATTTTTAACCATTTTACTCAACATTTTCTGAGTAAAAAACCGACCAAGCATAGTCATTTTTTTGTCATTTAACCATTCTTGACTTCCATCACTAAACATGGCGGTAGATGTATAACCAGTTTTATAACCAGCTGAATTTAAGGCGGTTGCCATTAAATAAACAGAACTTGTCTTACCAGATGTACCAGTAATACCAATAACCACCAATTTATTGCTAGGAAAACCATAAAAAAAAGCTGCTAAATAAGCAAAGACAAAATGATAAGCTGGTCTCATTTTTTCTAAAAAATTACGAGGTATTATTTTTTTTATTAAGCTTATAATAGGCATATAAAATTACTTAGAAAAATATTTACCAAAGTCATCATCTAGCTCTTTTGAACCTTTTTTTGTTTCTTCATTATTGTTTTCAAAATCATCTTTATTTTCTATGTCAGATTTAAGCTCTTCCTTTTCATTAATGTCTGCTAGTTCTTCGTCTTCGTCTGTTTCTAAATCTTTATTTATATCTAAAGATTCTTTTTCTGTTTCTAAGTTCTCATCTAAAGCCAAGGGGCTTTCTTCCTCTTGATAAAAATAACTTCCTGGCGCCTTACTTTCAGAACGGTTATGCAAAGGCATAGCCGAAATTGAATTAGCAGAGTTAGCTCGCATTTGGTCACCAGAAACCAATATTTCTCTCGGCTTAGAACCATTAGATGGACCAATCATACCAATTTCTTCTAACATATCTAAAATACTAGCGGCTCGAGAATAACCGATTCTTAATCTTCTTTGCAATAAAGATGTTGAAGCTTTTCCGGCCGCAAGAACTATTTCCTTAGCCTCTTCTAAAAGATCATCTTCGTCGCCAAAAGTACCGTCAAGACCAACACCAGCCACACCACTTACTTTTTGCCTCTCAACTATTCCTTCTAAATAATCGGCCTGTCCATATTTTTCTTTAATATAAGTAACAATAGAAAGTATTTCAGCATCACTTAAATAAGCCCCCTGAATTCTTCTTGGTTTAGAAAGTTCGGCTGTGCTAAAAAGCATATCACCTTTTCCTAATAATTTTTCAGCCCCTGAAGAATCTAAAATAGTTTTAGAATCAACAATAGAAGCAACTGAAAAAGCTATTCTAGAAGGAGTATTGGCTTTAATTAAACCAGTAATAACATCAACACTTGGTCTTTGAGTGGCCAAAATTAAATGAATACCAACAGCTCTCGACATTTGGGTTAAACGAATAACACTGCTTTCAATGTCTTTAGCGGCTGAAATCATTAAATCAGCCAATTCATCAATTACAAAAACAATAAAAGGCATTTTTTCTTTACTTGACTCATTGTAACTTTGAATATTCTTCTTACCTGCTTGATTTAATATTTCATAACGCCTATCCATTTCATTTAAGCACCATCTTAGAGCGTTAACTGTTTTGTTTACCTCCGTAATAACTGGAGTTAATAAGTGAGGAATATTATTATAAGCAGGAAGCTCAACCCTCTTAGGATCAACCATAATAAATCTTAAATCTTCGGGATTATTTTGATAAAGCAAGCCGACAATAATAGCATTTAAACAAACTGATTTACCGGAATTAGTCGCACCAGCCACTAAAAGATGGGGCATTTTAGCAATATCATAAACAATATTTTTACCAGAAACATCCTTACCCAAAGCAGCCATTAAATTACTGCCACGAGTTTTAAATTCTTTGTCCCCCAAAATCTCCCTCAGACCAACAATCGCCTTAGCCTTATTAGGAACTTCAATGCCTACCAAAGACTTTCCTGGAATTGGAGCTTCTATTCTAATAGGATGAGCAGCCAGAGCCAAGGAAAGATCATTACTCAGGGTAGTTATCTTAGAAAGCTTAACCCCTTCCGATGGTTTAAATGTATATTGGGTAACAGTAGGACCAACATTAACTTCACCCATGTCAACTGAGATACCAAAATTCTCCAAAGTCCTTTGAATAACTAAAATATTATTTTTAATATCCCCACTAGTTGCCTTTCCAATTTCAGAACTTAACAAATCTAAAGGTAAGTCAATTTTAACTTTCTTGGTCTTCCAGTTTATTTTTAATTCTTCTTGTTTTTTCTCTTTCTTTTCATCAAGTGTTCCTATTTCTTTTTTAGAAAAAAATATTTCATCATCCAATTCGTTATTCTTATTAATATTATTTTTATTTTTTTTAAATTCTATTTTTTTATCTAAATTTTCTTTCTCTTCTTCTTCATCCTCCTCCTCTTCTTCCTCTTCTTTCTCTTCTTCTTCCTCGTTTTCTAAATCAAAATCTTCCTCTTCCATCTCCTTTCTTCGAACTAGATTAGAAAACCAAACAATAATTTTATTAAAATAACTCTTAGAACCAAGGATGTCGGACAATGTTATGCCAAATAGCAAGATTATTGCTAATAAAAATAAGGTTAAAATTATAAGCAAGCCCCCCCAAAAACCAAAAATGTTTTTTATAAAAATTGATAAATATAAACCCAAATAACCACCACCTACTCCCGCTATAGCCTTTTCTTTTAATACTTCAGAATCAAAAAAGAAATGAAATAATAATGGCCAAGAAATAAAAAACAAGAAAAGACCAAGATAGTTAGTTTTTTTAGTAAAAAAAAGCTTGCCCTTATAAAGAGCTATGCTAAAAAAAATAAGCAAAAAAGGAAAAAACCATTTAGCCCAACCAAAACCTAAGGAAAGATATTTATTTAAAAAAATTCCAAAACTACCAGACAGAGAAAACAAAGACAATAAACAAATCAACCCCAAAACAAAAATCACTAAAGCCAAGATGCTCATCTTAACTTTATTGTTAGTTAAATCATTTAATTGATAATCTCCTTTTTTCTTATTTTTTTTATTGGCCATATTTTTATCCTATTATTTCTTTTATTCTTCTTAATTTTCGGCTATCAATAACAAACCAATCAGCCGAACTTCTAATATAATCTGAATTTTCTTCAAAACGATGAAAATCAGATCCGCCAGTAGATATTAAATCAAAATTTTCAGCCAAAAATTGAGAATACATAACCGAACCAATTGAATGATGAGGGGACAAAACTTCTATACCATCAATGCCAGCCTCTTTTAACTTTTGAGTTATGTTGTTAGCATATTTATTATACCTGCCAGGATGACAAAAAACTAATTGACCACCAGCTTTTTTTCTAACTTTAACAACTCTTTCCAAGTCAAGATAGGATTCATTTAAGCGCTCATCTTTACTATGGAAAAACAACTCTCGAATCACACTCTCTTCTCTCAAAATTTTAATTGAGTTATCCTTAGACTTGGCTGTTTTTAAAATTTTATTGTAATTAAACTTGTTTGATGACACCCTCTCACTTAAACGATTAATGGGAATATAATTATCAAATTCTGACAAAATATTTTTATCAATTTTAAATCCTCTACGCTCTAATTTTAACAAAGCTCTTTTCACTAAAAAAACTCTTCGGCGTCTACTTTCTTCCAACAATTTAATCAATTCTTGATTATTCTCATTAAAATTATACCATAAAATATTTATTTTTTTATTCTTATATTTACAGTACAGCTCCAAACCATTAATAGCCTTTATTTTATGCTTTAAACAAGCTTCTTTAAATTCATCTAAACCACCAAAAGTATTGTGGTCTGTTAAAGAAGCCACTTTAACGCCATTTTTTGCAACAAAGTTAACCAACTCCTTAGGAGTTAAATAACCATCGGAATAAATAGAATGTAATTGTAAATCAATAAGCATATTTTATAGTTTTAATTTTTTCTTAACTTCTTTTATCAATGGCTCAGCTCTTTCGGGGTCAGGATTATGTTTAGTTAGCCAATAAACAGCCGTTCGAATTGCCGTCCAGTAATAATAAAGCTTGACCCTTTCTTTTAATCTAATATTATATTTAACCTTTGTTTTCTGGCAATAGCCTTCAATAAATATGTTGTGTATTTTTTTAACATAAGAATCCGGATAAGAATTTTTTTTCAATCTATATTCAACTTGTTGTAAAAAACTACCTAAATCCCTAGCGAAATCAGAAGGAGATATGTCCGTAAAATCTATCATGGCTATTTTTTTATCACTAATTTTGATAATATTGTCCGGATGAGCATCTCCATGAATTAACCACCTCCTATGACTTAATTTGAAAAAATCATCTTCCAGTTCTATCAAATAATCATAAATTTTTTTAATATCTTTCAAATATTTATCACCATATTTTTCTTCAACACTCTTTAATATTTTCTTATAACCAGGAACGACTGTTTTTATTTTACTTTTACTTTTGTCGTATTGAATTTCCTTACTGACTGGAATTTTATGAAGTTTAGCTAACCATTCAGCTGTTTTCTTGACTATTCTCTCAACTTCTTTTTTGTTTCCTTCCCGGATGAACTCTAACAAACTTTCACCGCTAACACCTCGATAAAAAGAAGCATTAAAATATTTAGAATAAAGAATTGGACGAGGAATTGTCAAAAAACCTTTAGAAAAACCATTGTTCCATAAATGATTTAAAACATCATAAACATTTTTTCTTGGTTCACTAGAATGAGCTGTGCAAAAAAATGATAATTTTTTTACTTTTTTCTTTTTATTTTCTGAATCAGATAAAAAAGAAACTTTAAATTCAGTTACTACGTGATAAGAGCCAACCCAAATAAATTTCTTATGATGAATTACTTTTATTTTCTCTATTTTTTTAAAATCTGGATAAAGAGGCAATATTCTTTTATTAAAAAACTTCAAAATATACTCGTTATCAAACAATTTTTCAATTTTATTCATAAAAAATAATAAATTTTATCTTTTCGACCAATGCTTGGTCCAGATCATTCTTTTGGTTTTTGCCAATAATGATTCTGCTTTTATTTTTTCTTCTTTAGTGGTTGAATTCTCTAAGGACCTAATTGATCTAATAAATTCATCAACACCTCTTTCTATTTCGTCAGGATTCCAGGCACGAGGCCCGAAATTATGTTTAAAATCATTGTCGCTAGCCCACCAAAAAGTGCAACTAGCCAAACCCCTAACAAAATGCCAACGAGCCCAATAACTATTTTTATCTCTTTTATGTCTTTCAATAGTATTATAAGCCAAATCAGCTAACTCCCATAATTTTAAATGAATTTTATTTTTTTGGCTATACCACAAATGATAAGGCTCCTTTTTGGCCAAATCTTTAAGACTGGACTCCCAATTACTTTTTCTAACAGATATTGAAATTGTTTTTTTGTTTTTTATATAATCTGAAATTAAAACAGTCTCAATTTTTTTATTTTTTAAAATATTTTCAAATTTACCCCTAGGGTCATTATGTCTGAGTCCATATAATTCTCCATCCGTAGCGCTAACAATAATGTCTTTACTATTATCTTCTCCTGACAAATGATTAGTTATTTTATCTGGAACATAACAATTAGAAAATTCTCGGGATCTAAAAACAACCTTAAGGTCACTTTTTTTATCTTTATAAACCTGAGAATAATCTACCTTTCCAGAAGAATTAAAAGATATTTCGTCTAAAATAATCCAAGAATAACCCATTTTTTTTACAATAGATGCCACTTCGGGACTATAAGCCATTTCAGGAAAGAAAAAGCCTTTTAATTTAGCTTTGGGAAAATTTTTTTTAATTATAATTTCATTTTCTTTTATTTGCCTAACAACCTCCTTCTTCTTAATTAATGGCAATAGAGGGTGATAAGCCGCTGAACCAACTAACTCAATTTGACCCCTTTCTATTAGTAAATTTATTTTTTTTATTAAATCAACATAGCCCAGCTCTAACATTCTTGAAACCAAGCAAGCCGAAATATTTAAAGTAAATTTTATTTTTTTATTTTTTTTTAAAGCATCAAAAATCCGCTCATAGCTCAAATCGTTAGCCTCTTTTATTCTATAAGGATCTGAATTAGCTGGTTGATATAAATGAAGAAAATTTATCCACAACATCTTATTTTTTTAATTTTTAATTCTAATAGCTTTTCTATAAAGCTTAATGTATTTTTGAGCTGGTATTTTCCAGCTACTAGACTGTGACATAGCTCTTTCAATAATTTCATTCCAAACATTTTTATATTTATAAGTTTCCAGGGCCCTTATTATAGCCCAAAAAAAAGAAAATTCATCTTCATACTTAAAAGTAAAACCTGTTCCCGTTTTAGAATTAGGATTAAAATTACTAACAGTATCATAAAGACCACCAGTTTCTCTAACAATAGGGATGCAACCATAACGCATAGCAATCATCTGGTTTATGCCACATGGCTCATAATAAGAAGGCAGAACAAACAAATCAGACCCAGCATAAACCAAAGTTTCTATACTTTGATTTTCTTTAAATGGTTTCCAAATTATTTTTTTAGGAAATTTTTTATTAAGATTATTTATTTCTTTGATATATTCTTGATTACCGTCACCCATAAAAATTATTTGCACATCAAATCTTAATAGATAAGGCAATAACTTCAAGATTACATCAAAACCTTTTTGATGAGTTATTCGAGAAGTAGAACAGATAATAGGAACGTTCGGATTAATCGCGAACCCCATCTTTTTTTGTAAGAATTTTTTATTTTCCAACTTTAATTTATGAGAATTTATATCAAAATTACAAAAAAGACCTTGGTCGTTTTTAGGATTATAAGAATCATAGTCAATGCCATTGACTATCCCAAATAAATGAGCACTTCTGTTTTTTAAAATACGATTAAGGTCTTGTCCAAACTTCTTGGTCATTATTTCTTCTCGATATTTTTCACTAACAGTATTAATGATGTCAGCGGACATAATTGCTCTTTTAGCAAAGTTAATATTGACAATATCTGGATCACTAATTAAAGGAATTTTTTTTCGACCATAATCTTTTTTATCTAAAGGAACTGAAAACCAATTTTTCCCTAATTGAAAAGCCAAATTATGAATGGTAAAAATAGTTTTAGTTTTTGATAAAATTTTTGTATACCTAGACTTGTTCTTTATAAAATAAGGTATTAAACCAGAGTGCCAATCATGGCATTGAATAATATCAGGACTAAAATCTAATAAATTTAATAATTTTAAGGCGGCAACATTAAAAGTCAAAAATCTAATATTTTCCTTATCTGAGCCATAAACTTTTTTATGTTTAGAAAAATATTTTTTAATCTCCACAAAGTAAACGGGTAAACCTCCATTCAACTTACCTTCCCAAAAACTAGCCTTAATATTGTTTTCAGAATCAATAATTAAATTAATGTCCTTAAAAATCATTTTTAGGTCATACTCGTCTTTGTCTATTAATTTACCATAAAGAGGTGTTATAATCCTAACATCATAACCAAGTTTAAATAAAGACTCTGGTAAACTGCGAGCAACATCCGCTAGGCCACCTGTCTTAGAAAAAGGGGCTACTTCAGCTGAAACATGAACTATTTTAATTTTTTTACTATTCATATCTTATTTTTTATTTAAACAATTAATCGCACAAATTGCCAAACCCAAGGCATCGGCGCTATCATCAGATTTGGGTAATTCTTTTAGATTTAAAAAAATTTTAATCATTCTTTTAATTTGATTCTTGTCAGCTCGACCATAATTACTAATTGTTTGCTTTAATTGTAAGGGGGTAAATTCAAAAATAGGTATTTTATTTTTAACAAGACCCAGCAAAATAACTCCCCTAGCCTGACCAACTAATAAAGCAGTTTTAGCATTGGTATTAAAAAATAATTTTTCAACTGAAGCTATATCTGGTTTGTATTTATCAATTATCTCTTGTAAAACAGAATCTATTTTTTTTAAACGCTCTACAAAGTCCTCCTTGGGATATGTTTTTATTGAACCAAAATCCAAACATTTAACACTAGACCCACAAACCTCAATAAGTCCAAAACCAGTATCAGCCAAGCCGGGATCTATCCCTAAAATAATTTTTTTATTATTCATAATTATTTTTTAGGCAAAAACTTATCATTTTTAATTATTTTTTTGACTATAAAATACAGGAAAGTCATTATTATCAAAAAAGTTATAAGAGAACTCAAAATACTGCCAATATCAAAGCTAACACCTTTTAAAATAAAAACCAAACTTTCAAACTTTTCTTTAGAGACTAAAAGCTCTACTATCGGCATAAAAAAACCCTCAACCAATGAATCCACTAAATCTTTAGACGTTTGCCCTATAATCACACCTATCGCCAAACCAATAACCGAATATTCTTTTAAGAAATCCAACAAACCTTTCAAAAATTGAGAATTGAATTTCTTTTGAGAAGATGACACTTCTTTATTCTCATTAATTTCTGTTTGATCATTTTTATTTTCCATATATTTTAGTTCCTTTAAATCTTTTAGCACTTAAATAATTGTTTAAATTGGAAAGATTATCACCATTTAATATTACGACAGTTTTATTTTCTTTTTGACAAAATTTAGAAGCAAGCGGATCAAAGGGGGAATTTAGGCCGGGAGTCCAACTGCCACCAACAATTTTCAAAAAATCACTCCAATTCATTTCTTCAATTTTTTTAGCATCTTTGTTTTTTTTAGGATCTTTATCATAAACATAATCAATATTGCTTATATTTATAATATTTTTAACATTGTATGTTTTCGCTAAAACAGAACAGACAAAATCAGATGAATTTCCTGGCAAATAACCACCAGAAAACAATAAAGATTTTTTACTTCTTATTTTTACTCCTGGATTATTGATTAAAACAGGATGGGCCATATCTCCAAAAACAGATTTAACAATATTAGCATTCAAGTGAGTAGCGGAAATGCCTATCCAATCTTGACTATCTGAGTCTAGTAAATTATTTATTTTTTTAGCCTCCTTAATTGAGTTTCGAGCATTGAAGCCACCACCAACAACAATTATAAACTTATCGCCCTCATTAACTCTTTTTTTGATTAAATTCTTAAACTTTTTTAAAAAATCAATATTTATTCCTTGGGGCAATGAAACCATTGAACCGCCCAAAGACAAAACAAAAAAATTAGACATTTAATGACTTAATTAAAAATAAATTTACTATATACTAACATTATTAAACAAAAAAATAAAGCTTTTATAACTAAAATACTCTCAATTGAGAGTATTTTAGTTTTTACAAAATATTCAATAAATATTACTTACTTTCTCTTTTATTATATTCCTCCATAATCTTAATTCTCAACTCTTTCATTAATTTATCTTGTGATTTTAAATAATTTTTAGCATTTTCTCGGCCTACGCCCATTTTATTTTGACCGAAACTATAAGAATTTCCAGATTTTTTAATAACATCATATTCAACACCTAAATCCAATAAATCACCAGAAATAGAAATTCCCTCGTTATACATAATATCAAATTCAGCTGATTTAAAAGGGGCTGCTACTTTATTTTTAACAATTTTAGCCTTAACTCTATTTCCTAATATTTTTTCACCTTGCTTTATTTGAGCACTTCTTCTAACTTCAACTCTGACAGAAGAATAAAATTTAAGAGCATTTCCGCCACTAGTAGTTTCTGGATTTCCAAAAAATACTCCAATTTTATTTCTAATTTGATTAATAAAGATAACAACTGTTTTTGTTTTTGACACAATTCCAGTTAACTTTCTAAGAGCTTGACTCATCAGTCTGGCTTGTAGACCCATATGTTGGTCGCCCATGTCACCTTCTATCTCTTTCTGAGGCACTAAAGCGGCTACACTATCAACAACAACCACATCAACTGCGTTTGATCTAACTAAAGTTTCTACTATTTCCAAGGCTTGCTCTCCTGTGTCTGGCTGAGAAATAAGCATCTCTTTAATGTTAATGCCAATTTTTTCAGCATAATCAGGGTCAAGGGCGTGTTCAGCATCAACAAAAGCAGCTATTCCCCCTAATTTTTGAACTTCAGCCACTATATGCTGAGCCAAGGTTGTTTTTCCAGAAGATTCTGGACCAAAAATTTCTATAACCCTTCCTCTAGGCACACCACCTATACCGAAAGCTATATCCAAAGATAAACAACCAGTGGGAATAGCATCAACATTGGTTTTTCTGGCTTCTCCAAATTTCATAATAGCTCCATCGCCAAATTTGCTTTTTATTTGTTGCATGGCCAATGATGTTGCCTCCAGTTTATTAGAATTACTTTTAATTGGCTCCTTGCTCTTTTTTTCTTTTGACATAATCTTTTGACAATTATTTACCAAAAAGATAAACAATTATTTTAAATATTAATAAATTAAATATACAATAAAATAAATAAACACAAAACAAAAACAAAATCAAACAATAATCATTTTGAAATAAACTAATTACAAGATGAGCCCGCTTGAGGAGTTCCATCACAACAAGACGGATTTAAAGGATCAGCTACACAATCAATACTAGCGCTTGGCTTAAAACAATTCTGATAAATATCTCTAACGCCTGAACCAGCTTGAGCTCTATAGCCAGCTCCTTCAAAAAATTGAGCATGTTTAATTAAAACACTTGTTCGATCATTGTCACCATCTATCGGGTTGACATCTTGTCCGGAAGACTCTATCCAATAACCAACAGCCTGTCCACTTATCAAATTAACTCTATTATGAAAAACTTGTTCACCACCTGACTCAGAAACAAGGTAACCAGTTCTCAAGCTATCAGTTGATAAAAGTTTATCAAAAATTATTTCAATAGGACCAAAAAGATTGGCCGGAGTCTCTGGACCAAACTCTAAAATCTTAGGAGGAGTGGAGTCTATCTTGTCATTTATCCAAAATGACCAAGAAAAACTATCACCAGTCATCAAATCTCCTTGATTTTTATAAAAATAAGAAGTTGGTCCATAGGAATAACCATCACTATTTCCATCCAAAGAATTAAGAGCAGCGTCAACAACTCCATTAATAGGAGTTCTGGCCAAAGGATATCTTTTACTTTCTGTATCTTGACAAATATTATCAATACAAGCCGAAAAAGGACTTTTATTAGTACAGTTATTATCATTAGAATCACAATCAAAAAGACGAGCAGCAGATACCTCAACCATTATATTGCTATTGGCTGGTAAACAGAAAATATCCTCACCACAACTATTAGCTCCACATTTGAACCTGGAAATGAACTCCACTGTTTTATAATCAGAGGATATTTTAAATTTTCCACTAATTGGAAGATTACCATCAGAAACATTTAAAACCCTAATATAATCCTGCACCTCCTCACTTTCACCAGAAACAGTTAGTGGGTTAATAGCTTCATCAAAAACAATTTGAATTCCAGAGTTCATAGGCTTATCTCTTTTATCATTGACTATCACCCTCTCCACCCTGTCAACTCCACCACTAAAAGGATCAACACTTATTTTGTCTGTATAAGACTGTAAAACAATTGAGTTTCCAACTGAACCACCAACCTTAGATCTAAGATTAATCACATTTCCAGAACAAGAATAAACTTCAACGTTAGGATGACTGTTTAAAGCTATACAAATGTTTTGAGTTTGATCAATCGTATTACCAGCCACTTGAATATTATAACCAGAGCTTGCTTCATTAACAAAAGTATACTCATAAGACCCAACCTTTATTTTGTCAGCTGGAAGCATTTTTTTCAAAACAACATTCCAAGAATTACCACTTTCAAAATCACCTTCAATATTAAAAGAAAAATAGTTAGTGAAATCAATACGATTATTTACAATATCAAAGGCACCTAAATTATTTGTTCCGCTAGAAAGTTGAGCCTTAGAAGTAGCGCTAATTGAAACTGTAAATTCAGTATATTGACTATTATAATTTTGATTCACAAAAACCGTAGCATTACTGCTAGTGCCACCACCCCTAGTAACAGAAAGAATCTCAGCTTCTTGAAAATAGTCAGGGATACCGAGAATATTAATATTACCTTCGGCAAACTGAAGGGTTGAGGCAATTTCCGAGCTATCCGGACTATCATCGTTTTGCGGAAAAATACTTAAAATCTTAGGAGGTGTAATATCAAGCTTAGTGCTAACTGTGAAATTCCACAATAAATACTGAGGAGAACAAGTGTTAAAAATCGATTGACTTCCATCAGCATTTAAAACATTATTAGAAAAATGAACCAAGTAAGAAGAGTCACTGTTTTCATTCCCTAAAACTTCATCAGGAAAAATAACTAAAATTTTATTATCACTACTATCAAAACTAAAGCTAATTGGATCTGAACAAGCAGCTGAATCAAAATTAAAATTTTCTTCTAAACAAATAAGTGTATTAGAAGCGATGGTCTCTGGTAAAAACTCTTCTTTAAAAGTAACCATAATCATTGAGTTTCTAGGAACATTTTTTTGACCTGGTTCAGGATAAACACTTTCAACCGTACAAGCACCAACCGCTCCTAAGCCAGTTTGAAAATAACTAGAGCTAGAACTACTTGTTTGACCTTGTCCAGTGTCGCCTCCAATTTCTCTAAAAATGAAAGTAACTATTCCCCAAGCAGATAAAATAATAAACAAACCAACAGTAGCACTTTTGAGAATCCCTTTAGCTTTAGATATTTTTTCCTCATTACCCTCCGAAGTCATCCAGGTAAAGCCAGCAAAAATTATTAAGGAAACAGCAATGATTCCCATTAAACCTAAAAAAACGTTAATTATTCTAGCTACAACCTGACGAGGATCAGATTTTTCTAAAACTATTTGATTATCGACGGTATTAATACCAAAAACATCATCAGAGGAAGCTAAAACTTCATTAAAATTCAAAAAAACAAACAAAAACAGAACCGACAAAATTAGAAAAAAACTTATTTTTAGACTATTTTTCTTATTAAACATAGAAAAATTATTTTAATTTTATAAATTGCTAATTTCAATACTATTTGATATTATATAAAGAGATTATAGCATAAAAAATAAAATAATAAAATTTTTTATGACAATTGAAAGATTGTTAAAAAAAGCTCTAGAAAAAAACCCTAGTATTGATACTAAAGAAATGATTAGAGCCTATGAATTTGCTGACAAAGCACATAAAAACCAGCTCAGAAAAGGTGGTGAGCCTTATATTGAACATTGCCTTCACACTGCCTTTAACTTGGCTCAGATTAGGGCTGATCAGAATACTATTGTAGCTGGGATACTCCATGACGTGCCGGAAGATACGGAACATACAGTAGAAGAAATTGAAGAAATTTTCGGGAAAGATGTTTCTAAATTAGTAGACGGCATAACAAAATTAGGTAAAATAAAATACAGAGGCATAGAAAGATATAGAGAAAATTTAAGAAAAATGTTTTTAGCCGTTATTGATGATGTTAGAATTATTTACATTAAATTTTGCGATCGGCTTCATAATTTAAAAACACTCGATGCCTTGCCAGAAAACAAGCAACAAAGAATAGCCAAGGAAACACTAGAAATATATGCTCCAATAGCTGGGCTGATGGGTATCTGGCGCTTGAAGTGGCAAATGGAAGATATTTGCTTTAAATACCTCTACCCTACTGAATATAAAAAAATAGAATATAAATATGAAATAGAAAAAAAAGCCGAAAGAAATCAATTTTTTATTAAAGTAAAAAATCGCTTAGAAGAAGATTTAAAGAAACTGAATATAGAATATGAAATAAGTGCTAGATTTAAGCATCTCTATAGTATCTGGCAAAAAATGCAAAGAAAAGATAGAAAATTCGATGAAATTTATGATGTATTTGCTCTTAGGGTTGTAGTTAATAATATTGAAGAATGTTATAAAATACTAGGCATAATTCATTCTATCTGGAAACCAATTTCTCGAAGATTTAAAGACTATATCGCTATTCCTAAACCAAATGGATATCGAAGTCTTCACACTACAATTATTGGTCCCGAAGGAAAAGCGACTGAATTTCAAATAAAAACAAGGGAAATGCATGAAGAATCTTTGTATGGAATAGCTTCTCATTGGAATTATAAAAATGAAGGTAGCAAGGATTACAGCAAGCCCAACTGGATAAAAGAAATACTTGAAATTCAAAAAGAAAATCAGGATACCGAAAAATTTATTCAAGAAATAAAAACCAATATTTTTCAAGACAGAATATTTGTTTTTTCTCCAAAAGGCGATGTTATTGAATTACCAGAAAAATCAACACCAATAGATTTTGCTTATGCTATTCATACTGACGTTGGAAACAAAACGTCTGGAGTTTTAATAAATGAAAAAATAGCCTCCTTAAATCAAGAACTAAAAAATGGAGATATTGTTGAAATTATAATTGAAAAAAATCGCAAAGGACCAAACATTCAATGGCTTGATTTTGCCAAAACAAAACATGCTAGAGAAAGAATTAAACAATACTCTCAAGCTAGTCCTCTGTATAAATTTAAAAAGATATTTACAAAATAAAAAGAGAGAAACCTTAAAGTCCCTCTTTTTTATTTTGATAAATTATTTATCTCATTTTTTTACCTTCTTCTAATTTACCAGTCTTTCTTAAAATCTCATACTTTTTACCTAAACTAATTTTAGCTAAAGCAGATTTCTTTAATTGTATTTTAGTTTTACTTTTAGAAAAAGTTTGTTTACCTCTAAAGGTTTCTAATCTTTTATTATTCTTCAAGCCACCCTTAAAACGTCTTAAAAAAGCTTCAAAACTTTCTCCTTTTTTTCTTTTTAAATCAGCCATATTGACCCCCTTTCTATTTTTATTAATTCTAAGCAAAACGACTATAACACTATTTAATATTTTTTTCAAGCCTAGCGATTAAATCCTTTTGAGCGATTATTTCTTGAACTCCAGAATCAGTGTCTCTAAATAAAATTGTTTCATCGGCTAACTCCTTTTTACCTAAAATTAAGACAATATTTGCTTTGTAACTCTTAGCTTCTTCCATTTGACCCTTTAAATCATCTAAATGAAAAGCCTGAAAAACATTAAAGCCTCTCTTTAACAAGTCTTTAAACAAAAACATAGCCTTAATTTTTGATTGACTATCAATTTGAGCCAAGAAAATAACATCATTTCTATTTTCTTCAATTAATTGATTATTCTCCTTAGACTTAATAAGCATTCTTTCGATTCCACCATTAAAGCTCAAGAAAGGTAAGTCTCGACCAGTCATTGTGTTAAACAAATTGTCATATCTTCCTCCACGACCAAGAGATATTCGACTATTAAGCTCGCCACTTTTTTCTATCGGCCAAATTTCAAAAATAAGATCATTATAAGAGCCCAAATCTTTAACTAGATAAGGATTAAAATTATAATTTACATCCATTTCATCTAAAAATTCTAAAGTCTTATAAAAACGAACATTGCTTTCTTCTGATAAAAAATTAATAATCTGAGGCATTTCATTGCGAACATTTAAACATGACTCCTCTTGGCACTCTAACAACAGTGTAGGATTTTTTAATAAATTTTTCTTACATTCTGGACAAAGTTTATTTTTTCTTCCACGGTCTTTAAAAGATTTAACAAATTTAGATAAAAATTCTTTTTGACAAATATTATTACCTAAGCTATTTATTTGGACCTGAACATCAATCTGTAATTCTTTAAAAATATTATAAACTAAAAATATTAAAAAGGCGTCAGATGCTGGTTTAGCGTCATTAAAAATACTAAAATTAAATTGAGTAAACTGCTTGTAAACGCCGCCTCTAACCTTTTCTTGTCGAAACACTGGTCCAATTGAGAAAAATTTAGAAGGTCTTTCTTGAGTATTTAAAATATTGTGCTCAATCAAAGCTCGAGCTATACCATGAATTAAGTCGGGACGTAAACAACTTTTTTCTCCTCCTTTTTGCTCCAAAACAAAAAGGTTATTTAATCTATTTTTATCCAATGTTTTTTTATACAAAGGTAATCCTTCAATGACCGGAACATCTATTTTATTAAAACCATAACAATGAGCATAATCTTCAATTTTTTTAATTATTGGCCCTAAAAACTTGTAGTCAACCGGCAAAACATCTTTCATTCCCAAAAGTCTTTGAAAATTTTTAACTGAAGTTCTATCTTTAAGATTTTTAGAAGCATTATTTCTCGAAGGCTTTTTAACAAAAGAAATTTTCTTCTCGCCCTTTTTCCTTCTACCCATATTTTTGAAATTAATTATTATAATAATTTAATTTTTTAAAAAAAGTAAAATCTTTAAAAGGCCAAGCCCTAAGCATAACTCTGCCCACTAAAAAACTTTTATTGACAGGCCCAAAACTACGAGAATCCATTGAAGCGTGACGATTATCTCCTAAAACAAAGTATTCATTGTCTTCCAACTCAACCGACCCCTCCTCTATATTACTAGTTTCGATATTATTATCTAAATAAAAAGATTCATCTAAAACAAAACCCCTTGGATCTTCATCATTAAAAATGTAAATATCACCATCAACTATTTCCACTTTTTCTCCCGGCAAAGCAATAATTCTTTTAATAAAATATTCTTTAGGGTTTAGTGGATACCTAAAGACAACAGCCTCCCCTCTTTGAGGACTGTCAAAACGATAAGAAATTTCATCAATAATCAAATATTCATGATCATGAAAATTAGGCTCCATGGAAGCTCCTTTGACGTAAAAAGGCTGAATAACAAAATATCTAATTGGCAAGATTATCAAAAGAGAGACGATTACTACTTTAAAAAATTCAACAACATTTCTTAACATAATTTATGTTTTAATATATATAAGTAAAATTTAACAAAAATATCAGTAAAAATCAAATTATTAGCATAGCATCACCATAGCTAAAAAATCTATATTTAAGATCAACCGCTTCTTGATAAAGATTTAGCATTTGCTCTCGTCCAGCAAAAGCGCTAACTAAAAGCAATAAACTTGACTTTGGAAGGTGAAAATTGGTCAACAAGCAGTCAACTATTTTAAAATTATAACCAGGATAAATAAAAATATCAGTAGAAAATCTTAAATCATTACCTTGATATTTTTCGATTTTACCACTTTCATCAAAATTCAAATAAGAACTTAAGCTCTCTAAAATTCTACAAGAAGTTGTGCCAACAGCTATCACTCTTTGACCCTCATTTTTAGCCTTAGCTATTAAATTAATAGCTTCAGCTGAAATTTCAACATCTTCGCTGTGCATTTTGTGTTCCAAGACATTCTCGGTTTTAATTGGCAAAAAAGTTCCTAAGCCAACATGCAAGCTGGCCTCAACAATTCTTATGCCCTTTTTTTCTATTTTTTTTAAAAGTTCATCTGTAAAATGCAAACCAGCAGTCGGAGCAGCCGAAGAACCAATTTTGTCTTCCTTGGCATAAACAGTTTGATAACTTAAAACATCCTTTTTATTTTTCTCATCTCTCTTAATATAAGGTGGCAAAGGAGTCTGCCCAATGCTCTCCAAAGTTTTAATAAAATCTAAATAATTTTCTTGAAAAGAAACAAAGAAGGTATTATCTTCTTTCTCTAAAACTTCTGCTAAGAAAATATTATTAAAAAATAACTTAAATCCAGGTTTAACTTTTCCGCCGATAAGACACTGCCAAATATTTTTTTCTTTATTAATGTTTTTTAATAAAAAAATTTCAATCTGACCGCCACTTTCTTTTTTGGCCAAAACCCTAGCTTTAAAAACTTTAGAATTGTTAACAAAAAGCAAATCATCTTTTTTTAAAAAATCAACAATATCATAAAAAGAAGAATGTTTTATTTCCTTGTTTTGACGATTATAAACTAAAAGGCGGGAATGATCCCGCGGACTTGCTGGCTCCTGTGCTATCAACTCTTGTGGTAAATGATAATCAAATTCTGATAAATTCATAAACTATTTTTTATCCAAGCCTAAGTGACCAAAAGCAGAGTCAGTAGCAACTCTTCCCCTAGATGATCTATCTAAAAAACCAAGTTGCATCAAATAGGGCTCATAAACATCTTCAATGGTAGACATATCTTCTCCAGTAGCAGCTGCCAATGTATTTAAACCAACTGGACCGCCTTTAAATTTATTAATAATAGTGTTTAAAATCTTTCGATCAACATGATCTAGTCCATATTTATCGACATTTAAAATATCAAATGATTTCAAACAGATTTCTTTGCTAATAGTACCATCTCCTTCAACCACAGAAAAATCTCTGACTCTTTTCAATAATCGATTAGCAATTCTGGGAGTTTTACGAGATCTTTCAGCTATTAGCTGTCCAGACTCGTCATCAATTTCCACTCCCAAAATAGTAGAGCTCCTTTTTACTATTTGCTGAATATGATTTTCTTCATAAAAATCCAAATGATGAACAATTCCAAAGCGATCTCTTAAGGGGGCTGAGAGCATACTAGCTCTAGTGGTTGCTCCAATGATAGTAAATTTAGGCAGATCGATTCTAATTGTTCTAGCGCCAGGTCCCTTGCCCATAATCAAATCCAAGGCGAAATCTTCCATGGCTGGATACAAAATTTCCTCAACTGTTTTATTCAATCTATGTATTTCATCAATAAACAATATATCGCCCTCACTTAAATTGCTTAAAATAGCAGCTAAATCGCCACTTCTTTCAATGGCTGGGCCAGAAGTTATCTTGATGTTAGCAGTCATTTCATTGGAAATAACATGAGCCAAGGTTGTTTTACCCAAGCCAGGAGCACCATAAAATAAAACATGATCAATTGGCTCAGACCTCTTAGAGGCTGCTTTAATACTAATTTGTAAATTAGCTTTAATATTATCTTGACCAATATAATCAGAAAAAGTCTTCGGTCTTAAATTAAGATCAAGGCTTTTATCTTCACTAATATTTTCGTTGGGGCTAACTATTCTATCATCACTCATAAAAATTATTATAAGAAAATAATAACATTAAGAAAGTAAAAAATCAAATAGAACTTAAAGGTATTTTAATTATAAACTTAGCGCCTCGACCAAAATCACTCTTAACTTTTATTTTTCCCAAGAAATCATTTTCTATAATTTTCCTACAAGAAAACAAGCCCAAGCCGCAATTTATATTATCAGATTCATTTTTTAGAGAAAAAAATGGTTTAAAAATAAGACTTAAATTCTCAGAATCAATACCGACCCCGTTATCCTTAAATATTAAATAAATAAATTCGTTGCTTTTACAAAGTTTAATATAAATTTTTTTAGAAAAATCGTCTCCCCTTTGTTTCAAAGAATCAATCGCATTACTTATCAAATTAATAATAATCTGAGAAAATTTTATCTTATTAGAAAATAAAAAAAGATTGTTTTGTAAGGATAATTTAATATTAATTTTATATTTTTTAAAATAAAAACTAAAAAGTAACAAGTTTTTTCTTATCTCTTCAGCTATTTCAAATCTATTAAAACTCACTTTATTTTTGTATTGGTCCTTTAAAAAAGAAACCAAGGAAAAAGCCTTGGTTGATACATCTATTAAATTATTATAGTTAACACGCTGATGATTATTGCTCTTGTTCCCTTGAGAAAAGCAAGTAGATTTCAATTGTTCCAAGGACAAGCCAAGAACAGTTAAAATATTAGCTAAATCATGATAAATGCCGAAAGAAATTTTACTAATTTCTACTATATTATAATTTTCCGCCATCTTATCGAGACATTTGGTCATTTTAAAAGAAAAATCTTCTTTTCCTTTTAAAAAAATATTTCTTTCTCTTTTTATTATTTCAAACAAACAAAAAATAATAAAATTAATAAAAACAAAAGAAACTAACCACAAAAAAACAAAAGACAAAAAGAATGAATCAGAATGATGAACGCCACACAAAAACAAACCAAAAAACATGGCAAGGTTTAACAAAAAAACAAGCAAATATTTCTTGTATTTTATTATCAAATTCATTTTACTAAATTTAGATTTTTTATTTTAATAATTATAAAACAAAAACTATAAACAAAACTTAAATAAAAAATAAAGTTTTAAAAGTATTTATTTTAAATTTAGCCTAAATATTTTTCCAGGAGATGGTCTTGTTCCAACTTTAGAATATTTTTTAAAATCAAATGAGTAATCAAAATAATATTGAGTTTTACCTTTAACAATTAAACCACTATTTTTATCAACCAAAACATCCAAAAAAGAAGCCTTGCTTAAAATAAAATCTAAATGTTTTTTCTCCATCACAGAAGAAAGTGCTCTTAATTTTTTAGATCTTTCCTTTATAACACTTAAAGAGTTTTTTTCGGGAAAATAATAAGCCTTAGCCTTTTCATGAGCCGAAAAAGAAAAAACATGAATCTTGGCAAAAAACATTTTTTCGCAAAAATTATAAGAATCAATAAAGTCATTTTCATCTTCCCCGGGAAAGCCAACTATAACATCAGTCGAGATAGAAGCATCTGGCATTAACTCTCTAATTTTTCTAATTCTTTCTTCAAAATAAGAAGTACTATAAGGACGATTCATTAATTTTAATATCTTATCGCTACCTGATTGAAGAGATATATGAAAATGAGGACAGACACGACCCTTTGACTTAGCTGTCAATTCTAAAATATCATCGTTTAATTCGTTTATCTCAATAGAACTAAGCCTAATTCGAAAAGAATGATCTACTTCTAAAATTTTTTTTAATAAACAAAAAAGGTTAATTTGCTCATCTTTAAAATCAACTCCGTAAAGACCTAGATGAATGCCAGATAGAACTATTTCTTGATAACCAGCCTGACAAGCACTTTTTATTTCGCTTAATATATCCTCAATTTTTCTGCTTTTTAAAGGACCGCGAGCAAAAGGAATAACACAATAAGAACAAAATTGATTACAACCATCTTGAACTTTTATAAAATAACGACTACGATCACCTATCGTTTTTAAAGTTTTTTCTTTTTGATTATTTTGACAAGAAATATTTTTAAGCAAATCAGAAAAAAAAGCTTTTTCAATTTCCAAGAAAAAATTTTCCCAATTATCACTTTTACCAAACCAAATTAAATCAACCTTATCTTCTTTTAAGTCAGTATAAACTCTAGGCCAACAACCTATTAAAGCTATCTTTGCCTGGGGCAATTCTTTTTTTAAAGAAGATATTAATTTTTGAGCTTTATGTATGGCAACTTTAGTAACTGAACAGGAATTAATAATAAGTATATCAAGATTTTCACTTCCGCTTTTTAAACCTTTTTTTATTAAAAAATTTTTTAAAGAAGCTGAATCGTATTGATTTATTTTACAACCCAAGGTATATATTTTAAAATTTATATTTTTTCTCATAATTTAATAGTCTTTAACACAACGAATTGAAGATGCTATATTTTTAGGGTTAGAAAACCTGCCAATTTTTTGATATGGAAAAGGGTCTGGTGCATTAATAAAAATATTATATAACCAGGAATTAGTATCGCTGCTAGGGGTTGAAGTTCTCAACACAAATCTTGTACCAATATCAGCAAATATAAATTCATCAGAGTGAACTCTCCCAGCCGGTAAAGCCGAAAAGGAAAAAATATCCCAGCCATGATTATTTTCATGAAAATCCCAACGAGGATGATTGCCTGTATCACAACTACCACCATAAGGAGAGTTAACTTGCCTACAAGACATTAGTTTAGCGCCTTCATCAGTTCCCCTTCTACCTTCAAGATCAACCTGATCCCTGCTCATTCCCGCATACATTTCTAAAATTTTTACTTCTTCGTCACTAGGAATATGCCAACCAGCAGGGCAAATCCCTCTAACGTGACCGCCTCCAACGTAGATACCAAAATCATTGCTGACTCCTTCAACATACTGAACAGTCTCAGCCCATTGATACAATCCACCGTAATTATCACAACTAGACTCTAAATTATTATAACAATACTTTTCAACTATACCATTATTTTCTTGATAGTTTGGTATATCTCCTATTTTATTAAGAATCATATTTCCTATATTTAAATTCTCTGCCATCCAACATTGATTACCTATTTGAACCGTTTTATAAGAATTACCATCAATGTCAATTAATTCGTCAACCCCACAAAAAAAATCTTTAACTATTCCTGATGGCTTTAAAGTATTTGGACCTTTTTCTAAAGTAGCCACTTCCTTTCCTATACAAAAACCAACAGAATAATCTGAATATTGATTATCAACACTATACCTGTAATCATTAAAATATTCATCACAATCTTTGTCAGCTGGAATAGGGGCAGTTGGAATTTTTTGCATCAAGATGTTGGCAGTCGAAGAAGAGATTAAAGCTTCTCCAAAAACAAACTCTTCTTCTGTGGGATAACGATTATTTTCATTAAAAAATAATTCTAGAGCTGTTTGGATTTGCTTCATGTCGGCTACTCTTTTGCTATCGCGAGCTCGAGATCTAGCTTGTTGTAGTGCAATAATAGCTAAAGTAGCCAAGATACCGACAATAGCAATCACTACTAGTAATTCGATAAGGGTAAAAGCTTTTTTATTTTTTCTAAACATATTTATTAAAATTATGTTTTTATTATACAATATTTAGGTAAATAAAAAAACACCCCTAATGGGGTGTTCTTGAGCCGCCTGTCGGGTTCGAACCGACGACCTACTGTTTACAAGACAGTCGCTCTGGCCAGCTGAGCTAAGGCGGCTGATTTGTGCGCCCAGCAGGATTCGAACCTGCGACCTTCTGCTTAAAAGGCAGCTGCTCTACCAACTGAGCTATGAGCGCAACAAAATAAATCAAAAAATAATCATAAATCAAAGAATTTATGACTATTTGAATTATAAAGTAAAAAATAATTTTTGGCAAGGGCTAAAATTAAAAATTTAAAAAAACAAGGAATAGTGGAAAATTAGTTGAAAAAAACTTAACATTTGAACAAAATCAACCTTGATAAAATACTGTATTCTGCTATTATATAATTATTCTAAAAATAAAATAAAAAAATGGCTGAAAACAAACAAAGTTCATCCTTAGAGAAAGTCCCACCACAAAATATTGAAGCCGAACAATCTCTTTTGGGGTGTCTACTTTTAGACAAAGAAGCAATTTTTAAGACTGTCGACATTCTTCATGCCGATGATTTTTATTACAACAACCATAAACATATTTTTGAAGCAATGGTTGAACTTTTTAATAATCAAGAGCCAATTGATATTATAACCCTTTCTAATAAACTGGAGGAAAGAAAATTGATTAGCGAAATTGGTGGAAGAACTTATTTAGCTCAACTATCTAATACGGTAGCAACTGCTGCCAACGTTTCTTATTACGCCAACTTAATCCAAAAAAAGGCAACCTTAAGAAGACTACAAATTTCGGCTAGCGAAATAATGGATTTAAGCTTTGAAGAAGAAAGAGATATTGATGAAGTTTTAGATCAAGCTGAAAAAAAAATATTTGGCGTATCCAGGAAATTTCTTAAAAATTCTTTTTTGGGCATTGATAGTTTATTAACTGAAGCTTTTGAAAGAATAGACGAGCTTCACAAAAGAAGTGGAAATTTAAGAGGGCTATCAACTGGTTTCTACGATTTAGATAATTTATTGGCCGGACTACAAAAATCTGATTTAATCATATTAGCTGCCAGGCCTAGTGTCGGTAAAACATCTTTTGCCTTAGACATTGCTAGACAAGCAGCAATTAAAAATAAAGTTGGAGTGGGTGTTTTTTCTCTGGAAATGAGCAAAGAACAATTAGTAGATAGGATGCTTTGCGCTCAAGCCAACGTAAACCTTTGGAAAATGAGAACTGGTAATCTTTCTGATCGTGAAGAAGATAATGATTTTCAAAAAATTGGAGAAGCCATGGGATCTTTGTCAGAGGCTCCTATTTACATTGATGACTCCCCTAATTGCTCTGTTATGGAAATCAGAGCTAAAAGTCGACGCCTACAATCAGAAAGAGGTCTAGGCTTGATAGTTATTGATTACTTACAATTAATGGAAGGACGTGGGAAATATGGAGACAATAGAGTTCAAGAAATATCAGAAATTAGTAGAGGTTTAAAAGGTATTGCTAGAGAATTAAATGTTCCCGTTTTAGCTCTAGCCCAACTTTCTCGTGCTGCCGAACAACAAAGCGGAGCTTCAATTCCAAGATTATCTCACTTAAGAGACTCTGGCTCAATTGAACAAGACGCTGATGTTGTTATGTTTATTTATAGAAAAGCAGCTGACAGAGCCTTTAATATTCAGGAGTTGTCCATGGAAGAAAGATATAAAGCGGAAATACACATCGCCAAGCACAGAAATGGACCAACTGGAAAGGTTGATTTATTTTTCTCAGAGGAAACTGCCAGCTTTAGAAATTTAAGTAAAAAAGAAGGAGAATAATAACTTAAAAAATAATATTAAATAAAATAATAATTTAAAAAATAATATTAAAATTATGTTTAACAAACTAAAACAATTAAAAGATTTAAGAAGCCAAGCTAAAACAATGCAGAGTGCTTTAGCCGATGAAAAAGTTGAAGTTGAAAAAAATGGTATTAAATTAAGTATGAATGGAAATATGGAAATTACTGATTTTAAAATAAACAACGACTTGTCAAAAGAAGAAATTGCTAAAACTAGTAAAGATCTATTCAATGATGCTATCAAGAAAACTCAAAGAATTATGGCCAAAAAAATGCAAGAAATGGGTGGATTTCCCGGTTTAAGTTAAAAAAAAACGCTCCCCAAGGAGAGCGCAAAATAAAATAAAAATCAAAAAAATAAAATTGCTAATTAAGAGAAAAAACTGTTTCTCTCTCTTCTTTTTCTAATTTTTCCAAATCACTGTTATACAAAATCTTTTTTACCCGATAAACCTCTCCCTCTCTTAGCTTCAAAGCCCTTTCATAATAATGTTTATTTGCAGCTCTGGTTTGAGCCGTTTGTTGATTGCCCACAAAAACAACAGAACGAAGTTCATTGTTTTTTTTAAACATCAAATTCTGAAAAAATGTCTTGGGTTTTGGTTTTACCAGTTGATAACCAATCTGTACTGGCTCATTTTTGCTGTTAATCACAACAACTGAATTAATACTTTTCACCTCTACCTTTTGGGAGGATTTAGTTCTTGTAAAAAAAGATGCTATCATATAAAAAAATTAAATTGTTAAAAAACTACTAAAGAAATATATACTATTTAATAAAAAATGTCAATATACTATCCTAAAATAATAGAAAATCTAGTACAACAATTATCAAAACTACCAGGTGTTGGACGTAAAACAGCTGAAAGATATGTTTTTCATTTAATAAAACAAACACCAGCACAAAATAAATTATTAGCTAAAGACTTACACAGCCTAGCTAATAGTTTAAAGTTTTGTAAAAAATGTTTAGCTTTTTCCGAAAAAGATATTTGTCAAATTTGTGCTGACGATAAAAGATCAGATAACGCCCTATGTGTAGTTGCCAGCTTTCAAGACATGATTAATATTGAAAACACTAAAAGTTATAATGGAAAATATTTTATTTTAAACGGTCTTATAAACACCATTGAAAATATCGGTCCAGAAAAAATAAATATAAAAAAACTAGTAAGCTTAACTAATGAATTAATTAAAAAAAACAAAAAAATAGAAATAATCTTAGCTTTGAGTCCAACCATGGAAGGTGAAACAACGGTTCTTTATTTAAAAAGATTATTAAATAGCCCCAAAATTAAAATCAGTAAATTAGCCCAAGGATTATCAACTGGTGTTAATTTGGAGTATGTTGATGAAATAACCCTATCCAACGCCTTAAAGTATCGTAATGAAATAAACTAAACATATTTTATGCAAAAAAACACCTCCTTATTTGGAGGTGTTTTTTATATATCGAGCTTAAGCAATTTTTTCAATTTTAACCTGAGTAAATTCCTGTCTATGACCAATAGTTCTTTTGTATCTAGTTTTGCTTTTATATTTTACAACTGTAACTTTTTTTCCTTTTCCGCTAGACACAACCTCTCCTTCAACTTTTTCACCCAAAGAAGGGCTTCCTAAGTCCAAGGAAGATCCATCAGTACTAGCAATCATTAAAGTTTCAAACTTAACTCTTGTTTTATCTTCAACTGGTAATTTTTCAATTTTAATTACATCACCCTCTTTAACTTTATATTGTTTTCCTCCAGTCTTAATAACAGCTAATTTAGACATATTTTTCTTATTTTTATAAATTAAATCTCATAAACCAAAAAGCAGGGAAACTCTAGCTCCTTTGGTTTATATATATTAACAAATTTAATTAAATTGTCAAATCAGACTAATCAATTCTCACAATATCAGCTCCTAACTTTCGCAAACGTTCATCAATTTTTTCATAACCTCTGTCAATTTGATAAATGTTATCGATTTCAGTTGTACCCTTGGCCATTAAAGCTGCGATCACCAAACCAATGCCAGCTCTAATATCAGGACTAATTAATTTCTTAGCATATAGTTTAGTTGGACCAATAACAACCACTCGATGAGGATCACACATAGTAACATTAGCTCCCATTTGAGATAACATGTCAGTCCAAATTAAACGACGATCATAAATAGTTTCATGAATCAAAGAAACGCCCTTAGCTTGAGTCATTAAAACGGTATAAGGAGATTGCAAATCAGTTGGGAAACCAGGGTATTCATGAGTTTGAATATTATAAGCTGAGATTCCATTAGATTTTTTAATTTTAATCCAGTCTTTGCCAATTTCAAATTTAACTCCTATTCTTTCAAAAATAGCCAAAAGAGCAGAAACATGCTCCGGATTACAATTTTTAATAAGTATTTCTGAATTAGTAGCAGCAGCCATAATAGCAAAAGAGCCAGTTTCAATTCTATCTGGCATAATTTTTATTTTACCAGCTCCTATCTTTTTAACCCCATCAATTGTAATAGTTGAGGTCCCAGCCCCACTGATTTTTGCTCCATTATCATTTAAATAATCAGCCAAATATTTTATTTCTGGCTCCATAGCACAATTTCTAAGGATTGTTCTGCCCTCAGCTAAGCAAGCAGTCATCATCAAGCTTTCAGTGCCAGTAACCGATACTTTAGGAAAAAAGAAATCAGTCCCCTTCAATTTTGGAGCTTCTATCCAATAATATTTACCAGACGCTTTTATTTTAGCACCCATAGAAGTAAAGCCATCCAAAAATAAATCTATCGGACGACCGCCAGCACCGATAACACAGCCACCGGGATGAGGAAACTTTACTTTTTTAAATCTAGCAAGAAGTGGTCCAACAAACATGATAGATGTTCTAAATTTGTCAGCCAATTTATCTGGAAGCTCTATGGTTTTAACATGTTTTGTTTCAATAGTTACTGTTGAATTTTTAAAAACCACCTTAAAACCAATCTCTTCAATTAATTGTAAAGATTTATCAATATCTTCTATTTGAGGTAAATTGCTAATAATCATCGGCTCATCTGATAAAATAGAAGCTGGAATAACTTTTAAAGCTAGATTTTTAGCTCCTTTAACTTCAATTCCACCTGCCAAGGGTTTTTGACCATTAATAATAAATTTAGGCATAAAAATTTTCTAATTATAATAATAAAATTATAGCACTACACTATTGAATAAACAACTTATACAAACCTTCTCGATTTCCAATTTTCCCTGTAAAAAAAAGACTGCCACCGTTTTTATCCAATTTTAATCCAGAAACTGTATCAAAAGTAAATAAATTTGTAATATATTTATCATATTTAAAATCAATAGCCTTTATGTTTTTACCATCGGAAAAAATAACATAACCCCGAGGATGCCACAACAAACTTTTAATTTCTTTTTCAAAACGAGAGACTAAAGAACTTTGCATTAAAGATAAATTAAAAATTCTAATTTCAAAATTAGAAAAATAAAGAAAACTATTATTGTCTACAAAATTAATATCTTTAATATTTCTCAAAACATCTCTAATAGGATTTAATTGGGAGAAAGGGTCAATTAAATATAAAGAAGAATAAAGTTGGTCATAAACAAAAATAAGATTATTTTCCGAAGGTATAAATCTATAATCACCATTTAAAGGCAAATCAATAAATCTTATTATTTTTTTATCCTTATTTGAATAAATTTTAAATTGTTCAAAATTATCATGCTGAGAAATTAAAAAAATATAATCACCTGAAAAATAATAATCAACAAGACCAGTGTCGTTTAAGATTAAATTATTCTCTTGAAAAATAAAATTATAGGAAAATAAAGAATCCGAATCTAAATAATATAAATTATTTTTATCATCTTTAATATTGCGAATATTAGATTTATCTTCAACTTTAAAATCTAGATATTTTTTTTCTTTATAATTAAACACCTCTTTATCGTTTATAAGAAGAAAATTATCACTTAAAAAATCCAAACTATCAACATTTTTTTCTAAACCAACTTCCACCTCATTATTAATATCAAAAAATTTATTATCATCTATAAAAATAAGATGAGAAGAAAAATTATTTATTTTTACCTCCTGAACAGGAGAAGAAAAAAGCATGACTGGCAATGTTTTTTTTAACAAAACAACATCCTCCAGATAAGTTGTTTGTCCGGGATCAATATAAACCGTTTTTTCGAAAGGCCAATAACCATCAAGCTCAATCTTTAAACTATATTCTCCTGGAATCAAGTTTTTAATTTTATAAGGAGTTTTTATTTTTTTATCTTTTAATATATCTTTAGGGGCAAAAAGACTTTTAAAATTTCTATCCAACTCAATTTTAGCTCCATTAGGATTGGAGTTAAGAGCTAATATGCCTGTCTTTTGTAAAAAGCCTATCTTGCAAGGGTCTTTTAAAAATGTCCAATTTATAGAATACCCGCTAACCACCAAAGAAAAATAAAAAGTCAAAACAATAAACAATAAAAAAAATGACCAAAAAATTATTCTTCTAGTAAAATGACTCATAAAATCGGTTAAATATTTTTTGAAATATCTTTAATAAAATTAGCCAAATCATCTTTAATTTCACCATCTTTTAAGCCAAGTTTAATAGTAGCTTTGATAAAATTAAACTTATTCCCAGTATCTAGCCACTCTCCTTCTATCTTCTTGCCATACAAAGGGCGATTTTTTTCAAGCATTATATCAAAAGCATCAGCTAACCTGATCTCCCCCGATTTACCACTTTTCATGTTTCCCAAAACTTTAAAAACCTCAGGAGTGATAACATACAAACCAACAGCGGCCAAATTAGAAGGAGCTTCTTCTATTTTTGGTTTTTCAACAAATTTTTTTATTTCATAACTACCATTTCCCAAATCAAGACCATCAATGACGCCAAACTTATCTACTTTATTTCTAGCAACCTCAGACAAGCCAATTATTGGATCTTGGTAGTAATTATACAAATCAATAATCTGTTTAACTGGAGAAACGGGAGCGTCATACAAAGTATCCCCAAACATTATTAAAACTGGTTCATCAAAAATTAAATGAGAAGCACAATTTATAGCATGACCATCTCCTTTTGGAATAGATTGTCTAACGTAAGAAAATTTAGCCAAAGAATCTATTTGTTTAATTTTAGCAACTAAATCTAATTTATTTTTTTCAACTAAAGTATGTTCCAATTCAAAAGAATAATCAAAATGATCTTCAATAGCTCTTTTGCCTCGACCGGTTACAAAAATTATTTCTTCAATTCCGGCAGCAACCGCATCCTCAACCATATATTGAATAACTGGTTTATCTACTACTGGCAACATTTCTTTAGGTTGAGCCTTGGTAGCTGGTAAAAATCTGGTTCCAAAACCAGCAACTGGCATAATCGCCTTTCTTACTTTTTTCATAATTCAAAACTTACTTATAAAAATTTATTATAAACTAAATAAATCTATTTAGACAATAACAAAATTAAACTATTTTTTAAAACCCCACTTAATAAAATATTTAAACCAAGATTTAATATGCTCTCTGGTTAATTTGCTCCTTATAATTCCTAAATACCATGGTTTTTTAGCACTTTCTCGGGCATGGTGATGAATCACTTCGGCCTCGGGATGATAAACAACTTTTTTGCCATAATGCCAGGCACGACGACAAACATCAATATCTTCAAAATACATAAAAAATCTTTCATCAAAACCATCAAAACCATCACCTCTTATCAATAAACAAGAACCCATCAACCAATCAACTTCTCGAATACTTTTATGATCAAAATCCTTCATTAAAAACCAATCCAAGTGCCTTTGAAAAAATTTACCAATAAAAGTTCTTCGAAAAATTGGAGTCCAAGGACGAGGAAAATAAGAGCAAGAATGTTGCAAGCTTAAATCAGGATTTAAAAGTTTAGGACCGACAATATAAACATCTTTATTTTCTTTAATATAATTAAATAAAGTTTTGATGGCGGTGGGTTTAATTTCTGTATCAGGATTTAATATTAAAATAAATTCCCCTTGAGCAACTTTAATTCCTAGATTATTTCCACCACCCATTCCTAAATTTTTATCACTTTTAATTAACTTAGCGTTTTTAAAATCAAATATTAAATCACCCAAATCATCGCCAGAATCATTTTCAACTACAATCAGCTCCCAACCTAAACCAGACAAATCAGCTAACAAAATAGACTCTAAGCATTTTTTGATTTTCTCTTTAGACTTATAATTAACAATAACTATCGATAGATCCATAAAATTGTTTTAAATATTTAACAATCTTAACAAATTTTTAGCTAAAATAAAATAGATATTCAAAAAAATATTAGCCACCGACAATAACGGGCTAGAAATTTCTTGATACCATATCTTTCCAGAAATCATTGATAATATTTTATAATCTTTAACTTTTCGCAAAGCATTAACTTCTTTCCTTTTCTTTCCAATATATCTCCAGAAAGAAAAACTAAAAAACATCATCCAAACACGTAACTTCTCTTTTAACCATTTATTTTTAATAGAAAAATAAAACAAACCGATTTCCATAATCACAAAAGCTGGTAAAAAAATAAGTAGACTAGCTATTTTATAATTTTTTAAAGCAGTTATTATTCTATTTTTATCCATAAAATAATATTTGGAAATAGAGCGTCCAAATTCATATTTGTGATAAACTACTGAATTTTTAGCCAAAACACATTTATAGCCAGCAAGCCATGCCCGCCAACCAAGATCTTGATCTTCATTATACATAAAATATTCTTCATCAAATAAAGAAATCTCTTCTAATACTTTATTTTTAAAAAGAACAGCTGCACCCGATGGATAAAAAATATTTGAACCATCAACAATTTCTTCTTCTTTATAAAAGTTATTATAACCACGACAAAAACCAAAGCCCAAAAAATGAGTATCATTGCCAACGCTATTTATTTTTTGTTTTTCTGGCCACAACATTAATCTTGATTGAACAACTCCAATTGATTCATCACTTTCGGCCATTTTAATCATTTCAGAAATGGCATTATTTTCTGAGATTGTATCCATGTTTAAAAGAATGGAATAACTTAAGCCCTCTTCTATAGACAACTTAAGAGCATCATTATTCCCTTTAGCAAAACCATCATTATTTTTATTTCTAATAATTTTGGCCTCAGGAGCTTTATCTTTTAAATAATTAAAAGACTCGTCTGACGTTTCGTTGTCGACTATATATAAACTAATTTCACCAGAAAAATCTTGTCTTCTGATACTTTCAAGACAATCATCTAAATATTTTTTGGCGTAATCTTTATAATTAATTAAAATTATAGCTATTTTATTCATAAGAGAATTATAGCATTTTTTTAGAAAAATAAAAAAAGCACCTAAGTATAATGGTGCTTTTTTAAAATAATAAAACTATTTTTCTTCTATTCCTCCAGATCCCTCAGGGATCTCAACATCAACATATCTTATGGCCCGAACTCTTTTAGTGCTAGTTTTATAATCAGTTGGAACAGCGGGAGCTGCTTTAGCCTCATTTATTAATTTAAAGTTTTTAGTATAAGAAACCACCTCATAATAAATGGATTGTTGATCGCTAACTTCAGTGGATGACCAATATTCAATATTAAAAAGTCTTATATTTGATGCTAACAATCCTCGTAATTCAAAATAGGATGGTAAATACCAATCACTATAGCCACCACCTCTATAATCACTAGCAATCTTAGCGGCACTATTGCCACAAGCAGATAATATAGCCTGGGTATTAGATTTGCCATTATCTTGGCTCGTAGCTCCAGCAAAAATACTATCACAACCCCAGAAAGAAGCCAGGCTCTGATCGGTTTCAGCCATAACAAGAAGCCTAGCAGTAGTTTCATCTAAAGGATAGGCGTCATATAAAATTCCACCACCACAATATGCACCGTAATGACTATCCATAAAATCGTCAAAAGTACACTCTGGATCTAAAACAACATCAACCCCACCACCAGAACCACCGGCAACAATTCCTCCTGGTGTTAATTGTTTTTCTCCAGCTGGAATATCGGATATCTGTTTGCCGGTACAGAAGTCAATAGTATAAGTATCTCCATTTACGGAAGGAATATAAGAATAAGAATTGTCTTCATCCAAACAATCACCATCAGCAGGGGTGGGAGCTGAAGGAATAGAATACATAAACGGTTCTGTGGAAGAAGGAGAAGAAATTGAACCACTATTCCATTCTTCAGTAGTAGGATACCTACCATTTTCGTTAAAAAATAATTCTAAAGCAGTTTGAACTTGTTTCATATCAGCCATTCTTTTGGCATCTCTAGCATTTTGTCTGGCTTGTTGTAGAGCTACAACTGCTAGAGTTGCCAATACTCCAATGATGGCAATTACTACCAGGAGCTCAATTAGGGTGAAAGCTTTTTTTGTTGTTTTCATATTTTTTATTTAAAATTAACAAGACTTATTTTTCTGAAATTTGAACATCAACGTATCTAACAGAAAGAACTTTTTTATTAGTTGTCTTATAATCAGAAGGATATTCCAATGCCCTAGCTTTATTTATTAGTCTAAATTTAGCTGCTTGATATCTTATAGAATAAATAGCTTCATTTTCATTTAATTCTGTAGAAGACCAATATTGAGTATTATAAATACCCAAAGACAAAGCTGCGCTTAATTCATTGTATGATGGCAAATACCAATCACTATAATTACCACCTCGATAATTATTAGCTTCTTCAGCTGCGCTTCCGCTAGAACAAACTGATAAAATAGTTTGCGTATTACTCTTTCCATCACTTAAGTCAACAGCTCCGGTAGAAACACCATCACAACCCCAAGGAATAATTAAATTTTGATCTTCTTCAGACATAATATAATATCTATTACCATCAACCATATAAACAATGCCTCCCCCACAATGATCACCAATATTATTTGCATCTGTGCATTCTGGATCCAATGGAACAGAACCTTCTTCATAATAATCATAAAGACATCTAGCGCCAGAACTTACGCTCATCCATTCTGAATCAGAAAAAGCAGTTGCAATTTCATCTCCGTTGCTATATTTAGTTTCGGCTAGATTTTCTGCTAACCACACTTGATCTCCAATAACAACAGTTTGATAAGTTTTACCATCATTTCCAGTATAAACTCCAGGGTCGCCAGGTCCAGCTGGAGAATTTTTTATTAATCTTATGGAAAATCCAGGTTTCATGAAGTTTATAGTAGAAACGTCAGCCTCGCCCATAAGATTATAAGTTGAGCTTTCTAATCCTACAGCATCAAATAATCCAGCAGAACTTCCATTTAGCCAAAAAACCGTAATCTCTCCAAAACCATCATACACTATTAAGTCTTCAGAACTCATTCTCATTCCAATACCTCTGGCACTAAAGCCAGCACTGTTGGTGGCAGTATTGGGATTGGTCCAATATACAGTACCTGTCTCCCTTAAAGAATCAATGCTTTCAGAAAGAGAGTATCCCGAATTCATTAAATAGGTTACCAAAACATTAAGATCTTGAACGTTAGGTAGTCTCCAGCCATCATTAGCAATACCTCTAGAATCAGCAACGGAATAAACGTTATAGAAATAACCATAGTCTCTAGCTGTAGCCGGTTCTTCACTTTCTCCACCATCTAAACCACCTTCATCAAAAGAATCAACCACCACAATGCCTCCTGGCGTTGCTTGTTTAGTGCCAGCCGGCATGTCTGATATTTGCTTGCCAGTACAGAAAGAAATGGTATAAGCAGAACCATCAACACTGGGAATATAGTTATAAGAGTTTGAATTAGAATCACAAGCGCCATCAGCTGGAGTCGGAGCTTGCGGAATTTCATACATAAATACATCTCCTGAAGAATCAGAAGTTATAGAGCCACTATTCCACTCTTCAGTCGTTGGATACCTGCTATTTTCATTAAAAAACAATTCTAGAGCTGTTTGGGTTTGCTTTATATCAGCCATTCTTTTAGAGTCTCTAGCTCTACTTCTAGCCTGCTGAAGAGCCACTACCGCTAAAGTGGCTAAGATGCCAATGATGGCTATTACTACTAGCAGTTCAATTAACGTAAAGCCTCTCTTTTTGTTTTTAAACATAATGCTTAATTTATTTTTATTTTTTTAATATATTATTTAATTTTAATACCTTTTCAAAAAAAAATCAAATATTTAAAATAAAAAATTGATTAAAATGCATTATTTTTTATTCTTAAAAAATAAAACAAAAAATATTCCCACAAACCAAAATATTTTCAGCAAAAAATACTGCCATTTTGCTTGCCATTTTTGAAAATATTTTAACATCGAATCTCTAAAAAGTTTTTGCGCTTTTTTTCTTTTTAATAAAGAAAAGCTTTGCCCAACATAATCCAGACACTCAGCTTGAGCATTGTACCAAACCTCTCCCCCTAATTGATAAATCTGTTTACAGAAATCAACCTCCTCAAACCAAACAAAATATCTTTCATCCAGCAGTGGCAAGTCTCGTCCGCTCAATTTTTTAAATTCATTTTTATTTATCATAAAAAAAGAACCACGAACCGAATCAACTTTTTGACTTTGATTATAATCAAAACTAGATATTAAATATTTATTTAAAACCCAAGGAAAAATGTGAGGAATTTTTAAAACTATCATTAATTGATCAAAAAATTTAGGAAAACGACGAACATGTTTAATAATATTATTTTTTTCATCTATCAATTTACAACTAGACACAATGGCCTGAGAATTATTTTTGGCAAAATTTAAAGATTTTTCCAGAGTCTCAGCAAAGACTTGCATATCAGGGTTTAAAAGCAAAATAAAATCACCTTGAGCTTGTTTAATAGCAATATTGTTAGCCCTAGAAAAGCCCAAATTTTCTTCATTTTTAATCAACTTAACTTGAGGAAAGTTTTTTTCCACCATTTCAACTGAACCATCTTGAGAATTGTTATCAACTACAAAAACTTCAAAAGAAAAATCACCCTGTGATTTAAACAGAGCTTGTAAATTATTATCTAATTTCTCCTTGACATTATAGGAAACTATTACTACTGACAAATCCATTTTATTTTATACTTTTATCTTAATTAATTTAACTCTAGAACTAGCTCCGGAAATTATATAAATATATTTTTCTAATATTTTAAATTCTTTGGCCAAAAACTTCATTAATTCTTGATTAGCTTTATTTTTCTCAGCTTGAGCTTTAATGTTAAAAATTAAAGTCTCGACATCTTTATTTTCTATATTATCAATTTTTATTTCTTTAACTTTAGTTTTACTAGAATTAGGAAAAACTTTTATTCTTAAATAAATTTCTTTTTTATCTTTTAATTCTTCAATATATTTATCCAACATAAATTATTTTTCAGCAAACATGATAACGTTAGGAATATTTCTACCTGGTCCATACATATATTCATCATGATAAAATAAAGCGGCTGAATAACCACCATCAAGATTAATAGCATAGTCCATTTCCATAATCTTTAAAATTTCAGCTAAATCAGAAACTGTAGCACTGCGGGCAACTATTAAATAAACAAAACCCTTACCACCAAAATCATCTTTTTTATAAGCTATCGCATTGCGAGTAGCTTTAACATCACGCTGTTTATCATCAACCTCCCAATCAATTAATAAATTTTGACCATTTTCTATTAAGCGAGGCTTATTACCAATAGCTGCTTGAAGTTCAACGCCATAAGTGGTTTCAAAATTTTCAACACTAACAAAATCACGACTATCCTTAAAATAATGAAATTCATTATTTTTATCAAAAGCCATAATTGGGCCGGTAGTTGGATACTTTAATTGATTATCGTTTATAAAAATTTTTAACTTAGAATTATAAACCGGAAAAAAATAATAATTTAATTTTTCAGCACTAGTATCGAAATAAGAACCATTAATAGCAGCAAAAACTTTGTCATTTTCAAAATAATCAAGTAATTCTTTGGCTTGACAACGGCCTGTGCAATTTTGCGAATTAGCAGTGTCAGTGATAATTTTCAAATTAGGGTTATCTAGATTAATTTCAATAACATCTAAAAAATAATCTTGATTGTTGTAATTAACAACTTTTTTAAAATCATAGGAGCTATACTGATTAATACTTTCATCTAAGGTATTTTTATGAACATAGGCTAAATTTTTGCGACTAATTCCTAGGCCTAATTCTCTCATAATTCTAAAAGCATCGTCAGGACGACCTAAATAATGTTTTTTGTAGGTTAGTGGATTTATATACCAAGCCTCGCCATTACGTTCAACTTGTAAAATAATTTGACCAGCCAATCTTTTAGCTAAATTTATATCACCTAAATATTCCTCACCCTCTTCTTTAGATGAATCAATTTTAGCAAAATCTCTTTCAAAAATACCGAGCCCAAGTTCTCTCATAATAGAAAAGGCATTATGAGGACGACCCAAATAATATCTTTTATTATCTTTTGGATATACATACCAAGCTTCACCATTACGCTCAACATCAATAAGAATTCTACCAGTCAATCTCTCGCCCAAAGTTTGAGCTTTTAAATTTTTAAAAGGGCTAGCAATAAAAAACAAAATAAAAACTAAAAATGTTAAATAAATATATTTTTTCATAACAAAAGGTTAATTTTTGTATGTTTATTATAACATTTTGTAAATAAAAAACCAACTTGTCCAAAACATTTAAGTTTGTTAAAATTAAAGCATAATAATTAAATCAAATATATGAAACAATATCTAGATTTATTACGTAATGTCATGGAAAATGGAGTTGATAGAGACGACAGAACCGGCGTAGGAACTAGAGGTGTTTTTGGTCGACAAGCAAGGTTTGACCTGTCAAAAGGATTTCCACTAATGACCACCAAAAAAGTTCATTTGAAGTCAATTATCTACGAATTATTATGGTTTTTAAAGGGAGATACCAATATTAAATATCTAAATGATAATGGAGTAACTATTTGGGACGAATGGGCTGATGAAAATGGTGATTTAGGTCCAATTTACGGCAAGCAATGGACAGCTTGGGAAGGAAAAGATGGCGAGAAAATCAACCAAATTGCCGAAGCAGTTGATATGATAAAAAATAGTCCAGAATCTCGTCGAATTATTGTTAGTGGCTGGAATGTAGCCGATTTAAGACAACTTATTTCTGGTAAAAAAACAGCGCCACCACCATGTCACACTATTTTTCAATTTTATGTATCCCAAGGAAAATTATCCTGCCAATTATACCAAAGAAGTGCTGATATTTTTTTAGGTGTTCCCTTTAACATTGCTTCTTATGCTCTACTTACTATGATGGTAGCTCAAGTTTGCAATTTAAAACCGGGAGAATTTGTTCACACTTTTGGCGATCTACACATCTACAAAAATCATTTTGAACAAGTTAAAGAACAATTATCAAGAGAACCGAAAGAATTGCCAAAAATGATTATCAATCCTGACAAAAAAGATATTTTTTCTTTTGAATATGAAGATTTTAATTTGGAGGGTTATAACCCTGACCCGGGAATTAAAGCCCCAATAGCTATCTAAATATGATTCCAGTAATATTAATTATGGCTATTACCGCTGATGGTAAAATAGCCAAAAACAAAGATCATTTTGCCAACTGGACCAGCAAAGAAGATAAACAAGTTTTCATCCAAACATCAAAAGATTTTGGTATGATTATGATGGGCTATAACACTTTCAAAACTTTTCCTGCCCCACTTAAAAATAGATTAAATGTGGTTTTTTCAGAAAAAGCTGGCGAAGAATTAGAGGGAGTAAAATGGGTTAGTGGTGAACCAGAAAAAGTCTTAAATGAACTAGAAAATTTAGGTTTTAAGAAGGCCTTGCTTGGAGGTGGAACGGGTTTAAACACTCTCTTCTTGCAAAAAAAATTAATAAATGAAATAATACTAACTGTTGAACCGAAGATTTTTGGTTCTGGCTTATCATTATTTAACGATGATTTTGATATTAACTTGGAACTCCTGGAATTAAAAAAGATAAACAACAATTCCTACCTGGTTAGATATAAAGTTGTCTATTAGAAGTTTATGAATAAAATTATAATCGGCCTGACTGGTCAAATTGCCTGCGGAAAAGGCGTAGTTAAAAAATATTTAATGAACACCAACAACGCTAGCGACTATCGTTTTTCAACTATTTTAAGAGATGCCATGGGAAGGCTAGACATCGAAACTAGTCGAGAAAATTTACAAAAATTTTCTACTTTAATGAGACAAAATTTTGGTGAAGACTTATTGGCCAAAGCTATCGCTAAAGATGCCAAAGACAATCAAAGTTCATTTATAGTTATTGACGGCATAAGAAGAATGGCTGATATAAAATATTTAAAAGAACTGCCAGAGTTCAAGCTAATTAGTATTTTTGCGGATAAAGAAATAAGACTTAAGAGAGTGATCGAAAGAAATGAAAATTTAGGAGATGATAAAAAAACCATGGAAGAATTTGAAAAAGAAGAAAGTGCCGAAACAGAGATGGAAATACCACAAGTAATGGATAATGCTGACTATAAAATAATAAATAATGGTACTTGGGATGAATTGCATGGTCAAATTGACAAAATAATAGAAGAAATTAAAAATCAATAAAATGAATTTTAAAGAATACCAGGAGGAATCTAAAAAAACAGCCAAATATCCAGATAAAGGCAATAATTATATTTACCCCACCTTAGGTTTGGCTGGAGAATCAGGAGAGGTGGCCGAAAAAATAAAAAAAATAATTAGAGATGACAATGGTATAGTAAGTTCAGAAAAAAAAGAAGAAATAAAAAAAGAATTAGGCGATGTTTTGTGGTATATATCACAATTATCAACTGAATTTGGGCTAGAATTAGAAGATGTAGCTAGTACCAATTTGGAAAAACTACTTTCACGTTTAGAAAGAGACAAAATAAGTGGAAGTGGCGATAATCGATAAAAAATATGTCAATCAAAAAAGGTAAGTTAATAGTTTTTTACGGAACAAATAACTTAGGCAAAAGCACCCAGGCTAAAATTTTGATTGATAAATTAAAAGAGCAAAATATAGTAACTGAATATTTGAAATATCCTATCTATGATTTAGCCCCTTCTGGCCCAACATTAAATGATTACCTAAGAAACGGAAACCCATACAATCTAAGTGCTCGTGAAGCTCAAATAATATATTGTTTAAATCGCACTCAATATCAAAAAGTATTAGAGGAAAAATTAAGCGAAGGAATAAATATTATTGCCGAAGATTATACTGAAACTGGTATTGCCTGGGGAGTAGGTGCGGGAGTAGAACAAAATTTTTTAGAGGAAATAAATAGTCATTTATTAAAAGAAGATATAGCCCTACTTTTTGATGGAGAAAGATTTAAAGAAGCGGTTGAAAAAAATCACAAGCATGAGCAGAATGACGAATTTTCCAAAAAAGTTAGACAAATACATTTAGATTTAGGCAAAAAATACGGCTGGGAGATGATTGATGCTAACTTAAGTATAGAAGAAATTTCAAATATTATTTTTGAAAAAATAATTAAGTCCCTGTAGTTCAACGGATAGAACACAAGATTGCGGATCTTGTAATCTAGGTTCGATTCCTAGCGGGGACACAACAAATGCCACTTTTTTTGAAAAAAAAGCTGGCACAAAAAAACTTAGCGAGTAGCAAAAATTTTGGATTATTCACTATGAAAGCTAGCAAAATTTTAAAAACATAAAATTTTGCACGCTTTCTACGCTCATAATTTGTCCAAAATTATTTGCAACACTCGCTTTTTTTGAAAAAAATAAAAAATTTTTTTATTTATTTTTTCAATACTAACATTTTTTTATTCCTCAAAATCTGTTAATATCTATATATGACAGATCTAAATCAAACAATTAAATCTCTCCCCAAAATAGGTGATAAAATAGAAAAAAAGTTAGAAAAAATAGGCATTAAAACTATTAATGACCTTATATTTTATTTTCCTCATCGCTACGAAAAATATGAAATTTGTGAAAATTTAAATAAAATAAAAATAAACACCCCGATTAACATAAAGGTTAAAATTGATTTAATTAGAAACAAGAGAAGCTTGCGCAAAAGAATGACAATCACTGAAGCTATAGTTTCTGATGAACACGGAAGTCTGGAGGTGATTTGGTTTAATCAACCATTTTTAAGTAAAAATCTAAAAAACGGAGATCAAATATCTTTATCTGGAAAAATAATAGCTAGTAATGGCAGACTTATAATGAACTCGCCTGTTTATGAAAAAATTAATCAAAATGAAGAAACAATACACACTCAAGGAATAGTTCCAATTTATAATTTAACCTATGGACTCACTCAAAAACAACTGCGCTTTTTTATAAAAAAGATATCTCATAATTTTTCTAAAATAACTGAATATTTGCCGAAAGAAACTTTAAAAAGGCAAAACTTAATAAAAATTAACGAAGCTTTGCAAAAAATTCATTTTCCACAAAAAGACCAAGACATCGAAACTGCTATAAAGTATTTTAAATTTTTAGAATTATTTTTATTTCAACTTAAATCATATTTTTTACAAAAAGAACTAAGAATAAAAAAAGCCAACAAACTAGAAATTAAAATAGAAGAAATAAAAAAATTTATATTCTCACTTCCCTTCAAACTAACTGATGATCAAAAAAAAGCTAGTTGGGAAATATTACAAGAGACAAACTCAGATCAAGCTATGTCTCGCCTTTTACAAGGAGATGTTGGTAGCGGAAAAACAATAGTAGCTTTAATTGCTGCTTTAAATTGTTTATTAAACAACAAACAAGCTATTTTCATGGCACCAACCGAAATTTTAGCTATTCAGCACTACCATACTGTTCTAAAATTATTTAAAAACTATAACTTCAAAATGGCCCTACTTACTTCCCAAAAAAAAGAAAGCAACTTTGAAATAAATGTTAAAAACAAAAAAGAAATAAGCCAGGTAATTTGTCAGGAGGCTGACTTAGTAATTGGCACTCATTCATTAATTAGCGAAAATATTAAATTTAAAAATTTAAGCCTAACAATAGTTGATGAACAACATCGTTTTGGTGTCAATCAAAGACAAGAAATTTTAAATAAAAACATTGACGATCAACAGAATATTACAACCCCCCATTTTTTATCAATGACCGCCACCCCCATTCCCCGATCTTTAAGCTTAGTCCTATTTAATGGCTTAAAACTATCTAGCATTAAAACTAAACCCAAAAACAGATTAGACATTAAAACAGATATTGTTGGCCCTGAGAGAAAAATGGCCATGTATAAATTTATAGAAAAGGAAATCTCAAATGGTCGCCAAGCTTTTATAATTTGCCCCTTAATAGAAGAATCGGAAAATAGCGAAGCTAAATCTGTCAAAGAAGAATATCAAAAAATCAAAAAAAATATTTTCCCAGAAATTGAAGTAGCCATACTTCACGGCAAGATGAAAGCCGTTGAAAAAGAAAAAATAATGAATGACTTTTTAAATAACAAAATCAAAATAATAATTTCAACTTCAGTCATTGAAGTCGGAATTGATGTGCCTAACGCCACCATTATGCTTATAGAAGGAGCTGAAAGGTTTGGTCTAGCCCAACTTCATCAATTCAGAGGAAGGGTTGGCAGGGGCAAGCATCAAAGTTATTGTTTTCTCAGTCTTAGCGAAAATAAAAATAATGAATTATTTTTTAATAAAAATACAAACAATAATATAAGCATAAAAAGGCTAGAAGCTTTAAAAAAATATCAAAACGGACTAGATCTGGCTAAAATAGACTTAAAAAACAGAGGTAGTGGTGATCTTTATGGTAAAATTCAGTCAGGTTTTATGAATTTTAAGTTTGCCTCTATTTTTGATTATGAAACAATAAAAAAAGCCAGAGAAGAAATAAATTTCTTAAGCCAAGGGGACTCAGAATTTAAAAACCACCCTCTTTTACTTCATAAAATAAAAAAGAATTTAGAAAAAACTCACCTAGAATAAAAACATTAAAAAAACTATGAATAAGTTCACTCACATATTGGACTGCGAAGCAGGACAAAATGTATGCAAATAGGATTTAAGTATCACAATTGTAAAGGATTTGGTAATCTGTACAATTATGCAATTAAACATAATTATATGATT